>JAKQPS010000176.1 GCA_029564595.1 bacterium | reverse complement strand
GCCCCTTCAGCGCCTCAAGCGCCACCTTGGCCTTGAACGCTGGGGTGAATTTCTTCCTCATCGCTCATCCCTCCAAAACTGGATTCTACACCACCACGGTTTCCACCTTAAACCTCTGTCCAGTTTTTGGGGGGAAGCTCAGAGATTGACAAGGAAAAAAAGAATACGAGAGATTTATCAGACACACAACAAATATAGTGCTTACAATTTGCAATATCAAAACAACAACAGCAAGCCTCCGCGAACCATGTAGCATTAAACTCAAGATCGATGTCAACTTTCCAATAACAATCCATGGTGAAAAGCCAGCTTATGATTGAGGGGCAAGACGGCAAGCGTCGGACATGTCCCTGTGGTCTTTGAACGCGTCCTGTCATTATCCGGCGCGGGGATGTATAATTAAAAAATTAGACCCGAAAAAATTGGGCGAGTTTTTATGGAGGAAACATGGGAACGATTAGAGAACTGAAAGACCTTGTGCAGGAATTCGTCGACAAGGGCGCAACATCCGTCGAAGAGATTCACTTGTCCATCGCCAAGCTTCCGCTCGAAGTCCTTGAAAGCATAGAAGGGCTTGAGGAGCCGGCGAAAGGGATAAAGGACATCCAGCAGAAAACAATCGGCGGCGTTTACGACATCATCCGCAAAGTCAACGCCAAAGCCGCTGAAATCGCCGAAGAAATCATCGCCAAAGTCGAAAAGAAAAAAGAAGACGAAGAGTAAAAGCCGGCCAAACGGTTGTGTCTGACAGCGTCGTTCGCGTGAACGCGCGAAAGCGACGCTGGGCCGCCGCATGGCGTTTTGTGACCAACAAAATCCGCGCCCGTTGTAATGCCACGCGTCGAAAAGCGACTGTCAACACAGATTCATAATTCGATGTCGGGAATGTCGGATAAAATCATGTTTTTGTGACTATGACTCGATAATCGATCGCGATCCCGCGCAGAGAGCCGTCTTTGAGGGCGATCGTTATTTCATTCTTTTTCACTTCGCAGATCGCTCCTCGCATGATGTCTTTGCCGGGCAGCGTCACTTCCACGTTGTCGCCTTCCTTGAACAAAAGGGATGTTTGAATCAACCCGCTGTTTCCGTCCTCCGTGACGACGGGAGCGAAGTTCGCGTCGCTCCCGACATCGCAAATCGCGACCAGCGCTCCTGTGGGGATGTCCGCGCGGTTTGCGGAGGCCCGTCCGTCTTTGATGATAATGCAAGAATCGCCTTTTTTAAGGCTCATTTCAAATCTCCTTTTGTCGCAATCAAGAGCGCGACATGTTTCACAGCGTCGCCGTGGGTGACAACTCGCAAAATTGATTGGCGCCGCTGAATCGGCGAGCGCGCTAATGCCGCTTTGAGCGATCTCGTGGCAATCGACTTGCGCAAAACATTCACTGCTTATGTTGGCAACTGCCTGTAGCTAGATTGTAAGCATAATATTCTTAAACACAACAATGGACAAAAGTTGACACTCCGCCTAAGAAACTTGTTCTCATTGTGTGGAAAGCGCAGGGAGCATTAAAAAGGCGGTCGAGAAGAAAACGGCAACATGCAGCGCGTATCTCAGCGATGCCTGTCCCCGCTTTTCGTCAATATGATATTAGCCGTTGATTCGGCGAAGAATGACAAATACTCGCTGCGAATCGCGCACGCGATGAAATATCGCTTTAACATAGAAAACGAGGCATGGGAGATGTTTTTGAACGATTTGCCGAAAGAAGCAAGGATTGCAATAATAATGCGTTATAGGAGACTAGCCGATGTATGGGGTTGCGGTTTTCAGTCGTCTGGGCACGTTGCTAAGCAATCCGCCTGTGACGCCGCAGGCGTTTTGCGCCGACAAAACCCGCGCCTGTTGTCATGCCCCGCGTCGAAAAGCGACTGTCAATGCTGGCGACACACAAGAATCATCCCATATCAGTGAAAATCCGGACAAATGTTGCTGCAATAAAGCGCATGCGGATAATTTGCTGAAATGCCGAGAGTTTCAAGACATTTTTTTAGAAATCAAGCTAGAACAATGTGGGGCGAATCAAAAGGCGTTTTTTTTCAATCAGCCGTCCAGTATTCGTGGAAAGTTTCATCTTGAAAATATATCATCCTTGATGAACATTCAAAATGGACAATTTCAAAAGCATCTGTTTTTAATACAAGGCTTGTTTCCTCATGAGGAGAATCAACAATACCCGGCGAACTATAAATTAAGTAAGTATTTACTCCAGAATACATTGTTTCAGGCTTGGAACTAATCAGAGGATGACCAGTTTCTTTAAGCTCATAACTCACTATCTCAAAAGCTCTGAAAGCAATGCCATTTGACATAATACAAATAACACGCATATGAGTGTTATCGTAGCCGAAAAGAGCGATATCTTTTACACCATCGCCATTGAAGTCCGCTATAACAGTTGATGGCGTCTGTTTCGCGGAGAAAACATAAATGTCATTTATAATGACAGGAGCAAAATCGGATTGATCCCAAACTTTGAAGTCCGGGTAGTATTCTTCAAGAGTCTTTTTCATTTCTTTCGGCATTGTCACCCTATATTCGATTACCGGCGCGCTATCGTCCGCGCGACATGCTCCTATAAGGAATACGAACATAGCGGCGATCACTATCGGTAATTTTGAAGAATTGTTCATGTCCTCTCCTTTTCCACGAGCTGCTTTTGTGTCGAGAGTTCTTGCTAAATTTTACCATAGAAGGCTGTGGGATATCACATATAATTAGGATCTGGAGAGCCGCGATTCATTGCCTAGTTCCATGTGTTTCTGAATTTGAGGGACACAGTAACTTGCAAAATGGTTCCTGCCTGCCACCGAACCGGATGCTGGCAATAACCAACGCGCTGGAAAGAAACCCCGGATTGAAGTAAAATAAAACTATGAAGAATATGAACTCAATATCAAGTCATTGGTATGGAATTTCATCTTCGCGGACGACGCGCCGGAAAGAATCAGGGGCGGTGTTTGGAATTGGCCGGTGAAACAGACTGACTGTCGTATAATCTGATTGGAGGGAGTTATGGCGGAAATATGCTTGAAACTTCATATTGAAGCCCTTGAAGAAGGTGGATATGTTGCCACAAGCCCCTTGCTTCCAGGTCTTGTTGCGCAGGGAAGGACGTTATCCGAAACCATGGAAATAGCACATGATGTTGCAAGAAAAATTATAGAATCATACGAGGAACACGGCGATCCGCTGCCTCCCGGCATTAAAAAACCCGACGAGGAAATAGTCGTTGATATTGCCGTTGGTATTGGTTAATGGGATCGCTTGCGGGCTTCAAATACAAAGAAATCATACGCAGGTTGAAGAAGGCAGGATTTGAGTTTGATCGTTTTGCAAAGGGAAGCCACGAGATCTGGTGGAATCCCAACACGCGAGCAAGGACAACTGTTCCGAATCATCCGGGAGACATTCCGGAGGGAACGGTTCGGGCAATTATTAAACAAGCGGAAATCAAGCAGGAAGATTTTCTGATACTTTAGCTCCCGAACGGATATCGTTTTTTAATTTTAACGAGACTACGGGTTTCCTTGTTTTTCACAGTAATCACAAATTCATACCAACTATCGCTTTCAATTAAAAATAATCAGAAATGAAAGAATGTTGTTTTCCTCGTGAGGCGCGCGCGGAGAGGCGCTTATACGGGTTGTCTATGAAATGTTTGAACGGTTTGCCGAATAGGGCGAGGGCTGTGATAATATCGTATTATAGGAGACTAACCGATGTTTGGAGTCGCGGTTTTAAGTCGTCTGGACACGTTGCTCAGCAATCCGCCTGTGACGCCGCAGGCGTTTTGCGACAGTCAGCCATGCGTGAATATCAGCTTTTTCGGAACGGATTTCATTCTCAACCAGCCGACATCATCGGCAATTGTATATATTCTGGGGTTGTTGTGGATTGCGGCGGGATTCTATTTCATGCGAACCCGGGCAGGCCAGCGTTCACGAGTGTGGTGGGGCGTGGCGCTATTGCTTGGAGGGGCTGCGGCAATTTCGGCGGGCACAAGTTATCAGGCGTTCGGCTACGAGATTAAATGCGCCGGGCGCGACGTGTGCGTTTGGACAAGCTGGTGGGAAGTGGCATACCTGACGCTTCAGGCGGCGAGCATGGACGCCATGCTGATAGCGTTGGCGTATGCCTGCGCCGCCGGGAAACTGAGGAAGGCGCTCATAGCGTATGCGGCCGCAAACGCGGCGGCGCATTTCACGGTCACGGCAATCGGGGCGCTGGTCCCTGTCAGATTCATGATTTCATTCGAGCTTATGGTTCTTTTTTCCGCGCCGAATCTATTGATACTTTTCGCCCTCTGCGGCTCGAGATTCCGCAGGCTCAAAGACGCGATGGATCGCTCGATGCTTGGCGCGGGGATATGGCTTATCATTACAACAGGGGCGTATTTTGCATATATGACTACGGGTCTAACTCAGGAACTGTGGAAGCGCGGCATCTGGTTTTCCGACAATGACGCGCTGCATGTGTTCATGATTATCTGGATTATTTACATCTTGCTCACTCTCGGCAGACAGCTCAAGGACGCCGATGCGACCCAATAAGAAATTCCTCTGAATGCCGTTTTGTTGAAAACGAGCAATCAAGCATCGCCATTTCTTTATGAATTTCAACCCGGATTCGTCTGTAGAGCCGACGAACCGGGGCGATTTTCATAGCGGCGAACTGCTTCGTTGACGCCATATTTTTTTTGTTCAGTAGGGGCGCGGTTTCCGCGCCCAATAACTATGATAATTTGGGGCGGGGCAACCCCGCCCCTACTGCAAAAATGCGCCTTGCGCCTCGCATTTCATCCGCTCTGAACAATCGCTCCCGAATCTTAACGACGGATTCGGGTTAAAGCTGGCTAAATACAAACTATCTTAATGTGAATTAAAAGCGTATAATAAAACTAAAGAAATGAAAAGCTGATTAAAGGGAGGACATCGTGAAAACCATAGGCGCTATGAGTCTTGACGATCTTGAGAACCTAATCGAGCAGAAGATTCTCGAGGTTTTCGGCGATCCCGATGCCGGGCTGGAACTGAGAGAGGATTTTAAAGAAGAACTAAGAAAAAGACTATCCTCCAATTCGAGACGTGTCTCTCACCGGGAGGTGGTGGAGAAGTTTGATTGATATCGAATGGACCGAGGAAGCGCTGGAAGATTTGAATCAACTCGACAAAACGGTTGGAAAGAGAATCCTGAAAAAGATCGCTTGGTTTTCCCAAAGTTTTGAGAATATCATCCCCGAACCGCTAAGCGGCGAATTCGAGGGAACGTATAAGTTGAGAGTCGGCGCATGGAGAATTATATATACATTCGACAAAGAAACCATCCTTATACGGCATGTCGGGCATAGAAGAGAAGTTTACAAAATCTGAAAAGACTGCGAAAATCTGTCGATTGTGGGCGACACTCCGCCGATGGTCGCCTGTGTTTTTATCCTCAACGGAATTAAAAACTTCTTCCGCTTTTTACATAAATCACAAGTTTCTGTTTGCTGGTAGTTACAGCCATTAGAAAACGATGAGACTAGATCGGCGCTTGATAGAAAGAGGCGGGGGTTAGGGGCGGGGGTTTGCGTCGAGCCAAGACTGGAGAAGGATGGAGGCGGCGGCCATGTCGTTCTGGCCTTTTTGTTCGCGGCTGCCGGATTTGCGGACGGCGGCGGAGGCTTGCGCGGTGGTGTAGCGCTCGTCCCACAGGACGACGTCAAAGCCGAACCAGCGGCGGAGCCGTTCAGCGAAAGCTTCGACTCTTGCGGCGGCGGGGCCGGGGTTGCCTTCGCGGTCTAGCGGGTATCCGACAACGAAGCGGTCGACATTTTTTTCGCTGACGATGTCGGCTAGGGCTTTCCTGACGTCGCCTCTTGTGGGGACGACTGAGAAGGGAAAGGCGATG
Organism: bacterium; assembly: GCA_029564595.1. Taxonomy (GTDB): domain Bacteria; phylum UBP15; class UBA6099; order UBA6099; family UBA6099; genus UBA6099. The sequence goes on along the minus strand of JAKQPS010000176.1, from coordinate 136,916 downwards.
ACGCCGGAATCGTCGCTGACGGCGATGCCGAGTCTTGCGCCGCCGTAGTCAATGCCCATAGTTCTCATGAGATGAAAGGTAGCACATCCGGGCGCGGCGGGCAACCGGGGAAAGATGGCGGGAATCGAAGCCCCAGCCCGGCGGCGCGACGGCGCGCGCGGGCCGCGATTGCTGAAAAGCAAAAAAGACAAGAGCCGCGCGGGGTTGGCGCGCGCCGCGTTTTGGGTTATAATTATATGTCGCGCCTCTTCGGGCAATCTGCTTAATATATGCGGCGTCAAGCTTTCTGAAGGAAGCTGAAATTCAGAAATGCCATTGGCGTTGCTCGAAAACGGGGGCGGCGGAAACGACGCGGGGAGGGCTGTTTATGAGATGGAAAGCGGCAAAGGAAAGGCTGTTGAGGATACTGGAGATAGAGCCGTCGGTGAAGGAGATAATGTTGTCGGCGGATGCGCTTGAAGAGAAGCGGGCGAAACTGAACGCGCGCTTGTCGCACATTCTCGAAAGCGTTATAGAGAAGGACCCGGAAATATCTCCTCTCGAATGGATTGTGGTGAAGGACGCGGCGATGGCGTTGAGGGCGTTGACGGCCACAAGAAACGAGAAGCAGGCCGGGTTCGGCATGCTCTATTATCTGAATCAGATAATCAACGAGGAAGAGGCTCCAGAGGGAGTGGAAATTCCATCTCCGGGATTCCTAGAGGAAGTGGAGCACCTTATTAGGGGGATCGCCGGAAAGTCGAACTTGTATGAAGGCGGTTATCCGGAGCATTCAAAGCGCAAGGGCAGGGAGGCGGCGCTGCTGAGGTCGGAGGAGTTGTCGGGCATAGCGGCGGAGGCGCAGAGGCTGATGAGCCGTTATGTTTCCGGGCTGGACACCGGGGTGATCCGCAAGCGAAGCCTGAACAAGGCTAGGATAATGAAATATTTCAGAGCGACGGACTATGAGTGGGACGACTGGAAGTGGCACGTCAGGAACATAATCCGGGACGCGGATACGCTCAGGAAACTGGTGCGGCTGACGGAAGAAGAATACGAGGGAGTTAAGCTGGCGAACGAGAATGGCGTTCCATTCGGGATAACGCCGTACTATCTGTCGCTGATGGATTACAAGCCGGGGCTTGGGAGGGATCAGGCGGTGAGGGCGCAGGTGCTTCCCTCGAAGCATTATGTGACGACGCTTCGGGACATGAAGGGATGCGGGGAGAGTTCGATGGATTTCATGCTTGAAAAAGACACGTCCCCCATCGAGGCGGTGACGCGCAGGTATCCGATGATAGTAATCCTGAAGCCGTTGCTGACTTGCCCGCAGATATGCGTTTACTGCCAGAGGAACTGGGAGATAACGGATGTTTACGACCCGGACGCGGAGGTGGCGGAGGACAAGATGAAGGAGGCGATCGCGTGGATAGCGCAGACGCCTGAGATAAAAGAGGTTCTCATCACGGGGGGGGACCCGCTGCTGTTGTCGGACCGCAAGGTGGAGAACCTGTTGTACCGGCTGGCGAAGATAGACCACATCGACCGGGTGAGGATTGGCACGCGCACGCCTGTGACGATGCCGCAAAGGATAACGGACAAGCTGGTCAGGGCGATAAACAGGTTTCACCAGCCGGGATTTCGGGAGGTGTGCATAGTCACGCATTTCGAGCATCCGTACGAGATAACGCCGCAGTCGATGGGGGCGGTCCAGAAGTTCAGGTCATACGGGATGGAGGTGTTGAACCAGCTTGTGTTCACGCTGCACAATTCGAGGAGGTTCGAGGCGAGCGCGCTGAGGTCGATGCTGAGGCTGATAGGGGTGGCCCCGTACTACACGTTCAACACGAAGGGCAAGGAGGAAACGGACGACTATCGAGCGCCGATAGCCCGTCTGCTGCAGGAGCAGAAGGAGGAGGCGCGGCTGATGCCCGGAACGGTGAGAACGGACGAGGTGGTGTTCAACGTGCCGGGCCTCGGAAAGAACTATCTGCGCGCGCGGCAGCATCACGATATCATAGCGATACTGCCGGACGGCAGGCGGGTGTACGAGTTTCATCCGTGGGAGAAACAGCTCTCGCTGGTGGACACGTATACGCATGCGGATGTGTCGATATACGACTATCTGAGGCGGCTGGAGAAGAACGGAGAGGACGTGAGCAAGTACAGGACGATATGGTACTACTATTGAGGCAGACGGAGGGGGCGCTAGAAAGCAATCGGCAGATTCTTATTTAGTCGGCTATCTATAATAGTTTCTTGAATTCTTCCACAGTCATTCCGGCGTCTTTAATAATTCCGCCCATCGTGAAAGCATCCACCGGATTCGCCCGGGGTATAATGATGATACGCTCTCCGTTCGACATGGAAATATGTTTTCCCTGCCGGATCACTCGAAACCCCGCTTTTTCAAACGCATTCACGGCTCTTGAATGGGACACATCGGGTAGTTTGGGCATGCTTATACCGCAACCTCGACGAAGCGGCTTTCCTTGTCTTTAGCAAGTTCCTCGATTGCGGCCAGATATGTTTCTATGGCATCTTTGATGTTCTCAAGAGCTTCCTCCTCGGTTTTTCCCTGCGACCAGCACCCGGGAAGGCCGGGACAGGATACCGAATATCCCTCGTCCGTTTTTTGCAGATTGACTCTATATCGCATTTTCATCTCTCCCGAATGCTTTTATTACATTATATAACCCAGAGCAGACATGGACAAGGCAGGTCTTGCGGCGCGGCGGGGGCTTATGAACAGCCGCGAGAGGCGCTATAATAGCGGGCAATGAAAAGAAGCGGGGGCGAGCCATGTTCGGATACTGCGGAAAACTGCTATACGTCAATCTGACGGACGGGAAACTCGAAGACAGGGAGTTGTCGGAGGCGGACGCCAAGAAGTACATGGGCGGGTCGGCTCTGGCGGCGAGGATACTGTTCGATATGAAGGCGTACGCGGCGGACCCATTAGGGGCGGACAACACGATTGTGTTCATGACTGGGCCGTTGACGGGCACGCTGATGCCGGGGTCCGGCAGGTTCGAGGTCGCCGCGAGGTCGCCGCTTACCGGCGGGTTCGGGGTGTCGAGCGCGGGCGGGTTCTTCGGAGCGGAGTTGAAACGCGCGGGATACGACGGAGTGGTGATAACCGGGGCCGCCGAGTCTCCCGTTTACCTGTGGATAAAAGACGGCGTTGCGGAGTTGCTCCCTGCGGACGGTCTCTGGGGGAAGACAGGCACGGAGACGATGAAGGCAATTAGCGAGGAGCGCGGGGAAAAGAACTGCCGCACGGCCTGCATAGGCCCGGCGGGCGAGAATCTCGTAAGATACGCGTGCGTGATCGCCGGAAGCCACAACTTCGCGGGCCGAACCGGGCTTGGCGCGGTGATGGGCGCGAAAAAGCTGAAGGCGGTCTCCGTCAAGGGAAAAGCGCAGGTCGAGCTTGCTGAAAAACAGGAGTTCATGGATGTCAGGGAAAAAATTCTGAAGACGCTCGCGGAGGACGTGACGGCGAAATCGTACTCCGCGTACGGGACCGCCGGAACTATGCAGCTTGGGATGCTGGTGAGCGACGTGCCGACGAAGAACTGGCGGGTGGCTGACTGGGAGGAAGGTTCGGACAAGTTGAACGGAATTTCGGTGGCCGAGACTATCCTGTCGGGAACGAAGTCGTGCTACGCGTGCCCGATAGGGTGCAAGCGGGTGGTGACGATCCCGGACGGGCCGTACGCGAGAGAGAACGCCGTCGGGCCGGAATATGAGACGGTCGCTTCGATGGGAACGATGCAGCTTGTGGACGACATCGAGGCGGTGACGGCGGCGAACGAGCTTTGCAACGAGCTTGGGATGGACACGATATCGGCGGGTTCGTCGATAGCGTTTCTGAGAGAGTGCTTCGAGGCGGGGCTGATCGGCGAAGAGGAGACCGGGGGGCGCGAGCTGAAATGGGGCGCGGCGGAGCAGACTCTCGAACTGCTGGAGCTTGCGGCAAGGCGCGAAGGCCCCGGCTCTCTTCTGGCGGAGGGCGTGAAGCGGATGAGCGAAAAAATAGGAAAAGGCTCCGAGGAGTTCGCGGTGCATTCGAAGGGGATGGAAGCGCCGATGCACGATCCGCGCGCCTATCACGGACTGGCGCTCGCGTACTCGACTTCGCCGCGCGGAGCGTGCCACATCACCCACGCCGACCTCGTGGCGGAGATGGGCGTTTACACCTATCCGGAGTTCGGCGTGACGGGCGGCTACGACACCATTTCGAGCAAGGGCAAGGCGGAGATGGTGGCGGGAAGCGAGAATCTGGGGATGGTGGCGGGGTCGGCGGTGATGTGCATGTTCGTCATCTGGCCGCTGTCGATGAAGCGGGAGGTTCTTCCGGCGCTCAACGCGGCGACCGGGTTCGGCTGGAGCATGGCCGATCTTGTGGCGATTGGCGAAAGAGGATGGCATCTGCAACGGGCGTTCTGCAACATGGCGGGAATGACGGCGGCGGACGACAAGGTGTCGCCCCGCGCGCTGAAGCCGCACCTCGAAGGCTCGCCGACCGGGCTGGACAAAGTGGTGGCGACGATGACGTCGTTCAGCCCGCCGTCGTTGCCGTTTGTCAAAACTGTGGCCAACGCGGCGGTCGGCAGGATAATCCCCGTGCAGAAGAACGTGGTCAAGGGGCTTGGCAGGCTGCTGTTCACCAAGAAGCTGAGCGCCGCCGAAATGAAAAAGAAGGAGTCTCCGGACTTGGAATATATGCTGAGGGAATACTACACGGTAAGGGAGCTTGACCGGGAGGGCAGGGCGCGCCCGCGCAAGCTTGCCGAATTGCAACTGGCGGACGTTGCCGAAACGATGTTTTCGAAGGCGGACGCAAGTCCGGCGGACTGACCCAGTTGGAAGCCCAGACGTTCATAACGCTGGCCGTAGTCGGCCTGTTCGCGGGGACCGCCGCTTCCCTGCTGGGAGTTGGCGGCGGGATCGTGTTCGTGCCCGCGGTGTTCTATTTTTATTCGCTCTCGGCTGTCGAGGTGGACATCGCGATGAAGAGCGCGGTCGCCACCAGCCTGACGATGATATTTTTCACGGCTATAGCGGGCGGGCTGGGGCATTTGCGAAACGGCAACTACATACCCGGGGCGCTCAGGTGGCTGATTCCGGGGAGCGTTGTCGGGGCGGCTATCGGCTCGCGTCTCGCGCTAGTCTCTCACGGCGAGTCCCTCAAATTCGCCTACGCGCTGCTGCTGTTCGCGGTGTCGGCGCAGATGGCGTTCGGCAGGGACAGGAGCGAGGATTGCGCCGCCGAAGGAGCCGCCGCGCCGAAAACAGGAATCCCGGCAGTCTCGCTTCTTCTGGTCGGGCTGTTCTCCGGAGTCCTTTCCGGGTTCGTCGGAGGCGGGGGCGGAGTCATCATTGTTCCGGCCCTATTTTTGCTGACCCGATATCCTATAAAGAAGTGCGTCGGGGAATCGACGCTGCTGATAATATTCACGTCGCTGGCGGGCGCGTCCACGTTCGTGTTCGCGACGCCGCCGACCACGCAGATACCTTTGAACGCCGGGTACGTGAACATAGCGATATGCGCTGCGATGGTTCCGGCGGCCATACTCGGCGCGCGTCTCGGAGTGACGGTTTCCTCCCGCGCGAAACCGATGATGCTAAGGCGCGCGTTCTCCGTCCTCTGCGCTTTTCTCGGACTCGAAATGATAGGCGCTTTTACCCTGCTCCAAAACTGTTTCAAATGACATAGCGGGTTTTCGCCGCGCGACTATATTCTCTCAAAAAAACAACTAATCTGCCCAAGCCATGACGGAAGGTTTACATAGATTATATTGACCGCGCCGGGTTGACGATGAGCGCTTGCGAGTTGTAATATGGAGAAGTCAACCGAAAGCAACACAAGACGCCGCATAGCGCGGCAGCATGAAGACGGGAGCTTAAACAATGAATAAGACCCTGAAAACGCTCTGTTTTATTTTGTTGGCGACGATTTACTTTGCCGCCTCGACGATAGCGGAGCCGAAGGTTGTCAAAAGCGGAATGCAGACCGGAGACGGCCCTTCCAAAGGCTCAATAAAGCTCGATTTACAGGTCGACGAGGACAGCAGCGTTTTCACTAAGACGGTAATGGTAGAGCTTGAAAATCTGAACGCGGAAGAGGTGGAGCCGTTCGTGAAGAAAGGGCTTTCAAAGTACGGCTCGGTTTCGGTCAACGCGTCGGCAAATCTGCTCGTCATAACGGACAGGGAACCCAAGCTGACTGACATTGTGAATTTCGTGTATGAAATGGACAAGCTGGGGATAGATAACTTCGTGCAGCTTAAAACGGAAGTAATAAAGCTGGACAACGCGCAGGCGTCCAGCCTTGTAGGAATCGTTTCGCCCCGGCTGACTCAAGACGGCTCTATTCATGCGGACAACAATCTGAACGTGCTGGTGGTGACGGACGTTGCGGGGAAAATCAAATACGTGAAGGACATAATAAGGCAATTGGATCAGCCGCCGCAACAGGTGATTATTGAAGCGAGAATAGTTCAACTTTTCGACGCGGACTTCAGCGATGTCGGAATCGATCTGTCAGCTTTGCTTAGCGGAGGGAATGTGGCTTTTAATAATTCATATCAAAATACTACTCAGATTTCAGGCGGTTCCAACTACGAAGCTTCATCAAAATCCAGAGCAAAAACATACCAAAGCCAACTCAACGTGGAGGAAGTAATCGGGGTTCTCACAGGGACCAACAGGGCGAAGCTGGCGGCCAGTCCGAGGATTGTCACGCTGAACAACAAGACGGGACAGATCGGAGTAGACATCTCGATGTACAGCGGCTCCGATCGTACGACCCGAAACACGCAGTTATATTTATACGCAACGCCGCGAATTGGAGCGGGAAATACAATAACAATAGATTTTTCTGCGGCGTCAGGCGATATGTCATTTCCCTATACAAACGCCGCGAATATTTCAATCCCCGCCGAACTATCAAACAAAAGAATCTCAAGTTCCGTGGTTCTCAAAGAGGGGGAGACCTTCGTGGTGGGAGGGCTGGAGACGAAGTTCAAGACGTTTCTTGAGAGGCGGACGCCATTGCTCGGCCACATACCCGTGCTCGAAAAGGCGTTCACGAAGAAAACTGAATACGAAAGAACCAGCAACATTTTATTCTTCTTAACGCCAAGAATCATAAAGAACGCGGATAATCCTCCGACTGACAAAGAAAAGTTGTTGATGGAATAGCAATAGCAAGTTAAGAATAAGGTTGTAGTAAAAGGAAGCGGGATAGTCCACCAGTCTAAAACCGCGTCAAATGACATAGCGGGTTTTTGCTTCGGCTAACAAACCGGCGCGAGGTTAAGCGAGTCGGGGGCGGACGGCGTCGCCGAAGAGCATATCGAGACTCCACGGGACGGCTGAGTAAAGGGTGGCGGGATGCCCGCCGAGTTGCGCCCATTCGCAGTCGCCGTAAGAGAAATGCCACCATTCGCAAGGCGTTTTCTTGAATCCGTGCCGTGTGAAGCAATCGGCGAACTTCTTTCTCATTTCATCGGTATGCGGGCCGCCGTCGGCTGCGTCGCCTTTGGAATCCACAAAGATGGTTTTGAATGAATCGCCGCCGAAGTCGGCGCGGCGGTTGTTCCGGATGTCCCACAGGGAGGCGTCCACAGCCGCGCCGCAGGGGTGGCCGCCGTATCTCGGATCCGCGGAGAACGAATTGACGAAGGCGGCGAGGTCGTCTTCGGAATCCATGCGGGGGCCGAAAAACTTAAAGTAGTTGCTTACAAGCGAAAAACATATTCTCTGGACATGGGGCGGGCGGTAGGCGTCGATGAGGAGCAGCCGGTAATCCGGGCCGAAGGCGTCTATGGCGGACTCGGCGGCGGCGCGGGTCATTTCAAGGACTGTCCGCCGCAGAAACATCCGGCCCGCCATCGGAATCGCCGACAGCGGCTGCGGCTGTTTTTTCCACAGCCTGTCGTCGTCGGGCGCGATGACAAGCTCCTCGCCGTTGTCGCGTTGTTCGATTCTGGCGCACGCGTCGAGATATTCTCTTCCGAATCGCAGAATCTCTTTTTGTCTGTCATTCATCAGGGGGCGCCTCCGGAGCGGAAGGTTTGCGTCTTAGCAACAAAGCGAGCAGGGAGACCGCGAGCGCGGCGGTCGCGGTCGCGGCAAGGAAAGCGAACAGGGGCCGCGTCCAGTCCGCCGAAGCGGGAAAGAATCTGGGGAAATGCAGCCACCAGTAATCGAAGCCGGCGGCAGTTTCCGGGCGGGGCGGGGGCGCGTAAGCCATCAGGCCGCGCCACGGGAAATCTTTTAACATCCGTTCTCTCAACTCGTCAGCCGGTAGGCCGCGATCGAGCGCGGCGTGTTTCAGCAGCCACCAGTGGCCGGCGACAGGCGAGAAATCGGGGGCGAAGTGCAGGGCGAGCATTTCGTCTCTTATCCCCTCGCGCGCCGGAATCTCTTTCATCCAGCGCGGTTCGAGCATGCGCGTCTGCAAGATGTATTCGTGGAAATTCACGGTGGAGCCGAGTATCTGGATGAAGAAGGAGAGAGCGGCGAGCGCGGCGAAAGATGTCTTCGCGGCAGGGCGCAGCGCGGAGAAACCTCTGACGAGCGGCAGCAGCGGAAGCGCCATAAGGGGAACGACGGGGACGATCAGCCTCGGTCCCCAAGCCCAGTCGCCGTGCCACGCCCACCACCGGGAGTAGAGGAGGAAAGCGGCGGCTGACGCGGCCCATACGAGGAAGCTTTCCGCGCGGCGCTCCCTGTGAAAGGCTCCTGCCGCCGCCACGGAAGCAAGAAGGACCGGCGCGTACAGGAAGACGCTTTTTCCGGGGCTGAATAGCAATCCATACAGGCCGGACAGGGCGGAGACGTTGAACCCGAACGCGGCGTCCCTGCCCGCGCCGTATCCGAGGGCGAAAGGGGAGCCGAACCTGATGTCGTTAAGAAACAGAATGACGGCGGCGAAGACAGAGGCGGAGGCGCAGAAAGCGGCGGCGCGCATGAAACCGGCGCGGCGCGGGCCTGCGGAGAACAACAGATAGAGCGCTAATATGGGGACGAAGAGAAGGTTTGCGGATTTCGCGAGGGCGGCGGCTCCGATGAAAGCGCCTGCGGCGGCGGCGGCCCAAGCGCCGACGCCCTCCCGGCCCCGCGCGCGCGCCGCGAACAGCGCGCAACCCGTTATCATGCAGGCTTGCAGCGGCTCGCTGAACCCGAACCGCGCGTAAGGCATCATCATCGTCGCTAGGCCGAGCAGGAACGCGCAAACCGCCGACGCTTTGACGCCGTATCCAAGTTCCAGAGCAAGAAGAAAGAAAAGGACGATCCCCATCGCTGATATAACCGGCACGCTCATAACGGAGACGAAATAGACGAAGTAGAATCTGTGGACAGGCTCGGCTTCTCGCGGGGCCAGCGCTTTGCCGACGGCGTAGAACGGAGCTTCCAGCAGGGACTGTCCGACGCCGAACTTCGAGTAAAATTTGCCGTCCGGCCCCGGTTCGAGAGGAACGACCGGGCTTTTCTCGCTCATGCCTAGCGAACGGTTCTCGACAATCGAAGCGGCGACGAGGAAGTACGCCGCCGGGTCGCCGTTCGGCAACCAGCCTCTGGCGATGGACGCGTAGAGGGCCGTCCAGAATATGAAGAAGGCGGCGAGAAAAAGCCTCGACGCGCCGCCGCGATTTTGTTTTAGGGTTACGCCGCTCATGCCGTCTCCGCCGGCGTTTCGCCGGTATCCCGCAATTATAGCACAGCGCGGACGGGCGCGCTCCGCTGCTGTTCGCTTCTCCCGCGAGGCGCAATGTGATATGCTTTCACGGAAACGGACGAAGGTTGGAAGAGCTTTTTGCCTGCGTCACGAATCGGGATATCCGGCGGATTTGCTGCATGGCGGTAGTTGATTACATTAAGACATTCAGACCGGCGCACTGGGTGAAAAACCTGTTGGTGGGCGCTCCGCTGTTCTTTTCCGGAGGCATGCTCGACGCGGGGTCTGCGGCGGTCGCGGCGGCGGCTTTCGCAGGGTTCTGTTTCGCCGCCGGGTTCATCTACGTCGTCAACGATCTTGTGGACGTCGGGCAGGACCGCGCGGACGCGGTCAAAAGGAACCGACCATACGCGGCGGGCAGGATAAGCCGTGGGGGCATGATGGCAGCCGCCTCTGGGGCGGCAACCGCCGCCGGAGCGGTCGCGGCCTGCATCGGGGACGGATACGCTCTCATGCTCGCCGCCTACGCCGTCTTGATGCTGTCGTATAATTTCTTTCTCAAAAAGATGCGCGCGGCGGGAGTCGTCGCCATCGCCGCCGGAATGATACTGCGCATGCTCGCGGGGGCCGCCGCAATAGACGTCAGGGTCTCAGCTTGGGTTTACCCGGAGGCGTTTCTGCTGGCGGCGTACGTCGTGGCGGGCAAGAGGATATACATGGACGCGGCGGTCGCGCTGCCTTCCGCGGCGGAGGAACTCTTGTTCCGCGCGCTCGGCGCGGCCACCGCCGCGGTTTACGCCGCTTACAGTTTTTCACGCGTCGGCGTCGAGAAATACGGCACGAGCTTTCTTTGGGTTACGGCGCCGTTCGTCGCGCTTGCCGTATGGAGATACTATTCGCTGGCCCGCAGAGCGGACAGAACCCGCGAGCACCTTCAGGCCATCCTGTCCGACCCGGCCATAGTGTCCGCCGTGTTCGCGTGGCTTGCTGTGTTTGCGGCTTTGATTTATGGGCCGCAACTGGTAAAACATATCTAAACCGGATTTTCCACGAGAAAAATCCGGGAAATCGAATAAAGGGCGATCTACGTCGTTGAATCATCGACTCGAACTCGGTCACATACGAAATAGTATGCTCCCTCGTTCTCGCTCGATTCGCCTCGTATCTCATCCCTTTCTTCGATTTCAGCCCGAATAGCTGAAAAATGTGAGCCAAAAGGCGCGCGCCCGTTCGCCAAGGAACTGATTATGCCTATCTGCCTCAATTGCGGAAACCTGCCGCCCGACGGCGTGAAGTTCTGCAACAAATGCGGCTCGAAGATGGAGAGCGCGGACTCCGCGACTCCGAAATCCTCCGCCCCCAAGACGAAGCTCGGATACGACGACGTTTATTCGTCCGAAGCCGGAATACCGTTCGACGCGGGTGATTTCGGCGGCATGGAAGTCATCGAAGACCCCGATCAGTTCAAAAAGAGCCGGGCTGCGGGACCGCCGACCGGCCTTGGGTTCTCCGCCGACGGATTCCACGAGGCGGACCAGACTCCGGCGAAAAAAGACGCTCCGAAGGCCGGCGCGTCGGCGGTCGATAAACAGGACAGGTTTGAGCGCGCTTTCACCGAAGCGGAACTGCTGGAACTGGGAATCGCAAGCGCCGGGGAAGACAAGGGCAAGCTGAAACGGCTTGCCGCGAAAACCCGCCCGTACATCCTGTTCGGGGCCGGAGCCGCGCTGACTGCCGTTTCCCTGCTCGTTCCTTGGTTCTATCTGTTCGAGGGCGAACCGCTTTCTGCATGGCGGCTCCCGGCTGTGTTCCTCTTCGCGGACAGGGCGGACATGCTGCCTAAAGCGACGGCTGGAATCGTCGCGGTCTGCGCTCTTGCCGCGTGTGTCGTTCTGGCCGCGCTGCCGAAAAAAATCGTGTCTCTCATACAAGTCGCGGCGGTCGCGGTCGCGCTTCTCGGAGCCGGGGCGGCGCTGCTCGGCGTTAGGCATTGGAACGCCGCGTCCGGTCTCGGCGAAGGATTCGCAGTCTATCTCGAAGCCCGCGAGCCGCTGCTGCCGGAGGGTTTCGCTCCGCTTCTGCTGACGGAAAGCCGGAAAGACAGCGCGCCCGGCGCAGCGCCCGAAACGCTCCCAGCTCGACTCCCCGCAGGCTCAGGCCAAGCCCCCGGACTAATCTTCTTCGCTTTTATCCTAGGCCCCGGCGCGGCCTTCGCTTTCGCGGGCGGCCTGTTGCTCTTCAGAGGAGCCGCCGCGTTCCCGTCCGGCAGCAACCTTTTCGATTTCGACATCCCGTCGTGGGCGGCGGTCGCGGCGGCGACTTTCGGCGCGATGCTTCTCGCCTTCGCGCTGTTCATCAGAGTCATGCCCGAACTTTGGCAGTACGGCCAGAGCGAGGTCATGAGAGCGGCGGGCAGAACGGACGCCGCAACCGCCCGGCTGGAAACCTGCGTCGAAATGCCCATCCCCCGGAGCCTATGCAAAACCGCCCTCGCCAAAGCCAGACGCGGCGAAGGCCGCTCCCGCGACGCTCACATCCTCCTCGCCGAAGTCCTCGCCGAACGGCCCGACTACCCGGCCCCGCGCAAGGAACTCGCCGATATCCACTTCGCCGGGGCAAACTACTGGAAAGCCGCCGAGGAATACCGCAAATACTATCAACTCAGGCCCGGCGACATCGACGCCCGCCGCAATTTCTCAAAAACCCTCATCTATATAGGCAGCGAGAGATACGGCAAGGGCAGGTTCGCGGACGCAGTAAGGTTCTACACCGAAGCCTTCGACGTCTTGGAGTCCAACAAGACCGACACCGCGCTGCTCTATAAGACAGGCGACGCGTACTACCAGATGGGCAAACTCGCCGAGGCCCTCAAATATCTCGGAGCCGCCGCCGCGCTGCTCCCTGACAAGTTCGACCTGCAGATTCAGGTCGCAAAGGTCTGCGAGGAAAAAGGCGATTTCGACCGCGCCATTGATTACTACGAAAAGTCCATAGCCGCCAAGCCGGACAATTCAATCAGTTTCGTTTACATCGCGCGGATACACCGCGACATATACAAAGACGCCGGGGCCGCAGCCGAATGGTATCGCAAGGGGATCGACGCGAACTCGGTAAGCGACGGAGCCGCGACGGCGCGGCGCGAGCTTGAGAACTTGAAATAATAATCTGAGTATTGTAATGTAAGAAGGTTGATTTCTTAATGAAAACGGCGTCCGCCGGATCGCGCGGTCGCGCTCCGGGCTTGACGCCCGGTTCCGAAAAACACACTCGCCGACAGAGGTGCGCAGATGAGAGATAAGACCGGGACAAAGATAACGAGGGCGGCTCTTGCGGCGCTCGCCGCAGCCGTTTTTTCTCTGGCGTCCGCCGCCGGAGCCTCGGCCCAGTCCGCTACGGATTTATTTAAACGCGGCGTAGAACTTCACGAAGACGGCCTGCTCGACGAAGCCGCCGCACAGATTTCCCGCGCCATCGAACTCGAACCCTCCAACGCCTACTTCAAAAACGAATTGGGCCTCATCCAGTTGGACATGGGAAAATTCGACGACGCGGTCGCCACCCTTGCCCGCGCCGTCGAGCTTGACCCCACCCTCGCCGCCGCCCACTCCGGCCTCGGCGTCGCCTACAACGCGAAAAACGACTATGCAAAATCCATCGAGTCTTTCAGAAAAGCCCTCGAACTTACTCCGCCCGAAAGTCCCGACATATCCGTCATTCACAATAATATCGGACAGACCCACTACCTGCTCAGGAACTTTGCGGAAGCGGAAATCGAACTCCGCCGCGCTCTCGAACTCGACCCGGAATTGCTTACCGCCCACATCAACCTCGGCAACGTCTACACCGAAAGAGGCGACTTCGCCACCGCCGTGAAATTCCACGAGCAGGCCGTGAAAATCGCCCCCGACTACGCGCTCCCCAGAAACAATCTCGCCTACGCTTACTACAAAGTCGGCAGGTTCGACGACGCCATCCGCGAAATGGAGCAGGTGATAAAACGGGACCCGCAGAACCCTCAGTTTAAGAAAAATTATCAGTTCATCAAAGCTGAAAAAGAACGGCACGAGCAGATGACGCACCGGGAAGGGCCGCTCAAAGGGCTGCCCAAAGAAGTCGCCATGAAACCTAAAGGGGAGGCCGAGGCGGCGGAAAAAGCTTCCCCCGCGCCCGCTCCGATGCAGAAGGCGGCTCCAGAAACGGCCCCGGCGCCCGCGGCTGAAGCGAAACCCGCTCCGGCTCCCGCAGTAGCGGAAGAGAAAAAACCTGAGCCTGCTCCCGCGCCCGCCGCCCCGGCGGCAGTCGCCGCCGCCGCGCCCGCGCCCGCCCCGGCGGTCGAAGAGAAAAAACCCGCGCCCGCGCCCGCGCGTCAGGGCGGCCCCGCGAAGGTCGTTGTCGCAAAACAACCCGCTCCGGAACCGACTCCCGCGCCCGCGCCTGTGGTTGAAACGAAACCCGCCCCGGCCCCCGCTCCTGCAGTCGAGCCTGCGCCTGCGCCTGCTCCTGTCGTTGAAGAGAAAAAGCCGGAACCTGCTCCTGCTCCCGCGCCCGCGCCTGTGGTCGCAGAGGAGAAAAAGCCCGAACCTGTTGTCGCCCCGGCCGCGCCCGCGAGAGTTGTCGAAAAACAACCTGAACCCGCTCCGGCTCCCGTGGTTGAAGCTAAACCATCTCCCGCCCCCGCGCCGACGCCTGTAGTTGAAACGAAACCCGCCCCGGCCCCCGCTCCTGCAGTCGAGCCTGCGCCTGCGCCTGCTCCGGCGACGGTCGTCGTTGCGGCGGAACCGGAAGAGGACAAACCTGTTTTAAGGCAGAGGAGGCCGGCGACCGAAGAAGAAGCGCAGCCCGCGCCCGCTCAGGTTGCGGAAAAGAAAATATCCGAGCCTGTCCCGGCGGCGGCGGCGAAGGCCGTCGAACCGGAAAAACAACCCGAATACGAGCGCGCCCCCCGCGCAAGAGGAACTCTCTCCGGCGAAGAGCGCGAGGAACAGAAACTTAAAGAATTCGAGATGACCGCCGAAGAGCGCGCCGCCGAATACTACCGCGCGGCAAGATACAACCTAAGCGTCAAAGACATAGAGAAAGCGGACACGGACATCAAGAGAGCGCTTGAGATACATCCCGCCGACCCCGACTACCTGACGGTGTCCGGGCTGGTCGCCGCCGAGCGTGGCAGGATTCACGAGGCCGCCGTCATTTTCAGGTCGGCCCTTGAAAAATCTCCCGCTCACTCCGTCGCCCGCAACAGCCTCGGATATGTCAACCTGAAACTCAACAGGCCTGAACTGGCCGTGGAAGACTTCAACGCCGCTGTTAAAGCTGACGAAAACGACGGATGCGCGGCGGCGAATCTGGCATCCATGCTGGTGTTCGCGGGCAAATGCGACGAAGCCGCAGGACTGCTCGAAGCGGCGGTGTCTCGCGGATGTCCGAGGTCCGGCCCTCTGAACAACGCCGCCCTCTGCATGTTCCGCTCGGGAGACATCGAAGGAGCGCAGGAGCGCGCTTACCGCGCCCTCGAACTCGACCCGCGCAACGACACGCTAGCCTCCAACTTCAGCTACATCGTCCAGAAATCCGGCATCCCCTTCAATCCCGTCAAGATAGCCGTCGCCTCGGAATACATCCCCTACGCGCGCCTCTCCGAAGCCGACAGTGAAGTTCCGCTCAAAAGCCTCGCCCCCCTCGTAGTCCTCGATTTCTACGAAGTCTTCAAATCCGTCTATCACAAGAAAACCATCCTCGCGCTGCCGTTCGAGAACCCGCGCGGAACAGAAAGATGGAACCCCGCTCCCGCAGACGTCCACACCGACAAGATAGCCGCCTCCCTCAGAGAGACCGGCTACTTCAGAGTCGTCGTCCCCGAAGAAGACCTTTCCCGCGTCCCGTACAAGGAGAGAAGCTCCGAGCAGTTCATCAAAAAAATGCTCGCCAAATATCCGGCGGACATCGTTTACGTGGGGAACCTCGGCAGACAGCAGTTGACGGACGTCAAGGAATCGAAATACATGGGCCTCAAGAAAGTCAGCTTGGTCGAAGGCTCGCAGGCCGTCCAGACGAAGATTATGCTGGTCGAGACCGGCCTGCCGCTGTACGACGGCGAGATGAAAGGCGCGGCGCGCGCGGACGGAATCGCCGCCGCTACGCCATACCGCGAAGCCGCGCAGATCAAGCTCTCCGCCTTCGACGACTACTGCGCAGGCGTCGCCAATGTCATCATGGATCACTACAACCTCGTCAGATATCCCGCCAGACAGGACGTCGTAAAATACATAGACCGGGAATTCAAACGCGGCGCCGACTACCGCAGATAACCCCCCCGGAATCCGCATTGCCCGCCCGGCGCCCGCTTTAAGGAATAGAGCGGGTGTCCTGTTTCGCATTGTGGTTTTCTAAAAATCCATTTCGCAGAAGCAACACCGACGCGCAATATACCCGGATTCGTCGATAGAGCCGACGAACCGGGGCGATTTTCATAGCGGCGAACTGCTTCGTTGCCGCCACTTTTTTTTGTTCTGTAGGGGCGCGGTTTCCGCGCCCAATAACTACGACAATTTGGGGCGGGGCAACCCCGCCCCTACTTCAAAAACGCGTCTTGCGCCTCGCATTTCATCCGCTCTGAATAATCGCTCCCGAATCCTAATGACTGATTCGGGTTCAAACGCGATATCAGAATACGGGTGGCTAGAGACGCGCGGGCGAGGGGCGCGGTTCTAATATTTGTCCGCAGGCGGGGTTTGCAAGCCGATGACGAAACCTGTTTTCGGCAGGAATCTTTCAACGGCTTTCGCCGTCAGGACGGGGCCTGCCAATCCGGAGACAAGCATCAGCGCGAAAACGGCGTGAATGTTCATTTTAAGAATCACATAAGCCGCGACGCGGACGGCGGTCTGAAAAAACCATGACAGCAGATAGATTTGATATGAATAACCGTTGATGGGCGCGAAAATGGAATGCAGCCGGGAGGGGAATATGCTGAAAAGAAAAAAAGAGGCCTGAATGCCGCAGGCGGCGGCGAGGAAAGAGAGGAGAGGGGTTTTGCCGGAGGCGCTGATTATGACGTTCAGAAAGATGAACGCGCAGAGAGAAAGCGAGAAGGCGGCGAGGCGCGCGGCGGACGGCATTGTCGGCGGAACGCAGGAGTAGAAAAGGCAGCCGAGCCAGAAATAGACGGACAGCCGGGCGATTCCGGCGATGTTCAATATCTGAACGTCGGCAAATGGGAGGAAGATGTTCAGAGAGGCGAGGGCTGCCGTTATGAGGATGATTAGCGGAGCGTTTCCTTTTTTCGAAAGGGCCTTGCGCATCAGCGGAGCGAAAAGGAATATCGCGAACAATGTCGGCAGGAACCAGAAGAAAGTGTTCATGTTGGAGAGGGGGTATATGACGCCTCGAAAGAATGTTCTGAAGCTAACCTCGGTGTGTTTCCACGCGAACTGAGCGAAAAAGGATTTCTCTGCGAACGCCAGCGGACTGAGAATCAGATATGGAACGAGAAGCCTGACGAATTTTTTTTTGACGAAACCGGCGAAAGGGAGGCTCCCGGCGCGGTTTGTCGTGTGGAGAAAAAGATATCCCGATATGAAGATGAACAGGGGCATGTGGAAACTGTAGATAACGCTTCGCAGGGAATACATGAAGAGCATAAAAGAATCGTCTTTGAGAGTCAGGTTTGCGTAGGAGTGTCCGAAAACGACGAGAAATATGCCGAAGGAAGAAAGAGCGACGATGTTGTTGAGTCTATCGCGGTCCGCCACAAGGGCCTCCCGGAGCGCCGTCATGCCGAGGCGGAGGCGGAGGCCGAGGCGGGTTGCGCGGAGCCGAGGAGTTCGGCGGCGTTGTCGTAGAGCAGTTTGCGGGTAAGCGTTTCGTCTCCGCGGACGCCGATGAAGACTTTGGCAAGGGCGAGGGCCATCGGGAAGAACGGCCAGTCCGTGCCGAACAGCAGGCGGCTGTGGTCAACGCTGTCGCAGATGCGTTCGAGGTTGGCGGGGGGCTGGCCGTCGATTTCCAGATACACGTTGTCGTATTTATGGGCGTATTCGATGGCTTTCTCGAAGAAGTCCATGCCGGCGTGGCCGAGGACGAATTTTATGTTAGGGAATCTGCGGAGGGCTTTTTCGTAGGTTTCCATGCGCGCGAGGAGTTGGAGGAATCCGGGGGCGATGCTGTTGAAGGCGGTGTGGAAGAGGACGGGCAGACCGGAGCGTTCCCAGCGGCGGAGCATCCTGATGACAAACGGGTGGTCGCTTGTCATGAATTCGGAGTAGGGATGGACTTTGAGGCCGCGCGCGCCGTTGGCGATGTGGCGGTCCATGCGCTCTTCCCATCCGGGGCGCAGGGGGTTGACGGCGACGAACGGAACTAGGCTGTCTTCTCCGCGCATGGCGTCGAGGTAGGCTTCGGAGTTCTGGGCGCCGAACGGGAAATCAATGGCCATGACGATGGCGCGCTCGATGTTCATGTCAGCCATTTCTTCCTTAATATTGGGGACGGTGTGGGTGGCTTGGTCGCCTTTGTTGGTGAACATGGACTGGATGTACTGTTTGACGACGCGGCCGGGCTGGTTGAGTTCGAGGTTGAGGCCGGATTCGAGGTCGAGGTCCACTTCGACGCCGCACATGGGGAAGTTGTGGAGCGTTTCCGGCGCGCGCCTGCGCAGGTCGAGCGGGGGGGAGAAGAAGATGGCGAACCCGAGGTGGGAATGGAAGTCGATTATCGGGCCGACCTTTTCCGGTTCGGCGAGAACGAGTCGTCCGGCGTCGTTTATTTTGAACCACGGCAGTTCGGACAGCGAGCGGCAGTCTTTGAATTTGTGAGTGAACATGCGAATCTCCGCAGGGGGCGCGCGCGGCGCGGGTTCGCCCCGTTTGGGATATTGTGGCCGCGCCGGGGGGAAATGACCAGTGTTTTTTTTAATCGGGGCGAGCGCCGCGTTCCGCCTCGAAGCTTGACACGCCGTAGCGGGGCAGGGTTAAATTGTTATCCGGCGCCAAGCCGGACGCCCGCGCGCGGCCCGGCGGGCCGGGGAGGCTGATATGAGAAGACTGCTGGAAACGCCCGACAGGATAGTGGAAAACGGCAAGTTCAACCTCGGCGTGTTCAAGTCGCCGTTTCGCAATCTGAACATGCTGGACGCCGACCCGCTGATGGGCGGGGCCGCGCCCCGCGCTCTCAGGCGGCTCCGGCTCAAGGACTGGCAGCACTACGCCGTCATTCATCCCGACTTCTATTTCGGCACGGTTATCTTCGACGCGGGGATAACGGCGAAAACGTTTTTCTTCGCGTACGACCGCCGTACGGGGAAACTGCATGAGCAGCGCAGGATGCTGCCCCCGGGCGCGGCAAAGGTGGCGGAGTCGCTCTTCGACGGACGCTCAAGCGCGAAACTCCCCGGATACAAGCTCGAATATGAAAACCACATAGACAAGGGGCGGCACGAGATACGGGCGGATATAGCCGCGTCGAAAGGAATCCCGGCTCTGTCCGGGCGGTTCCGCGCGCTGGAAGACCTCTCGAAAGTGCAGCCGCTCATAGTCAGCCTGCCGCTCGGAGCCGCGAGCGCGATGTATTCGCACAAGGTGGTGTGCCCGGCGGAGGGAGAGTTGAAAGTCGGCGGGGAGAGCGTCAGGCTGGACCCCGCGCGGGACATCGCCCTCATCGACGTGCATAAGGCGTACTACCCGCGCCGGTTCTGGTGGAAGTGGGCGAACTTCGCCGCGTTCGACTCGAAAGGGCGGGTGATAGGGGCGAACCTTACGGACAACCTTATCGAAGACCAGCGCTCGTGGAACGAGTGCGCAATCTGGCACGGCCCGGAAATCTCTCTGCTGGGGCCGATCAAGTTCGAGTTCGACGAAGCCGACACGAAAAAGCCGTGGCGCATCAGCGACCACGACGGACGGGTCGAACTCGATTTCGCGCCGCAGGGGCTTAAGGTGGAAGACCTCAACCTCGGCGTCTTCAAGACCCACTACCGGCAACCGCTCGGACTCTTCAACGGGTTCCTCGTGGACGACTCCGGCGAGAAACACCCCGTCAAAGACGTCTTCGGCGTCGCCGAACACATGGACTCCCTGCTGTAAACCGCCTGCGGCGGTTGGCGAAAAGCCTTTTAAGAGGGTTCTTTCCCCAAACCTCATTTGCCAATCTTCTCGCATCATATTGTTTGGTATAAGTCATGAATATGATTATGGGCGCAGATGAATTTAAATAACTGTATTGAAGAATCCGGCGCTCTGACATAACCAATTCCGGGTGCCACCCCCAAACTTGTTTGGGGGTGTTTTATCATTGCCATAATAATGTTGCTTATCCTTTAATGAGGGAACAGGCATCCGCAAAAGACGCGTTGCCTTTCACCGTATTTCGATAATGCTCACAACGGTGTTGTTCTTGTCGCACGGGGATGTTTTTTCGTTATGTGCGCTATTTTGACAACACCCCCAAACGAGTTTGGGGGTGGCACCCAGCTACTTATATTCTATTCAATAAATCGCGACCCGGTGAAAACTGTTTCAAAACGGTTTTTCGGGTTTATTCCTCATCTGGGAAGCCGACGGATTGGGCGAGTATGATTTTCTGGTCTTTGCGGAGGCGCATTGTTTTTGAGAGCGCGGGTTTGTCGACGAAACCTCTGACGAATGTGGAAAGTCCTTCGGAGGCGCAGAACAGGTAGACGTTCTGGCTGATGAAGCCGGTGTCTGCGGCGGAGTAAAGGATTTTGTCGTCTTTGGTTCCCTGTTTCATTTTGGCAAAGTCGGCGACGAAGACGAGGTTGACCGGGGCGTCTTTGGCCATCTGCTGCATGCCTGTGGCGGCGCGGACGTCTTCATCGAGGACGGGCGCGAGGGAATGGGTTTCAGCGGCGTAGAGGTAGAGGCCTGCGGGGAGGGCGACGTAGATGTCGATTTCCTGCCAGTTCATGGCGGAGGGGGCGGTGCGTTTGCCGCTGTCGGGGCGGTTGACGCCGAAAGCGGCCCAAAGGAGGTTTGAGAGTGTTTGAACGGGGAGTTCTTTTGGGCTGAACGCGCGGGCGGTGCTCCTTAGTTTGAGGGCTTGCATAAGGGGGATTCCACCGTCTGTCTGCGGGGGCGGCAGTTTGACGTTTTCCGCCGTGGCGGAGAGCGAGGCAGCGGTTAGCAGCAGGGCCACAGCCAGAACGGCGGCGAGGCATTTTTTATTGATTGCGGAAGAGGTATATTTCACCGGCTGATTCGTGTTCATTATGGGCGTCTCCTTTTTATCCTTAAATATTGCGGCAAAGCATTGGTGAAAAAAGCGGGCTAACATTCCTTTAGCCATTTGTGGCAAGGGTCGTCGCGCATCAGGATTTCACGGCTTTTACCGGCGAGTATCCAGAGGTAGTATCCTTTGTAGCCGGGTCCGGCGGCGACGGGATGGTATCCCCGGTCGATGACGACGGTGTCGTTGTTTTCGACGACATGGGCGACGTCGAGGGAGCGGTCGTCGGTGTACAGACGGATGAGTTGGAAGCCCTGAGAGGGATGGCATTTGAAGAAATAGATTTCCTCGTGGTCGGACTCGAAGGGCGGGTTGTCGATGTCATGGCAGTGAGGGGGAGCGCTGGACCAGTTGCCTGCGGGGCTGTGGGTTTCGCCGACGAGCATGCGGGAGGCAGGGATGTCGCGGTCGACGATGTCGTGGACGCGGCGAAGCCAGTTGCCTTTGCCCCGGTCGTTTTGTTTGACGCGCTCCGGCGGGATGAAGAGGGGGTCGCCGGACGCGCCGCCTTCGCAGCGGAGCAGGGCGATCTCGACGGGGGAGCCGCCGGAGGCGGAGACGGAGAAGGTGTTGCCCGCCGGGATGAAGAGGGACGCGGCGGGGCCGCTGAAGACGTCGGGGCGGGAGCCTGCGCGTTTCCACTCGCGTCCGCCGGCGGCGAGGTCGCATTGTCCGCCGAGTATGACCGCGCAAACTTCGCGTGTCCCGGTGTCCTCGGTGTGCGACATTCCTTTTTCAAGGAAGAGAAGGTCGAAAGAGATGAGTTTGAGGCCGTCGAGTCCGGGTTTGACGATTTCGGCGCGGCCTTTAAAGGGTTTGTGTTTGATGAGCATGCTCATGATGAGTTCCTCCGGCGGGGAACGTGTCCCGTCGTTTGGGATATTATAGCGCAAACGTGTTTTCAGGGGGAGGATTCGGCGCGCGGGGGATATGGTATAATCGTGGCATCCGGCGATGTTGCGCAAGAGGGGTTGCGCCGGGAGTGGAAGCGGGATAAGAGGAGGGCGGATGTTTCCGATACCGTACGCGGTGACGAATCCGACGCGGCGGTTGCCGTTCATGTTGTTTTGCCTGATAGCGGCGAATGTTGCCATCCACTTCGGGGCGGTTCACGGCGGGGACATTATACATTTTCACGATCAGATGGCGTTTAAAACGGACGAGGTGAGGTTGACGACGCTGCTGGCGAGCGAGTTCATGCACGGTGGCTGGATGCACCTGATCGGCAATATGTGGTTTTTGTGGCTGTTCGGGGCGAACATAGAGGACATGATGGGGCGTCCGGGTTTTGTGGCGTTCTATCTGGCGGGGGGGATAGTGGCGACGCTGGCGTTCAAGCTGGCGCAGGATTTGGCGGGCGCGCCGTCGGTGTCGCTTGTGGGGGCGTCGGGCGCGATATCGGCGGTGATGGGCGGCTACTTCGTTCTGTTTCCGCGTTCAAAGGTGAAGACTTTTTTCCTGCTGCTGATTTTTCCGGTTCCGTTTTTTCCGATACCGGCGTGGTTTTTTCTAGGTTTGTACATGGTTATGCAGTTCGTGTCCATGAGGATGATGGAGTATTCGAATGTTGCGTACATGGCGCACGTGGGAGGGTTCGCGTTCGGGGCGGGAGTGGTGTATTTGCTGACGGCGACGAGGGCGGTGATAGTGCCGAACTTCGACGCGGTGAAGAGGGGGCAGGCGGCGCTGCTGGGGCCGCAGGAGGCGTTTCTGGGGAGGCTGGAGGCGGCGTATGAAAAGAAGCAGTTCGGCTCGATTCCGGAGTTGTACCGCGGGCTGATGGACCAAGCGCCGGACGCGATGTTCGAGCCTAGCGCGCAATTGCGGGTTGCCGGGGCGATACACGCGGCGAAGGAGTACGCGATGGCGGTGGAGGCGTACAGGCGTCTGATGGAGTTTTTTCCTGAGACGCCGGAGGCGCACCGGGCGGGATTGCAGTCGGCGAAGATATTGGGCGGGGCGCTCCGCAGCCCGGCGTCTGAAAAGGCGTACCTCGAATGGGTGGTGCGAGCGGCAAAAGGGCAGGGGCCTGCCGCCGAAGAGGCAAAGGCGCTTCTCGCGGCGAGATAGGCGCTATTACTGAAAAAGGAATTAAAAAGCGAAGAGAAATGAAAAGATGGTTTTGCGGGGAAACCATTTTTTAGCAAAAATAGGTTTCCCCGCGCCCCTTCCAAAAAAACTCTCGATGCGCCGGTTTTGATGAACTTCGTTCATTACAAAACCGGCTCTTGGCAGAATGGGGTATTATCTAATTCAAAAATTTTTTTCCAATCGCCGAAGACGAAAACCTATAATATTGGGTTTTTCGGGTTTAAGATGGTTTTGCGGGGAAACCATTTTTTAGCAAAAATAGGTTTCCCCGCGCCCCTTCCAAAAAAACTCTTGATGCGCCGGTTTTGCTGAACTTCGTTCATGTCAAAACCGGCTCTTGGCAGAATGGGGTATTGCATAGTCGCGATGTGGAGTATGCGGAATAAGCTGCGGACGGGAGAGGCGAGGGTGATTTTTTCGGATATTAATATATAATGACTGAATTGCGTGTATGGAGGAGCGAGATGTTGAAAGTTTACGACTGGAACAAAATGAGCAGCGAGGAAAAGCGCAGGCTGCTGCGACGCGCGGAGTTGGATATCGACAGGTTTGTCGAACAGGTGAGGCCGGTGGTGGAGGGTGTGCGGGACAGGGGAGACAAGGCGGTGGCGGAGTTCACCGAGAAGTTCGACAAGGTGAAGTTGAAGCCGTCCGACTTCAAGGTGAGGAAAAGCGAGTTCGACGAGGCGCGGAAAAAAGTGGACGCCAAGGTTGTGGCGGCGATAGAGGAAGCGGTAGGGAACATAAGGACGTATCACGAGAGGCAGATGCCGCAGGCGCTGTGGATAACGCCTGTGAGGGATGGGGTGTTCGCGGGAGAGAAGATAACGCCGATAGCGTCGTGCGGTTTGTACGTGCCGAGGGGAAAGGGGTCGTTTCCGTCGGTGATGGCGATGCTGGGAGCGCCGGCTGTGGCGGCGGGGGTGGAGAATCTGATAGTGTGCACGCCTCCGGGGCCGGGAGGGGAATGCGACGCGGCGACTTTGGTGGCGGCGCGGGCGTGCGGAGTGGAGAATGTGTACCGCGTGGGCGGGGCGCAGTCGATAGCGGCGATGGCGTACGGGACGGCGAAGGTGCCGAAGATGGACAAGGTGATAGGGCCGGGCAGCTCTTATGTGGCGGCGGCTAAAAGGATATTGTTCGGAGTGGTGGACGTGGGAGTGCCGGCTGGGCCGAGCGAGTCGATAATACTGGCGGACAAGACGACGGACCCGGATATAGCGGCGGCGGACTTGTTGATAGAGCAGGAGCACGGGCCGGATTCCACCGCGCTGCTGGTGACGGACAGCGAGGCGCTTATCCGTGAAGTGTCGAAGCGGATGCCCGCGCTGGTGAAGAGGCTGCCGGAGCCGAGGCGGACGTTTGCGACGCGCGGTCTTGGGGCGGAAGGTTTCGGGGGCGCGGTGCTGACCCGCAACCTAGCTCAGTCGATAGCGTTTGTGAACGAGTTCGCTCCGGAACACCTTGAGGTTCTGGTGTTCGACCCGGTCGAGGCGGTGAACGGGATAAAGAACGCGGGAGAGATACTTATCGGGCCGGACACGCCGATAACGCTGGGGAATTTCAATCTGGGGATAGACGCGATATTGCCGACGGGCGGGTTCGCGAGGACTTTTTCGTGCGTGTCGGTGTTTGATTTCCTGAAGAGGACGTCGATCGGATACGCGACGCCGTCGGGTTTCGACGCGCTGGCGCCGGGGGCGCTGACGCTGGCAAATTACGAGGGGTTCCCGGCGCACGCGCAGGCGGTGAAGATAAGGATGGAAGCGCGGAAGGCGGAGAAGGCGCGGGCGAAAGCCGCGAAGAAAAAGGCGTCGCCAAAGAAAACTGGAAAGAAAAAATAACTCGCGGGCGGCGAGGCCCTGCGGGGATCGCCCGGACGGAGGCGGATGATGGCCGAAAAAACGAATATGATAACCGTGAAGCGGGAGACCAACGAGTCCAAGATAGTCTTGAAGCTTGGGCGCGGCGCGCGGGACGCCGACTTCAAAAAGAAGATAAACACGCCGTTGCAGTTCTTCAACCACATGCTGGAGACGATATCGTGGCGGGGGTGCGTGAACCTCGAAGTGGACGTGGACATGCCGGACTTCAAGCTGACGCACGTTATATGCGAGGATGTGGGGCTGTCGCTTGGAGAGGCGTACAGGGAACTGTTCATGAGGGAGCTGGAGGGCGGAATAAACGGGAGCGGAAGCGCGGTGGCGTGCATAGACGAGGCGATGTGCAGGGCGGTGGTGAGTTTCGAGGACAGGGCGCTGTTCGTGGCAGGGGACGCGCTGAGGGAGAGAGGGGAACTGGTGGAGGACATGCAGCAGGCGGACCTGTTGACGTTCATCGACGGGTTCGCGCAGGGGGCGAGGGCGACGGCGCATCTCGACCTGTTGCGCGGGGACAATCCGCACCATGTCTGGGAGAGCGCGTTCAGGGCGTTCGCGGAAGCTCTGCGGGCGGCGTTCGAGCCGTGCCCGTGGCGCGCGGGGACGACTCCCGGCGTGAAGGGAAAGGTCTCGCTCAAGAAGGATTGAGGCGGGAGCGGAGAACGGACGGGCGTATCCATGGCGACTCAGGCCGACAGGAACAAGTTTCATAAGATAGACACCGTGATATTCGATATGGACGGAGTGATAACGGGCGAGGCCGAATACTGGTCAGCCGCCGACCACACCGTCCTTGAATTGCTATACAGCAAACAGTTCACAGGGCTGATCGACGACACGATGCTGAGCGTGCTGCACAAATCGGGCGCGCCGGTGGCGTTCGAGCATTTCGTGTCGCCCGCTTTCATAGCGCTGCTGAGGAACAACGGGATAAACACGAACTGGGATCTGGCGTATTTTTCGTTCGCGCTGTATCTGATTGAATTGATGGCGGAGGCGCAGCCGAGGAGGGACGCCGGGGCGCTTTTTGAGAAGCCGTTCGCGCCGGAAACGCTCTCTGTTTTCGGAGCTATGCTGCCGGAGCGAAGGATGTCGCTTGAGAAGATGGATTCGCTTGGCGCGTATTTCATGTCGTTCGTCAGGAAGAGGATGAAAGAGGCGGCGGCGAACGGAGGGGCGGACGATCCGGCTAAAAGGGCGGTGGCGTTCGTCGAGCGCGTCAACGAGTGGCGGCTGGAGAGGACGGGGCTGAGCGCGCCGGAGTTCGAGAGGCGCGGCTCGATGTGGGACTTGGTAGTCGCGCTGTTCCAAGAGCGGTATCTCGGAGACCTTCTGTACCTGAAGGACAACGACAGCCGGATAAGCGCCATTCCGAAACTTGGGACGATACAGTATGAGGCGCCGGTGATTCCGCTGGGAGGGATACTGTCGGGTTTGTCATTGCTGAAGGAAGCGGGCATGAAGTTCGGAATAGCCACCGGGCGGCCGTACGACGAGATAATGATACCTCTGAAGAGTTGGGGGCTGTATCATTTTTTCGACCCGCGCCACATATCGACGCACAGGGAGATACACGAAGCGGAGAAGCATCTTTCCGGGCAGGGCCGCCCGGCGTCTATTGCCAAACCGCATCCTTACGTGTATCTGCGCGCGATACATCCGGACGCCTCGATAGACGAGCTGTTGGAGATGCCGTTGCCCCTGCCGAAGGAGCTTGGGGAGCGGACGCTCATTGTGGGGGATTCGCTGAGCGACCTTATAGCCGCGCGAACGATGGGCGCGAGGTCGGCGGTGGTTCTCACAGGGATAAAGAGCCTAGAGGCGGTCGAACAGATGCGCGCGCTCAACCCCGACTTCATATTGGAAGACGTTTCCCGCTTCGAAGACCTGTTTTAATATCTGACACAATCAATTCAACTATATATACCTACTCTTAATTGGTTTTGCTCATCGCACACCCACAACAGGGTTGTGGGTGGCACCCGGCACAATGGGTAAAATCAAGTAATATATCGTATAAGTTTCTAGCGCGGGGATTTTTTAAGTATGGGAGCGAGGAAGACGCCTGTGACGGAGTCCGGGCAGGCGGCGATGTCCGCCGGGGTTCCGGCGGCCACCACGCGACCACCGGCGTCTCCGCCTTCGGGGCCGAGGTCGATTACGTGGTCGGCTTGGGCGATGACGTCCAGATTGTGCTCTATGACAACGACGGTGTGGCCGCCGCTGACGAGTTTGTCCACGCAGGAAAGGAACTTGGCGACTTCGTAGCAGTGCAGCCCCATAGTCGGCTCGTCGAAGATATAGAGCCCAGTTTCGCCGCGCGCGGCGCCGAGTTCGCGGGATATCTTCAGGCGCTGCAATTCGCCGCCGGACATTGTGTTGAGGGGCTGGCCGATGCGGATGTATCCGAGACCGACTTCTTCGAGAGCGACGAGTTTTCTGATGAGCGGTTTTGTCCCGGCAAAGAACTCGATGGCTTCGGACGCTGTGAGCGACAGGATGTCGTTTATGTTTTTGTCCTTGTAGCGGACAGAGAGGACGTTCGGGAGGAAGCGGGAGCCGTCGCAGG
Source organism: bacterium (assembly GCA_029564595.1). GTDB lineage: Bacteria > UBP15 > UBA6099 > UBA6099 > UBA6099 > UBA6099. The sequence continues at coordinate 109,468 of JAKQPS010000176.1, read as the reverse complement.
CGTCGCAGGCGACCAATATGTCGGCGAGGAACTGCATGTCGATTTGAACGAAGCCGGCGCCTTCGCATTTGGGGCAGCGGCCTTCTGGGGTGTTAAAAGAGAAAGCGCCGGGGCCGAGTCCGCGTCGTCGGGCGTCCTCGGTGTCGGCAAAGAGTTGTCTGACATTTGAGAAGACGCCCAGATAGGTGAGGCAGTTTGCTCGCGGGGAGAGAGCGGGCGGGTCCTGTCCGGTCATCTCGACGAAAGAGATGGAGGCTTCGCCGGACACGCCGCCGCAAGCGTCTTCGGGAGGCCCGTCTCCAGAGTCTAGCGAGGAAGCGACGAGAGGGTGCAGCAGGTCGCACACCAGAGTGCTTTTGCCTGAGCCGCTGACGCCGGTGACGCAAGTGAACAATCCGATGGGGAACGCGACATCGATATTTTTGAGGTTGTGCAGTCGGGCGTTTTTGACAATGGCCGCGCCGCGTTTTTTCATCGTCGCCGGACGCTGCCGTTTGAAGTCGGAAACTTTTTTTCTGCCAGTCAGGTAGTCGGCGGTCATGGTTTTTGCGGAAGATTTAAAATCGCGGAGCGGGCCGGAGAAAACGATTTCGCCGCCGCGTTCGCCGGGGCCGGGGCCGATGTCTACGATGTCGTCCGCGGCGTTCATCACCTGAAGGTCGTGTTCGACCACGACGACGGTGTTGCCGAGGTCGCGGATGTCTTTGAGGACGCGGATGAGGCGGTCGGTGTCCCTCGGATGAAGGCCGACGGTCGGCTCGTCCAGAGCGTAGAGGGTTCCGGTGAGGCGGGAGCCGAGGTGTCCGGCGAGGTGGATGCGCTGCATTTCTCCGCCGGAGAGCGTGCGCGAAAGCCGCCAGAGAGTCAGGTATCCGAGGCCGATGTCGCGAAGGTATTTCGTCCGCGACGCCACTTCGTCGAGGGGGAGTTTCACCGCCTCGCGTTCGGAGGCCGACAGGTCGAGCGCGCGGAAGAAGTCGTGCAGATCGGATACGGGCATGGAGCCTAGCTCGGCGATGTCTTTGCCGCCGATAAGCGCGCTGAGAGCGACGGGGTTGAGGCGGGTTCCGCCGCATTCGCGGCATTTGCGAAGCGTCCTGTATCTCGAAAGGAAAAACCTGTTGGAGGCCTTGTAGCTTTTCTGTCTCATTTCGTCGAAGAACTGCTCGATGCCGTAGAGTTCGCCTTTGCCCTTCATGAGGCGGTCAAGCTCTTCTTCGGAGAGGTCTTCGAAGGGCACGTCGGGGCGGACGCCCAGCTCGTCTTCGTCTTTGTTGAACATCTTGTGGGCGTATTTTTTTATGCCGCGCGTTTCCCAGCATTCGATGGCTCCGTCGCGGAGCGATTTCGATTTGTCGGGGACTACGGCGTCCATGTCGATTTCATAAGTGTCGCCGAAGCCTTTGCAGGCCGGGCAAGCGCCAAGAGCGCTGTTGAAGGACAACTGTTGCGGTGAGGGGCGCACGGCGGTGGTTCCGCATTTGAGGCATTGAGGGCGGGATGTTAGGAAAAGCCGTTCGCCGCCGTCGGCGGGTTGGACGGCGAACACGCCGTCGCCCTCGCGGACAGCCGTCTCGATGGAGTCGGCGATGCGTTTGCGTTTATGCGGCGAGACCGTCAGCCTGTCCACCACGATGAAAAGGGAGCGGGATTCCGGAGAGCCGGAGCGGCTTTTTTTAGCGGATTTCGTGGCGGGGGCGGAGAGCGCGGCGGCGAGCGTTTTTTCGTCGGCGGATTCCAAGTCTATCGCCGGGCCGTCGCCGGCCAAGATGTAGGAATAGCCGCGCGCCCGCGCGGCCTCCCGCAACAGTTCTGGGGTCATTTTTTCGGAAAAATCGAGGGGGGCCAGCACGTAGACCTTGCCGCCGGAGAATTTTTCGAGCGCCGCGTCAATCATCTCGTCTGTGGTCGCCGCGGAAACCGGGTTTCCGCAGTCGGGGCAGATAAGCTTGCCGATTTTCGAATAAATCAGGCGCAGGTAGTCGTAGATTTCGGTGACCGTTCCGACGGTGGAGCGGGAAGTCCTGTAGGTGTTCTTGGAGCGGACGGCGATGGCGGGGCGAAGACCCTCGATGGAGTCCACGTCGGGTTTGTCCAGCCGCTGAAGGAACTGTCTGGCGTAAGTGGACTGGGATTCGACGAACAGCCGCTGTCCTTCGGCGAAAAGAGTGTCGAACGCGAGAGAAGATTTGCCGGAGCCGCTGACGCCGGTGAAGACGGTCAGCCGCTCATGGGCAATCTCCAGAGAGACGTCCTTGAGGTTGTTCTGCCTCGCGCCGCGTATGGTTATCTTTTCGCCGGACATGGAATTCTTTCCAAGCGCGCTTTTGCGCGCTTAACGACACCGGTTATTATAATCGTTGTTAAAGAAAAACAACGCCGAGGTTTCGCAACATCTCAAATGTATCGACACAAGTCACGTCAAATGCCTTGCAAATGTTCGGAATCGGCACCCTGTTTCTTACTTCCCGGGCATATTTCTCTTGAGTTACTATGACACAATCCTTCGCTTTAGCATAAGCAACCAACCAACCGTCAGCCTTAGAAGCGTAATCGGATTTTGCCGCAATGGCGAATTGTTGCTGAGCGTTGACCCATTTCATCGTGTCAGCGAAAGCGGTTGTCACTTCTTCGTCATCGCATGATTTGAAGGCTTTTGAGAATCGTTGATTCACCCATTGTTTCAGGGCGTCGTTGCCTCTGTCAAGCTCAAGTTTGACTTTGTCGACGCTGGCAATGCGTCCGGCCTCGGCAAGTAGAACCAATTTTTCCCAGAATTGAGGGTTAATATCGAACGCATAATAATCGCGGGCGGCTCGAATAAAGACATCAGCGTCAAGGATGTACACCGCGTTTTCTATTACCATGCGACTCCAGCGAGAGTTTTGGACACGTAATTATCGAAAGTTTTTCCGTAAAGGCCCGTTAAATCGTAGGCTTCGGAATAAAGCATTTTTCCTTCTTTCGCGGCGGTCGCTACAGCGGAAACGAACCTGCGTCCCAGCCGAACGTTTTGAGTGTTGTAATAATTGCCGCCGCCCTGCTTGATTTTAAAAAAGCGTTTTTTGTGTTCGTTATAGAAATCGAAGAAAGAACCTTTGCCTATAAGGTTTAAGTCCAAAGCCCTTCTAGCGGCCACAACCTCGCTGACTTTGAATCGCCTTGCCAAAAACTGATATGGCTCGCGCTGTCTTTGAGCGTCGGCCCACAATCCGAGCATTTCGCGCTCAGGAACTAAAAATTCCGCGGCGGCCTTATTGCAAGCTTTTTCAACGGCGTTGTTCGCGGGTTGCATTTCGCGAAGATCAAACGCGGCGCTGCTGCCGAACACCACATGGGCTAATTCATGCGCGAGAGTAAACATTTGAGCGGCTTTGTAATCCGCATTGTTCACGAAAATCAAGGGCGCGTATTCGTCGGATATCACAAACCCTCGGAATTCGCCGGGGTCAAGTCTTCGATGCGTGTTGTTTCCTACTATCCCATTAAAGAAGACTAGGATGCCCGCGCGCTCGATCGCGTCTCGGAATTCCACAAGAGCTTCTTGCCAAGTAGGGCTCTGTTCCGTCCATCCGGCTTCCAGCCCAAGCGCGAACCTCATGCGCTCGGCGACCGAAACCGAGGAGTCTTCTATGTTCGAGGATTTCACGAAATCAAGCGGCTCATGGCCTTCTTGAATGAGAAAATCGCGCATCCAGAACTGACGCAATTGCATAGCGTATATTGTTTCGGTCAAATCCGGGCTGGGTTTTGAAATCTCGTCATCCGCCATAGTTCTGAAGTGAGGAATAGGCAGTTGTTCTTCAGGCGGCTCATCAAGAAACAGAAACCCAAAAGGAGTTCTGGTTTTCTTTGCGAACTCCTCAAGTTGTTTAAACGTCGGCAGCTTCTCGCCGGATATCCATTCCCGGATTTTAGGAAAATCCTTTTGGATTTTCTCCATAGTCGAGCCGGAGCGCTCAATCGCCCACATCAAAACATTTGCGCGCACAGGCACTCTGCTCATTTTTTACTGCCTCTTATAAGTATCATATAAGGAGATAATAGACAAATCAACTACTGACAGGGCCGATTAGACGCTCAGTTGAACGCGGGGGAGAGAAGCTCGAACAGGGGCCGCCAGTCGGAGCCGAAGACGGCGGCGTCAAGAAGCGGATAGTTCTCCGGGACGGGCCTGAAACCGATGGCGACTCCGCCGCGCCGCCGCGCCTCCTCGAACATCTTGAGGTCGTCCCTGTCGTGTCCGACGACGACGCACATGCCGGCCTTGTACATCTCGCACCGAGCTGATAGCAGCCGCCGCTTGGCGTCGTTTTCAGTATATGTTTTTTCCGGCAGATATCCCGCGAATCTTCCTTTTGAATCGGCCCGGACGTGCGTGCAGTCGAAGAACTCGAAGTTGAGGCCCTTGGCGGTTTCAAGGTGAGAGAGCAGCCGCCGGATTACGATGTCTAGGCCGAGGCTGATGACGCCGCACCGGACGCCCCGGTTCATGAACAGGGAGAACGTCTCCGGAACCGAGTCGAAATAGGTGTCGCGGAGTTCGTCTGCGGCATCCTCGAAGTAAGAGAGGGGGACGCCGCGCGCGAGGTTCTCGAAGCTTCTGATGAGGCGGGAGTTCTGGATGTCGCCGGTGATTTCCTGAATCCGCTGCTGGATGAGGATGGCTCCGGCGTGGAAGAGCATGTTGAAGAGCAGAGGGACGCGGTTGGGGACGCCGGGGCCGGTGGCGACGCGGTGGATGACTGAGCGGGCGGCCTCGCCCTGAGTGATGGCCGGGAACATGCATTCGTCGAGGTCGGACACGAAGATGTCGGCGCGGGCGACGCGTTCGAGCAGGCCGTCCGCCGCGCCTCTTGTCCAGACGCCGGGGGCGGTCTGGGAAAGTCCCGCGCTCTCAAGAAGTTTCTCGTCTGGATTCACAGTTGCGTCACCGTGACGCCCTTTCCGGCGATGCCGCAGTCGAACACGGGAACGCCTTCGGAGCGGAGTGCGGAGGATACGGATTCTTTAGCGCCGGGAGCGCAGAAGCTTATCATGGCGCCGCCGCCGCCGGCTCCGCAGATTTTGCTGGCCTCGGCGCCCGCGCGGGCCGCCACCGCCATCTGGCGCTCGATCCTGTCGTTGGTCACGCCGGGGGCAAGCTCGCGGCGGTTTTTCCACTCCTCGTCGAGCAGCGCGCCAAAGTCGTCGAGCCGGCCTTCTCTGAGACATTCGAGCATCTTCATCGCGGTTTTTTTGATGTTCATTATGTTGGACACCGCGCGTTTGTCTCCGTCGACGTAGGCGCGGAACATGCTCCAGTTGCCGACCGCCGAATCGCGCGGCTCTCCCGCGAAGGAGACCACGAGGCGGTCTTCGAGGGCTTGGAGCATGGCGGGCGAGTCGAAGGCGGATTCTCTGCGGGCGCCGAGCACGTTGAACCAGATGACGCTCGCGCCGCCGTAAGTTGCGGAATAGTAATCCTGTTTGCCGGTCGGAATCCGGATGCACTGGGCCTCGATGTTGGCGCCGTAGTTGATGATTTCCTCTTCGGCGAACTGGTTGCCGCAGAGCCGGTTGAGAGCGTGGCTGAGGGCGATGAGCAGAGAGGAGGATGCGCCGAGGCCGGAGCCTTTCGGAACGTTGTTTTTGGTGCGGACGGTCAAACCGCAGCCGGGCCTGAAGAATTTCACCAGACGCACGAGCAGGTCCAGCCTGCCGCCGGTCGAAAGCGCGTCTATGCTGTCGGCTTCGATTTCTTCGCCGAGGTCTTCGGCGGAGATGAGGACGCGCCCGTCGTCGCGCGACTCGACCACAGCCTCGCTCATGAGAGTGACGGCGGCGTTCAGAGTGAGGCCGCCCTCGGTGAAGAGGTAAAGCGGATAGATGTCGAGAGTGCCGCCCGCGAGGTCTACCCGCATAGGAGCTTCGGAACGAATTATCATGACGCCTCCCCGCCGCTCCGCTGAACCGCAGGCCGGAGCGAACCCTGACGAATTATATTCAGTCGGGCGGTCGCGCACAAGAACGCGCGCGCGGCCCCGCCGTCCGGTTGAACATGCCTGTGGGCAAGTTTATAATGGAAAACGGAGAGCGAGACCGGAATGAAGCTTGATGATTTCTATCCGATGGGCGAACCTGCGGGCGGGGAGATGACGCGGAGGGATTTCGTGTCCTGCTCGGCGCGCGCGTGCGCGGGCGCATGCGCCGGAGCGGGGGCGTTCTCGGGAGCGTTTGCGTCCATCGCGTCGGCGCAGGCTCCGGCGCGAGAGGTTCTGGTCTATGAGAAGCTGAAAGGCAACAGCGTCCGCTGCGGGATATGTCCGCGCAAATGCCTTGTGGCGGACGGCGCGCGAGGGTTCTGCGGCAACAAAGTCAACAAAGGCGGCAGGTTCATCACGCTGGCGCACAGCGGCCCGTGCGCGGTAAACAACGACCCGGTGGAAAAGAAGCCGTTCTCCCACGTGATGCCCGGCACGACCACGTTCTCCATCGCCGAAGCCGGATGCAACTTCACCTGCAAGTTCTGCCAGAACTGGGAACTGTCGCAGGCGAAACCCGAAGAGGTGCGCAGGTTCGACATGCCGCCCGCGCAGGTCGCAAAACTGGCGGCGCAGGCGGGCAGCCCATCAATTTCTTTCACTTATGGAGAACCGACTGTTTTCTGCGAATACGTTTACGACACAGCGAAACTGGCGCGCGAAAAAGGGCTTCGATGCCTGATGATTTCAAACGGCTATATCAACCCTGAACCGGTGAAGAAGCTGTTGACCGTCCTCGACGCGGTGAAGATAGACTTCAAGGCGTATTCGGACGACTTCTACCGCGAAGTGTGTTCCGGGCGGCTTCAACCCGTGCTGGACACGATAAAACTGCTGAAAAAAGAGAAGAAATGGTTCGAGCTTGTGAACCTGATGATACCGACGCTGAACGACGCGCCTGAGATGATAGAGGGCATGGCGAAATGGATAATGGACAACCTCGGCCCGCACACGCCGCTGCATTTCACGCGGTTCACGCCGAAATACAAGCTGACGAACTTGCCGCCCACGCCCCCGGCGACGCTTGAGAGGGCGAAGGAAATCTGCGACAAGGCCGGGATGAAGTATGTTTACATCGGCAACATACCCGGACATGCGGCGGAAAGCACGTACTGCCACGGATGCGGCAAGAAGGTGGTGGATAGGCACGGATACGTCGCGAGGGCGAACTTGTTGAAAAACGGCAAGTGTCCGGGCTGCGGAACCGCGATCCCCGGCCTGTGGGCGTGATATTCCGGCGCGCCGCAGTTTGCTTAGAATTCAAAAATATCGATGATATGCTATAATGTGAGCGTATGAAAACAATATATACGATAGGTTATTCAGGCTTTAGAGAAAATTTAAACGGGTTTATATCTACGCTTAAAAATTACCGCGTCGATGTTGTGATTGATGTTAGAAGCAGGCCGTATTCTTCTCAATTCTCAGAATTCAACAAAGAATATCTTTCGCAGAAGCTAGAAGATCAAGATATTGTTTACAGAAACTATGCCGAAGAATTCGGCGCGCGACAGCGCGGGATGGATAATTATTCAAAAGCCGAAGATATATTAGAAGATGAAGAATACCCGATAGCAAGATCAAACCGAGTCGACAAGGAAGAGCTAAATAAAAACGACGAAATCATAGACTATAATAAATTTATTAAAACACAAATATATTTGTCCGGCGTTAAGAAATTAAACGATATCTATGATGAAAACAGCGCAGCCGTTTTAATGTGTTCGGAAAAAGACCCGATAAATTGCCATCGGGCAATCATGATAGCCAAAGGGTTGTTTTATAACCATAATTATGAAGTTAAACACATTATTCCAGAGAATAATTCGATCAGAATTGAAACGCAAACCGAATTGGAAGAGAGATTGATAGAAGAGTTTGAGAAGAAACAGTCGCCAAGAAGCAATATAAATCAGCTTGACTTGTTCGGAAACGCGACGGCAATAGAAGAGGCCGCAAAACCGATAGAGAGATATTACAGAAAAAAGAATATCTTGATTGGTTGGAAATATACTACTGTAAACAACAAAGAATATGAAATGGCATAACAATGAAAATTTATACTATCGGATTCACTCAAAAAAACGCGGAGCAATTCTTTGAAACGCTCCATGATAACGGGGTCGAAATAGTAATTGACGTCCGTATAAACACAACCTCGCAACTTGCGGGTTTCACAAAAGGAGACGATCTCAAATATTTTCTAGGTAAAATTTATGATATAAATTATGAATATAGAAGCGATTTGGCGCCGACGAAAGAGCTTATGAAGGATTATCGCGACAACAAAATATCTTGGGAAGAATATATCCCAATATATGAAAGATTATTGGAAGAAAGAAAAACTTGCGAAAAATTTATAGAAGACTACAAAAGATATAAAAGTATTTGCTTATTGTGCAGCGAGGCGACGCCGGAAAAGTGCCACCGCCGTTTATTAGCGGAAAAAATCCACGCTCTTTTTCCGGATGAAACTGAAATCGCGCATATATGAGAAAACGACTATTATTGCTAACAAAATCAGCAAAGCGTAAAAACGACGGCGCAACTTACGGCTACTGTGTCGCCGGCATTGATGAAGAAGGCAAATTTGTAAGATTGTGCGCGGATGAAAAAGGCGATAGTTTAACTGAAGAAGAAATGCCATTTAAGCCGCTAGACACAGTGGAATGTGATTTATCGGGGCCTTTTCCAATAAGTTGCCAGACAGAAAACTTCGTGGTAAAACTGAAAAACATCGCTAAAGTCGAAGCAAAATCAGTCAGTTATGTCGATGAATTATATGGGGATAAAAAAATCGGCAGGAGATCGTATTTTGGCTCAATGAGAGATAGGGTTGGAAAAAAAGAAGCGGAAAAGTTGGGATATTCGCTAGCGGCAATAAAGGTCAGGGAATTAAAAATATATCGTGATGAAAATAAAAAGTACAGAGCAGAATTTCAAATTGGCAAAAATGTCGCAAAACCAGTTTCCATGACCGACCCGGATTATTATTTCAAAGCGAAGGATGCCACGGTTGAGGAGCCTGTTGTTTTTGAAAGGGCCATTTTAATTGTTTCATTGCCGAATAACCCGCCATATATAAAATTTATCGCCAAGATATTCGAAATTTAAACGAATACTATCCAACGATTGACAGTTTTGACTTTTGAGGCAAAAGCCGTAAACGCTTATGGAGTTTGCTGCGGGGCAAAAACACGGCGGGCAGGCGTCAACCGGAAGCAGGCGGCGTTTTTATCCTTGATAAATAATGAGATGTAAACTATATTATTTGACGCGCGCATCGTTGCGACAGCGTGTTTTTAACTGCGGCAAAGGAGTTTTACGGCAAGGTGAGCGACGAAGAAAAAACAATCCTCGTAATCGACGCGGATGAGCATATTCAGGAAAAACTGGTCGAGGTGATGTCCGACAAGCCTTGCCGCTTCGTTTTCGAGGACAAGGCGACTGAGGCGATAGTGCAGCTCGCGATGGAGTTCCCGAACTTCCTTATCGTGTCGATGGAAATGCCGGACGGGGAAGGGGCGGAACTGCTGGAAAACATCCGCGAGTTTGACCCCGATATCCCGATGATAGTCCTGACTGCGGCCCCTACGAAGGAAAAGCTCATCGCCGCCAAAAGAGCCAAGGCGGTGGACATACTTATGAAACCGCCCGACTACGGGCGGATAAAAAGCCGGTTAGCCGCGCATCTGTGGGTGAGCGAGGAGCTTCTGGCAGCGCGGGCGGCGGGTGGAGCGGCGGCGGCGGCCCCCGGCGGCCCGGATCAGAAAAAACCGGTCAAGGAAGAAGATAAAACCTTCGAACAGCTTGCCGCCGAGGCGATGGGGAAAATCAGGGCGGACGCTCCGCAGGAGGATTTCGTCGAGGCTATCCCGAAGGGCGCGGAGCTTCTTAACATCAACGACGCCATAGCCGGAATGAAAGTGGCGAAAACGCTGATATTCAACGATGTGGTGTACGCCGACAAAGGCGAAATATTGACGGACAAGAAACTCGAACAGTTGTCCCGAATGGGCGCGCCGGAAGTGGTCGTGTATGTCAGCGAAGAACTGAAAAAGAAAGTCGAAGCGCGAAAAAAGGCGATGGCGGCGAAGGCGGCCATCGGAACTAAGACGCCGACCGGGGAAAAGACATTCGCGAAAGTGAAACGGGCGCAGGTGCGAGTGAAGACGGAGGAGCCGGCGGCGGTGAAGCGCAAGCTGATGGACGGCAGCGAGATAACGGTGGACGGACAGGTGGCGGACATGAGCGGGGGCGGCTGCGCGCTGCTGACGGCCGAGCCGCTGACGAAGGACGAAGAGATAGTGCTGACGTTCTCTCTGGACGGCGGCTCTTTCCCGATGGAGAACGTCAGAGGGCTTGTGCGGCACTCGATGCGCCGCTTCGGCACTGACGAGTTGCCATACCGCTCCGGCATTTTTTTCAACAGCATCACCGAGCGGTTCAGGGAAAACCTCATAACGAAACTATTCAAGATAGAGCGCGACAACAAAAAGAAGGAAGACGAGATGCGCGCGCGATTTGGATACGGCCCCAAGAAATTCCGAAAGAGAGACTGAAAACTCCATGAAGAAAACGCACAGCGTCACAAGCCGCATATTGAGCGGACATCTGGTGGAAGGCGGCCTCGAACCGGGGACGGAGATGGCGATAAGAATCGACCAGACGTTGACGCAGGACGCCACCGGGACGATGGCCTGTCTGCAGTTTGAGGCGATGGGCGCGCCGCGCGTCCAGACCGAATTGTCCGTCAGCTACGTGGATCACAACACGCTGCAGAACGGGTTCGAAAACGCGGACGACCACAGGTTTCTGAGGACGATAGCGGCGAAATACGGGATGTGGTTCTCGCCTCCCGGAAACGGGGTGTGCCATCAGGCGCATCTCGAACGGTTCGGGGTTCCCGGCAAGACGCTGCTGGGTTCGGACAGCCACACGCCGACGGGCGGCGGGATAGGGATGATAGCCATCGGGGCTGGCGGGCTGGACGTTGCGGTGGCGATGGCGGGCGGGGCATTCAACCTGCCGGCTCCGGCGGCGACGCTTGTGTGGCTGAAAGGCAAACTCAGGCCGTGGTCGTCGGCGAAGGACGTCATACTGGAGATACTCAGGCGGAAGACGGTCAGGGGCGGGGTGGGGCGGGTGTTTGAGTACGGCGGCCCCGGCGTGAAAACGCTATCCGTCCCCGAACGCGCCACCATAACCAACATGGGCGCGGAACTGGGCTGCACCACATCGGTGTTCCCCAGCGACGAGCGGACTCTCGAATTCATGAAGGCTCAGGGCCGCGCGTCAAGCTGGAAACCCCTCGAAGCCGACGCCGGAGCCTGCTATCACGACGCCTTCGAGATAGACTTGTCGAAGATAGAGCCGATGGTGGCGATGCCGCACAGCCCGGACAACGTGGCGGCTGTGGCGAGCATATCCGGCATGCCTGTCGATCAGGTCTGCATAGGAAGCTGCACCAACGCCTCTCTCAAAGACATGACGACGGTCGCTAAGATGCTGAAAGGCAAACAGGTGGCGCGGGGCGTGGACCTCGTGATACTGCCGGGGTCGAGGCAGACGCTTCAGGCGCTGGCGGAGAGCGGGGATTTGGCGGCGATGATAGCGGCTGGGGCGCGGGTCGCCGAGTGCGTCTGCGGCCCTTGCATCGGCATGGGCATGGCTCCCCCGTCGGGCGGAGTCACGCTTCGCACGTTCAACCGCAACTTTGAAGGGCGGAGCGGAACGGCGGACGCGGGCGTGTATCTGTGCGGCCCGGAAACCGCCGCGGCCTCAGCGCTCGCGGGAGCGATAACTGACCCGCGCGGCCTCGGCAGGCCGCCCCGGTTCGTTATGCCGGAAAAGTTCATTCCCGGCGGAGCCTCCTTGATTCCCCCGTCGAAAAACCCGGAATCAGTCAAAATAATCAGAGGGCCGAACATCAAACCGCTGCCCCGCCGAAAGGCTATGCCCGCCTCGCTCGACGGAAAAGTCCTACTGAAAGTCGGAGACAATATAACCACGGACCATATAATGCCCGCCGGAGGCAAGGTGCTGCCGCTGAGGTCGAACATCCCGGCCATCTCCGAGCATGTGTTTGCGGCGGTCGATCCCGGATTCCCGGCTCGCGCGAAAGCGGAAGGCGGCGGGTTCATCGTCGGCGGAGTCAACTATGGCCAAGGCTCCAGCAGGGAACACGCGGCGCTGGCTCCGTCATATCTCGGCGTGAAGGCAGTGCTCGCGGTTTCGTTCGCCCGAATCCACCGCGCCAACCTCGTGAATTTCGGCATACTTCCGCTTATATTTGAGGACGCCAAGGATTACGCGCGCATCAAGCAGGGGGACGCCGTGGAGATAAAAAATGTGGCGGCGCAACTGAAGTCGGGCGGCGGCAAGGTCGAAGTTTCCATAGGGGCGGGCCGCTCTTCGGCGGTTCGCTTCGCGCACGACCTTTCGCCGAGGGAGATCGACATCCTTCTAGCCGGTGGACTTCTCAATTACGCGGGAAAGAAAACGGCGAAGAAGAAGAGCTAATACCCGGCAGAGCCGGAGCGCGACTTTCCGCAATAAGCCGGCAATCGCAGAGTAGACGGCATTAACATCAATCATGAATCAAACCGAATCGGGCTTGCCCGCCTTGCGCTGAATCCGCATTCTCGTTTATCATATAGTTAAAAGAAAGGTTCTCCGTATCATGGTAGTAGGCATTGACTTTCAGATGCCCGGAGGCTCGTATCAGAGCGACCCTGACTATGTGCTGCCCGAAAACTATCCGGCGAAATATGTGAAGAAAGTTGTGGCGCGGGGCAGGGAGATGACGTTCAGGCCGGTGCATCCCGGAGACAACGACCTGATGATACGCCTCTACAGCGCGTTCTCCAAACAGACGATATTCCACAGGTTTTTCACATCCGCGAGAATCCCTCCTTCCAAGCTCAGCCGCTTCACCAATATCGATTACGTCCGCCACATGGCCATAGTGTCCGAGGAAACCAAAGACGGCGCGCCCATGATAACAGGCTCGGCCAGATACAACACGCCCAAAGACGAGGAGGGAACCGCCGAGATGGCGATAGTCATCGGAGACCCGTGGCAGGGGAACGGCATCGGGACGGCGCTTCTCAATTATCTGCTCATCGTGGCGCGGGACTGCGGCTTCAAATCCGTCTACGGTCTTGTTCATTACGACAATTCCGCGATGGTAAAAACCTTCGAGGCCGTCCGGGCCGGGGGTGTCCCTTACCATACTGCGGACACGGGAACAGAATTAAAATTCATACTGAATCTTGAAGATCCAGTGCCCATTTTCGCATTTAATTACGTGGAATAACCATCTTTATCACTTATTTGTCACGCTTAATCTATATTAAAAACTTGTTGTGTTTTAACACTGTATGGTAAAATAAGGTCGAAAGTTGAAAGTCGGGAAATATGATTCTTAACGGTCGGACAACAACGCCGATGGTCGTTAGGCTTGCCATTGTTTTAGGGCTGGCGGCGTTATTGGCGTTTTGGTCGTCGGGCGCGCAGGCCGCTGTGTCGAAGGCTAGCAGACCGATTGGAAGCGATGTGTCTTACGTCGAGCTTCAAGCAGACGCGACACAAGCCGTTCCCGGACCCATCATGAGGATAAGAGGCATTGAGGGATTCACGGACGGAGACACTCTCGGATTCAACACGATGTACCTTATGTGCGGAGCCACGAGGGTGAACATAACGCATCAGCAGGCCAGCTTCCAAACAGACGACACTAACAACGTTACGTTCCCATATATCAACATAACTGATTTCGACCAAGTCGCAATAGCGACGCTCGATCTGGTCAACAATGAAATCTGGTGCGAGCTTTATCTCCCGGAGCAGAACAGCGGCAAGTTATGGAGATATCCGAATGGAATCCGGCTGGACAGGAAGAAGCCGAAGACGGACGCGGGAAAACTGAGGACATTGCCGATAGTTCCGATGCCCAACGGCGGCTCATTATGGAATTTCCTCGTGAATGATCCGACCGGCGAGTTCGGAGGCGACCCCGACGGAGCCAATGGAAAAAGTTGTCCTTCCTGCGGCCCGGACGGCGAAACATGCTGGCAGTGCAACAAAAGCATGTCTTGGAGTCTGGTTCAGTCGATAAGAAGGCAGTGGCCAACCCCATACGCCACGACGGGAAACATAGCAGGCTCGGTTTTTCCCGGAGATGTGGACTATTTGCTCGACACTATACCTTCGCTCAATGCCGACAGATTTGCTAATCCGCCGACCACGTATTGCTATGTAATGAGGCTTATAGACACAGCCGGAAACACAAGCGCGACGATGGAGGAGTTAAATAATCCATCAGTGACCGCTTTTGAGAAATGCTTGGCTCCGGACAGCAAACCGCCTCAGTTCCTGTCCGTCGATTACTACACGCAATTTGACGAAGCGACAGGGTTTTCAGACAAGTTTCCTCTCGACACTTTTGGCAATCCGGTGGTCACCAGCAACGCTTGCAGGTTCAATCCCGCCACCTGCGACGTGACGCCGCCCCGATACATACATTTGAAAATAACGGTCAGCGAACCACTGTTCGCGCCCGAAAACCAATACGGCGTTCCTTTAGTGTATAACCGCTACGGCGCGCCTGTGATGGCCGGAGACGGCGATGTCTGGAACGTTGCCGCAGCGCCGTTTGTGGACAGAGATGTCGATGGCTCTACGGATGAAGAAGCCTGCGGGTTTGACAACGTGGACAACGACGCGGACGGTCAGATAGACGAGGATACGAGCTGGTGCGCGGGAGTGACTCGCCCTCCGTACAACGTCAACGACCGCATAGACAACGACGGCAACGGATATGTCGACGAGATAGCCAACGGAGTCGCCGGAAAGGACTCGGCGTCGTACTTCTGTTCGCCCAACTACTATTACAGTTTCCACCAGACGTACAACACCGCTTCGCCCAGATGCCTGCCGCATCCGAGAATATTCATCACCGGCCCCGACCCGCGCGCGCGCGTTCCCGGCGTGGCTCACACCGACAATAAAATGACCGTCGTCTGCACTCAGGACGGATTGACCACGCATCCCGAATGCGTCGGGCTTCCCTTCGGGCAGACTGTTTACAGATACAGATGGGATATTTCCGGCGCGCCGACTCTTCCCGGAATAGAAGACGAAGGGATTTACGCCGTCACATTCACAGCCTCTGACGGCGTGGGCAACGAAGTTGACGCGGTTGCTCCGACGGCCGGCGGCTCAGTCTCCTTCGACAACAGCCCGCCGACTCTGCGCGCTAGGTATTATTCGAACAGTTCATACTCTTCGACTTTTGCGATTGTCGACCACGACAACGACGGCGGCGTCACAACTCAGACCATGTCGATCGTTCCGGAGGGAACCGTTTATTTCGAAGTGGAATCGACGGACGACTTCCTCGGCGCGACTCCTTCCGTTTACATCTTCAAACCCGATTCGAGAGTCCCGGCGTACATGGGCAAACCGCAGCCGGACGAATGGGTTCAGGAACAGGTGTACGCCACCTGCAATCAAAGCCCGACCTGCGACTACTGCACAGGCTCAGGCTGCAACGCGTATGACGACGCCACAAACAGATGCAAAACATTCAGAGGCTGCCACGCGGTGGCTGCCGCCACGCACAACGACGGGTACGCGGCCATAACCATAGAAGCGCGCGACCAGATGCACAACCGCAAATGGCACCGCTACGACTATCAGGCCGCCGCCGACCAGTACGACAGCGGAAAACTAAGCGACGACACATATCCTCCCGGTTTGCCGGACGGGATTCCCAACTGGGTTATTCCTGAATTCGGGACCGCCGAGCCTGACACGGCCATCAGCAGCGGGCAGTTCTTCGCGATTCGCATGACGCCGCCGGGCGTTCCCTCGGCGTCCCTGCCGGTCGCGCCCTGCGACGGCATAATCGCCCGCGCCGCAATGTCTTGTTCCCCCTCCGCCCCGACCGTGAACAACCCGACCCTCAAGTGGACTATGTTGTCAGACGGAACGGACAACGACTTCGACGGCAGAACGGACGAGGAATGCTATAACGGGATTGACGACGACGGCGACGGATTTATCGACGAGGATGTGAGCGTAACTCAAAACTACCTTGGAGTTCCGTGCGCCGCTGGAGCCACCGCCGGTTGGGAAATATCCAAATGGTGGCTTCAGGTCTCGACCACTGCCGGCTTCGACGACGGCACTCTTGTGATAAACAACAACTCGGTCAATCAGGTCTCCATCAACCTGCCCACCATGCCGCAGAGAACGCTCGACGAGCCGTATTACTGGCGGGTAGCCGCGTTCGACAAGGCGGGCAACATCGGCCCATGGAATCCATTGCCGATGACCGCCACCGCGACGCCTTATTTCACTTTCGGCATAGACACCCTTCCCCCGCAGCTCTCGGTGGCTTATTTCAGCGACATTGATTGCACCGAGCCAATGCCCACCCTGCCGGACGGAACGCCTGTCACCAGCGACACCACGAGCAACCCGAATCAGGCCGTTTGTCTAATTATCACTTCGCATGAGCCGATACCAAGCGGTTATGAGCCGACTTTCGAGACATGGCAGCAGGGACAGAAGAAAGCCGGCCCGTTTACCGCCACCCCGTGGCCTCCGGGTTCCAACACCGTCTTTAAAGCGGATTTTCAAGTGGACGCAATAGGAGCCGGACAAGTCTATTCGGACGGTTTGGCGTATTTGTATTTCACAACGCGAGACCTGTATGGAAACATCCTGAATCATCAGGCTCCCGCGTCAGGCGACAAATTCATGGTGGACTCGCAGCCCCCTGAAATCCAGTGCGCGGCAACGCCTCTGCTCGCCGGACTGGACGTCAACCGAAACGGCGTCGAGGGAGAGCTGGAGTTGACGCCGGACGGCGACGGTGTTCGAGTGGCCTGCTCGGTGTCGAAATATGTCGGCGACTCCTTCCGCGCCCGCGTCAAACAGGCGAACTTCCACGCCACGCCCGTCCTCAATGACGGGCTGGATAACGACTGCGACGGACTCATCGACGAGGAATACCTTAACGGCATAGACGACGACGGCGACGGACACATTGACGAGGATGTCGGCTCGTTCGGCCCTCAACCCGGAAGCGGCTGCTATATCGAACTCGAATACCAAGCGGATTCTCAATACGATTATGCGGGCGCGTACAACATAGTATCAGGCGCGGCGTACAACGGGACCGCTTCGATAACAGTCGGAGACATCGATCCAAACAGCCCGTATTTCGTAAGAGACCTCGCAGGCAACGTCATCTACACGACAGGCAGCTTCACGGTGGACACTGTTCCGCCCGCCGCCCCGGCCCCGATAGAGCCGACTCACAACCAGATAGTCAGCGACTCGACGCCGAACCTGCGCTGGAGGATTTCACCGCGCGCGTCCGATATGTTAAAGTACAAAGTCCAAGTCTCTCAACAATCCAATTTCTCTTCTATAATCGTGGACAAAGACGTTCAAGACGACAACTATTCGACCACATTCAGCATAACGATATTGCCGGCGGACATCCTTCTGCCCGGCAGATGCGCGAACTATTCCGATCAGACATCGTGCGTGGCCGACACTAAATGTTCTTGGGACGGAACGGCTTCATCCTGCTTCGCCCATGAACTTCAGGACGGAAAATACTACTGGAGAATTTACTCTTACGATCAGGCTTTCAACAGAAGCTCGTCGAGCGTGGTGTACGCGTTCAACGTTGACACCGAGCCTCCCGGCCCGCCGATCTTCAACGGCGTCACAACGCCCACCACTCTGACCACTTCGCCGCTGACCGGCTTTACGGCCAACCCTGCGGAAGCCAACTCTCGCGTCAATATATATGTAAATAACCTGTATATTGGAACTGTTTTTACCAACGCCGCCGGTCAGTTCTCTCTGGGAATCGATTACGACAGCGACGGAGCTGTCGACGAAGATCCGGTAAACGGCTCAGACGACGACTTTGACGGCCTTATCGACGAAGACCCGCCGGGAATTTTCCTCGCGGAAGGGGCGAATATAATCGAAGGTCTGGTGATAGACGCCGGAGGCAACTCTGGAACGCGCGGTTGCTCGCCGCTCACCCCGTTCTACAACGCCGCGCTCGGCAAATGCGTCATAGTGCGCGATTCCGGCCCGCCAAAGTTCAACGTGACGTACTTCAGCGACACCAATTTAACCCAGCCTTTGCCGCCCGTCACCCCGGCTTCCACCAAACAGACGGCAAAAGCCGGCATGGTCTATATGCTCATTTCAGCGTCAGAAGACCTCGAATTGAGCGGCAATCCGAACCCGCCGAAATTCAGCGTGGAAACTCAAGGCAGCTATGGCGTCGCAAACGTTACCACAACTTCCATCGGCGGCTCGTTCACACAGTTCAAAGGCTCGTTCTTGGTAAGCGCCGAAAGCTCTCCCACCTATGTGGACGGCGACGCGAAAATTGTCGTAATCGGCACGGACAAACAGGGCAACACCACTCCCGCCGGAACCGTTCCTGACATTGGCGGATATCTCGCCATCGACACCAAACCTCCCAAGTTCGAAATCACATATTGGAAGGACTCTAATTTTTCATTCACAATCGATAAGGATATCAATCTCCTGCCAATCACCAAGGCAGGCAATATATATATGAGAATCCGATCCTATGAGTTGCTAGACGAGGCTCCCACAGTGAATGTAGAGCAGCAGGGAACCGGCGACGCGGTTTCCGCGGCTGTGACTGCGGTCTCAGGCAGCGATTTTCTTTATTCTTACTCATATCAGGCCATGACGGACAACGGCTCGACTCACGAGGACGGCATTGCTTACGTTACGATGAACGCGACGGATGTCGCCGGAAACCAAGCTTCCGCCTCCGCGCCTCTGATCGGGGACAGGTTCGTAATCGACACCAAGCCTCCGCGCGCTCCTTCGCTTACTCTTCAGAACGTCGAAACATATTTCGATCAGACGACAGGTTCAGGCATAGTTCTGGATCAGGGAGGATTGCCGGAGGTTTACGCGACGGTCGAAGCGTTCGCCGTATTGCGCATAACCCCGCTTACCGCAGACGACGGCATAGACAACGACGGCGACGGCCGCATAGACGAGGACTATACCAGCCAGTCCTGCGGGACTCTTCAGATATGGTCATACGCCAATTCGGCGTGCGTCAACATTCCAGACGTCAAGCCGACGCCGGACGGCAAAGCGATAACCGCCTCGAACGGCTCATACTCGATGTATATCTCTGGTCTGCAGTTCGGAGTCAACTACGTATATGCCCGCGCCACCGACTTGGCGGGCAACGTCAGCGACTTCAGCCCCGCCGCCATAATCATCGTGCGTTCAGTGCCACCCGTCGTTATGAATCACGACTTTCAGCCCGGATGGAACTTGGTCGGAATCCCTATGCAGCCTTCTATCAGCTACTCTCCCGGACTGGCGCTCGGCGTTACAGACCTGCAGTTCTTCCAACTCAAAAACAACACATATGTTTTCAACGTCGGAATGGACCCCACCGTCCCCGGCATTGCGTATTGGGTATTTTTCCCAACCGCCCGCACAATCACCGCCACTGGCGTCAAATCTAACACGAATCTCGTCCCGATTAGAGAAGGATGGAATATCGTCGGCGTGCCATACGACAAATCAATGACATGGAGCGCGTCGATAGCCGTCGATTACTATGGAACGGTGTCCGCGCTGGGTTCAACTCAGGCCGCTGAATGCACGGACGCAAATATATGGCTGTTCGATCCAGCCGCCAACGATTTTGACGGCCCGTACGGCATTACGGATGGCGTCACTATCGAACCGTGGCGCGGTTTCGCTCTCAAAGCGAATCGCGACGGTTGCGCGCTTGTTTTTCCGAGCATGTTCGTCATCGAAGAATAACTCCTGAACCCCGCCATTTATTCCCTTGGCGAAGAAATATATTTCTGCTTTTTCCATTGCCGATAACAGTTATTCCATTATGATTAATTTTGAATTAATTTATAATAGGGATTATTATTAAGGAATGAAGAAAACTGTGATGCAACAGGTAAAAAGAGCGGCGCTCATAAAAAGAGCATTTGTGGCGGTTATATTCGCGGTTGCGGTCGTTTCGCAAGCGGTATTCGCAGAAACGCCTTTTTCCGAAGCCGACATTGTCAATGATTTCAGATACTATTACGAAGAGGGAGCGCAGGCGGAGCTTCAAGGGGCGGAGGCGGACAGAATCGGCGTTTCCGAGCCTCACAGGCCCGGCGTAGACGCGACTCTTGCGGGACTTCGCCTCGTCCGCAATTGGGACAACCTTTCGCCCCAGACCCGCGAGTCTCTTTCCTCGGTAATTCAGGTCACCGACTGGGAAGGAAATCAGCGGCTGTGGCTGAACTTCGGCTCGTCCACGACCTGCCAGAGCGCTCTTTCAAGTTCTACGCTTTCAACCCGAGTCACTACCAATTTTAAAATTATTTATACGGCTACAGGCTCTCACGCGGCGGCGGCGGACTACATAGATATGCTGGCGGCGATTTATGAAAAAGTGTGGGACGTACAGATAAACGAACTCGGTCTTCCGGCCCCTCCCAGAACTTCCACCGGCGGAAAATACGAGGTTTACGTCTGCGATCTGATGAATGACTATTCAGGTATTCCGACTGGCTATGTCGGCCGCACGCATACAACGACTGAATACAGCAACCCCTCCTACGCGGAATCTTTCATAGAAGTAGACAACGATTACGCCACATATGGGTTTGGAGGCATTACTCTTGAAGAATTCAGCCAAGTGCTGGCCGCGCATGAATTCTTCCACGCCGTCCAGTTCGGCATGAACCATATTTCCCCCTCCACGTGGCTCATGGAGATGTCCTCTGTGTGGATGGAGGAAAAGGTGTATCCGGACGTGAACGACTATCTCGGCTTTGTGGATACTTACAGGAAAAGCCGAACATCCGAGCCTATAGACAAAGCCGACCGCGGTCTCGAATACGGCTCGGCGATTTTTTTAAGATATATCACTGAACGGGTGACGGGCGACAAGTTCGTAATGGACCTGTGGAAAGCTCTTCAGCAGAACTGCCTTTCGCTGTCGGCCCAGACGTGGTGCGCCGAACAAGTCACCGAAGTCCCGCTAATAGATTCTCTGCTTTCCGGGTACGGGACGGACATCGAGACTGTATACAGGGACTACTCGACGGCGTTTTACACGAAAGATTTCGTTGACGGTTCGCATCCGGATTTCCCGGACGTGACTGTGACCGCGCTGTCATCGACGTTCCCGGTGTCGCGCACGCAGACGCTGGCGCATCTGGCCGCAAGGTATTACTCCGTGACCGCGCCGGACACGACAGCGCGAAGGGTGACGATAAGCTTCACCGGGCCTTCTTCCGCCACATGGAAACTGGCGGCAATAGCGGTGAACAGCGGAGGCGGGTTCTCCGTAAGCAATCTGGACATCGCGGCGGCAGGAACAGGCTCGACCACGCTCGAAGGCTTCGGCTCGTCTTACTCGAAAATAGTGATAGTGGTGAACAACACAAGCCCGCTGGCGGTTTCCGGAGAGCCTCTGAGCTTCACGCTCAGCCTGACGGCGGTCGCAGGATGCTCGAACGCGTTCACATCCGGAAACCTCGCGGCGGGGTGGCATCTCGTTTCTCTGCCGTTCGTGCCGAACGCGTCCGCGCCCGCGACGGCTTTGAGCTATACCGGCTCTCTCATAGCGTATTCTCCCGCGACACAGCTTTTCTACGCCGACACAGACGCGGGATTTCCCGGAGTCGGCCAGACGGGCAGGGGATTCTGGTTCAACAACACGGCGCCCGCTCCCATAACCGCAAACGGTTGCCCTCGGTCTTCCGGTTCAACCGCGTCCGTTCCTCTCGGTTCCGGATGGAACATGTTCGGGAATCCATTCAACGCCGCCGTGCCGTGGGCGGATTCCAGTATCAGGGTTGCGCTGACGGACAATCCGGCGGAAGTCCCCCTCTCAGAAGCGGAAGCCATCGGATGGGTGTCCCGATATATTTACGACTATTCTTCCGGTTCTTACACCGCCCGGCTGAGCAACAGTTCATTCAGCCTATCCGCATGGAAAGGCTACTGGATTAAAACAAATAGAGGCGTGATCCTAAAAATCGCTTCTCCATAAGTCAGACTATATTTTTTAAAACAATGTTGAAAATTGACGAATGTGGTAAAATATAAGTGAATCAGAATGGCGCGAATGCCGTTGTTTGGCGTTATAGAAAAACATCAAGCGGCATTGCGTCCGTATCGAGAAAGCAAATCTGAAGAGGTGCACAATGAGCAGAGTGAAGACAGCGCTGGCGTCGGCGTTCTTAGCTATGGCGCTCCCCGCGTTCGCGTTCGCGGCGGGCACGGTGGACAACTGGCACGCCGAACTGACGTTTTCCACCACAAACAAAACTGATATGTTCCCAATTCGGGTGGGAGAAGGTTCAGCGGCGACCGAACTGCTTAAGCCGCCGCCCATGCCCGGCATGAGCCTCACCGGCAATTCCGAGGACGCGGTGGTCAACGGGTATGTGCTGACGACCGACGCGAAAATCGCCGCAAGAAGCATTCAACTCAAAGACGCAAACGAACCCGGCAGAATATGGCCTGTCCGCATCGAAGTCGAGGAGCCCGGCGCGGTTTTCATGACCGCAGACCTCTCTCAGTTCCATCCCACTTACGACCTTTCGGTGATAATACCATCGACAAAACAGTTGATATCATTTTCAAATCAGAATGAACGCAAACAGATTTTTACAGCGGCCGAAGCCGGCGAAAACACGGTTTTTATCATGGCCGGTAAAACCAAGACTTTCTTCGCCTCCGACGGCAACGACGCATTCGGCGCGGTCAGGTTGGCAAAGATCAATGTTATGAAAGAAGGCGTCAAGGTGTATGTTAACGGCGCGGAAGAAGACGTGACGGATGCAAGCGGCATGTTCGAAATATCGGGCCTTCCGGCTGGGAATCACACAGTAAGGCTCGACTCCAAGTATATCCTCGGCTCGGAGTTTACAGTCACTGTGTCCGGCACAGGAACTTACGCTAGGATGGTGGACGATCTTTACGCAGGCGACTTTAACGACGACGGAAAAATTTCTATCGCCGACCTAGGACCGTTGAAGCTGTGTTTTGGCTTGGGGGCAGAAACCGTAGTAACAGTTAATAACGAATCCTATACATGCGCGAACACTGATGTGAACGGCGACGGCAACATTACCATGCAGGACTTTTCTGTTCTGAAAACCGGATTCGGAAAAGAGCAGGCGTGGTAATCGTTTAAGGGTTTTTAGAAAAACACATTTTGCATAAAAAAGCCGCCGCGAGGCGGCTTTTTCTTTGGCGCGCTGTTGTTTTTTTTCGGGCGGCAAATCGAACTCAGACAGTGTTTTCAGTCCGGATTCGTCGATAGAGCCGACGAACCGGGGCGATTTTCATAGCAGCGAACAGCTTCGTTGGCGACACATTCTTTTGTTCAGTAGGGGCGCGGTTTCCGCGCCCAATAACCACGATAGTTTGGGGCGGGGCAACCCCGCCCCTACTGCAAAAATGCGCCTTGTGTTCCGCATTTCATCAGCTCTGAATAATCGCTCCCGAATCCTAATGACGGAATCGGGTTTAGTTTGTGTCTCGTGAAAAAAAGGGGAGTATGGCAGTTCGCGCTGGCGAAAAATGCGGGTTAGTTGACGCCGAATCTTGACGCGGTTTCCTCGACAAGCTTGAGGCTTGCGGGGACTATGTTGTCCAGTTCCTCTCTGGGGTCGACGGGGTTGAACCAGAAGAATGGATTGATCCAAGATTCAGGCCTGTCCGCTTTAACGCCTAATTTTCCTATTTCCATAACCATCGCAAGGATGCCCTGCTCGTCGTAAAGCCAGTCGGCGGAGCTTCCGTTAGTCAGATAGAGCTTATGGCCGGGCTTTACTGAGTAAGGCGAACTCTGCGCGAAGGACATCTTTCCTGCCAGAGCGGCTAATGTGTCGTGCGCGCCGCATTTGCTCTTCTTGTAAAAATACGGGTACAGAATGCTTGCGCCGAAACAATGAAAAGCCAAGCTGATTTTGAAATTTCTGCCTAGAATGAAGTCCCTGAAGACGCGCGTTTCCTGCTCGGAGCAAGGCTCGGGGCCACGATAATGAGGTGAAAACTTCAGGGGGCTGCCCGCGAAGACTGAACCCGGGAAGTGATAGAAGGCTACGGGGAAGTTCCTATTGAGGTCTACACCGGAGGCATTTTTCCGCGCGAAGGCTAGGCCAAGTCCGCTGGAAAGCTGTTTCTCGACTCTCGCATAGCCGTCGGGATTCAGAACGGGAAGGATCCAGACATTCATCTTATCTAGAAACGCGGAGCATTCGCCGTCCGCCAGCCGCCGGGCGGCGTCAAGAGCGGCCTCCGCGCCAATATATTCCATTGAGTGTTCGAGCGCATAATAAAGCAACTCCGGTTTGCGGTAGTCTCCGCCGCCAAAGCAGAGGGCGCGAATTGGTCTGCCTTCGGTCGATTCGCCAAGCAGCGCTATTTCCGCTCCCGAACGCGCCGCCAAGGCGTCAATTTCCGCCTCCACCCCGCGCAGCGTCTTGTAAGCTGTGTCCCGTATAAACAAGTTGTTTTTCCTCTCAATAACCTTCGCTCTGGGATTCAGCCTCGGCCGCTTTCTTCATGTCTTTCTTAGAAGCGCAGACGCCTTCGGCGAACACGCCGCTTCTGTTTGCGGTCAGAAAACATTGGTTTTCCCATTCTCCGGTTATGGTTATGCTGATCTCCCAAAAGTTTACGTCGTCTCGCGGGCCTCTGAAATATTCGAGTTCCTGTCCCGTCCTGATGCAGGAAGGCTCAAGTTCGGGATAGTTTTTCATCGCCTTGAGGTCGTCCGGATGCTCGGCGTAGTAGCCGTTCGTCGAGAAAAACTTCTCTTGCAGAGTTCTGATAACAGACAGCTTCTGCCTGCATGCTTGAGCAATGACGCGATTTTTCACAGGATTGAAAAGAAAGAACGCCGCTACGCCAAGAACTAGAACGATGATGAGCGTTTGAATGATGCCCGCGCCTCTCTCCCTCTGTAGTTTCTGGTTATATGTCGCTTTTGATTCCGAAGACATCGCAACCTCCTAAGCCCGCGACCGGGTTGTGGTTCTGATAAAATTTAGTCTATCTCCGTCCATCTGCCGTTGTCAATTCAGAGCGCGTTGTTTCTATGCTCAACCTTCGCGGGTCAGGCGAAAAACAGCCTGAACGTTTTGATTTTGAACGGCGCGATATCGAAAGAGAGGGCGCCGCGCGATACTGTCGCCGGGCCTGTTTTGTTTTCCATCAAATCGCATTCGACGGCGCGCCGGACAGGCCGGAAGAATTCCACTTTGGTTTTTCCGCGCCTGTTCTCGATTTCACAGAAGCGGGCGATATACCCGTCGCCGTCCTCCGCCGCTTTGAAAGCCATGAGCATGACATGAGAGCGGTCGATGGACAGGAAAGAAGCCTGATGGGGCAGGGCGGGTCCGCGCGAGCGCCGCGCCGCCGCCGCGCCGCCGAGAGCGACCGCAGTCGCCGGATCGTTCAGTTCCCAAGCGCGCCGGGGCGTTTCCGCCTCCCGCCATCCGCCCGCGTGCGGATACAGACTGTATGTGAACTCGTGCTTGCCCAAGTCTGATGTCGGGTCCGGCGACTGCGCGCCTTTAAGCAGCGTAAGCCTTATGACGTTTCCGAATATGTCATGCCCGTACTTGCAGTCGTTGAGCAGGCTGACCCCGTAGTCTCCTTCCGAGATGTCCGCCCACTGGTGACCGCAGACCTCGAACTTCGCGCGGTCCCAAGAAGTGTTGTAGTGGGTCGGCCTTTCGATGTGGCCGCAGGAAAGGTCGTAAGTGGCGCGCATGGCGTTGACCGCCGCGGGGAACTCGACCTTCAGCAGCCTGTCTCTTTCGCGCCAGTCGATCTCCGTCTCGAAGTCGATTCTTGGAATGTCCCTATGAAGGATAATTCTCTGAGTGAGTTTTGAGCGATAAAAAGAGCGCGTCTGGCGGATAACCATGCGGACGGGGCCGGACTCCTCGACCTCTGAACTCTCCGCGCCGGGCATAGCCATTTCGAGGTCTTTGTACATCGGCACGATATCCCAAGCCGCATAGCGTCCGGGCGTGTCCTGAAAAATCCTGAACCGGTTGCCGCCGCCGGGGGCGAGCGCCTCGCGGCCGTTCAGAATGTCGAAAACGCTGTCGAGAGAGCCGTCGTCCGCGAACGTGATTTTGAAGAAAGAATTGGAGGCGGAGCGGCCGTCGAAGCTGAACGGGGAAGTCGGCTCATCGCCCGGTTCCGGGGAGAGCGTGAACGTTGCGTATCCCATCGGCGGCAGCCCGCGCGCGCATATTAGAACCCGCGTTTTGTCTTTTCCGCGCGAAAGGACTTGGAAGGGGACTTCCACGCCTTCAGAGTCTAGGACGGAGAATTTTTTCATCCGCGCGGCGAACTCGATTTCCACGGAATCGGCGCGTTCCCACGGTCTGCAGTTGAAGACCGCCGCAGCGGGCGCGGAAGGCGACGGCGGCTCGATTTTCGAGGCTATCGCCGACGCCGCTTTGTCGAAAGCGGCGCGGCAGATGGCGGCGGCCTGAGCGCATTCCTCTACCGCCTCTTCCCGCGCTTCCGTCACGTGGGACCCCGGAAGTATGTCGTGGAATTGGTTTTTAAGAACGATCTTCCATCCATCGTTCAGATCCGCTTTCGGGCCGCCGCAGCCGGCAAGCGCCGCAGCGCACGACATCGCTTCCGCGACGCAGAAGTTTATCTCGTTTTTCCTGTTGAACTTTTTCAGTATCGCCTGCGTGGTGTATGTGCCCCTGTGGGTTTCAAGATATATTTCATCCTTCCAGACGGGCAGGTCTCCGGCGGCAGCCTCCATTCTCTTTAAAACGTCCTCGGCGGTGGAGAAAACGGAGCGTGGGACTCCGGGGAACTCGGAGAACCTGCGTCCGGCGAGAACATCGTCCCTCATCGGGCCGCCGCGCCCGTCGCCTTTGCCGTAGTTGTACATTGCTATTCCGCAATGCGCCTGCTGCTTGTATTCCTTCCAGTTCTTCATCAGGGTGTCAGGCTCGACCACCGCGCCGAAGTGGGTGGAGGGCAGATGCGCGAAAACTCGCGAGCCGTCCGGCCCTTCCCACCAGAAAGTGTTGTGCGGAAACTCGTTTGTGTCGTTCCATGTCACCGGTTTGTTTGTGATGAAGAAACGGACGCCGCAACCCAGAAGTATCTGGGGCATGATCCAAGAATTGCCGAACACGTCCGGAAGCCAGCATATCGGGGATTCCGCGCCGAACTCGGAGGCAGCGAACGCGCGCCCGTGAAGGAATTGGCGGATCAGCGACTCGCCCGATATCAGGTTGCAGTCAGGCTCCACCCACATCCCGCCCAAAACTTCCCACGCGCCTTCCCGGACGCGCCGTTTTATTCCGTCGTAAATTTCCGGGTATAAAGTTTTAAGGTCTTCGTAAAGCTTCATCTGGCTCTGGCTGAAGATGTAGTCAGGGAACTCGCGGGTCATGTTGAGAGCGGTGGAATGGGTGCGGCCTATCTTGCGCAGGAACTCCTTGTAGCTCCACTGATAAACGAGGTCGATGTGGCTGTGGCCGACCATGCCGAGGCTGCCCGCGCCGGGAAACGCGCCCGAATCAATAACGGCTTTTCGCAGCGCGGCGCGCGCCGCCGACAGCGATTCCCTGAACGCTCCCCTGTCCGCCGCGTGAAAGTCCGCGAGAGCCATCGCCGCGCTGATTTCCTTGAACAGAAAAGCCTTCAAGTCCGCAGCCGAATATTCAGACAAGAGCGTGGCGTAGGCGCATTTGAAATCGATATACGCGTCCTCGACTTCCCTGTCCAGAAGGACGGCCTCGCAAAGCTCGAATTTATGCTCGAACCCGGCGATTTCCATCTCTGTGGAGTTCTGTTCGATCTCAAGTTTGAGCAGGTCTCCGGCCCGCGCCCGCTCCGTCGCGTACACCGTGTCATGGTTTATGTCCAATCCGGCCAGAGGCGCGCCGTTGAGTTTCAGCAATCCTTCTCCGCCGGGTTTCAGCCGCAGCATGACGCGAGCGCCGCTCCACGATTTCGGGACGCGGAACCCGCATCTGAAAAAAGCGGTTAATCCGGCCCCTCCCCAAATTTCTCCCGGCGAGTACGAGCGCCATTTCCCGTCTATCCACTTGTAGTCTCCGGGCCTGTTGTAAATGGCCGTTCTTATCTGCCAACCGGAAATAGGAGTTTTGTCATAAAACCGCTCCTCTCCCATCGCCTCGATCTGAACGCCGAGCCACTGTTCGGGCGTGTATGCGCTCCTGAATTTATCTTTGACTCTTACGCCGCCGTTCATGTTTTTACGTTCCTTTTCCGATGCATGGATTAGACATCTCCCCGCCCGCCGCCCGCGAGGGGCGCGGGGCCGCTGTTCTTCCCGCGCAAGATGAAAGCATAGCACACAACTTTCGCGCGGTGAATATGATGACATGCCGAACTTGCAAACGAGAGGAAAGAAATGGGGGAAAAGATGAAAAAAAGAAAGGAAAAACTCTTGAAAAAGTTTCCCCTTTATTGTCTTTCACTAAAATCTTTCGAATCTGTCTTTGGTTACTTTGCAGATGGGGCAAACGCCGGGAGGGTTGTCGCGGGCGCAGAGGTAGCCGCACACTTTGCAGCGCCAGACAGGAATGGCGGACGAGCCGCCGAAAGCGGCCCCTTGGGACGGCGCGCGCTCCGCCGGTTGCGACGCGGCAACAGGCAGCCCGCCCTTGGCGGCCGCCTCTATCAGCGCGTCCGGCCTTCTCTCCGGCACAGGCGCTACTTCTCTTTCGCCTCTTGCCACCTCGCCGGACACATAAAGCGCGCAGTAACACGCTCCATGTTCTTCAACATCGGCGTCCCTGTAGTCGCAGGGGCATATTATGTCTAGGTCCAACTCCCGCCTGCCGCCGGACAACCGGCAGGGGCAGGCCGCGTATCCGTATCTTTCCTCGTTCACCAGCAGACTCTCGGCCAAGTCCTTGGCGAACGGCTCGTCGGGATTCAGGAAGTATCCGCCCGCCGCCGCCTCTTTTTTCAGCTTCTCGTATTTCGCCTCGACCCGCCGCTCCCTGTCGCCTTCCGTCCCCGCGCCGCTCATAGAGACAACGCCTCCCGTATCTCCTGTTCCTTGAACCCGACTATGCAGACGCTGTCGTTCACGACAACTGTAGGCATCGAACATTTCTCGTTCCATTTTTTAAGCTCGACCAGCGCCGCGTCCTTCTCATCCGCGTCCAACTTGTCCATATCGATGTACTCGTACGCCACGTTGTTCTGCGCTAAAAACTCTTTCGTCTTCTTGCACCAGATGCACGTGCTCAACGTGAAAATTCTGACTTTTCCTTTGTCGTTTCCATCAACTTTCGTGGCTCCCATAGCTTTCCGCCTTTCTTCGCGCCCGCCTCTCGGAGCGGACATTGTCGTCTACCATCAAACCAGCGCCGGCGCGCCATTGTTCCCGGTCGGCGTCAGAATTTGAATTTCCCTTTCACGTTGTTCTTGACTTCGTCCTTTTTCTCCTCGATCTTCTGTTTCATCGCTTCCTTCACTTCGCCGATGGAGATTTGTCCTTTCCACGCGTCGAGCTTGCCCTTGAACGCCTCAATGTCGAATTCAGCGGGGTCGAGAGGGATTTTTCCCTTGAGGACTTCGGTGAACATGCCCGCTTCGGCGAGGACTTCGCCCAGTTCGTTGAATATGCGGACCGCGCCTTCAAGCACGTTGACTTTAGTGCCGCCTTCTTCGTCCACTTCGACGTTGAACTCAGTTCCCCGCACACCCGCCTGCGCGGTGGGAGTCCTGATTTCGAAAGCCGTTTCCTTGTTTTCGATCTTGCTTACTTTCGCCCATGCCTCGCCCTTTTTCATGTCGAGCTGGTTCGGCCTCTTTTTGTCTTTGTCTAAGCTTCCGACCTTGAACACAGAAAACGCGTTTACCCTGACCTCCACATTCTCTTCCATCTTGAGCGCCGCGAGGCTGTCCTTCATCGTCCTTATCTGATCGCCCACATAAAGGCACATGTCCAGTTCGACCGGCTCCCAATCGTTTTCATCCGCCTCCCTGAACTGGACGTCGCCCACCACGCCCGCCACGAACGCCGGACAAGGCTCCGCCGAAACCGGGGCCGAAACCCCTGACAGAAATCCGGCTGCCGCAACGCACATAACCGTCAGCGCCGTCAATAATCTCATCAGATGTATTCCTCCGCGAACATATTATGCAATCACAATAAAATTAAAGAGCCGCAAAGTCAACCCGCCTGAAGAGAGCGGGCGCCGAGGCTCCAAAAAAGGAGAGAGCCTCCGCCCTCGAGCGGAGGCTCTCAATTTGCGCGAAGCAGGACTGTAAGCGGGATTCTGTCCAAGCCCGCGCTCGCCTCCGCGAAGGAGGATTGCGCGGACCGTGACGGCCATTTATCTGGGGCGCGCGTTGCCGCGCGTCTCGTGCGGACTACCCGGGGCTGCGACGCGCTCGAAGCGCTTCGCGCGGGGATCGAGTTCAGAATCCCCGCCTAGGCGGGCAACCTGTCAGCCCCTGCTTGTCCTTGCACCGGGCGGGGTTTGCCGGGCCGCCGTGTCGCCACGACGCCGGTGCGCTCTTACCGCGCCTTTTCACCCTTGCCTGTGCCTTTCGGCTCTCGCCGTCCGGCCATCGGCGGTATACTTTCTGTTGCACTTTCCGTGGGGTCGCCCCCCCCGGCTGTTAGCCGGCGCCCTGCCCTGCGGTGTCCCGACTTTCCTCAGGCATCTCTGCCCGCGGCCGTCCGTCCTGCTTCGCTTTAATAAATGTTAACGCCGCCCGACGCCTTTGTCAAAATCGCATCGGACAACCGGTTCGGCTTCGTAAGACGCGCGTCCGGAATGTTTATCTTGGGGGAGAAATGCTTCTGAGAAATCTCGCCGTGTCTTCCGGCTTCGACGTGCAGATATAAATGCCGGACGAAAGCTCGAACCCGACGGAGGGAACGACGCGGGGCATTATCTGAACGAACCAGTGATATTTGTCGCGGTGTTTCGTCCGCGCGGGATTGGCCTGAATGAAATAGTTGTAGTCGGGGTCGCCGAGGCCGACGTAGATGCGGTGAAGGATATCCCGCATAATCTGGGCGAGTTCGACGATTTCGGCGTCGAGCGCCTCCCCGAAAGACGCGCAATGGCGCTTCGGCGCGACCCACGTCTCAAACGGGCTTTGAGACGCAAACGGCTCGAACACTATAAAGCGCTCCGTCTCCAGCACGACGCGCTCCTTCGCTTTCAGCGTCGCCTCTATCGTGTCGCACACGATGCACCTTTTGTGAATGTCGTAGTATTCCTTCGCCACGTTCAGCCGAATCTGCGTCCGGGTGGGAATTATCGGAGTGGCGAGAACCTGAGAGTGAGGGTGTTCGAGCGAAGCGCCGGCTTTCACCCCGTAGTTTCTGAAGATGTTTATCATCAGAATCTTGTCGTTTTTTTCGAGCTGGTTGTAGCGCGCGCGATAGACGAAGAACAGCTTTTCGACCGCGCGGCGGCTCATTGTCGCAATGGTGAGGTCGTGCCGGGGAGTGTCTATGAAAACGTCATGCACGCCGAACCCGGCTATGCCGTTGAAGAGATTTGCTTCCTCGAACCAGTCCACCTCGCTTGACGGGTCGAGCGCGGGGTACTTGTTGGGGACCACGCGGACGTTCCAGCCTTCTGAGTCCGGCGCGGTGTCGGGCGGCCTGTCGGCGATAATCTCGGTCGGAGTCATCCTCTCGTTGCCCGGACAGAACGGGCAGGCCGGGTTGTGCGTCGGCGGTTTCGGCTTGGAGGTGTCGCGATGAAAGTCCTCCGGACGGCTCGCCCGCTCGGACGCGATTATCACCCACTCGCCGGTTATCCTGTTCTGTCTGAATTCAGGCATCCGCTTCTTTTCTACTTGTTCGTTCCGAAGTCAACTTTGGGAACCGCCTGCTCGGCTTCCGGGACCTCGAAGAATTCGCGAGGACCGAACCCGAAAATCGCGGCGAAGAACCTGCCCGGAATGCGTTTCACAATCACGTTGAAAGCGCGCACGCTCTCGTTATATCTGCCGCGCGCCACCGTTATCCTGTTTTCTGTTCCTTCGAGCTGGCTCTGAAGCGCGATGAACTGCCTGTCCGCCTTCAGGTCCGGATACCGCTCGACGATAACAAGCAGCCGGGAGAGCGCGCTCTGCATCGCCCCGTCAGCCGCCGCCGTCTCCTTCACCGACCCGGCTCCCGCCAGCTTCGACCTCGCCTCGGCTATGTCTATGAATATCTCCTTCTCGTGCGCCGCGTATCCCTTCACCGTCTCCACCAAGTTCGGGATCAGGTCGTTTCTGCGCTTGAGCTGGTTTTCCACCTCAGCCCACTGCGCGTCTATGCCCTCGTTCATCGTCACCATCCGGTTGTACGAGCGGACGCCTATCATAGCCACAATCAGCAGTCCGACCAGCAGAATCCCCCCGCACCCCAGAAACAGCTTCATCGTGTCGTTGCCTTTCATTTCAGCGCCTCCTCTTTCCACATGCCGCAAAAATTCGCGCCCAATATTACAATCCAAAGTTATTATAGGGTAATGACCTCCGGTTTGAAAATAAAACCCGGAAACCCTCCGGGGCCGCCGACCGTTTTTCGAGATCAGGCCGCGCGCGCCACCGCCTCTACCGCCCCTCTCCGCATATTTTGCGCGCCCGGTGTCGATTTGAAACCGCTTTCATGCTATGATATATCTCAAACCAAAGCACACTTATGATTCTCTCCGGGTTTTTCGAGACAATCGAGAGGGAGTGAGAGAAAATGGAAAAAAAAGCAGCGGCGAAAAAGACGGCGGCGAAGAAACCCGCCGCCAAAAAGAAAGTCGAAACCAAGAGAGTGACGTTCTCGCTTGACGCCCCGCACGCTTCGCGGGTAGCCGTGGTGGGCACATTCAATAACTGGGACAACGAGAAGCACGAAATGAAGAAAGACTCCAAAGGCGTCTGGAAAAAGACCGTCATGCTCGCGACCGGACAATACGAGTACAAGTTTCTGGTGGACCGCGAGTGGTGGCTGGACCCCGCGTGCAAGGACTGCGTGCCCAATCCCTTCGGCGGACACAACAGCCGTTTCGCCGTCTAACGCGGCGTTATTCTGAAAAGCTGATACTGTGGCAAGTGTGGCAGCAAGCCGGGTAGAGCTTTGCTTTTGCTCTCAGTACGGGTTGTCGCCGAGAACGAACGAGTGGAACGCTTCGGCGGCGGCTGACAGAGCGCGCCGCTTGTCCCTGATGAGCAGGAACCTGCGGCGCATGTTCGCGCCTCTGAGCGGAACTCCGCGAAGCAGTCCGGCGCGCTCCTCCGCCTCAATGGCCCTTGACGATAGAATCGCCACTCCGGCCCCGGCGATTACCGCCTGTTTCACCGATTCCGTTCCGCCCAGTTCGCAAACAATATTGAGGTCTTTGATTTTGACGCCTTTATCCGTAAATGTTTTTTCCATGAACTCGCGCATGGCTGAGCCTTTCTCCCGCATGATGAACGGCTCCACCGCGAGCGCCCTTATCGAAACTGCGGCGTCCGCCGCGCGCGGATGCCCCGGATGCGCGACCAGCACAAGCTCGTCTCCCCATATCTCGTGACATTCGAAATTTTTGCCCGCGGGAACTTTCCCGACCACCGCCAGATCCACTTCGCCGGCGTCGACCATGTCGATCACTTCCTGAGAGCCGCCCATCTTGAGGCTGACGGCGACTCCGGGCCGCTCTTTCCTGAAAGCCGCTATCGAGCGCGGCAGGAAATATGTGCCGGGAATGTTGCTGCCTCCTATGACGACGCTTCCCGTCACGATGTCCGCCAGCATCCCGATGGATCTGTCGGCTTCGCTTTTGAGGGCCAGCATTTTCAGGGCGTGGTTGTAGAAGACCCTTCCCGCCGCCGTCGGCTGAACGTTTCTGCCCTTGCGGTCTATGAGGGAAACGCCCGTGTTTTTCTCGACCGCCATTATGTGAGCGCTTACGGTGGGCTGAGTCAGCCCCAGCCGCGCGGCCGCCGCGCTGAAACTGCCTGTCTCCACCACGCCGCAGAACACTTCAAGCTGATGAAAATCGTAGCTGGTCTTTTCCGGTTTCATTCGAACGCCTCTTTGCCGGGGGGGCGCAGGCCGCCTCCGGATAATATAGATATAATTTATAACACACATTCACAAAACACGCCATACGCCCGCCGTCGGGAGCGCGGCGACGGGGCCGCCGGTTTGTTTTTTGACCGCCCCGGCGCTATATTAATGCGCGCTGAAGGGATGTGACGCTATTGCTGAAAATCCGCAACCTTACTCTAACTCTCGGAGAAAAAAAGATATTCGACGACGTGTCTCTCCAAGTGACCCGCGGAGAGATATACGCGCTGCTCGGCCGCAACGGAACGGGAAAGTCCACCCTCGCGGCGGTCATTCTCGGCCTGATAAAACCTGAAAAAGGCGACATCTATTTCGAGGATGATCTCATAAACGATCTCTCGCTGACCGAGAGGGCGAAACGCGGGATAATACTCGCGTGGCAGAAGAACATTACGGTGCAGGGTCTGACCGTGCGCGACTATGTTCGGGTGAGCGCGCCGAACGGCATATCCGACGCGGAAGTCGAGGAACATCTCGAATCCGTCGGACTGTCATGCGGAGAATACCTTGACAGAGTGATAGACGGCAAACTTAGCGGGGGCGAACGCAAACGCATCGAGCTTGCCAGCGTTCTGGCGGCGAAACCGAAACTTGCCATCCTCGACGAGCCTGACTCCGGCATAGACGCGGTGTCCCTCGTCATGGTGGAATCGGCGATACGCAGGATGGCGCAGGACGGGGCCGTGCTGCTAATCACCCACACCGAAGACATACTCGGCATCAGCACAAGGGCGGGAATCCTCTGCGGCGCGCGCATCATCCGCGAGGCGAAACCCGACGCGGCCGTCCAGTATTTCAAAAACCACTGCGACTACTGCGAAACCGTGAACACTCCGAGACTGGACGAGATCATAAACGGGAGCGTCAATCCGTGACCATAGGAACAATAGACGAAGCGTATTCCATCGCGGGCGGAAACATCCACTCGCTGCACAGCAAAAACATAGGCAGCCTCGTGATTGACGAAAACAAGATTTTAAGCGCGAACGCGATCGAGGGCGCGGTCATCGAGACCGACTCGCGAGACGGCGAGTTGTTCGTAAACCTCACCGTGAAAGCGGGCTACAGGTTCGACGACCCTCTCCACCTCTGTTTCGGCGTGATGTCCCCGGAGGCCGCTCAGAGAATCAACATCAACATCAACACCGAAGAGAATTCCAAGGTGTCCCTGCGCGCGCACTGCGTGTTTCCGAACGCGGTGGACGTGCTTCACGCGATGGAAGCCCGCATCAACATCGGGCCGAACTCCGAATACTCATACGACGAGACCCATTACCACGGCGAGAAAGGCCAAGTGCGCGTTGTCCCCAACGCCAAGATAACGCTCGAAGACGGCGCGCGCCTTTACAACAGCTTCAGCCTCATTCAGGGCGCGGTCGGCAACATGAAGTTCGACTACGACATCGAATGTCTCGACAACTCGGTGTGCCACATGCTCGCCAAAGTGTACGGCAAGTTCGACGACGACATCACAATCCGCGAGCGGGCGCGGCTCAAAGGGGCAAACTCCCACGCGATTCTGGAAGCCCGCATGGTTATTCGAGATAACGCCCGCACCGACATCTATACGGAGATAATCGGCGAAGGCGACGGCGCTCGCGGCCACATGGACTGCACCGAAATCATCTCCGGCAAGACCGCCTACGCAAAAGCCACCCCCGTGGTAGTCGTCGTGAACGACAAAGCGAAAATCACCCACGAGGCCGCCATCGGCAGCATCGATTCCGACCAGCTCAACCTTCTGATGTCTCGCGGGCTTTCCCCGGATCAGGCCACCGAGATAATCGTAAACGGACTGCTGAAATAACCCGGCGCTTCAAGGAATATTATCGAAAAGCTTCCATGAAACCTTCCCGAATCCGTGACCTCTAAAAAAATCTTTCCGGGCGGCGTCCCCAAGCTGCGCTGGGGTGTTCTACGGCGAAGAACAGCGCCGGCTTTATTCTTCTAGGCGCGCAAAGCGTTTTTTAAGAGGTCACGGATTCGGGTTCAAAGCGAAAATGCGCTTCTTGCGACTCGCATTTCATCCGCGCCGAACGGTTTCTTTAATCCCTGATTCAAGATCTTTGTTGATAATGCGGCCGCTTCTCAATAGAATTGTCGAATAACTGAAAAGAGGATTGGTTGATAGAGTGTTCGAGATAATCTCTGCGGGGATGTTCATATCGGTCGTCGCGGTGGCTGTCCCCACCGCTCTTAGCAGTCTTTTTTACGCAAAAAGAGAGACTGAAACGATAAGAGGCGACCAAGAGATACGGGAACTGTTTTTCAGAGAGATCAACTCGGAAACTGTGAAAATATTGCTGGGATTCAGTCTTTTTGTGCTTGCGCTCGTTTTGTTTTTGCGGATAAACGACGCGCAGAGATATCTTGAAGTTCCCATTCTAAGGATGTCGAGGGATTTGCAACTGGCTGTTTCAGCGGCGACAGCCGTTGCGATGGTTTTTCCAGCGGTCCGGGCGCGCGCGCGCATTCTGGCGTGCGTGTTCTGTTATGCGATGAACGCGGTTGTGCTGCTTGCGGCCATAGGGATGGAATTCAGCCCCAGCGCGAGCGTCGCTATGATTATTCCGAGCATGCTTGTTTTGTTTTTATTTCCGGCGCCTTCAGGAGCGATGATGGCTCTGTGCGGGTCGATATGGCTGACGAATTACGCCGTCTTGGAATTTCTGTATGGCGTCGAATATCGTTCCGTTCTTGCCGCGCTGATGATGAATCCGACGATTTTTTTCTTCATCTGCATATTCGTCGGCGCTCTGTCATACCATCTCAAACAAAGGGAAATAATCAACAGGGTCGGACTGGCTCGCGAGAAAGAGAAATCCGAAAGTCTGCTCCGCAACATACTGCCGGAAGACATTGTAAAGGAATTTAAGGAATACGGGACAATCAGAGCGCGCAGATATGAAGAAGCGACAATACTATTTGCAGATATAGTGGGATTCACCGCTGTCGCCGAGAATGTCGACCCGGCGACTCTGGTTTCATGGCTTGACGAGATTTTTAAGAAGTTTGACGAGGTTTCAGAAAAACACGGTCTGGAGAAACTGAAAACCATAGGCGACTGCTATATGACAGTCTGCGGGGTTCCGGTGAAAGACGAGCGACACGCGTTGAAGTCTGTCAGGGCGGCGTTCGATATGCTGGATGCGGTGAGAGAGTTCAGGCCGAAAGGTTCTAGTGGAGACAGCCCGATTTTCAAGATGCGCGTCGGCGTGCATTCAGGCCCGGTCGTGGCGGGCGTTATAGGAACTAAAAAATATTCTTATGACGTGTGGGGCGACAACGTAAACATTGCTTCCCGGCTAGAAGCGGCGGGCGAGGCGGGAAGGGTCAATGTCTCCCGAAAAACGTCCGAGGCTATAGCTCCCGAATTCAAATGTGTGACTAGGGGTTTGATTGATGTAAGAAATCGCGCTCCAATTGAGATGTTCTGGGTGGATAAACCGCAATAATCCAGTTCACTCCCTTTAGAAGTCCCCCATAGAATCGTTATTTCCCACATTTCATTCTTTTCTTAGTTTTTTCGGTTTTTTTCTCGTGAAAAATCCGGGTTAGAATTCTAGAGCGATGGTTCAAAGCGGCGAACTGCTTCGTTGTCGCCCAATTATTTTGTTCTGTAGGGGCGCGGTTTCCGCGCCCAATAATTACGACAATTTGGGGCGTGGCAACCCCGCCCCTTCTTTAAAAAATGTGCCTTGCGCCTTGAATTTCATCCGCTTTGATAAATCGCTCCCGAAT
Source organism: bacterium (assembly GCA_029564595.1). Taxonomy (GTDB): domain Bacteria; phylum UBP15; class UBA6099; order UBA6099; family UBA6099; genus UBA6099. Next base: position 71,539 of record JAKQPS010000176.1, on the reverse strand, counting down.
ACTAATGACGGATTCGGGTTTGCGTTTCTATTTTGGTCTTTGATTGGTTTTTAAAGTGGTTTGAAAAGAAGGATAGAGACAAAGAGCAACAGCCAAAATGGACAAAGATGCTTAAAAGTGCGCAATAGTTTGCAAAGGGCGCTGAAATAGCCTATACGCGCATATACTCGTAACGCGCCCGCATATTTTTATCGCCTCTTTTTCACGGGATTCGCAACATGGTATCGAACGGTTTTGGGATCGTTGGGATTGTGGAAAACTTTGTGAAAATGTGAATAAATAAGGGCGTTAAATGTTGAAAAGTTCTTGATAATACGAAAAACCCATAATGTGCACAACCCTCTACCTATATTTGCGTATGTTTATGTTTCCGCTTTTCTGGACTTTTTAACTTTTTTATTCTATCATTCTTTTCGTCGATGATTATCCGCGTTCAAATGGATTTCTGCCGTAGAAATCCGAGTTGTAAGCATTCGCAGTGAACCAACTGAAAACGCGGAAAACAATTTGCGGAGGAATCCGTCATGGTGATCGAGAAAAGCATGCGTGGATTTATAGCAGCGAGGATGCGGGCAGGGGCGCCAGCGAGATTTATTTTGGTCGCGCTGGCGGCGCTGGCAATTCTTGCGGGGACCGGGTGTTCATCTAAGCCGGCAGCGGACAAGTCCGCCGCGCCTGCAGGCAAGCTGATAGTCATATCCCCTCACTGGGAGGGTATTCGGGCGGAATTCGACAGAGGGTTCAGCGAGTGGCTGGCTGCAAACAAGCTGCCGGACGTTAAGATAACGTGGCTTGATCAGGGCGGGACGTCGGACGATATGAAGTTTATCCGCGCGGGTTTTTCGAGGAGTCCGCAGGGGATAGACGTGGACGTGTTTTACGGAGGCGGGCTTGACCCTTACATTGAGCTTGCGGACGCGGGACTGTTGGAGCCGTTCCGTCTGCCGGACGAGGAGCTGGCGAGGATACCCCCGGAGCTGAACGGCATGCCGTTGTACGACACGCAGTTCAGGTGGCACGGCGCGTCTCTGGCCGGTTTCGGGATTCTCTACAACAAGAAGTTGCTGGAGATGTACGGACTAGAGACGCCGGACAGTTGGGAAGATCTGGCGTCCCCGAAGTTCATGGGCATGGTGGGGTCGAGCGATCCCCGGCACAGCGGCAGCGTTCACATGATGTACGAGATAATCCTTCAGGCGAGCGGATGGGACAAGGGTTGGGACATCCTGACGCGCATCGGCGGCAATGTGAGGAATTTTCCGAAGAGCTCGGGACAGATAGGCAAGGATCTGGCGACGGGGGAAGTGGCTGCGGGGCTGTCGATAGACACTTACGCTTTTTCCGCCATCGAGCAGGCCGGGGCGGACCTGCTGGGGTTCGTTCTTCCCGCGCGGGCGACGGTGATAACGCCCGACCCGGTGGCGATACTCAAAGGCGCGCCGAATTTGGACAACGCCCGCTTGTTCATCCGCTTCTGTGTCAGCCCAGAGGGGCAGAAGCTGTGGATGCTCAGGAAGGGCGTTCCGGGCGGCCCGACGGAGTTCTCTCTCAACAAGATGTCAATCCTCCCGGAACTTTACCCGGAAGGTTTCGAGAAGATGACAAATGTTACGGCGAACCCGTTCGCGATGGAGAGCGGGTTCATTTATGATTTTGAGAAAGGCGCGGCGAGGTGGGAGTTGTTAAACGACATGGTGGGCGCGCTGATAATCGACACGCACGCTGATCTGGCGACTGGCTGGAAAAAGGCCGCCGGGCCGGGAAAGACTCCGCCAGCGGCGGCATTCGCGCCTCCGGTGTCCGAAGCGCGCGCGCTTGAACTGGCCCGAACCGCTTGGAACGACCCCGTCGAGCGCAACAAGATAGCGACTTCGTGGTTCTCAGACGCGAGGAGCAGATATAAAGGATTGAAATAGCGCCGGACTTGCTCGTTTCCCGGCTTTCATTATGCCATGCTCTTATGAAAGACGGAATGTTATTGAATCAAGGTCAGGTCGTAGCGAAAATAACTATAGCTTTTTGAATAAAGAAGTTTTTGAGGGAATTCGTTTTTTGCTCTCTCGCAAACATCTTGGAACTGATATGAACAAAAAACATCATACAATACCGCTTTGCACTCATTATGCTCGGCCATGAAAGCGGGGTCGAACAGTTTGTCGATGCCGTATGCTTTGTTTCGGGAGTGAAAAAGCGGCGCTGACGGGTTGACGGTCATTATCGAGCATTCCTCCGGAACGATCGAGCTTAAGCTTTGCAAATCCTTGTTGAAGTCTATCATTACTGGGTGAAAAGCAGGCGGTTTGGGATTGAAAAAAGCAAAGGGGACGATAAATAGAATGATGAGCGGGTATTTAAAACGGTTCTTCAATATTAAAGCGCTGAAAAAACCCGCTCCTCCTAAAACAGCGATGGGAAGCGTCATCACAAGCAGGGTTCTTGGCAAATCGCCTTGGAAAATATTCACTTTCATAGCGCTGAGGTAGAAGAAGCAGAACGGCAGGTACAAAAGCAGGATGTATTCCTCGTGTTTTCTATCCTTGAAAAAAAGGATAAAAGAAATGGCGGCTGGAATAAAAAACGCAATGCTGATATATGGGTTGCTCAACATGTACGAGAAGTTCGCGCCCACAATCGACGATATGTTGGAAATCACCATGTTTTCAAAGTGGTTTCTGTTGATTCTGTAAATGTATAAATACAGGTCTACGAGTGGGAAAAGAAAAAGGCAGGCGTACATATATACCGTTGCTTGGGACACCAATGAATGGATTCTTTTTTTAAGCGGTTCTAATGGAAACAAGAATGACGCTAATAAAAAGAAGGCCGGCAAAACAATATTTTCTGGCCTTGTGAGCATTGCGCACAAAATTGAAAAAAACGATCCGGGTTTGCGAACAATGGAAAAAGGAATACTATCGCTTGAAGAGAAAAAGAACGCCCAGAATGAGCTGACAATCGCTAAGTTGAGCATTTCCGAGGAAGCGTTGGAAGCCATAGCAACGTGAATAGGAATAACCGAAGCGAGGGCGGAGGCGTATGCGCCGGCTCTCAAATCTCCAAGCGCGTTATAGGCTACGGCCGCTATCAATAACAACGAAAGAGCCCCTAGGATCGCGTTCAAGTCGAAAAAGACATCGGGCGTGTCTTTTCCTGTTAGGGCGATTGCGACTGCTCCTACAAAAATAAATCCCCCGGGTCTATTGATAGGGGCTTTTGAATCGCACTTTTGCAAATTCCCGCCTGAACACATATAAAAAGCCCCGTCGGAGGCGAATGTTCTTGACGCATTGATTATTTCGTATTCGTCATAGTAAATCTTAATATCCCTGTCAGCGGCGTAGAGTCGAACAATAAGAGCGGACGCAACTATCGCAAAAACGACAAATAGCCAGAGTTTCTGATGCTTATATCCTTTTTTCACAAAACTCGATATGTAATATAAGACACAGCATGCCCAACCGGCGAAAGCAAACAGATGAATCAAAAGAAGATAATTATCCGACACTTTCATAATGACTGTCTTTCTCGCGCGTTTAAAAAGAACGGCTGACGCGCCAACCATCGCTATTGTTGCATGCGTTGCATTTGAAAATTATATCATATTGGTGAAAGATGGACATCTGGAAAACAATATATGCTTCATTTGCGTCGCGGTTTTTTCGGGTTGGGCGCAGACGGATTTGAACCGCCGACCCCTTGCTTGTAAGGCAAGCGCTCTTCCGCTGAGCTATACGCCCTTGAACTATCTTGTTCCGCCGGGGGGTGGCGCGGCGAAAAATGTCATTCCGGATCTTTCGAGAAAAATCCGGCCCAGTGATTTTCATTTCCTGCCGAGGTTTTGTCAAGCGCGCGCCGCAGAGAACGCCGCGCGGTTTTAGCCCGTAAACTGGACACCCGCGGGATTGTTTATAATAATTTCACGGAAAAGACATCGCGCCGGGGCGGTCTGCCGGCGGCGGGAGGGCGGTATGGCATCCATGAATAGAACAGCGAGATTGTCGGCGCTGCTGGCGGCGGGGCTTATTGTTTTTCAATGCGGTCGGGCGGCTGTCGCGGAGCCGGGCGCGAGCGCGCCCCCCGCTCCGGCAATCGATTTCTCCCAGCCGGGCGAGGACGGGCTGATCGTAAAAAAGAATATAGTGTTCAGGAAGATCGGGTCTGCATTGTTGAAAGGCGACTTGTACAGGCCTGCCGGGGACGCGGCCCTGCCGATAGTGATCGTGATTCACGGCGGCGGCTTCATGTTCGGCGACAAGGACATGGAGCATTACACGAGGATTTCGCGCGAAGTGGCGGCGGGCGGCTACGTCGTGTTCAACGTCAACTACAGGCTGATACAGAACGGCGGGGTTTATCCGGAGAGCGTCAAGGACGTGAAGTGCGCGGTGAGGTGGGCGAGGGCGAACGCGGCGCAGATCGGCGGCGACCCAACGAAGATAGGGGCAATCGGAGGCTCGGCGGGCGGGTATCTGGCGACCATGCTTGCGGCAACGGCGAATCATCCGGACTTCGAGCCTGACTGTGATTACGGGGCCGACCCGTCCACTGAGATCAAGGCGGCGGTCGTTTACTTCGGGCTGACGGACATTCGCGCGGACGCTCCGCACACAGCGTCGTTCAAGATGCTGCTGCCGAGGTTCCTCGGAGAGAAGAACGGCGGGAGCGCGGAGTTGCAGGCGGCGGCGTCGCCGGTGACATACGCGGCGGGCGCGGCCCCTCTGTTGCTGTTGCACGGCACGAAAGACACTCTGGTGGAGCACGAGCAGTCGGTGGCGCTGTGCGCGCGGGCGGCGGAGGCGGGGCGCGTCTGCGAACTTCATCTTTTCGAGGGGGCCGAACACGCGTTCATCACCTATCCCGACGCTCCAGCGTCTGTCGAAAGCTCACGGCTCACCTTCGAATTCTTCGGCAAATATCTGGGCGACTGATTCGACGCCGCTCCTCCTGATGTGGTAATATATGCTAATAGACAGCGGGGCATTCGGATTAGCGTCTTGTGTTGTGTTTGCGCTGCTTCCGCCACAATGATTCGGGCCGAGCTTTTCGCGCGCGAAATATGTTCGCGGAGAAACAGGCTCTCGGAGTTCGGCAATGAAAAAGCTTTTGTCCGTAAACAGTATAATTCATGGGGACAGCGCGGATGTTCTCGCGGAGTTTCCGGGCGACTGTATAGATTTGATAATAACATCGCCGCCTTATGCCGACAGCAGAAAGAAAACATACGGCGGCATTCATCCCGATGATTATGTGGGCTGGTTTTTGCCGATTTCAAAGCAGTTGCTACGAGTTTTAAAGCCCAACGGGACGTTTGTGTTGAACATAAAAGAAAAGGTGACGAACGGGGAAAGGCACACGTACGTCATTGAGCTTATTCTTGAGATGAGAAAACAGGGGTGGCTTTGGACGGAAGAATTCATCTGGCACAAGAAAAACTGTTATCCCGGAAAGTGGCCGAACAGATTCAGGGACTCATGGGAGAGATTGTTGCAGTTCAATAAATCGCGACATTTCAAGATGTATCAGGATGAAGTGATGGTTCCCACCGGGAAGTGGGCGGAAAGCCGGCTGGATAATCTGAGCGAAACGGACAGGACGCGAGATGAATCGAGAGTGGGCAGCGGGTTTGGAAAGAACATTTCGAACTGGCTGGATAGGCCGATGGCGTATCCGACGAATGTGTTGCACATGGCCACCGAGTGCGCCAACCGCAGTCACAGCGCCGCTTTTCCCGAGGCTCTGCCCGAATGGTTCATCAGATTGTTTACAGATAAGGGCGATGTGGTTTTGGACCCATTTTCCGGGTCGGGCACGACCGCGTTGGCCGCAAAAAAGGCTTCGAGGGACTATATCGGCGTCGATTCAAACCCGGAGTATTGCGAAATCGCAAGGAAACGCCTCGGCGTCGGCGTTCAGAGGGCTTTGATATGAAACAGGCTAGAATCGGCGAGACCGAAAAGTTTGTCAGCGACATGATTGCGGAGTTTCACAAGAGCAAAATAAAATGTTTGGAACAACTTGATCTGAACAAAATCCTGAAAAGCAAGAATCCGTATTTGTTCAAGGCAAAGAATTTCGGCGTGGCGTCGGAGCTTGTGAAAGACATTCTTGACGCGTATTTGTATTCTTCAGAGGAGAAGCTTTTCGGCGATTTCTTGGAAGAGTTGGCCATATTCGTGTGTTCAAAAACATACGGAGGAGAAAAGTCCCCCGCGACAGGCATCGACCTTCAGTTTGACAAGGACGGCATAAAGTATCTGGTGACAGTAAAGTCAGGAACCAACTGGGGGAACAGTTCACAGCATAAGAGGCAGGAGCAGGGTTTTCAAACTGCGGTCAAAGTGCTTTCTCAGTCAAAGCAAACAGCAAAAGTTCAGCCTATTCTCGGAATTTGCTACGGCAAAACGAAGACAACTTATGTGCGCAACTATATGAAAGTGGTCGGTCAGAATTTCTGGCATTTTCTCAGCGGGAACGAGGATTTGTACACCGACATTGTGGAGCCTCTCGGATACAGGGCAAAGGAGTTGAACGATGATTTCCTCAAGCAGAAAGCCAAAGTGGTAAATCTTTTCACCGAGGAGTTCATGAAGGATTTCTGCGTAGGCGGAGAGATAGACTGGAAAAAGCTTGTGCGGTTCAACAGCGGCAATCTGGGAATGGGAGCGGCGATATAGGGGGCCGCGTTTTGTTTTGCCGTCCGCGATTTGAAGCCCGATTTTAGGAGACCCGAAAATGTCTGACAGGAAGATAAGGATAACGGCGGGGGCAGTGGAGGCGGAGGCGGTTTTGAATGATTCGGAGACCGCCGACAGCATCTGGAAAGCGCTGCCTATTTCTGCGCGGGCCAACGTGTGGGGCGACGAGATTTATTTCTCCATCCCGGTTTCCTGCGCGCCGTCGGCTGACGCGCGAGAGGTGGTTGATCCGGGCGAGTTGGGGTACTGGCCTCCGGGGAACGCTTTCTGCGTGTTTTTCGGTCCGACGCCCGCGAGTCAAGGCGGGGAAATCCGCGCGGCAAGCCCGGTCAATCCCATAGGGAGAGTGTCGGGCGACGCGAAGGCGTTCAAGAAAACCCGCGCGGGCGATTCGGTAAAAATCGAACCCGCAGTTGTCGATTGAGAAGCGGGCCGGGCGTATGACCGCAGTCACACCGAGAATGAATAGGCCACAAAGTTCGGGAGCGCGGAATTCGGGAAGGCGGCCATAAGGGCGGCGGTTGCGCGGGGGCCTGTGCAGTGGGACGGGACTATCGACGAGACGCCGTATTTTTTCAAGGCGGCGACGGTGGCGTCGATCTGAGGCTGGGCGGCGCGCTCTAGGTGCATCCCTCCGACCACCGCGTCGAACTTCTCGACGCCGGAGACCGCCGCGGCGCGCTCGATGTGGCTTATTATCCCCCTGTGCGCGCAGCCTAGAAGCAGCGCGGACTTCTTTTCAGACTTGACAATCAGCGATAGATCGTCGCGCAGCGGGTCGGGCGCGGGAGCGCCGTCGGCCCCGCGGACCATCAGCATCGGCTCTATCTTCTCGAAATCGTTCGCCGACGGGACCTCTCCGGTCGTGGACACTCCGGGGGCGACCTCGAACGGCTCGGTCGTCTCTATCCTCTCCACTCCGGCGGCGGCAAGCTTGTCCACAATCTCTTTTGAAATGCCGATCGGCATCATGCCGTTGGGGGTCATCGCCAGTTTCTCCGCGAACGCGTCCGGGTGGACGACGAGTTTGAAGCTTTTCGCGACATCGAGCAGTGCGAGCAGTCCGCCCGCGTGGTCGTAGTGGCCGTGGCTGAGGACTACGAAGTCCGTCTTGCTCAGGTCTTTCCCCATTTTTGCCGCGTTGCGCAACGCGACGTCGGTCTGCCCGACGTCGAAAAGAATCGAAGCGTCGGGCGTTTCGACCAGAAAGCTCTGGCCGTGTTCGGCGAGCAGCCCCGCGCTAGTCATAACGTTGTTGCAGCACAATGTGGCGATTTTTATTCCGCTCATGTCAGCCTCCCGGCAAGTTGATAAATGTTTTTGTGAGCTTGCAATAAGCGCGCGTGCGCGCTGTGTATCTGCCGCTTTCGTTGAATGATATTCCGGGACAGGGTTTGCAACGGGGGAAGTATTCGCAGTCCCGGCATTCCATATCGCCCACCCGCAGGGCGCGCAGTTGGTTGAATAGGGGCGAGTCGTAAAGCTCCTGAAAGGAGCTTTCCCGGAGGTTGCCCGCCGGAGTTTTGATGACCGAGCAGGGGGCCATGTCGCCGTTCGGCAAAATGTTGGCCATGCGGCCCGCCACGCACCACTCGGATATCATTGTTTCCGGCGGATAGGCGGAGGGGACGCTTAGGGGGTCGGGGTTCAGGAATTCGTCCCACTTGATGGGGAGCGACCTGAGAGTCGCGTCGTCCACCGCGTGGCCGAGAGGGTCCGCGCAACCGTCTTCGCGCGCCACCATCAGCGTGGAAAACTGATAATGCACGCCCAGTTGTTTGAAGAACTCCTCGGCTTTTCTGAAATGCGGGGCGTTCTCCTTCATCAGCATGCAGAATACGGCTGTGGAGACGCCGGCTTCTTTCAAAAGCGAGAGCGTCCGGACGGCGGCGTCGAACGAGCCTGCGACGCGGGTGACGGCTTCGTGAGTCGCGGCGTCTCCGCCGTAAAGGCTGACCGCGCAGCGAACCAGCTTGTCGTTGTTGCGTTTCATCAACGCTATATGTTCCGGGCCGACCAGCGTCCCGTTCGTCTGGATGGCGACAAGGAAGTCCTGCGCGAAAACAGTCTCAAGAACTTCGGTCGCGTCCGGACGGGCGAAGACTTCGCCGCCCGTGACCGCCAACTGAAACGTCCCCGCCTTTTTCAACTGGGCGAATATGTCCGCCATCTCGGCTGGCGTCAGTTCGTCGGAGGGGGCTTTGCGGATGGCTATCTTGCAGTGGACGCATCTGAGGTTGCAACGCTTCGTGCACTCGAAACGCACTTTGACCGGAACGCTTTTAGCGTTCAGCCTGCGCAACATGCTCATAAGCCTTTTCTGCTCCATCAAAGACGCCTCGGTGAACATTATAACGCAAAAACAATCGCGGATGTTTTTGTATGTTTATACAGGAAGGGCTTCGGAAAGCAGGGTCAGCGGCGCTCGATGTTGATTTCCGGGTCGGAGTAGCCTTTCGGAGAAGGACGAGGCTCGGATGTCCGGGCCGGGACGGCGTTTCTTCCCGCATACAGGTTCAGCATCTGATTGGCGGCGGCGGCGATGGCCTCAACTCTCGGATAGCCCGCGCCCGCAGGGGTCGTCATCAGCGCCCCGGTCGAGGCGTCGGTGTATCCGACGATGACCACGCGGTCCTTGAATATCTCTCTCATCTTATCGTTATGTTTCGCTTCCGCGCCCGCCTTAAAATTATCTTTCACTTTCACAATATCATAGTAGGAAACGGTTTTGAAGACCGATTTGTGCGGGGGGAAAAGAACCTGCAGGGTGTCTCCTTGAGCCAGAGGCACACTTCTGCCCCGGACGGAGACTGCGCGGGAAACGCCGGAGCCTGAGACAGAAACCTCGGAGGGAGAAGCCTCAACCGCCGCCAGAAACACTGCCAGAGACAGCGAAGGAAGGACGTAGCCCTGATGGCTGACGAACATGTCCACGCGGCGCAGGGTTCCGTCCGCGTCGGGGTAAAGAGACCGCCCGGCGGTGGAAGCGCCCGCTTTTAGGAGGCCCTCGAAGGGAAGGGCCAGAGCGGGGGCTGATCTGCCGATCGCGGCTCCCGCTCTGCCGATGGCGTAAGAGCGCAGGTCAACTTGGGGGTTGACAGCGTGAGGGGTGGGAATGATGTCGAATCCGGCGATAACTGGGGGAGGCCCGGCGGATACGGCGTCGGTGAACATCTTGTCGTCGCGCGTGTCCCAAGTCTGCTGGAAAAGCATGTCGAACACGACCGCGCGAGCGCCGGCCTCCCTGAGCCGCTCGACCAGACGCCCGTGCCACATCCTGTGCATTGGATACGGGCCGGTGTACGCCTGATTGCTCCGCTTGCTTTTTTCCGGGCCGAGGTAGTAAAGGGTGTTTGCGTCAACAGCGACGATGACGATCTCGGAGACCGGATTCATGGTGGCGGGCCAGACTGCGGCGGCTTGCGCCGGGGGTTTCTGTTGCGCAGAGGCGACAACGGATAAAAGGAAAAAAGCGCACGCCAGCGCCGCTCCGCAAGCTCCCGCTGTTCCGAACGCCCGTTTCAGGTTGTTATTCATGCAGTCCGCCGATTTGCGCAAAAGTTCTCTACAATGTTATCCCATTTCCTCGCCGCATGTCAAAACAAAAAGCGGGCAGGGCTTATCTGCGCCCCCGCCCGCAGGAGAATATGTCGGTCGCTCGCTCGTCAGTCGACGGCGATCTTCTTTACGTCTTCCTCTTCCTTCTTTTCGATTTTGGGGATTCTAAGTTCGAGCAAACCTTCCTTGTAAGAAGCCTTGATGTTGTCCGTGTCCGCGTCTTCGGGCAGATAGAAGGAGCGCGTGAAAGAACCATATCTGCGTTCGGACCTGTAGTATCGCCTGTTTTTCTCCTCGGTCTCGACCTTCTTCTCGCCTCTGATGGTGAGAATGTCGTTCTTAACCTCGATGGCAATGTCGTCTTTCGCCATGCCGGGGACTTCCGCCTTGACGACGACAGACCCTTCTTCCTCATAGACGTCAAGAGCGGGAGCCCATCCGCGCGCCGCCGCGCCCGAATCTGTGTCGCCGAGAAGGTTGTTCCCGAACAGTTTGTCAAAAGTGTCGTCCAGCCTTCCCATCTCGCTTAGAAACCCCGTCGGTCTCCACCTTACGATTGTCATAACGACCACCTCCATATAATATTTCATTTTATTTTTCGATTGAATTATAACCCATGATAATTATGCTGTCAATCATTCTGAAAAAATAAATCATATAATCTTTAAAATATCTGCACCGCTGTTTTTTTGAAGATAGACGCTCATTTCTCGAATTGTTTATGTCGGCAAATAATATATTGGTAGAATAACGCGAAAAATATTGCGGGCGAAGAGGTGACGCGCCGAACTGCGCGGGAACATATCGCGTAACGTTGATAAGCAGGGAGTTGTTTTATCGATTGATTCTAAGCAATACTTTTTTTGCGGCGGCGGAGAGTTTTTGAGCGCCGCCTCCCTGACTGATTATGTCGAATGCGAGAGGGGCGTCGCGGACTATCATTCCGGCAAGCAGCGTTACTTTGGTGTCTTTAAAAATCGAGGGCAGAAGAGGCGTCGATGCGCCGAGGAAGGCGACTTCGCGGGCGTTGCTCAGGTGATACAGGAGGCCGTCGGCGGTATGGTTGATTAAAGAAGTCGATGTGACGACTGCCACATCCATGAGCGGGAGAAGTTCAGGTTGGCGTTCTATAGGCTCTTTGCAGTGGCAGTCGCCTTTGTCCAGCTCGAAAACAGTGACGTCTCGTCCGGCCAGTTTATCCGCCACCGGGGCGAAGAAGCCGACCATCGCAATTTTGTCCGAATCTCTCAAATCCAAGCAATCGGCCACATCCTTATTTTCGGCGGAGATGGCTTCGGGACGGGAGTTGGCGACAGCGTTCATAGTCGCAAGCCCGATGGCCGCTTCTATGGCGTCTTTGGAGCCGGCCATTTTTGCGAGGTCTATGGCGGGGCCGCGCAAGGCTCCGGCATTATTCACCACCGAGCAACCGTGGCGGGTGTTGTGTCTGAAGGTGTACGCGAGGCCCATCGAGCCGTCGTCGAGTTGCACTCCGGTATAGCCGAGTCCGACCCTGACTTCGACGGCTTTCCGTTTGTTAAGCTCGTCTTCGAGTTCGCGCATCATCCAGAATAGAATGGCCATGTCAGTAACTCTCCCGAAAAAAAATGTTATGGCGGATGGAGAGCCGCCGCGTCAACTGCATTTGGAGAAGCCGCAGATGCGGCAGACGATGCAGCCGCCGTCAGGCTCCATGACGCTGCCGCATTCGGGGCAGGAGCCTACGATGTCCACGTTGCGTCCGGCGGAGGAGCGTTCGATGCGGGCGGCGGGGGCGGCGCTTTGAGCGCGGGCGCTCCCGGCCTCTCTCCATTTCATGTGTCTCTCGATCACTATGCCGATTGCGTCGGGGCAACTGGTTATCATCCCGCCGTTTTCCCACGCCGGGGAATGGCAGCGGATGCCTCGCAGGTGTTTTTTCACTTGGTCAATTTTCACGCCGGAGCGCAGGCAGAGGGATATGAGGCGGGAAATGGCCTCGGACTGGGCTGCGGCGCAGCCGCCGGCTTTCCCCATCTGGGTGAACACTTCGCACAAGCCGCGCTCGTCTTCGTTGACAGTGACGTAAAGGTTGCCGCAGCCTGTGTTCACGCGTTCGGTTCTTCCGAAGGTGACGGAAGGGCGGTTGCGGGGAGCTGGTTCTTTTTCGACGGTCGGAGCAGGCGCGGGGGAGGGAGCTGCGGCGGAAGCGGCAGGCTCTTTTTTGACGCTCAGCACCTGATCCTCGCGGCTTCCCTCGCGGTAAACGGTGATCCCCTTGCAGCCGAGTTTGTGCGCGAGCCTGTAGGCGTTCTCGACGTCCTCGACGGTCGCGTCGGAGGGGAAGTTTATCGTTTTCGAGACGGCGTTGTCCGTGTATTTTTGGAAGGCCGCCTGAAGGCGGACGTGCCATTCGGGGGAGATGTCGTGCGCGGTTGAGAAGAGCCGTTTGACGTCCGACGGGATTTCCTCGAAGCTCTGGATGGAGCCGTGCTGGGCGATTTTGAGGAAGAGGTCGGGAGAGAAGAAGCCTCTGTCGCGGGCGATTTTTTTAAAGTAGGGATTTATCTCCACCAGTTCGTCTTTGTCCATGACGGTGCGGATGTATGAGACTGCGAAAAGAGGCTCGACGCCGCTGGAGCAGTTTGCGATAATGGAGATGGTTCCTGTGGGGGCGATGGTGGTGGTGGTTGCGTTGCGGAGTTTGGGAGCGCCGGGTTTGTCGAGCGCGCTTCCTTCGAAGTTCGGGAAGCAGCCTCTTTTTTCCGCGAGGTCGGCGCTCGCCGCGCGCGATTTGTCTTTGATGAAGCCCATCACTTTTTCCGCCAGATCCACCGCTTCCTGCGAGTCGTACGAGACGCCGAGCTGGATGAGCATATCGGCGAAGCCCATGACGCCGAGGCCGATCTTGCGGTTGCCTTTCGTCATCTGCTCGATTTTGTCCAGCGGGTATCTGTTCATGTCGATGACGTTGTCGAGGAAGTGGACGGAGTCGCGGACGACAGTTTTCAGGCGGTCGAAGTCGACGCGTCCGTTTCTGACCATGCGGGCGAGGTTGATGGAGCCGAGGTTGCAGGACTCGTAGGGGAGCAGGGGCTGTTCGCCGCAAGGGTTGGTGCTTTCGATGCGGCCTACGTGGGGAGTGGGGTTGTCGGAGTTCATGGAGTCGATGAAGATGATGCCGGGTTCGCCGTTGCGGTGGGCCATTTTGACAATGAGGTCGAAGACCTCGCGGGCGTCGAGTTCGGACGTGGGCAGTCCGGTGCGCGGGTCGATCAACTCGTACGTCGTCCCGGCCTCGACCGCTTCCATGAAAGCGTCCGTAACCGCGACGGAGATGTTGAAGTTAGTGAGGCGGTCTGTTTCTTTTTTGCAGGAGATGAACTGAAGGATGTCCGGATGGTCGACGCGGAGGATTCCCATGTTTGCGCCGCGGCGGGTTCCGCCTTGTTTGATTATTTCTGTGGCGGAATTAAAAACCTGCATGAATGACACCGGGCCGCTGGACGCGCCGCGAGTGCTGCGCACGGCCGAGTTCTTCGGCCTGAGGCGGGAGAAGCTGAACCCGGTGCCGCCGCCGGACTTGTGTATGAGCGCGGTGTTTTTAACCGTCTCGAATATGTCCTCCATCGAGTCTTCGACGGGCAGAACGAAGCAGGCGGAGAGTTGTTGCAGGTCGCGCCCCGCGTTCATGAGCGTCGGCGAGTTGGGCATGAACTCCATGTCCGTCATCATGCGGTAGAACTTTTCCTCGACGGCCTGCAAATCGGCGTAAGGCTCGTAGAACGAGTCCGCCGAGGCGATATTGCGGGCTACCCGGCGGAACATGTCCTCCGGCCGCTCTACCACTTTGTTGCGCTCGTCTTTCTTGAGGTATCTGCGTTCAAGAACTTTCAGGGCGTTGACGGTTATCTCAAGCGCGCTGTCGACGGTCGTCTCCTGAGGGGCCTGTTTGGCGCGCGAGTCGTCCGCCGGAGAGTATTTTTTCTGTTTGACAACAGGGATATCTTTCATCGGCACGCTTTCCGCCGCGTCTATCGCCGCCGCGCTTTCAGCTTTCATTTCCATTCTCATATCCTCAAATATTCTTTTTTTAGCGCTTCCCCGCCCGTTTCAAGGGGCGAGAGCCAGCCTTTTCGGAGCGCCCGCGCGTTCAATCGCCAATCGCCGGTTTCAGCCGTTTTTTACTCTGTTTTTCCCTGCTTACCGGGTCGGGTTTTAGCTTTTAATAATGCGCTCCCCAAGCGAGTACATATTAGCCCCCGGCGAATGCTCATGTCAAGCGGGGCAGGTTAAAAAAACCACCATATATTGTGTGGCTTCGTGGAGTTGTTCACAATTTATTGTGGAAAACCTAAAATCCGGTTCTCCGCGTTTTTTATTTAGTAACTTTTATGTTTTGCGCGTTATCGCTCTTATATGGCGATATTCGACGAAAAAAGATGTTCAGACAGTTTATTATCGCATAAACGACAAATAGTGGTTTATCAGGCTGTTTCCGGGAACGTTGAGAAGTCACTCAAAGGATGTGGAAAACAGTGGAATTCATTGTGAGGCTGAAAAAAATCTGAGTTGGCTCAGGCGGGAGAAATAATAATTACTGATTCGAAAGGGGCATCTAATGGGCGGCGGAATGATAGCGGGGCGTTTTGAAAAAAGCCGACAGGCCGGTATAATGGAGAGCGTTGAAAAGCGAATGAAGGCGATATGGAAAACGAACACGAAAAACACATGAAGAGGGCGTTGGAGCTGGCGGAGCATGGACGGGGGCGGACGTCGCCGAACCCGATGGTGGGGGCGGTGATAACGCTGGGAGGAGAGACGATAGCCGAGGGTTGGCACAGGAAGGCGGGAGAGCCGCACGCGGAGATAAACGCGCTCAGGGCGGCTGGCGGGAAGGCCGCAGGAGCGACGATGTATGTCAATCTGGAGCCGTGTTCGCATCACGGCCGGACTCCGCCGTGCGCTCCGGCGGTGGCCGCCGCGGGGATAGCGAGGGTCGTGGTCGGCATGACGGACCCCAACCCGAAAGTGAGCGGCGCGGGAATCAAGTTTTTGAAAAACTCCGGAGTGGAAACGATAGTCGGCGTCTTGGAAAAAGAATGTCTCAGGCTGAATGAAGCGTTTGTGAAAGTCATGAGGACGGGATTGCCGTTTGTCACATTGAAGGCGGCGGTCACGCTGGACGGCAAGACGGCGTCGCGCTCCGGGGACTCGAAATGGATATCGTGCGAGGCGAGCAGAGAGATGGTTCACCGGATGAGAGGAGAGGCGGACGCGGTGGCGGTCGGGGCGGGGACTTTTAAAGCGGACGATCCCGCTCTGAACTGCCGACTGCCCGAATCTCAAAAGATAAAGGATCCGTTGCGCGTGGCGCTCGATCCTGAACTGATTTTGTCCGTCGACTCGAAACTGGCGAGGCAGGCGGCGGACGGAAAAACCGTGGTGTTCACGCTTGAGGGAGCGCCGGCGGACAGGGCGGAAGCGCTGCGCCGCGCGGGTTGCCGGGTGATCGAACTGCCGCCGGACGGCGCGGGAATGCCGGACCTTCGCAAAGCCATGCTCGAACTGGCGGGCATGGGCGTTCTATCCGTCCTGCTCGAAGGCGGCGGAACGCTCAACGCGGCGATGATAGAGGCCGGGCTGGTGGACAGGGTGGCGGTTTTTATCGCTCCGAAGTTGCTCGGCGGCGCGGACGCAAAAACTTTCTTCGACGGCGCGGGCTTCCCGCGGGTGGAGGCCGGCGTCAAGCTTTCCAATATGTCCGCGACAGTCGTCGGAGACGACATTCTGATTCAGGCCGATGTGGCAAAATAGATATCACATATTCGCTGTTACGCAACAATTCAAAGCCGGATGACTCGCTTGTCGCAACGGCGATATTCGAGGAAGCTTTGCGAGCGCAGAGCGATCAAAACGCAAAAAGAAGCCCCATGCGCCTGAAGGGTTATGATTACTCCGGGCCGGGCAAGTATTTTATTACGATTTGCGCCCGGAACAGGGAGTGTTTATTTGGAGAAATCGCGAATGGTTGGATGGGGTTAAACCGGACAGGTCTGATTGTCGACAGAGCGATTAATGAAGTATCCCTTTTATACGATAGCGTGGAGATTGATGTCTATACAATCATGCCGAATCATATTCACATGATTGTTTCCATATCGCGCGACGACGGGCGTAACACGGAGATAAAGGATAGCTGCATCGGCAACACAAGCGGCGTAATGAAAAATTGTAGGGGCGCGGTTGCCGCGCCCGGCGGGAAGAGCGTAAAAACCGGGGCGGGGAGACCCCGCCCCTACGAATTAAAACCGATATTGGGACAAGTTGTCGCGCATATGAAATACCTGTCGACGAAGAGAGTTAACATGATAAGCGGGAATTCGGGGAAATCGGTTTTTCAACGAAATTATTACGACCACATAATCCGAAATGAAGAATCTTACGAAGCAATTTCCACCTATATTGAAACTAATCCGAAAACGTGGGATGAAGACGCGAACAATCCAAAGAACGCTTTCCGGAAGCCGCGATCATTTGACGAGTAATGATACTTATGCCATTTCTTAATTGGTTTTACCCATCTCACACCCACAACGGGGTTGTGGGTGGCGCCGTCACAATGGGAAAATAAAATAATACGTCGTATAAATGTAATGGCGGAGAACGCCATTTGACGTAGGGGCGCGGTTGCCGCGCCCGGCGGGAAGAGCGGAAAACCGGGGCGGGGAGACCCCGCTCCTACGAATTAAAACCGATATCAGGACGGAGTATCGCGCATTTTAAAGCGGGCTATGAAATCAATCAGCAAGCAATATGCCCGAGAGCTTACACCCGAAAATTGAACACGGATTCGTCGATAGAGCCGAAGAACCGGGGCGATTTTCATAGCGGCGAACTGCATCTCGCCTCCAATCTGCGCATGGAGGCGCCACCCTTTTTGTTCATGAACCCTATGTTCTACTCGAAGAACTAAATGAAAGCTCTCATTTACTATTTGGTAAAAAGCATCATGCGCAAAAGAAAAAGTTTTGCGCATGGCACACTTGGTAGTGGGTAGAATCATCTATTAGCATGTATATTCGTTTCAAAAATGCGTCTTGCGCATAGCATTTCATCCGCTCTGAACAATCGCTCCCAAATCCCAATACAGGATTCGGGGTGAAAATCGCAAGAAATCCACTGCCGTTAAGAATCCGCAAAGCAAAAAAAGAACTCTCCGCTGGAAAGCGGAGAGTTCATTGTGGTTGAAATAGAAGAAAGGGCGGTTATCTTCCGCGTTTGCGGCAGGAGCGTTTTGCGGTTTTAGCCGGGGCGGAGGATTTTTCGTTTAAGGCGGCGTGCGCGGCGGCGAAGCGGGCGATGGGGACTCTGAACGGGGAGCAGCTAACGTAGTCGAAACCCGTTCGGTGGCAGAAGCCTATTGATTTGGGGTCTCCGCCGTGTTCGCCGCAGATGCCGATGTGGATGTCCTTGCGTACGCCCCTGCCGAGTTCCACGGCCTGTTTGATGAGCCTGCCTACGCCGTCTTGGTCGAGCGTCTGGAAGGGGTCTTCGGGCAGGATTTTGTTTTCGAGGTAGGGCTTTATGAATTTGCCGGCGTCGTCGCGGCTGTAGCCGAATGTCATCTGAGTGAGGTCGTTGGTGCCGAAGGAGAAGAACTGAGCGCAGGAGGCGATTTCGTCGGCGGTGACGGCGGCGCGGGGCACTTCGATCATCGTGCCTATGAGGTAGCTTGGTTTGACGCCGCGGCGTTTGACGACTTCCTTGCAGGTTTTTTCGGTGATGTCGAACGCGGCGCGCATCTCGTTGATGTGGCCGGTGAGCGGGATCATTATTTCGGGTCGGACGGTTTTTTTGGCCTTGACCATGTCGCAAGCGGCTTCCATGATGGCGGTAACCTGCATGACGGTGATTTCGGGCATAGTCAGTCCGAGCCTGATGCCTCTCAGGCCGAGCATGGGGTTGAACTCGTGGAGTTCCTGAACGCGGTCGAGCAGCGCGCGCATGGATTTGAGTTTTGGCGATTTGGGGCTGGTGATTTCGAGTTTGGCGATATCAACCATAAGCTCTTCGCGGGAGGGCAGGAACTCGTGGAGCGGCGGGTCGAGCAGGCGGACGGTGACGGGTCTGCCGTTCATGGCGACGAAAATTTCGTAGAAGTCTTTTTTCTGGAGGGGCAGGAGTTTGGCGAGAGCAGTCTGCCGTTTTTCCAGCGTGTCGGCGAGTATCATTTCGCGCATGGGTTTGATGCGGTCGTCGCCGAAGAACATGTGTTCGGTGCGGCAGAGGCCGATGCCTTCGGCTCCGAATGCGACTGCGCGCTGCGCGTCAACCGGGCGGTCTGCGTTGGTGCGGACGCGGAGCCGTCTGAAACCGTCTGCCCATTTCATAATCTGCTTATAAAAAGGATTCGTGTCAGGGTCTGCGGGCAGCAGGGGCAGAGCGCCCTTGTAGACGAGGCCTTTGGTTCCGTTGAGGGTTATGATGTCGCCTTCCTTAATAGTTAGACCGGCGACGCGGACGACGCGTTTTTCGTAATCGATGTCGAGAGCCGAGCAGCCGACGACGCAGCATTTGCCCCAGCCTCTGGCGACGAGGGCTGCATGACTGGTCATGCCGCCTTTGGCGGTGAGGATGGCTTGAGCGGCGTGCATGCCGTGGACGTCTTCCGGGGAAGTTTCGCTGCGAACGAGTATGACGTTTTCGCCTTTGGCGCGGGCGTGTTCGGCGCGGTCGGCGTTGAGGACGACTTTGCCTGAAGCGCCGCCGGGGCCTGCGGGCAGTCCGCGGGCGATGACCTGCGCTTTTTTCTCTGCGGCCGGGTCGAGCATCGGCAGCAGAAGCTCGGTCAACTGTTCCGGGTTTACGCGCAGCACGGCTTCCTCGCGCGAGATGAGTTTCTCATTAGCCATATCGACCGCCATGCGGACGGCGGCGACGCCGTTGCGTTTGCCGACGCGGGTCTGGAGCATCCAGAGCCTGCCGTCCTGAATGGTGAACTCGATGTCCTGCATATCGCTGTAATGTTTTTCAAGCCGTTTCCTGATGGAGTCGAGCTGGGCGTAGAGTTTTGGATATTTTTCTTCGAGGCTTATCTGGCCTGAGTCGTTCTCGTGCTTCATGTAGAGGTTGAGCGGGTTGGGGGTGCGGATGCCGGCCACGACGTCCTCGCCCTGAGCGTTGGTGAGCCATTCGCCGTAGAAGTGGGGGTCGCCGGTTGCGGGGTTGCGGGTGAAAGCGACGCCGGTGGCGGAGTTGTCGCCCATGTTGCCGAACACCATAGTCTGGACGTTGACGGCGGTTCCCCAGTCTTCCGGGATGCCTTCGATGCGGCGGTAGTTGACTGCGCGCCTGCCGTTCCACGACTGGAAGACTGCGCCGATGCCGCCCCATATCTGGGCTTGGGCGTCGTCCGGGAACTCCTTGCCGAGGACTTTCTTGATGAGTTTCTTGTAGGTGTCGGTGAGTTTTTTGAGGTCGTCGGCGGAGAGTTCGGAGTCGAATTTTATGCCTCGGGCTTTTTTGACTTTTTCGAGTTCGTGTTCGAGTTGGACGCGGATGCCTCTGTCTTCGGCAGGCTCGATGCCTGCGGCTTTTTCCATAACGACATCCGAGTACATCTGGATGAGGCGGCGGTAGGCGTCGTAGACGAAGCGCTCGTTGCCGGTGAGTTTGATCATGCCGGGAATGGTTTTGGTGGTGAGGCCGAGGTTAAGAACGGTCTCCATCATGCCGGGCATGGATCGCCGGGAGCCGGAGCGGACGCTCATGAGCAGGGGATTGGCCGGGTCGCCGTATTTGGCCCCCATGATTTTCTCGCATTTTGCGAGGGCGGCGTTAACCTGCGCCTTGAGTTCGGAGGGGTATTTCTTTCCGTTGGCGTAGTAGTATGTGCAGACTTCTGTGGTGACGGTGAACCCCGGGGGGACAGGGATGCCGAGGCTGACCATCTCAGCCAAGTTCGCGCCCTTGCCGCCGAGCAGGTTCTTCATTTCCGCGTTGCCGTCTGCCTTGCCGTCTCCGAAAAAGTAAACGTATTTTCCTTTCATGAGAGCCTCCCTGAACGCGCCGCCTCCGCCGTGTGCGGGCCGACGCCGTTCATATTTTTGTCGTTTGTTGTTCATATCAGACGTAACGTTCATATTACGAAAACGGAAGCGCGTTGTCAATCGCCGGGCGCGGAGAGCGTCGGCGGTGGAAGCGCGGCGCGCGCCGCAATTGAGTTTTGAATATTCATATATTACAATATGCTACTTTCAAGGGAAGGAAGCGGGGATGACGGCTTTCGAGGAATTCAGAGGACTGGTGGCGGCGCTGAGGGGCGAGGACGGATGCCCGTGGGACAAGAAGCAGACTCTGAGCACGCTGGCTCCGTATCTGACGGAGGAGTCCGCCGAGGCGGTGGAGGCGGTGTCCGAGGGCGACGACGCGCATGTGTGCGAGGAGCTTGGGGACGTGCTTTTGATAGTGAGCATGATGGCGCGGGTGGCCGAGGAAGAGGGAAGGTTCTCTTTCGACGACTGCGTGAAATCGATATCCGAGAAGATAATCCGTAGGCATCCGCACGTGTTCGGGGACGCGAAGTTCGAGACTGAGAGCGAGATAGTGGACAACTGGAAAAAAATAAAAGAGGCCGAGAAGGCGGGCCGCGGCGAAAAATGATAATACCGATAGAGCAGGCGTCGTTTGACAGGGTAGAAGAACTGGGGCTTAAAGGGGCCGCGCTGGGAGACATGTTCCGGCTGGGACTTGAGATTCCTCCGGGTTTCATTATCTCGACAGCCGAGTGCCGGGCGTTTTTGGACAACGGCGGGAAGATATCCGACGAGATGATGGAGAAGGCGCTGGAGGGAGTGGCGGAGATAGAGGGGAAGACGGGGCGGACGTACGGAGGGGCGGAGAGGCCGCTGCTGTTGTCGGTGAGGTCGGGCGCGGCGGCGTCCATGCCCGGAATGATGGAGACGATGCTGGACCTCGGGATGAACCCGCAGACGGTTCTGGCGCTGATAAACGAGACGGGGGACGCGAGGTTCGCGTACGACTGCTGGCAGCGATTCGCGAGGATATACGGCCGGGCGGTGTTCGGGCTGGACGCGAGGGAGTTCGACGAGGCGATCCGGGCGCAGTTCGACCGGGCGGGCGTCCAGTCGCCGGAGCGCCTGAGCCACGAGCACCTCAAGCGGCTCGGCGAGCGGTTTCTGGGGATAATCAAAAAGAACCGGGGCAGGGGGATACCGAGCGACCCGCGAGAGCAGCTCAGGGACGCTATCGAGGCGGTGTTCCTGTCGTGGAACAGCCCGCAGGCGAAGACGTACAGAAATCTCAGAAGGATGCCGCACAAAAACGGGACGGCGGTGGTGGTTCAGGCGATGCGGTTCGGCAACCTCGGCCCGGACTCGGCGGTCGGCTCTGTGTTCACGCGCAATCCGATATACGGAGACAACAAGCCGTCGGGCAACTATCTGATAATGGCGCAGGGCGAGGAGATACAGGAAGGGCGGAGGACGCCCCGGTCCGTGTCGGACCATCTGGCGGAGGATTTTCCGCAGGCGGCGGCGCGGTTGCGCGAGGCGATGGCCCTTCTGGAAAAACATTACAGGACGGTTCAGGAAATCGAGTTCACGATAGAGCGCGGGAAGATATATTTTCTGCAGACGAGGGACGCGGAGTGCACCGCGACGGCGATGGTGAAGACGGCGGTGGACATGGCGGGAGAGGGGCTGATCACCCGAGAGGAGGCCGTGCTGCGGGTGTCGCCGGAGAGTTTGGGTCAGTTGCTGTTCAGGTATATCGACCCGGAGGCGCAGGCGAGGAGCCTGACGCGGGGGCGGGGCGGCTCTCCGGGGGCGGTGTACGGGCTGGTCGCGCTCGACGCGGCGAAGGCCAAACAGATAAAGGACAGCCGGCGGGAGGTAGTGCTTGTGAGGCCGGACGCGCGCCCGGAAGACCTTGAAGGTCTCGCGGACGCCGACGGGCTTCTAATCGCCGGAGGAAACATGTCGGGCCACGCTTTCGGGCTGATCCGGCGCGCCGGAAAACCATGCGTGTTTTCCTGCCCGGATATTTCCATCGATTTAGAGAGCCGGACTTTCACTGTCGGGAACACGACGGTCGGCGAGGAAAAGGCGATAACCATCGACGGGAACACAGGCCGGGTGTACGCGGGAACGGTGAAGACTAGGGAAACGACGATAGGAGAAGAGTTCAGCGCGCTGCTGTCGTGGGCGGACGAGATAAAGACGCTGGGCGTGAGAGGAAACGCGGACACGCCGGAGGACGTGAGGAGGGCGGTGGAGGATTTCGGGGCCGAGGGGATAGGGCTGTGCCGGACCGAGGCGATGTTCATGGCGGCCAACAGGCTGCCGGTAATGCAGGCTCTGGTGCTGACCGAAGAGCCGTCGGAGCAGGCGGAACTGCTGGACAGGCTGAAAGAGATACAGAAGAGCGATTTTGCTGAGATATTCAAGACGCTGAACGGAAGGCCGCTTATCGTGCGGCTGCTGGACCCGCCGCTGCACGAGTTCATGCCGGACATCGATCCGCTGATGAGCGACGTGATGGAGATGCGGCGCAACGGGGTGAAGACCGAGGCGATGAAACTCAAGGAGGCGCTGCTGCAAAGGGTGATGTCCAACCGCGAGGTGAACCCGATGCTGGGGCTGCGCGGGTGCAGGCTGGGGATAGTGAGGCCGGAAATAATCAGGATGCAGGTGGAGGCGGTGTTCGAGTCGGCGTGCGACGCGACGGCGGAGGGGACGCCCGTGTGGCCGTCTCTGCTGATACCGCTGGTGGGGCACGTCAACGAGCTGGCGCTGGTGAGGCGGATGATAGACGAGACGGCGTCGGAGACGATGAAGGCGCGAGGGATGGACATTCCGTATTCGGTGGGGGCGCTCATAGAGGTTCCGAGGGCCGCGCTGACCGCCGCCGCTCTGGCTGAACACGCGGATTTCTTCTCCTTCGGAACTAACGATCTGACACAGACAACTTACGGGATAAGCCGGGACGACGCGGAGCACAAGTTCCTCGGACACTATCTCGTCGAGCGGATAATGGAATACAACCCGTTCCACAAACTCGACCCGGACGGGGTCGGGAGGCTGATAGGGATAGCGGTGGCGGACGGGCTGAGGGCGAAGCCGAAGCTGTTCCTCGGATTGAGCGGGGAACACGGGGCGGATCCGTCGTCGGTCGAGTTCTGCCACAAGCTTGGAATACACTACATAAGCTGCGCGCCGCATCTGGTGCCGGTGGCGAGGCTTGCGGCGGCGCAGGCCGCGCTCAAGCTCCAGTTCGGCAAGGGCGGCTCCCCACAATAACCAATCGGAGATTTTAACGTGACGGAAAAACACGACCTTCTGCTTGAGATAGGATGCGAGGAAATACCCGCCGGATACGTGGCGCCGGCGCTGAAACGAATGGAAGAACTGTTCGCCGAGTTCTGCGAGAAGAACCGAATTTCCCGCGGAGAAACGAAGACGTTCGGCACGCCGCGGCGGCTGGCGCTGACGGCGGAGGCGGTTGCGGACAGGCAGGACGACATGGTCATCGAGATAAAGGGGCCGCCGTCGAAGGCGGCGCTCGCCCCGGACGGCTCGTTTAACGAGGCGGCGGCGAAGTTCGCCGAATCGCGCGGCGGCTCGCTAAAACAGCTCGAAATCAGGCCCACCGACAGGGGCGACTACCTGTTCATGGTGAAGAAGGAAAAGGGCGGCAAAACCGCCGCCGCGCTGGCGGAGCTTCCGAAGTTCATATTCGAGCGGCTGGCGTTTCCCAAGAGCATGAGGTGGGACGTGAGGCCCGCGAGGTTCGCGCGCCCGGCCCGCTGGATATTGTTGCTTTACGCAAACAAGCCAGTCCGCGCCGGTTTCAACGGCCTGCCGTGCGGCCCCTTCACATACGGCAACCGCTGGCACGGCTCGAAAAAAATCAAGGTGTCGTCCATCCCGGATTATTTCGAGAAGCTTGAGGCGGCGGGAGTGGTGGCAGACCACAGGCGGCGGCGGGAGATGATACGACAAGCGGCGACGGGGCTGGCGCGGGGAAATCCATATATGCCCGGCGAACTGCTCGACGAAGTCAATTTCCTTGTCGAATATCCATACGCCGCCATCGGGACTTTCCCGGTCGAGTTCACAGAGCTGCCGCCGGAAGTCCTGATTATCTGCATAAAGAAAAACCAGAGGTATTTTCCGGTTTCAGACCCGGCGACCGGGCGGATGCTCCCGGAGTTCGTCGTGGCGATGAACGCTCCGTTGACGGAAAGCAAAAAAGTAATCGAGGGATACGAGCGGGTGCTGAACTCCCGGCTGAAGGACGCGAAGTTCTTTTACGACGAGGATATGAAGACTTCAATGAAAGACAGAGCGGAGTCTTTGAAGAGGATAACGTTTCAGGACAAGCTCGGCTCGCTGTGGGACAAGCAGGAGAGGGTAAAGGGGCTGGTTCAGGATTTAGGAGCGGGCTGGGGCGCGGCTGCGGAGGATGTGCGGACGGCGGTCGAGGCCGCTTCACTGATGAAGGCCGACTTGGCCTCCCAGATGGTTTTCGAGTACACCGAAATACAGGGGACGGTCGGGAAATATTATATACTCGCCGAGGGCGGAAAGACCGAGGTCGCGCAGGCGGTCGAGGAGCACTACATGCCGAGATTTGCCGACGACGCGCTTGCGGCGAGCGCGGCGGGCGCGCTGCTTGCGGTGGCGGACAAGATGGACACCGTAACGGGATATTTCTCCGTCGGGTTGATTCCCACCGGGTCTGCGGACCCGTACCAGCTAAGGCGCGCGGCGCTGGGCGTTATAAGGATTCTCGAAGCGTTCAACATGCCGTTCACTTTCGAGGATTTGGCGCGGATGTCTGCCGGGCGGCACGGAGAGATAGCGGGAGACGAAAACTCGCGGCGAAAACTCGTCGATTTCTTTGAGGAGCGTTACCGCAACTATATGGTGTCCGCCGGATACCCGCACGACGTGATGGAGGCGCTTGCGGCGAGAAAGGCCCCGTTGGCGAAGAAGCGCGAGGCGGCGGACGCGATTGTCGAGGTCAAAGACACCGAGGAGTTCAGGGATTTCCGGGAGGTGTTCACTCGGATATCCAACATCATGTCGAAGTCGAAACCGTCTGTGGGCAGAGGAGTGAATCCGGACTTATTTCAGGCGGAAGAGGAGCGGGCGCTGCGGGAGGCATGGCTGAAGGCGAAGCCGACGCTCGAAGACCCGAACGCGACAGAGTCGGACAAGCTGCGGGCGATGTTCGCGCTGGCGGCTCCCGGCGCGGCGTTCTTCGACAAGGTGCTCGTCATGGACAAGGACGAGAACGTGAGGGAGAACAGGGGCGTCATGCTGTTCGAGATATTGACGGGGATAACAGAGAATTCAGCGGATTACAAAATGATAGTGAAAAAATAGCGGGGAAGCGGCCGGGCCGTCTCTAACTCGGCGGGCCGCGCGATATGGCGACCGAACAAGAAAAAGAGCTTGTGCGCGAGCGCACGAACATAGTCGATCTGGTGTCGTCGTACACTAGGCTGAAGAAGGCCGGCTCGTTCAAGCACAAGGGGATATGTCCTTTCCATCAGGAGAAGGACGCGTCGTTCACGGTGGACGAGGAGCGCAAGCTGTGGCACTGCTTTGGATGCCAGAAGGGCGGGGATGTTTTTTCGTTCGTGATGGAGGTTGAGAATCTGGATTTCGGGGAGGCGGTGGAGTTTCTGGCGAAGAGGGCGGGGGTGGCGCTGACGGACGCGAGGTCGCCGGACTCGCCGAGAAAAAAGATAAAAGACAGGTTGCTTAAAGTCAACGATCTTGCGTCGAGGTATTTCTCCAAGGTACTGCGCGCCTCCCGCTCGGGCGAAAAATTTATGGAGTATCTCGGAAACCGGGGGGTGACGGAGGAGCAGATAAAGTCGTTCAAGCTCGGAGCGTCGCTGGACTCTTGGGACGGGATAATCAGGACTCTGGGGAAGAACGGAGTGACGCAGGGCGAGCTGGCGCAGGCCGGGCTGGTGATAGTGAACGAAAGCGGACGGCATTACGACAGGTTCAGGGATAGGCTGATGTTCCCGCTGACGAACGCGGTGGGGGATGTGGTAGGTTTTGCGGGCCGGGCGTGGGGAGACGCGATGCCGAAATATCTAAACACGCCGGAGACGCCTCTGTTCGACAAGGGAAAGATGGTGTACGCGCTGGACAAGGCCAAGAAGAAGGTCGGCCCGCACGGCATAATCCTTACCGAGGGCTACATGGACGTGATAGCGCTGCACCGGGCAGGGTTCGAGAGCGCGGTGGCGTCGATGGGAACCGCTCTCACTCCGGCTCAGGTGGACCTCGTCCGCCGCTACAGCATGAAGGTCATCCTCTCTTACGATTCGGACATCGCCGGAGACAGCGCGTCCATGCGCGGCATAGAGATGCTAATCGACCGGGGGATGGACATCCGGGTTGTCACTCTGCCTGACGGGGAGGACCCGGACAGCATAGTGACGAAGGGCGGCCCGGAGGCTTTCGCGGCAAGGCTGGACGCCGCCGAGGATTATTTTGATTTCTTCCTCTCAAAAAGCATACAGAGGATAGGGGCGGAAACTCCGGCTCAGAAGCGAGAGGCCCTGTTGCAGATGGCCCCGCTCGTGGAGAAGACGCCGAACGACATCCTCAGGGACGAACAGAAGAAGAAACTGGGCGAGCGGCTCGGCGTTTCGGAGCAGAACGTGCACACCGCGTTGTTGCAGATGAGAGAATCGCGGCGCGGCGGCCGCCCGCCGGAAGAGACTGACGGGGAGGTCGAGAGGATGATGGCTCCCGGAGTCAAAGTGGAAAAACGGCTGCTCGAAATCATGCTCTCCTCGGAGGGCGCGGCGAAGATGGTGCTCGACAGGCTCGAACCTGTGGATTTCTCCGACCGCAACCTCGGCGCCTTTTTCATGTACTGCCGCAAGTATCGCGAAAAAACGGGGGGGTTCTCCCCGAACGATTTTCTCAACTCCGTGCATCCGCAGGAAGCGGTCAGAATAATCAGCGGGATACGGTTGGCCGGGGGAGCGAGCGCGGAGGAGGCGGAGAAGGAAGCCACGAGCGTGCTGGACAACTTCGTGAAAGCAGCCCAGAAAAGGCGGCTAGGCGATTTGCGAAGACAGATACAGAAGGCACAGAAAGACGGCGACGAGGCTCTCGCGACCCAACTCGCCTCGAAATTGCTTGAGCTAAAAAGAAAAGAATAAACGCATAAGAATGCGAGCCGCGCCCGCGGCGACATCAACGGGGAGGAACGGCAATGCCATCAGCGGTTCTTAAAGCCAACCAGTCTCTTTCCGAACTTTACACGAAGGCGAAAAAAGACGGCTCCGTGAAATACTGCGACATTGACGAAATAATGTGCAAGCAGGACCTCGACCCGGAGGCGATAGAGAACATCTTCAACGACTTTCTCGACCTCGATGTCGATATCATTGACAACGACGGCTCCAATCTTCTGGACAAGGAAATCGAGGAGCCTGCTGAACTGGTTGACAAGGCCGACCTCGACATCAGCCTGTTGCTGAGGCTGCCGGGAGACATCCGCATCGACGACTCCGTCCGGCTGTACCTCAAGGAGATAGGGCAGGTTCCGCTCATTTCCGCCGAGGAGGAGGTCATCTTCGCCAAGATGATGGAGGCGGGCGTAGAGGAAGGCAAACAGAAGCTCACCGAGGCCAATCTCCGACTAGTCGTCTCCATCGCGAAAAAATACGTCGGGCACGGAATGAACTTCCTCGACCTGATACAGGAGGGGAATCTCGGCCTGATACGAGCGGTGGAGAAATTCGACTATCACAAGGGCTACAAGTTCAGCACGTACGCCACGTGGTGGATACGGCAGGCCATCACCCGCGCGCTGGCAGATCAGGGCGACATCATCCGCAAGCCCGTCCACATGGTGGAGACAATTAACAAACTCATTAAAGTGTCGCGACACCTGATGCAGGAACTTGGCAGGGAGGCGAGCGAGGCGGAGCTGGCCAACGAGATGAACATATCCCGCGCGAAGGTCAGGGAAATATTGAAAATCGCGCAGAAACCGATATCTCTCGAAACTCCCATCGGGGAAGAGGAGGACAGCCACCTGAGGGACTTCCTCGAAGACCACGGGGCGGAGCCGCCGATAGAGGCCGCCGCCGGGCTGCTCCTCAAGGAGCATCTCCAGAGCGTGCTGCACACGCTCTCCGACCGAGAGCGCAAGGTGCTGGAACTTCGCTTCGGACTCAACGACGGCCATCCCAGAACCCTCGAAGAGGTCGGCAAACAGTTCAACGTGACGCGCGAGAGGATAAGGCAGATAGAGGCCAAGGCGCTTCGCAAACTGCGCCATCCCAGCAGAAGCAAGACGCTGAAAGGATATCTCGAACAGTAAACGCGGGGCCGCCGCGAGCGGCGCGACCCCGAACTATATTCCGAAAGGACAGGCAACATGAGCAAAGTTTACAAAATCGCTGTGATCCCCGGAGACGGGACAGGCCCGGAGGTAGTCGACGAGGGTCTCAAAGTCATGTCCGCAGTGGCGGACAAATTCGGTTTCAAATACGAGACCGAAACATTCGATTTCGGCGGAGAACGTTTCAAGAGAACCGGCGAGGTTCTTCCCGACACCGCAGTGGCGGACCTGCGAGGGTTCGACTCGATCTTCCTCGGCGCTATCGGTCATCCGGACGTGAAACCCGGCATCCTCGAAAAGGGCATCCTGCTCAGGCTCCGCTTCGAGCTTGATCAATACATTAACCTGCGCCCGGTGAAACTCTATCCGGGAGTGGAGACGCCGCTTGCGGACAAGAAGCCGGAAGACATCGACTTCGTGGTGGTGCGGGAGAACACCGAAGGGCTGTACACGGGCGCGGGCGGAATGCTGCGCGAGGGGACTCCTCACGAGGTGGCCGTTCAGGAGTCCGTCAACACCCGGTTCGGCGTCGAGCGCTGCCTGAGATACGCATTCGAGCTTTGCCGCAAACGCGGCGGGGAGAAGAAACTCACCCTCTGCGGAAAAACCAACGTGCTCACTTTCGCGTTCGGACTGTGGGAACGCGCTTTCAACGAAATAGCCTCGGAATACCCGGACGTGAAGACGGACTACGCGCACGTGGACGCCACCTGCATGTGGATGGTCAAGAATCCGGAATGGTTCGACGTCATCGTGACCGACAACATGTTC
Organism: bacterium; assembly: GCA_029564595.1. Classification (GTDB taxonomy): domain Bacteria; phylum UBP15; class UBA6099; order UBA6099; family UBA6099; genus UBA6099. The sequence continues at coordinate 42,125 of JAKQPS010000176.1, read as the reverse complement.
GGCGACATAATCACCGACCTCGGCGCGATGGTGCAGGGGGGAATGGGGATAGCGGCGGGCGGAAATATCAACCCGAAAGGCGTGTCCATGTTCGAGCCTATAGGCGGCTCCGCCCCGAAATACACCGGTATGAATATCATCAATCCGCTGGCGGCTATATGCGCCATGCAGATGATGCTGGATCATCTCGGACTGGCCGACGCGGCGGCGGCGGTCGAACGCGCCGTGATGGAAGTGACCGGAAACCGCCTCAAGTCGATGTCCGCCGGAAAGATGGGCATGTCCACCTCCGAGGTGGGCGATCTGGTTGCGAAACTGGCTGTAGAGTGAGGCCGCCGCGCGACCTGTTCCGGTTTGCTCCGGGGCGGGGCGGGCGTCGATAATGGCATTAATTTGACTATTTGTTATAATTTTGCGCAGGCGAGCCGGAGAGAGATTCCGGCCCGGCGGAGCATGCTGGCATGAAGGAACGCAAAGCTAATATCCTCAAGCACGTCGTCACCGACTACGTCGGCACGTGCGCGCCTGTCGGCTCGAAACGAATAGCCGAGCGGCTCGGCGTCAGCCCGGCCACCGTCAGGAACGCCATGCATGAGCTTTCAGAGGAAGGATACCTCGAACAGCCGCACACTTCCGCGGGCCGCGTTCCCGGAGACCCCGGTTACAGGTTCTTCGTTGACTATCTTCTTGACGAGTACAGAGCGGCGGAAGAGGAATGTCGCGGCGTCCAGCAGTCTCTCGACATCATCCGCTTCAAGCTGGAGCAATTGTTCGAGAAGGCGTCCGAACTGCTGTCCGAGATGGGCGACTGCCTGTCGTTTGTGGCCGCGCCCGGAGAGGACATGAGCAGAATCGCCCGCATCGAGTTGACCGCCGTCTCCGCCAACGGGCTGCTGATTATTCTGGTCATGAGCAACGGCCTGATAGAAAACAGGCTGGTCGAGCTTCCGACGCACGCGGACAGACTGCCGCTGAAACATCTGGCAAAAACGCTGAACGAAAGGCTCGCGGGGCTTCGCCTCGTGGAGGTGACCTCCGGAGCGCTCGCCGCCGCCGTCAGGGACGTCCGCATCAGCGAGGAACTTCTTTACGGCGGTTTGAAAAGATTCTTCGAGGAGTTGATTTTCGCTTTCGGGCGCAAGATATATTTCGACGGGACCGCCAAATTGGTCAGGCATCCGGAGTTTCAGAACGTCGGGGCGATGGGGCAGGTGCTGGAATTGATTGACAGCGCGGAGAGCGGGTCGGAGATGTTCGAGACAAGAGATTCCGGGGACTCGGTGAGCGTGGTGATCGGCAGGGAGAACAGTCTCGGCGCGCTGCGCGAGTGCAGCGTGGTGAAAAGTTGCTTCAGGTTCGGCGACCAGACGCTCGGCGCCATCGGCGTCATCGGCCCGCGCCGCATGGACTACGCGCGCATGATCTGGCTCGTCCGCGACATGGCGGGGGCATTAAGCCACGCTCTCGATAAGTATCCGAGGCTCTGACTCCTTCGATAATCCCCGCCGCCGAGAAAAGGACGACCGGCCGCCGTTAAATCACACATGGGAGACGACAACCAGAGGGATGGAGAAACAGGACTATTACGAACTGCTGGAAGTGCCTAAAAACGCTTCCAACGACGAAATAAAAAAATCGTACAGGCGTCTGGCGCGCAAGCTGCACCCCGACCTTAACCCCGGCGATGCAGCCGCCGAAGAGCGCTTTAAACAAATCTCCGAGGCATATCAAGTCCTCAGCGACGACAACAAGCGCAGGCAGTACGACACATTCGGCCACTCCGGCATGAACGGGGGCGGCGGCGGGTTCGAGGACTTCGGTTTCAGCGGGTTCGGCGACATCTTCGACATGTTTTTCGGCGGCGGCGGAGCGCGAGGCGGCAGGCGCCAGCACAGACCCTCGCGCGGCGCGGATGTCAGATACGACATCGAAATATCTTTCCGGGACGCCGCCTTCGGCAAAGACGCCGAAATCGAGATTCCAACCATCGTGGACTGCGAAAAATGCTCCGGCACAGGCTCTGCCAGCGGGTCTCACCCCGTCACTTGCTCGACTTGCGGCGGCTCCGGACAGGTCAGGCAGGTCAGCAACACCATTTTCGGCCAGATGCAGAGTGTTGTCACCTGCCCGGCGTGCAGAGGCGCGGGTCGTCAGGTTCCCGACCCCTGCCGCGCCTGCTCCGGCTCAGGCAGGGTCCGCGCCATGAAAAAAGTAAAAATTTCCATTCCCGCCGGGGTGGACAGCGGACAGAAGCTGCGCCTCGTCGGCGAAGGCGAGCCCGGCGAACTCGGCGGCCCCCGCGGCGACCTCTACGTCGTCGTCTTCGTCGCCGAACACGAGTTCTTCAAACGCAACGGGCAGGACATCTTCTGCGAGGTCCCCATCAGTTTCACTCAAGCCGCCCTCGGAGACGAAATCGAAGTGCCCACTCTTCGCGGCCCCGAAAAAATCGATATTCCCGCCGGAACTCAATCAGGCATGGTGTTCCGGCTCCGCGAAAAAGGATTCCCGAACCTTCGTGGCAAGAGCAGGGGCGACCAGCATGTCATGGTCAAAGTGGTCGTGCCGAAAAAACTTAACTCCAAACAGAAAAAACTTCTCTCCGAATTCGCCGAAGCGGGCGGAGAGGAATTGAGGCGTCCGCAGACCGGCCCGCTTAAAAAAATTATCGAGATGTTCAAGTGAGGCGGTGACGCTTGGAGCGGGTCTGGCTTGACGATTTCGACGGAACGGCTGTGCGGGGAGCCGCCGCGCGGCACGCGGTGAAAGTCCTGCGCGCGCGCGTCGGCGATGTCTTCGCAGGCTACGACGGCTCCCGCGAACGGATACTCCGCGTTGCGGGGTTCGACGGAGGCGCGGTTCTGGCGGATGTGGTCGCCGAGAGGGATTTGCCGGAGACTCCCGGCTCGCGGCTCACTCTTGCCGCCGCCCTTCTTAAAGGCAGAAGGTGGGATTTGCTCCTTGAAAAGGCCGCCGAACTGGGCGTTGGCCGAATAATCCCCCTTGCCGCCGAAAGAAGCGTCGCTAAACTCTCCGGCGAGGATTCCTCTGAAAGGCTGGAGCGGTGGCGGCGAATACTCGGCGGAGCTTCGGCGCAATGCGCGGGCAGAGCGCCGGAAATCTGCGAGCCGGAAAACCTAGCTTCGGCGGTCGCCCGCCTATCCGGCGCGCCTAATAAATTTATACTTATAACTCGCGGCGCGGCGGAATCGTTCGCAACAGCCGTCCGCGAGCTTGAAGACGGCGAAACAGTTGTGATGGTCGGCCCGGAAGGCGACTGGTCGGACTCGGAATCGAGGGCGGCTGCCGACTCGGGTTTCCGCGCGGCGGCTCTCGGCCCGCTCATTCTCCGGGCTGAAACGGCGGCTATAGCGGCGGCGGCTATCTTCTCGCTGGCCGGAAAGGATGTATGATTGGGAGATAAAAAGAAAAAATCGATAGTCAGGCTCAACAGTCAGGACGAAGCCCTCGGCCTGTTCGGAAACAGGGACGAAAACCTCAAATGGCTGGAGCGGGAAGCGGGCGTGACCTGCTCCTACAGGGACGGCGAGGTCAAGCTTAGCGGCGCTCTGGCCGCGCAGGCGGCGGAAATGCTTGAACGCCTCCTCGAACGCCTCCGCAAGGGCGGCAGCGTCACCGGCGCCGACTTCAAGTACGGCGCCATGCTAATAAACGGCGACGGCGACGAGGGCGAGGACGCGGTCGTCAAAACCCACAACGGAACCGGCCGCTCCATCAGCCCCCGCAGCCCCACCCAGCGCGACTACATCCGCGCGATTATGAAAAACGACCTCGTTTTTGCCATCGGCCCCGCCGGAACCGGCAAGACCTACCTCGCGGTCGCGGTCGCGGTCAACTGCCTTGCGGAGGAGGCCGTAAAACGCATTATAATCTGCCGTCCGGCAGTCGAAGCCGGCGAAAAACTCGGCTTCCTTCCCGGCGATTTTCAGGAAAAGGTCGATCCCTACCTGAGGCCCGTCTACGACGCCTTGTTCGCGATGATGAACTTCGAGAAATGCCGCCGACTGATGGACACCGGAGTTATCGAAGTCGCCCCGCTCGCTTTCATGCGGGGCAGGACTCTCGAAGACGCTTATGTTATACTGGACGAAGCGCAGAACACTACGGTCGAGCAGATGAAGATGTTCCTCACCCGACTCGGCTCGCGCTCCCGGGCGGTCATCACGGGGGACGTCACTCAAATCGACCTGCCGCCGGAAAAAATGTCGGGCTTGGTGGACGCCGAGCGGCGTCTGCGCAGCCTGCCGGAAATCAAGTTCGTCAGATTCAGCAAACTCGACGTGGTGCGGCATGAGCTTGTCGCGAAAATCATCCGCGCTTACGAGAGCGAAAACGGCGAAGGTGACGTTAATTGACGAAAAACAATAAAAGGGCAGGGAACTCCCCGTTCGGCGCGCGCGTTCTCGACGCTCTGGCGGACTTAAGGATGGGCGGCGGCAGGCGCGCGGCGATTGCCGTCGCGCTTTACTTCGTCGTCTGCGGCCTTTATCTCTACGGCTCCTTCGGCGGCTCCGCCTACCGCGCGGGCGACATCGTGGAGTCCGACATCGTGTCCCCCCGCACTATGGAATATGAGGACGCGGAGGCCACTGAGGCCGCTCGCCGCGCGGCAGCCGAAAAAATCGAGCCGGTTTATTCTCTCGCTCCCGGCTTCAGAAGCGGCATCGAGGATGTTTTTCAGAGACTGCTCGAAACTCTCCGCTCCCGCGGCCCCGCAGAGAACTTCTCCCGCCTCGAAAAGGAACTCTACGATTTCGGCCTCGGCGGCGATTCCGTTCGCGCCCTTCTTTCGATGGATGTCGAGAAGGCCGTACAGTTGTGGGTAGCCGTCTCCACCGCCCTAAACCGCTTGGGCGAAATGGAAAACGTCGGCTCCGGCGACATTATGGGCATAGCCGAAGAAGCAGGCAGACTCGCCCGGCAGGACGACTTAGATCCCTCCATCTCTTCAGTAGCGCATGACATCGTCAGCGTGGCGGTGAAGTCGAACCTCGAAACTGACGCCGAGGCCACGGAGAACCTTCGCAAAGAGGCCGCCCAATCGGCTCCGCCCGTTGTGAGGACTATCCGGAAAAATGAGGTCATCGTCCGCAGGGGCGATCCCATCAGCGCCAAACACCTCGACATCATGAAGACGTCAGGCGTCGGCTCCGGCGGCGACTCGTGGAACCGCCTTGCTGGCAAGGCTCTTCTTATCGCTCTTTCATTCCTCATCATCGGCGCTTTCATAAAAACCTTCCATCCTCGCGTTTACAGGGATGAAAAGAAACTCCTTATCTTCGCCACTCTTCTTGCGCTTGCCGCAGCGTGGTCGGCCCTCATCATTAGAGTCCCCAGTTTTTCCGGCTATCTAATCGGCGTCGCCGCCGGAACCTCGACCATCCTCATGTGCGTAATGCTCAGCCGCCTGATGACGCTGGCAGCCATGCCTGTCTTCCTCGCGATGACCGCGCTCTCTCTCGAAATGGCCGCCGAACATCTGCTTGTGGCCATCGCCTCGTCTCTCGCGGCATATTTCTATTCTGTCCGCACGCACGACAAAGACAACCTCATGAAGGCCGGAGCCGCCGTGTCGGTCATTAGCATGGTCTCTATCCTCATCATAACCCTCATCAAGTTTTCATCCGCGGCGGACGCCGCGATAAACATCTTCATTTTCGGCGGACTCAACGGCATGCTGTCTTTCGTTTTCGCCGCCGGGCTTATGCCCGCCTATGAAAAAGTGTTCAACGTCACCACTCCCCACAGGCTCCTCGAACTCTCCAACCCGGAAGAGCCGCTGCTAAAGAAGCTGCTCATCGAGGCCCCCGGCACTTATCACCACTCGATACTCGTCGGCAATCTCGCCGAGACCGCCGCCGAGGCGGTCGGCGCGGACGCCCTGCTGGTCCGCATTGCTTGCTACTACCACGATATCGGCAAGCTCAAGCGACCGTACTTCTTCATAGAGAACCGCATGGACGGCCTGAGCCAGTTGACGGATGTCGCCCCGACCCTCGGCGCGCTCGTCATCTCCTCTCACGTCAAAGACGGCGTCGAGATGGCCCGCGAAAACCGGCTGCCGGAAGAGGTGATCGAGCTTATCTCCGAGCACCACGGCACTTGCCTGATATCTTTCTTCTATCAGCAGGCGCGCGCCCGCGTTGAAGCGGGCGAGTGCGAGGACGTCGGCGAAAACAGGTTCAGGTATCCCGGCCCGCGCCCCAGCCGCATAGAGGGCGCTATCATCATGCTCGCCGACTCCTGCGAGGCCGCCGTCCGCTCCCTCAAGGCTCCCACGCCCAAGGCCATCGAAAGCATCGTGGACAATATCGTCGCCGCCCGCCTCCGCGAAGGCCAGTTCGAACAGTGCGACGTCACTCTAAAACAAATCGACTCTATCAGAAATTCGCTCCTGAAAACCCTCGCGGGCGTATATCACTCACGTATGGAGTACCCCGACCTCGAAGAGTTCAAGGAGCGAGAGGCCGCGCCCAGAAAAAACGGCGCGGGTTGAACAATGCCGAACGTATGGATTGAAAACAAAACCAAAGTCAAAATCAACGAGCGCGCTCTGGCCCGATACGCCGCCTCCGCGCTCGAAGCTGTCAAAGGCTGGAAGGACGCCGAGCTTTCCATCATCCTCGTCGGCGACAAACGCATCCAGTCGCTCAACGCCCGCTGGCGCGGCAAAGACCGCCCGACGGACGTTATCAGTTTCCCGATGGACGGCGTCGCCCCCCCGGCTCCCGGCGAGACTCTCGTCGTCGGCGATATCGTCATCGGCATCCGCCGCGCAATCGCCGACGCCGCAGAGGAAGGCGTCTCGCTCGACGCTAAACTCCGCGAACTTGTCATACACAGCGTCCTGCACCTGATGGGACACGACCACGAGACCGACGAGCAGGCCCGCGCGATGGAAACCCGCCGCCGCTCCCTTCTCAGAGCTATGGAGCGCCGAGCATGATTCCCAAAGAGGAAAGCCGCCATCCGAAAAATATGCTCCTCAAGGTGCTGGCCTCTTTCAGGTACGCCTTCTCCGGCCTTTTCCACGTCCTGCTCACTCAGCGCAACATGCGCTTCCACTTCTGCATGGCCGTCTGGGTCATGTGCTTCGCCATCGTTCTCGACCTCACCGGATTCCAGAAAGCCTACCTGTTCATGGTTATAACGTTCGTCTTTTCGATGGAGGTGATAAACACCTGCATAGAGGCGCTCGTGGACCTGCTCAGCCCCGGCTATAACGCCAGCGCGAAACTCGCAAAGGACACCGCCGCCGCCGCCGTTCTGGTCGTCAGCATCGGCTCCCTCATGTCCGCCGGATACCTCATGCTCCCGCCTTTCTTCGAGTCGTTTTCGAGCGCGGCGTGGCTGAAAAGCCACATGAGGGACCTGCTCGCTGTCGCCGTCGTAGTGGCCTCGGTTCTTGTTTTCTGGGGCACTCAGGTGATCCGCCTCCCCATGATTCCCCTCATGCTCGCTGGAGGCGGCGCGGCCTCTTTCTCCATCTGCCTGCTATGCCGCGTCGGCAACGACCTCATCTCTTTCATCGCCATCCAGTTCTTTTCCATACTGCTTTTCCACTCGCTCGGCAGGAAGCATGACTCCGTCTGGCCGCCCATAATCAGCCACGCCTTGGGAGCCGTCGTTTACGTCTTCGTCGCCTCAATGTTATAATTATTCAATTGATTTTGCGATTCAGGAAAAGTTGATTGGATTGTGTTGCCGATGGGCGTTGTTTCGGAGTAAAAAAAGCCGATTTTGAAATGAACGAAGTTCATCAAAATCGGCGGCCAAGAGTTTTTTTCGGAAGGGGCGCGGGGAAACCTGTTTTTTGCAAAAAAATGGTTTCCCCGCAAACAAGCAACATATTATTTAAACTTGAATCTGGATTATGGCATTTTACGTGGAAAAAAGCGATTCGTCCGCAGCGCAGATGAGGGCGCTGGCTGCCGCGCTTCACGGACGCCACTTCGATATGTACGGCCTCGGATTCGCCGCACGCAGCGCCATGCGTTGGCTGTCGTGGGTTCCGCGCGGCCCCGCCGCCGCCGCCGCTAGACTCGCCCTCGGCAGAATCGGACTGCCTCAATCAGCCGCCGACGCCGTCAGAGAAGACGAAATGGCCCTCTGGGCCGCCTCCCTATATCCCTTAAGAAACTACAGGACAATCATCCTCGGCGCGCCCAGCGGCGGCGCTAGCCACATCGGCTCAATCCTAGACGCTCCCTTTCTTTCCTCCCATTTCCTGCTCTGTTTCAGCGACGTTCGCAACGTGGACGACGTTTACACCACCGCCGCGCGCGCAAGGCGTCTCGCGGGTAGAATCGCCCGCAACAACCCCTCCCTCAGCCTCGTCGCCCACTTCGACCCTGTTCACGACAGGCCCGTCCTTGTTTTTATCAACCATATCCGCGCAAAACTCGCCCGGATTCCGCGCCCTTACAGCCGTTTCATCGCCAGAAATCTCGCAGACAACGGCGCTCTCGTCCTCATCAGGTGCGAATATAAATGGAAACAGTACCGCATGAAGCCCCGCGTCACATTCCAGATCGGCGGCCTCGGAGGCATTCCGGACGCCGAATACCTTGAAGGCAGCAGTCGGCTGGCCGAATACCGCGCCCGCCACGGCGATCCCGCGCCGGGCGACGGCGGCTGGAGGCTCAGGGACGGCAGATACGAACTTTGCGACATGCCCGAATCAGAATGGGGCGGAGAACCGGAATTCGAGGCCTCCGTCCGCGATTTCGCCGCCGCCAACGGCATTAAACTCCTCGTTCTGACCGCCGACCATCCCGAAAAATTCAGCGAACTGGCCCTCGAACTTCACATTGAAGCCTCCCGCAGGGACGGCGCGCAGCCTTCTTTCGTGTTTGCCGACTGTTTTAACCAGCTAGACCCGGTCGCCAACCTGAAATCCCGGCTTCTGCCCCTGTGGCTGCCGTACTATTGCGACAGGTCGTTCGATTTCGCCCGCTCCATGCTCGACCGCGTCCCGGAAGAGGCGAAAGTCCTTTTCACCATGCATCCGTCTCTTGCAGCCCCCTTCGACATGATTCCGCTGGAAGACTGGACCCGGCTGTTCACGCGGCGCGAGCCGCCGATGCTCGTCGGTGTTGACCCCGATAGATTTCCGCATGATTTCACGTATATTTTGGATTTCGCGCGCAAGACCCGCGCGTTCTGCGCTTCGCATCCCGATCCTGTGCGCGCCCGGCTCGACGCTCCCGACCTCGCCGCCGCCGCCCGCCGTATCGGCATCTCCGCCGATTGGCTTTGATTACAAAAAAACAGTTGTGATAGTTTTCGCCTTCGGCGATTGGGGAAAAACCCTTTGAAAAGGGTTCTTTCCCCAAGCCCCTTTTCCCAAACTTTTCGCATCTTTTTGTTTGGTCAAAGTTGATAACATGGAGACGCTCTTGACGCTCTTGACGAAATTTTCGAAGATTTATAGCAATAATCAAATGAAATTAACTATCCCGGGTGCCACCCCCAAACTAGTTTGGGGGCGCTGTTTCACAAAAAATGGCACGGGCAAACAAGTTTCCCCGTGGCGCCCATTTATGATTATTCTTTGGAGTGGGTAATTTCTATTAAGCGGAAGTTTATTTTTGGGAAAAGAGGAATACCCATCGCGAGAATGCCGCGCCGAATGTCGCCATTTTTCTAAAAGCCGATTTTGAATCGAACGAAGTTCAACAAAATCGGCTGATTGAGAGTTTTTTTCGGAAGGGGCGCGGGGAAACCTGTTTTTTGCAAAAAAATGGTTTCCCCGCAAAACCTAAAACGTTTTTCAAAATTTTTAGCCAGCGCCGCCGCCAACGCGCCAAAAATGAAAAAAGGCCCTGCTGCGAGGGCCTTTTTATTTTCCAGTCAATCATGATTAGCTGGAGCAACCGCTTCGGATGAATCCGGTGTGAAAGGGGGCCGGGAGCTGTGTCCCGTCCCCCTTGATTCTCACACCAAGGAGTTCCGGTTCAAACTCTTTAATTGTTTGTACTTTCCCTCCGTACGATTCTTCCGTTTCTTCAAGTTCGATTTAGAACAGGCTGTACTTGAAGGCGATGTAGTGGAATTTCTCCTTGTACTTATCGCCTGCGTTGTCAATCTGCTCATCCTGAACATTCTGCCAGAAGATGTCGAGGTTCTTGCCGGCTTTCACCCAAATCTGCTCCTGATAGTTCTTCAGCTTGTCCATGCCGTCCACATCGAGCCATGAATACTGCAGCACGAAGGAGACCATGTTCAGCGGGGCCGGAACTTTGTTGATGTCATACTTGACCTGCAGAAGACCGAAATCGCCTTCAGCTTCGGCGGCTTCTTTGTCGTTCATGTCGAAATCGACATATTCGCCGGAGAGTTGCAGGTTGCTGAGAGCTTTCCACGTGCCGTCGAGCGCCCACAGATTCCTCTTGGTGTAGAGGTCATCGCCCGCAATTTGGTCTATCTTCCCTGTCATGTAGGAAGCGCCGAGGTTCAGGTTGGAGAGAACGTCATAGCCCAAGCGGGCGGTGATGGTGTTCTTTTCAGCATCTTCTGTATAGATGTTGACAAAAGTTGAAGCGGCATCTTCAGTAACATACCGATTCATTCTTTCGCCGCCATTCTGCCAGTAGCCGAGGTCGAGCAGGATGGGTTTCGCATTGTAGGTGTACAGTGCGCCCCAGTCAGCGTCCCATATCGCGCCCATCTGTCCCGGCTTGTCAAGGAACGGATGGTACAGGTTGTTCCATTTGTAAATTGCGAACGGAACGAACTGCAATCCGGCGGTGATTTTGTGGTTCTTCTGCTCGCCGAACTTGATGTAGGCTTTCGTTTCGACCGGATAGCTCTGAGTGTTGGCAGCTCCACCGGCAGCATTCACGGTATCGGCTATTCTGTAGGTCAGGTTTCCGCCGATGTTGTCAACTTCAGCGGCAGCGCTGAACTCAACCACGTGCAGTCCCATGCGATTCTCGCCGGAAGTGCCGTCTTTGTCCGTGTACCAGAAGCGGGAATTCATGTGAAAGTCCGCTTCGGCTTTCGCGATCGTCGAGAAGGCCATTGCCATCGCGAGGACCGATGTGATTACTAATGATTTCTTCATTGTTTCCTCCTTGGAATGTGCGAATCTAATGCTGGTGTTGCCGAGATGGTCTTGTGTTTCGATCTTCTTCCCTTCGCTTCCGCAAGGAGTGTCCACGTTTCCTCCATCATCCGCTCCGGGCGTCTTGACCGTTCCAAGTGTCCGCACCTCCTTTCGTCACGGTCTGACCATCATCGTAGGTATCAACGTTACATTATCTATTATCCGTCCTTCGGCTTTTTTGTTTCCTCCGAAGTCGGCAATATTCTTTCTTCCGGTCTCTGAAGTTTTCAAGTTTCACCCGGGACAGCCGCTCTTCAAGCGTCCCGCGAATCTAAATATACTATCCTAATGTTCAAAACTTTTTTTCAATTTTATAAAAAAAATTTAATGCGGGCTTTGATAATCAGCTTTAATATCCCCAGAAATCAATGATGCGATTAATATCGGGGAATAAAAGAAGCAATCTTGAAAATACGCCGGAATACTCTCTAATTCTTCAAATATCCGCTCTGAGCAATTCGGTTAAGCGCGGAATAAAACGGACAACATACGACATAAGCGTAGATTTTTTATAAAAAACAAGAATCGGACGGACGCGCGCGCCGGACATATTCTGACAATAAGCAATCCCCGGACAGGCTGATCAGCATTTCCGTCGGGGCGGGATGTTTCTTATTCGTAATACTTTAAATCTATGCCGCGCTTTTCGAGTCTCGGCAGAAATTCCGCCGGTTCCAGAGCGCTTTCGGCGGCGTGTATGCCCGGTTTCTTAAGCTCCCCGCGCCCGACCATCAGCGCCGCTTCCACAGCCGGTATGCTAGTGATGTCCGCTATATGCCCCACTCCGGTGTAGTAGTGGTGGACGGGTTTGCCGTTCTTTTTACCGTAGACGTCGATTCTGAACACCGATTTATCCACCCCGCCTTTGCCGAACACGCCCGCCTGTTCGAGGGGCAGCATCAGCTTTGCTATGCGGTCGCGCTTTTTCGGAGTGGTGGAAAGGCCGAGGTTCCCTATGAGAGTGGCAAGTCGGGCGATATACGGCGGGTGCGCCCCTCCGTGCAGCGTCACTTCCTTCAACCCTTTCAGGTTCCGGGGCACGGACACCGATTCGGCGTGCCCGGTGTAATACACGGGGAGTTTCCCTATCGGCTCCGGGAAATCGACAACCTTCATGTTCGTGCCTGTCTTCACCCGGACTTCTTTGCCGTTGCGCCACTGGAGGGTGGTTCCGGCGAAAATGTGCAGAACATGCTTGATGTTGGCCAGCCCAACGTCCTCGCCTGAGCCGCCCGCCCACTGGATGTGTATCTTCTCCGGTTCGTCCATCGACAGATAGCCCTTTTTCGCCAGCAGGTTGGTGATTCCCGGCGAGTTGCCGAGGCCGCACACGCAGGTTACGCCGGCTGATTTTGCCTTCTCGTCGAGAGTTATCACGCTCAGGTACGCGTCGTAGTCGTCCATGATGCTCACGTAAGGAGTTCCCGCATCGATGCAGGCCCCCGCGATGGCTTTTTCAAACATATAGAACGGCCCGATGAATCCCAGCGCCACGTCGCAACCCTTCACGGCGTCCCGGACGGTCTCCGGCTTCGATGCGTCAACCTTGACCGCGCTCGCTCGCGCGCCTAGCTCTCCGGCTATGGTTTTAGCTTTCTCCAGATTGAGGTCGGCTATGATAAGCTCAGTGACGTCCTGCTCGTCCTTCAGGATTCGGATGGCCGATTTCGCCATGTCCCCGCAACCGCCGAGAATGATGATTTTCATGGAAGTCTCCCCCTTAAAAGCGCGGGTTTCCGCCCGCTGATTTCAGCCGCATTGATGAAAAATGCGGTTTAACCCCCCTATCATACAACCGCGCTCTCTTTCGAGCAATTCCTAAATAATTATTAATAAGGAATAGAAATCCGAACCGCGCCACGCCTAATCAGGGACCGCCGCGCGCCCCGATGTCATGCCTGAGAAAGAAACGAATGACGTCGATGAAACGCGAGAGATGCTAAAACGCGCGACCGCAGGGGCGACCCGCCGGGTCGCCCGGATGCGGGCGGCGCGGATCGGACGCTCGGATATAGAATCTCGTGTGTGTTGTGAAAATGCAATAGAAATCCGATTCGTCGAGAAACGCCTCCGATTTTTTTTTAATAATGCGGTATGGCTAAACAAAAATGGTATAATCGGCGGAGATTCAATCGTCTGGAGGCGACATAATGAGAAAGAGAATCGCATGCGTTTTAACCGTATTTTTCGCCGTGGCCCTGTTTTCGGCGTCGTCTGGAGCGTCGGAGGTGGAAATATCCGAAAAGAAGCGCGAGCTTATAAGCGAGCTATTCGATCTTATGGATATGAAAGGCGCCGTCAAGGTAGTGTCGGAAGTGGTGGTGGAGACTCTGGATAGGCAGATACGGATGAGTCTGACACCGGCGTTGGAAAGCGAAGATGTATCTGAAGGCCAGAAAAGTTTTCTGCGCAATGTGTTCGTTCCGGAGTTGACCAAGAGACTATCGGAAGTGGTGTCGAAGATTTACGATGAAAACACTTTGTTAAACGAGGTGTGGGCGCCGATTTACGACAAATACTTCAACGAGGAGGAACTGGCGCTTCTTATAAATCATTACGAGACGCCGATCGGCCAAAAGTATGCTAGCGTTCAATACGGAATGGCAAAAGATTACGCCACGGCGTTGTCGGTCGGTTATCAGCCGAAAGTTGAGGCGGTATTGCAACAGGTGATGCAGGAAATGTTCACCGAACTGGAAGCGAAAATGGAGGAGTACAAATAGAGATTGCCGCAAAGGCGGTCCAAATCCGGGCACACGAACTCACTAGGGAGGCAGGATAGATGAAAACAAGGATACCGGCGGCGTTCATTGCGGTTTTTTGCTTGTTTGCCGCGACAGTGGCCGCTCAGGAAGCGGCTAAGAACGACGATAGAGACAGGTTCAATCCGCTGATTGAAAGAATCGAAGGTCAGGTCTATTCGAATTACGTGTACGGATTTGAGATTGCGGCGCGGGAGGACTGGCATATAAGCACCAACCAGTTCGTGAGAAAACAGTCTAAAGAAAACAACATCGCCAGCTATTTCAACGATCTCGCAGAGTCGGAGAAGGAATTCAACCCAATGGAGTACGAAGGGACTATCGTTGAAATTCTCAAAGAGCCTTACGGCTCGATAATCGAATATAATCCGTCATTAGAAGTCACAATGCTTGATGTGTCGAAACAACCTCAGAAACCGACCTTTGAAAACCTAGATATTTACGTCGGCCTTAATCTAAAGAACAACGCTGCGAACTACTATCAGCAGGAGAGCGGCGAGTTTGATATTAACGGCGTAAAGATGAAGAGGATAATTTTCAGCAAAGAGATGAGGTACGGAGGAGAAAAGAATTTCAAGGGAATAATATACGCGTTCATGTTCGATGAAGACCATGTGTTATTGATGCAAGGGACATCGCTCGAGCACACATATAAGAAATACGAGGAAGCTTTTATAAAAACAGCCGAATCTTTCCGATTCACGGATAGTCTGGCCGTAATGCGAGAAGCGTTCAACAGCTACGGCAAAGCTTCCAAGTTCTACAAAGGCGTTAAGGAATGGAGCGATCCGGACAAGACGAAAACCATCGAGAACCTTGAAAAAGCCATTTCGCTGTATCCGGAATTGAGAGAAGCCCATCAGTTAAAGATACGCGTGTACAGGGATTTAAAAAAGAAAGAAGAGATAGTCGACCCGGCGATAAAGTATTTCAGTTCAGGAGAAATCGAAAGCCGCGCTTATGGGTTGATGACGATGATTCTTTTTGATTTCAAGGACGCGGCGGAGAAAGTGATAAATCATTTGCTGAAAGAGCAGCCGGAAAACAAGGATTTCAAGACGTTCAAACTGATGGCCTTAAAAGACGGGCAGAAAGCGGAGAATCTGGAGCCTGCAAGAAAACTTGCCGAGGAGCTTCGCGACAGGGCAGACATGTGTCCGGAGGCGAGGAAGCATATAAAAATAGCCGAGCAGTGGCTGGAAGAAATGGACAAGAAGCGCGAAGAGGCGCAGAAGAGCGCTTCCGCTCAAGCGACGATGGCGGAAGGCATCGCTGATGAAAAAATGAAAGGGATGTTCAGAAACGCGCTGTTGACCTCCAAATGCGTGGAAGCGCTTGAGGAACTTGGAGACTTTCTGAAGTTCTCAGGGCTTTTCAGGGCGACAGGCATGGCGAATTACAGGGGGCAGGCCGTCTCCGCCGGAGAGAATCTGGGAAATAGAATTATAGTTCTCAAAGCAATTGCGGCAGGAACATCCCCAGAAAAGAAAGTCGATGAAATCGAAAAAAAGCAACAAGAAATGATGTTGGCGTTCGACGCGGCTGTGGCTTCTGAAAAAGGAGACGGATGGCCGGCGCTGACGGAAAAGTCGTCGAGTCTGGAAAAGGCTCTCAGGCTGCTTATGAACGGAAGCAGATTGAGCGACGAAACGGTCAGGAAGGCGTTTGAGAAGGCGGATTGAGCCGCGGAGCGGCTCTCATACGCGGCGCGGGCGGTGTTAAAAAACGCGCGGTCGCGTCATTCCAAGCTCCGCTTCCCGCTTGATTCATTTTTCTCGACAAGCCCGATCACAAACGCGGCCGCTTTATCCAGAACCGGGTCGGGCAGTTTTTCCTTCTGCGCCGCTGTCAATTTTTGCAAATCCTCGATTTCTTCGTCCGTTCCTTTTTCTGGAACAATCTCGAAGTCAGGCGAAACACCCTTATCATTTATGTCCAGTTCTCCGGCGATCATCACTCTGGCGGTTGTGAGGCTCAACACTGAGCCGTCGGCCATTGTGATGTGGCGCTGGGACAAACCTTTGCCGAATGTGGTTTCCCCCAGAACCGGAAAATTTCGATAATGTTTGAGAGCGGCAGTCACTATCTCTGCCGCGCTAGCGGTGTATTTATTCACGAGAAGAACAATCGGGACGTCTGGAATCGAATGATCGGTTTTCGCGTACAAAGTCGTGTTTTTTTTAGGATCGCGGTCTTCGAGAACCATAACCGGGCCTTTTTCGATAAAGATGTCAGACACTAGGGCTGCTTCGTAAGCCAGACCGCCGGGATTGTAGCGCATGTCTATTATCAGGCCTTTCAAATTGGATTTTGAGAGGTCTTCGAGAGCGGCTATCGTCTGGGCGTAAACGTGTGATCCGAACTCGCTGATTTTCAAGCGCCCTATGCTGCCTTCAAGCATCTCCCCCTCGGCGTCCACCGTGTGCAATATGCACCTTTTGAATACGAATTCCTCCACGCGTTCGGAATCGCCCTTCTTGACCTTAAGCTTTATGTCGGAGCCAATTTCGCCCGCGAAAAGTTCGTGAAGCTCTTCTTTAGAAATCGCTTTCGCTTCCACTCCTTCCACCTCAAGAATGAAGTCGCCGGGGGCGATTCCGGCTTTGGAAGCGGCGGAATTCTCCACCGTTCTAAACACCATGACTCCGTCTTCAGTAAAGTCGAGAGAGACCCCGACTCCTCCATATGTCTCCAGATCTTGATTCTTGCTTTTCCAATAGGTTTTCGACGGAATGTATCTCGAATAAGGTTCGTCGAGAGAAGAGAGCAACCCGCGGATCGTCGCAGTTAGAGTATCTTCCGTAAGTTCGAACTCCTTGTAATATTCCCGTTTCAAAATCTCAATAGTCTGCGTGACGGCGCTGTCGAACTCCTCGATAGTGATCGCAGCAGGCGCGTCTTTGATTTTTTCTTTCGTATCTTCGCAGCGCGCCGCTGTTGCCATTCCACAATATATCAACACCGAAACAAAAAATGCAAAGCAAAGATATCTCAGAGAGGAAGAAGTGTTCATCAGAGCTCCCGATGCGCGCGGCCTGACGCCGGTTTCGGTTGGAGGGCTTCGGAATATTCGGCAAAACGGCAAGAACAGAAGCCTTTGTTCTCCATCCGGTAAAAACAATTCTATCACATCTGAAAAGCTTTTTCATCGCGATGTTGGAATCGAGGTTGTCGTGTGGAGAAGACGGCCGCCATGAGACTATGAAATCGATGAGTCTGGTATCGCGATCTGTCGGATCGGGGGGAAAGCGCTATTCAGGAGTCGAGCAATCGTTTCAGCTTTTCATAGATATCTTTTCGGTGTCCGACGGCGACGACTATTATGGAGATTCTTTTCTCTTCGATTTTGTAAATGATTCTGTATGAGCTTGTGCGGAACGAGCGTAAATCTTCGAAGGGTCTCTTTAAGGGTTTTCCTTCGTAAGGGTCTGAGGCAAGCCGCTCAACGGCGTTCCCGCATATTTCCCTGATGTCAGGAGGAAGTTTGCGAATCGCTTTTGCGGCGGACGCAGTGTAAAAGATTTCGTAGCGCTTCAACCGAAGACCTCTTTGTGAGTGGCGAGCCTTCCTTTTTCGATGTCGAGCCGGGATAGTTTTATCTGTCTCATCAGTTCCGGGTCGGACAGGATTTCGATGGTTTCGATAAGCGATTCGTATTCTTCCATGCTGATGAGCGCGGCTTCGGCTTCTCCGCCTCTTGTTATCCTGTACGCGGAACGTGTTTTCCCGACGTCCTCGACGAGTTTGGAAAACCCGGCTTTGGCTTTGCTCAAAGGAATGGTTTTCATTATCGCGCTCTCCCGGTTGACCAATTTATTGACTATTATAATGGTCATAGCGAGGTTAGTCAAAAAAAGCGCGCGGCGGGAGTCGGATTCAGCTTATGCGTGTTCCGGGGGGGAGGTCGCCGTCGAGGGTGATAACGCGCAGGCCGTCGGCGTCTGTGGCGGCCAGCAACATCCCGTTTGATTCGACGCCCATTAGTTTTCTCGGCTCTAGGTTGGCGACCACCACGATAAGTTTTCCTGTTATGCGTTCGGGCGAGTAGTGTTTGGCGATGCCGGCAACTATCTGGCGCTGTTCCAGCCCGATGTCGACAAGCAGCCGGAGCATTTTGTCTGATTTCGGGACGGGAGCGGCTTCGAGCACGCGGGCGACGCGCAGGTCTAGTTTTCCGAAGTCGTTGAAGTCGACGGCGGTTTTGACGCCGGGGATTTCTAACGGGGCGGATTTAACGGGGGCGGCGGGGGCTTTATCTTTTTTGGCAGCAGGGGCGGGAGCGGAGGCGGTTTTCTCTCTCTTTTGAACTCTTTCCCATGAGTCTTTCAAGGTGGCGGAGCGGTTGAACACAAGAGCGCCGGGGGCCGAACTGTCGTCCGCCCTGAAATATCCTTTTCTCTCAAACTGGAATATGTCGCCGGTTTTGGCGGACGCTAGGGAGGGTTCGAGTTTGCAGTTATTGAGGACAATCAGCGAATTGGGGTTGAGGTTGCCTCGCCAGTCTCCGCCTTCTGGGACGTCGAAGGGGTCTTCGGTGGAGAAAAGGCGGTCGTAGAGCCTGACTTCGGCGTCCACGGCGCGGGCGGCGGACACCCAGTGAAGGGTCGCTTTGACTTTTCTTCCGTCGGGGGAATCTCCGCCGCGCGTTTCGGGGTCGTAGACGCAGCGCAACTCGACGATTTCGCCGGACTCGTCTTTGACGACGCCGACGCACTTGATGAAATAAGCGTAACGCAGGCGCACTTCGGCTCCGGGCGAAAGGCGGAAGAATTTTTTCGGCGGCTCTTCCATGAAGTCTTCCCGCTCGATGTAGATGACGCGGGAGAAGGGGACTTTGCGGGTTCCGGCGGAAGCGTCTTCGGGGTTGTTGACGGCGTCAAGCTCTTCTACGAGGTCTTCGGGGTAGTTCTCGATGACGACGCGCAGGGGGTCGAGGACGGCCATAGCGCGGAGGGCGCGGCGGTTGAGGTCTTCCCGCAGGCAGAATTCGAGGTATTCGTACTGGATTACGCTTTCGTCTTTGCCGACGCCGATGCGGCGGCAGAACTCGCGGATGGACTCCGGGGTGAAGCCGCGCCTGCGCAGCCCGGCGATGGTGGGCATGCGGGGGTCGTCCCAACCGGAGACGAGTCGCTCATTGACAAGCTCGAGCAGGAGCCGCTTGCTCATCATCGTGAAGGTGAGGTTGAGCCGCGCGAACTCTATCTGTTGCGGGCGGTAGATGCCGAGCTGTTCCACGAACCAGTCGTAGAGCGGGCGGTGGTCTTCGAATTCTAGCGTGCAGATGGAGTGGGTTATGCGCTCGATGGAGTCTGACTGTCCGTGAGTGAAGTCGTATGACGGATAGATGAGCCATTTGTCGCCCGTCCTGTGGTGGGGGACTTTGAGGATGCGGTACATAACGGGGTCGCGCATGTTGATGTTGGGGGAAGCCATGTCGATTTTAGCGCGGAGGGTGCGGGAGCCTTCCTCGAACTCGCCCGCGCGCATCCTCTCGAACAGGTCGAGGTTTTCTTCGATTGAGCGGTTGCGGTAAGGGCTTTCTTTTCCGGGGGAAGTGAGGGTTCCTCTGTATTCGCGCATCTGTTCGGCGTCGAGGTCGCAGACGAACGCTTTGCCTTCCTTAATCATCTGGATCGCCCATTCGTAAATCTGGTCGAAGTAGGAGGAGGCGAAGAACTCTTTGTCCGCCCAGTCGAAGCCGAGCCAGCGGACATCCTCTTTTATGGATTCGACGTATTCGTCCTCTTCCTTGCTGGGGTTGGTGTCGTCGAAGCGGAGGTGGCACACGCCGCCGAATTCCGCCGCTATGCCGAAGTTCAGGCAGATGCTTTTGGCGTGGCCTATGTGCAGGTAGCCGTTAGGCTCCGGGGGGAACCGCGTGACGACCCTGCCGCCGTATTTCCCCGTGCGGATGTCGTCGATGACGATGGAGCGGATGAAATCCGGACCGGATTCGGGTTTGTTTTCCGGCGTTGCTGTTTTATTCTCTTCGCTCATGGGCGGCCTCGCAAAAAAACATTTTGAACTATTATAGGACTGCCGGGGGGAAATATGAACAGAGAGAAGTCGTAAAAAGAGAGTTGCCGTTTGATTCGGGCAAAGATAAAACTGATGCGAAAGGACGAAAAGCCGCGCTAAGCTCCGAGCGTTTGCAGCAGAGACTGAATTATTGAGCCGTGATGCTCCGCCGCAGAAGCCGCGTGGCCGATGGCGCGGAACATGAGGGCCGAAAGGAATCCTAACACGGTGAGGATGCCGACTAGCCAGCCGCCGTGCTCATAAGCCTCCGGCAGCATCGTCTGAGCGATCATCGCGAGCATGGCTCCGGCGGCGAGGCCGCCGAAGAGCGAATGGATTGACGGCGAGAGGCCGACGAATAGGATATTGCCGAGCAGCGCGCCGACTCCGGTCATGACGCAGAGCGACATCCACATCCAGAAAATCGAGCTTGTGCTTTTCCCCTGTTTTTTCATCATTGCGCCGCTGGACATGGCTTCTGGAAGGTTTGCGAAGAAAAGGCCGCCGACGAGCGCCGGGCTGACTGCTTTGCCGATCATGCTGGCTCCGATGACGAGGGATTCCGGGATGCCGTCGAGAAATATGCCGAGCCACATGGAGAGCGCCGCGCCCCCTCCCGCATGGCCTTCTTTCAACGCCTGCTCCATCTCGACTGACGAAGGTCTAGTGTCTTCCTCGTGAAGGCGCTGTATCGCTTCCCGTTTCCATTCCTCCGGGCTTAGAACGGCGGCGGCGGCAAGCCCTTTTTTCCTTTGGTCCGCCAGTTTTTCAACATCCGCGCGCAACGACGGGCTGGCCTTGAGTATCTTTTCGAAATCGTCTCTGTGAATCTCCAATAGCAAAACATCGGAAGCGGCGGTGACAGTGGCCGTTCGAGGCTCTTTCCATAAGAGGGCCATCTCTCCGAATGTTTCTCCCGGCCCCAGTTCGGATATAGTCACCTCTTTGTCGCCGTTTCCTTTTCTTTCAATCTTGACTGTTCCGCTCTCGATTAAGTAGAGCCGAGTTCCCACGTCTCCCTGTCTGAAAATGATGTCGCCCTTTTTAAAGGAGCGGTCCGCGACGCTAGGCGCGATATGATGGATTTCCTGCGGAGGAAGCGAGCGAAGTATGTCCACTTGGCTTAGTTTTTCTATCATGTCCTGCATCTCGCTGCGTTTCTTGGCTTTTATGTGGGAAACGAGAGTGGACGCTTTGCGCATGTAGCCGCCCATCTTATCCAGAAGCTGGTTCAGGAGAACGAAAACCGTCCCGCCGAGAATGCAGCCTATGCTTATCGGCCAGAAGCCGGTGTGGATGAACGACGGTTCGATAAGTTCAAGTGTGAGAGCGCTCAAAAGGTTGCCCGCGCCGAACGCCATTAACGCGGCGACAATCTTCGTGGACGGCTTAAGCCATATACCCAGCATCGCGCCCAGAGGCAGCGAAGCGGCGGTCAGCGCGCCGAACCAAAACGCCATCATGTATGGCTGGGTCAGGAACTCCATTGTTTCCCTTTCCTTCCGGCATTCCCGGTTTAACCGGGCAGCCTTTTATGGGTTGTATGTCAACTGAAGAGATTTTATCACCGCGCGATATGAAATCAACACTTATTTACAAGAAATATCAAACTTATGCGACAGAGGAAGGCGACGGTAGATGTGGCAGGGCAGCGAAAATAATCAGAGCGGGCTGTCAGCGGGCGAGGTCTTTAAGCTCGTAAATCTCCACGGCTAGGGTTTTTCCTTTGACGAACGTGGATTCGAGTTTGACGGCGACGACGCGGTCTTTGATTTTTTCAAAAACGCTGCCGCTGATAATGATGGGGCAGTCGAAGATTTTTGTGAGGCCTTCGATGCGGGATGCGAGGTTGACGTTGTCGCCGATGACGGTGTATTCCATGCGGCGGACGTCGCCTATGTTGCCTGCTATAACTTCGCCGGCGTTGATGCCGATGCCGATTTTGAGAGGCTCCCTGCCTTCGGCGGCCCATTTTTCATTCAGGATTTGAAGCCTTTCCCTCATTTCGAGAGCGGTCATGGCGGCGCGAAGAGGGTCGTCCTCGCGGGAGATAGGAGAACCGTAAACGGCCATTATCGCGTCGCCGATAAATTTGTCGAGCGTGCCTTCGTATTTGAAAATCACGTCCACCATAGCCGCAAGGTACTCGTTGAGCCGGGCGATGACGTCTTCCGGCTCATGCCGTTCGGCGAACGCGGTGAAGCCTCTGATGTCGGAGAAAAGGATGGTCGCCTCGCGCTTGACGCCGCCGAGAGAGACACCGGCGGGGTCTTTGAGGATTTCGTCGGCGACCTGTTTTGTTACGTATCTTGAGAATGTGTCCTTAATCAGGTCTCGCTCTTTGAGGCCGGCGATCATTTTGTTGAACGCGGAGCCGAGCAGGCGCATTTCGTCGCCGCCCGAAGAAACTTCCGCGCGGGCGTCCAAGTCTCCGGCGCCGACTTGAAGGGCCACATGGGACAGGTGGGCGACCGGGCGGGATATCCTTCCGGCGATTATGATTGCTATCATCGCCGCGATAGCCACCGCCGCCGCCGACAGCAGGACGAGTATCGCGTTCCTTCTTTTCACCGACGCGCTGAGCGAGGATATGTCGTAGCCGATTTGAATCGCGCCGAGTTTTTCGTTTCCCTCGATCATCACGAGGGTGACTTCGAGGATTCTCGCGCCTTCGGACTTGAACATCCTAGTCCAAACCGGTCTGTTGACGCCCTCGGAAGCGAGGATTTCGGACAGGCGCGCGTCTTCCGTCTGTTTGAGCGTCTCTTTGTCGTCCGAGCTTGAAAGGATGACGCCGTCGGCTGCGACGATTTTGAAGAACTTCACGTCGTCCACGTTTTTGACAATCTCATGCGCGATGTGGTCGGCCTCGTAGAAGTCGAAAGAGAGGACCGCGTTGCGGACCGCGTTGTCAATCATGTATTCGAGCGCGAGGATGCTTCTCTGGCGCTCTTTCTCCAGCGAGTTCATGACGGCGAACCCGGCGTACAGGCGGCCGAGGCTGGTCCACTCGGTTTTAATCTCGCGCGAGTACTGCCTGAGGGGCAACCCGGACTTTTCCTCTTTGCCGTTTGTCTCTGACAGGGCGGCTTTCGTTTTTTCATCCAGCGGCTTGCCGACGAGTTTTTCGTCCAGAGAATAGACGACGCGGCCTTTTTCGTCGGCGAGAACGAGCGACCTGATGTCTTCATTTTTTGAAGCCAGACGGTCGAGAGTGAACTTAATCGCGTCCGAGTTGTCCGAGGAGAGGGCGTTTGCGAGGTTGGGCATCAGCGAGTCCACCGCGATGCTCCATTGCCGGCGCTTCTCGTTCTTGTAGGAACTCTCCTGCCAGAACGCGACGAACCATATCGAGACGATTCCGAACAGGATGATTGCGGCGGAAACCAGAAGCGAAAGCCTGAACCCGAGGGTTCTGGTTTTTCTCACAGACGCGATATCTTTAATCTCTTTAGCCATGACGTCGGACAAGCGGGCCGCGCAAACGAATATTATTTTTCCGCAAGATGATTATATCAGAAACGAGGCGGGCCGGATGCGAGGCGGGATTATTTGCCGACGCGCGAAAAGAGTATATAATAAGAGCGCGGAAAACAACTCGGAGAGAGTCTTGATGAAAAGAACAGCGCTGATATGCATTATCGCGGCGTGCGCAGCTCTGGCGGGCGTTACGGTTTCGGCCTCGGACGCGTCGCCGGGATATGACTATGCGATGGGGTTCCATTTTTCTTCGGTGGGCGGCAAAAGCTCGTCTTTCTATTATGAGATAGCGACGACGGTGGCGGAGCTTGCGGTGGCGGAGACCGGCTTCAAGGTGGAGATAAAAAGATTCCCGTCGAACGAGGCGGTGACGGAGGCTTTCAAAGCGAACAAGATAGACGGCGGGCTGTTGGACAACGGCGCGATAATGGAAATAATCGAGAGCGGCGGAGAGGTGTATCCGTGGGCCACGTACGTCATCGGCAAGGACAGAAAGAATAAGCTGTGCGTGTGGAACAGGAAAAAGGAAACGCTGAAGAGCTTGGCGGAATTGGAAGAAAAAAACCTTCTGTGGGGAGCGACGGGGTATTTCGGATATCTGGAGTTGAGGGATCATCTTGCGTCCAACGGGATAGACAAGCCGCTGTGGAAGGCATTCAAAAGTTTCACTGTGGCGCCCAACCCGAACACGACGTTTATGATGCTGGCAAAAGGGGATGGAGACATCGCGTGGAGCGGCATCGAGGCGGACAGCATCCTGAAGGTTTTTCAGCCGGATGTCAGGTCTCAACTGTCATATGGTTTCTGCACGGAAGCCGTCCACAACAGGGGCATGATAGCGATCAATCCCAAGACAGTGAAGAAAGAGCATCTGGCGAAGGCGACGCCGATACTGAAGGAATCGATAATGAAACTGGACAAGCGCTCGAAGACGCATCCACAGTTGCGCGCGCCGATTGAATACACGAAGATGATAAAAATGAAATTTATCCCGGCCTCCCGGGACGAGTACGATTATGAGTTGGCGTTGTACAAGAAAGCCAAAAAGCTCGGCTGGGTGGACGAGGCGAAATATCTCTCCGAACAGTTGCAGAAGGCGTCTCCCGGCAAGCCGGTCGCGGTGAAGCCGGACATGAATTACTGCAAGAAAAAATGCGGCGCGGCAGGGGCCTCGTGCGTGATGTCCTGCATGGACTGAGCGCGACGTCCGGCCCGTTTTATCCCCCTACACCAGAGGAACGCCGTTGATGATTTCGTCGTCCGATTTGCGGAGCGAGGGGTTGTCGCGCGAAGCCGCGCCCGGAATGACGAGGGAGTTGTCGGCTGAATCCATAGCGGCGTTTCCGGGGAGCGCCGGGAGCGCGGCCGCCTCGGAGGCGCCCTTGCTTGTCTTGTCTTGACCCGCCGCGTCTTTTATCTTGTCGCGCCTGGCGGACAACGCGCGCGGCGTCTCCATTGTTGCGTAACGGCAATCTTCAATCGCGGCGTTCATAGCGTTCATCGCGGTTCTCCTTTACTTTCTTCTTTCGAGAAATCTTGTGAACAAAAAAGCGGCGACGGCGGCAACCGCCAGAGCGACGACGGCGAAAGCGACGAACATCGCCTGCGGGGAGAGAGAGGCAAAGGAGTCCGAGATCGAGCCTGAAGCTATAGCGTCGTTCGCTGACGAAGCAGGATTTTTCACATTAGGCTCCTTTGCGGCTTCGGGCCGCGGCGCGGGACGCGCGCCCGCGCCTATCCGAGGAAGGTGCAGGCCTTCGGGACGGGCTTTGAAAAGAGAAGGCCGTGTGATTTGTCGTCGAACGCGCCGGCATTTTCCAGAGCGGCGAGGATGGCCGGTATCTGCTGTTCGCCCACAATCATGTCGCACAGTTCGCGGGCTGGAGAAATCTGAGCGAGCGGCGAGTCCTGAGGCCTGACGTGTTTGAGGCGGCTGATGGTGGCTCCGGCGGCTCCGGCGGACATCGCGGCTTTCACAAGGTCGTCCGCGCGCCCTTCGTCGCAGATGAGAGAAAGCCCGGACAAGCCGGAAAGATATTTTCTTCGAGACGACACGCCGTCTGCCGCCATGCCGCTTCTGCTGCGCCATTGCGTTCCGCCCTTTATCTGATCGAGGGCGGAGATTATCTGTTCGATGCTTGCGGCGTGTTTGGGCATTCCGCGCGTTATCTTGGTGTTCACGACGCCCTTGCGGATGGGGAACAGATGGATGAATCCTTTGCCGGGCTCGTCGAGCCTACCGATGTCAATCATCAGTTCCATGACCGCGTCGGCGTCATGCACGCTGGCGGCGAGAGCGACGACTTCCTTGTCGGCGGGGATGGCGATGCGGAGCAGGCCGAGTTTGTCGCGCACTCCG
Source organism: bacterium (assembly GCA_029564595.1). Lineage (GTDB taxonomy): Bacteria > UBP15 > UBA6099 > UBA6099 > UBA6099 > UBA6099. The sequence goes on along the minus strand of JAKQPS010000176.1, from coordinate 16,375 downwards.
GTGCCTAGGCCGAAAGTGATGGCGGGCACGCATGTTCCGGTGTCTAGAGCGACGCGGGCTACGGCGTCGCCCTGACCGCGCTGCACGATGCAGCAGATGCCCATCAACTCCTCGATGTATTGAGCGCCGCCCTGCTGCCCGGAAACGCAACCGCGAGGCTGTTCGACGCACAACTCGTGAGCCTTAAGAAGAACGATTTCCTCGCTGTGGACGGAGCCGCGCCCCGGGATGTCGATTCGTCCGGCGGACACTACCGCGTCGAGGACGGCGGACTCCATTTCCGTCGGCGCGATAATGGAAATGATTTCGATGGGGTCCTCGACGATGGCCGAGCGCGCCCCGACGCCGAGGAAGCCTTTTTTGTCTTCGAGCATTATAGAGCGCCCGGCGGCGAGGTGGCCGCCCGTTATCCCGCATTCGCGGAGCTTGATGAATATCTGTTCCGCCATTCCTCTGTGGGTCGCGGCGGAGACTCTTGCCATGCGTTTGCCGTCGCTCATGCCGCCACCTCCGCGCGCTCAGTGGCGGCGTTATCCTGAAGCGCCGCTTTTCTCTTTTTAGTTACCATCAGCCCGACCATCAGCACGGACAGAATCGGGCACACGGACGCCATGCTGAGGATGCCGAAGCCTTCCACCACGCCGACTTGACCGCCGATCCCCAGCCCCATCGCGAGCACCAGCGGGACCGTTATCGGGCCTGTGGTGACTCCCGCGCTGTCCCATCCTATGTTCACGAATTCCTCGGTGGATATCTTGGTGATAATCAGCAACAGGATATATGGCGGCCCCAGCATCCAGATCAAGGGAATGTTCCATACGATTTTCGCCACGCCGAGAGCGATGCCGACGCCCACGCCGAGAGCGACAGCCTGCATAAGAAGCGATTTCTTGAAAGCGCCGACGGTCAACTCTTCGACGGTGATGCCAAGAGCGTTAAGCGCCGGTTCGGCGAGCGTGGCGCCGTATCCGAGCGCGAACGCGAAAATGAGCGCGACGATTATGCCTGAAAGCGCTCCCTCGGCTCCGAACAACGGCCCGCGAGTCGGCGTGAAGTTGTATTGTTTCGTCTCCGGATTGTGCTGCTCTTCCTTGAACGGCAGTTGGCTGTATCCGGTTTTGCCTTTGACGTAGAAGAACGACTCAAGCTCCCCGGCCGGGGAGATGGCCGTCTTCACGATGCCCGGGTCGAACCCGTTGATGGCGCTGCGCTGCTCGTGAAGCTCGACGGCTTTGAAAGCCGACGGGACTTTTCCGCCCACCTGATTGCCAAGCCGGGAAAGGCCTATCTCGATGCCGATATTGAAGAGCATCATTCCGATGACGGCGAATCCGAGACCGAGGAAAACCTCGTCCGCGCGCGGCAGCTTCTCCCTCAGCAACAAAGTGAGCACGAGCAGGAAGAAGATGGAAAGAGGGATGATCGCCTGAGCCGCCGCTTTGATGTTCCGCAACATGAGTTCGGACGGGCGCAACGGCTCTTCCATCACGCTGGAAAACTTCTGGACCGCCGCGAGCGTCGCGGACTTGTCCGCGAAAACCGCCGACTGCTGCTCGGCGGTTCCCTTCAAAGCGGCCCATTTTTGCATGGCTTCCGCTCCGGCTCCAAAAACGGCGGCGGCTTGGTCTACATCGTATTTGAGGCCGGACACGTATTCGAGCATCTTTCCGCGGTCGCCGTCGAACAACGCCAACTGGCTTTCTTCTTTGGCGTTCTGGAAAGCGTATCCGAGCATGCCCTCCCGGCTGTCGAAAAGTTTCTCCGCTTTGTCCCTGTTGGCGGCGCTGAAGAATTCCTTTTCCGCCATCGGGGGCGGAACGCTGCTTGAAAGAACAGAGCCGAGTATGAGCACCGAGATTATCGGGAACAAAGAGGCCAGTGTAACCACGCCGAATCCGGACGACCCGGAACCCGACGAGCCGACCACGCGACAGATGCCTATGCCGAGAGCCAGAACGAGGGGAACAGTGACGGGGCCGGTGGTGACGGCTCCGCAGTCCCACGCCAGCCCGGTGATATTTCTCATGTTTTCGCTGAAGAACGACCACAATGTGAAAACGATCAAAAAAGAAACTAGGATGTAAATGAAAGGTTTAAGAGAGATGTTGTACATGAAGCGTATCATTCCGAACATGACGGCGATGCCGACGCCCGCGCCGACGGACATCACGAGATAGCCGGAGAATTTGTTGAGCATGAGGAAGAGCAGAGGGGCGTCCCATGGCTTGACCGAGGAGCCGGCCGCTTTCAGCACGCTTATAGCCGGCTCTGCGAACGTCGCCCCGGCTCCCAGTATGAAAGCGAAGCCCAGTATGACTGGCAGCTTGGACTTCTGAGGCAACTTCAGCCCTATGACTTCCCCCAGCGGCATCAGCCCCAGCAGCAGCCCTTCCATGAAGAACGCCAGCCCGCCGATGACCAGCGCCAGCCCCACCGCGATCAGCGAAGCCTGCGCTATCGCTATCCCCAGCACGACTGTCTGGAACAATATCAGGTAGATGATTATCAACGCCACGGATTTGATCTGCTCGACTATGCGCGACTTGGCGTACGGAAACAGCATCGCCGCCGCCTGCTTGAAACCGACTTTTATCTTTCCGCCGGATTGCTGTTGATTGCTCATAATGCCTCCGAAAAGATGTTGATTATTAGAATTCCCTGATGGCCGCGCCGGATTATCTTTTGCTCATCGGTAAATCGCGCCGATCGCAAAACGGAGTCTATTCTGGTCTGACGGCCATATTACATTTATTATGTTTTCATTCTTTGGATTTGTATGTCGGAGAAGGTTGTCGGATTAAGTCATAAATGTTGCCGCGCCTGCCGTGACTAACATTGACGCGCAATGTAGCGCTATTTTGATTGCGCGGCGCGGGAGACGTCGCTCAAATCCTTTAAAATATCGCGGCGAACATATTCTAGTCGGTGGAGCGGAGACGGATTATTCGAACTTGTCGATCAGGCCGAGCCTGAGAGCGAATCTCATCAGTTCCGCTTGGTTTTTCAGTCCGAGTTTGTCCATTATGCGGGACTTGTAAGTGGCCACTGAACTGGGGCTTAAATCAAGCTCGTCCGACACCTGAACGCCGCTCAGTCCTCTGGCTAGATTGTGGAAGATTTGAAGCTCTCGGTCGGAAAGAAGGGACAGCGGGCTTTGGTCGCCGGAACTGGTTTTCCGAAGCGCTATCTGTCTCATGATCGAGTCTGTGATGCAGACCTCTCCGGCCACGACTTTTCTGATGGAATCGGGAAGCTCGTCCGGAGACATGCGTTTCACGAGGAACCCTTTCGCCCCCGCGTTGATCAGCCTGGTGGCGTATTCCTCGTTTTCATACATAGTGAGCACTACTATCTTGATTGACGGGTTTGAAGAGAGGATGGATTTAGTCGCCTCCAAGCCGTCCATTTCCGGCATGCTGAGGTCTAGCAGCAGGATGTCCGGTTTCAAGCGCTCGCATAGCTCGACGGTTTCCTTTCCGTTGCCCGTTTCGGCGATTACCTGAAAGTCCTTTTGCGAGTTAAGCAGGGCGCAGATTCCCGCCCGCACGAGCGTGTGGTCGTCCGCGACTATTATTCTTGTCATGTGGCTCCTCTTTCCGCGCTATCCATATCCAGCGTCAGAGACACTCTGGCGCCGCGTCCGGGCGCCGCGTCAATCCTTAACTCTCCGCCCATCTGTTCGGCTCTCTGTTTCATTCCAATTACCCCGAGTTTCGAGCTTTCCCGCTCGGTCTCCGGGTCGAACCCTATCCCGTCGTCGCTCACTTCGAGCGTTATCTTTCCGCCCTCTCGCCGCAGGGCAACTGACACCCGGCTCGCTTTTGAATGCCTCGCGCTGTTGGACACCGCCTCTTGGCAAATCCTGTATATGGCGCTCGCGCGTTCATTATCCACGCGGCATTCCAAATTTTCAATCGCCGCGTCGATTTTGATAGCGTACGACTTCATGAAATCCCACAGCATCATTTTCAGCGCGGGGACAAGCCCGAATTGCGTGAGCGTCATCGGTTGCAATCCCTTGCATATCCTTTGCAGGTCTCCTCCGATATCTCTTATCATCGCCTCGATCTTCGAGATGTCTTCAGGCCCGATGTCGGGCTTGTTCCGTATCGCCGGCAACTGGAACAGGGCGGCGGCGATCTGTTGCCCTATCTCGTCGTGCAACTCTCTGGACAACCTCGCTCGCTCGTCGTCCTGCGCGCGCATCGCCTGCAGCGACATCGCCCTCAGCCTCTCCTCGCTTGCCTTCAGCTCGTTTTCCGAACGTATCCTTTCGGCTATCTCGTTCCTCAACTCTTCATTGACTGACTTCAGTTCGCGCGTTCTCTCTTCCACCGTTTTTTCGAGGTCGTCCCTGTGTCTGCGCAACTCGTCTTCGAGAGCTTTGCGGTCGGATATGTCCAGCATTAATCCGTCCCAGATCGTGCCGCCTTCCGGGTCGTCGCTCCTGCGGGGGCTGAGTATGAAGCGCACCCATTTCCCGTTCTCTTCGCCGCTTCCGGCCGTCGCCTCGAACGCGAACGGCTCCATTCGCGATTCGGATTCTTTAATAAGCCCCGCGAAACTCCGCGCGTCGCCGGGAGACAGAAAGTCGAAATTCAATTCGTCGCTGTTCGACAACTTATCCAAGGAGACGCCGAGAAGAGCGCCCGCTCCTGAACTTGCCAAGCTCATCCTTATCCCGCCGCCCGGCGCGGTTTTCATCTGAAATATCGCTCCCGGCAGATTGGCCGCGACCGATTTCAACGCCAGCAAATCGGATATCTTGACGAACCACTCCTCCCACGCGGGCGGCACGCTCGGCTTCGGCGCCGAGCCTGTCCTCGCCTCCGTCTCTATGAACCCCACGAACCCCACCGCCGGGTTCACGAAATGCCTGTTCACCACCCTGTTGGCCGCTGTCAGAAATCCGAACATCAGCCCTATGAGAACGGCCCCGAAAAGCGCTTCCGGCAGAAACGCGCTCATTATGTCCGCGTCCGGAACGATTTTCATCATCGTCCAGTCCGCGTTCTTAAGCCGAATGGATATTATGTTGTCGCTGTCGGCTTTGTATCTGCCGACGCCGCCTCCGCCTTTTGCGCTCAGCAGATTTTCCGGCGCGCCCGGGACTATCTCCCTCAGAGCGCTCGCTCTTTTCAGTTTTTCAGGCCGCATCCCGGTGGCGGCGAGAACCTGCCCAGCGCTGTTGACGATCAGCGCTATTTCTCTCGGAGACCCCGGCTTGTCCACAAAATGGCTCAGGAAACTCAGGCTCATCTCCGCCGACACCATCCCGGCCAGTTCCCCGGAATCGTACACTGGCGACGCGCACGTCACCATCAGCCCTTTTCCCGACGAATCGGCGTACGCTTCGCTCCACTCGAAAGATTCAAACGCCGCTCGCGCGCCTTTCCCTCCCGGCTCGCTCGCGAAGCTTGCGAGCATCTTCCTCGACACCGGCCTCGCCAGTATCGTCGCTCCTTTTTCGTTCTCGATCCACGGGTAAATCGAGCCGAATCCGTTCGTCGAATAGAACTCGCTCCAAGTGAAATCGGGAGGCGCGTAGTGATTGATTCGCTGAACCTCGAAAAGGCGGAAAGCCATATTTATCTGCCTGACGAGAGACGCGTCGCTCAGGTCGATATCCCCTTCGGAAAGGATGTTGCCGTGACTCGCTCCGTCGCTCGGCGCGTCAAGCCTCAGAGCGTATTCGGCGTCAATCCTGATCGGCTCCGTCAACTCCGTCCCCGATACTGGCATCCCCGACATCGTCAGATAGTTCTCCGCCCATATCTTTGACTCTATGACGTCTTCCGCCGCGTTGCTTAGAAAATAATCCACGCTCAGCGCCCGCTCTTCCAGATCGTCGCCGGCGGCTCTCAACGCGACGCTTCTCTTATCGAAATACTGTTTTGCCAGCAGCGCGGTCAACAGCGCCGCGAAGATAAGCAGCGTCGTAAGCGACACCCGTTTGTGGATAAGCGCCAGCCGGGCCGCAAGATTTGTTTCCGTGTCGTTTTCCCGGCGTCCGTCCGTCTGTCTCATAGCCGACCTTTGCCTCGCGGCGGGGGCAACCGTTCATTGTCAATATCAAAGCCCGCCGGGGCGATGTCCGTATGATAACAGAATCCGCCCGCGCTGTCGCCGTCTCAGTTTTTACGCCGGGTTATTCTACGTCTTCAATTTCCGAGACCAGCGCCTCGAACAGGATGATGTTGTCGCGGCTGGAGTTGCGAAGCCGCGCGCCTAGTATCTTCGCTATCTCCCGCGTCACCTTAAGCCCTATGACCGGGTTCTCGTCGCCCAGTTGCTCGAAGTCTGCCTTCTTTATGCTGAAACACTCGCAGTCGGATTCGGCAAGCACGGTGGCGGACCTTACGTCGTCGTCCATTAGCGCCAGTTCGCCGAAAAACACGTTCATCGACTCCACCAGCTTCACCACCGTGTAGCTGTCGTCTTTGAGCGTCCTCTTCTCCACGCTAACGCTGCCCTTGCTCAGGATGAACATGTTGTCGCCCTGTTCGCCCTCGACGATGATACGCTCTCCGGCGGCGAACTTGCGGATTTCCATTATCGACGCGAGCTTCCTCAACGCCGGCTCGTCCTCCGCGAACGCCTTGAAGAGGCTTATTGTTTTCAGCTTCGGCAGTATTTTTTCTATGTCGCTCATTTGCATTCTCCGACCACTTCGATAATGACCGCCATCGAATTAGAGGGGACGACATAGTCGTCCGGCGGGTTGAACACAGGATGGTTGTTCTTGAGGCTTTTCACCCTGTGCAAGTTGTCCACCAGCTTGGAGATGTTGGCCGTCTTCTGCGCCTCGCGCAGCGCCTCCTGCTTCCTCTCGAAATAACTTCCCACGTTCTCCACCAGCCCGATTGCTATGCAGCATCTTTCCTTCTCGACGTGCTTCTTCAGGTCCGCGTACGGTTTGCCTACGTATTCGGCGGGAAACCGGATGGTGTTGAACCTCGGAGCCTCCCGCAGGTCGAGCAGGTAGTTGAGCACCTGCACTATCCCGGTGGACGCTGTGGACTGGGCGAGTATCAGCCTCCCGTAAAGGTTCGGATAGATAATTTCGGAGACGTGCGCTTTCTTCAGGTAGCTCTCGAACTTGGGGTCGAGAAGCTCGGCGCAGATGTTCACGCTGCGGCTCAGCGTAGACACCGACATCGCAATCATTACCGTCCTCGAATCGATTTCGGACTGGGAAGCGTCTCCGCTCTCGTCGGCCAGTATGAAAAGCCTGCCCGCCGCCGCAACGTTCGCCAGATTCAGCATCGCCTCCGTCACATCCTCGCACCTTATGAAATTGATCCCCTTGAATTTCGGATGCTGCTTGTTGAACATCGAAATCGTGTCTTCCGAGATGTTGGCGAGCACGACAAGCTCTTCAGGTTTCACCTCCGGGTTGGCGGTGAATATGTCTTCGAGCGTGTGCTCCATCCTTTTCTTCCAGCCGCAGATTATCGTGTGGTTTTTCAGTTTGGATAAATCCATCTGTTCCCTGCCTTCCTTAATCAGCCGCGCCACCCGGATCGACGCGAACGTGGCCGTCATCAGCGAAAAACAGATAACCCCGGAAAATATTATGATTATCGCCCATATCTTGCCGGACGGCGTCTTAGGCGAAAAATCCCCGTATCCCACCGTAGACATCGTAACCATCGTGTAATACACCGAATCGACGAACCTCTGAAACACGCTCTCCGGCGCGGATGAGAACATCTCCGTTTCGCGCTCAATGATAAATCCCATTATCGAGGCTGTCGCCACGCAGATGGCAAGCAGGATGATGAGAAGCTGTATCAGCTTCGCCTGCCACAGAGACGCAAAGAAACCCTTCACCGCTCCCGCGATTGCGCTGAAAACCTCTCCCGCTCCGCCGGAGCCGCCGGTTTCCTTCTTTTTTTCGTCCGCCGCTCGCTCTTTTGCCATGCCGGATACCCGCTAATATTTCACATCGACCAACAAGCGTCAAAAATATTCTACATTAATGATTCATTTTATACTACACAACAATCCGAATGAAACAATCTTAACTGTAAAAATGGTCCACTGCGGGTTAATCGCCGCTTTGAGGAGAACAGGGACTATCCGGATTGATAAGCTTGCCGATATGATGAAATCGACATATTTCACGCGAGAGATTTGTCTGACTTTGAGTTGTTAGGGAGTTCTCTTTAATCGTTTATTTCCGGCGATTCCACAAGCTTCCCGCTGATTCTTTGATCCCGCCAAAAAACCGGCTGACGCGGGCGGTGAGGCTTTGTTTTCTGGGAGAATACTTCGCTTCTAAATGCTCCATATCCGCGCCCACATCGACGGATAGCGAGGAGGATTTTTTTGCGCCCAGAATCTGGGAGGGATAAACGCTTCTGTGGCCTGTCATTAAAAAACTCACCACGCAGGCGACTGTCGCGTAAGGGGCGAGTTTAGGCCCGAACATCTCGACGGCCATAATGCCGGCGGCGATAGGAGTGTTTGCGGCTCCGGCGAGCACGGCCACGAAACCTATGGCGGCAAAAGTGGCCGCGTCCAGATTCATCATGTTTCCGAACAGGCTCCCGGCAGTCGAGCCTATGTAGAATATGGGAGTCACCACTCCGCCGCTTCCGCCGATGTTGAGCGTCGCGCTGGTCGCCACCGCTTTCACGGCGAACGCGTGCCACGGCGTGTGTTGTCCTTCGAGCGCCGCTTGTATGGTGTCAATGCCCAATCCGAGGTGGCGGTCCGTGAGCGCGACCGCGGAGATCGCCAGTATCGCGCCTCCCGCCAGCGCCTTCCATTCTTCCCTCCATTTTATGCTCCGCGAAATCCGCTCGAAGGCTTTCATCGTTTCTATGAAAAAAAGCGAGACAAGTCCGAAAAAAACTCCGGCCACCACCACCTTTGCGAAGAAAAAACCCGTGAAAACCGGAACGAGTTTTATCGGGTGATGAAAATATTCCACGCCGAGAGAAGAGGCGGCTTGATACGCGACCACTCCTGAAATAAAAGATGGCAGCAGGGCTTCGTAAAGCATTCCGCCGACGAACAACACTTCCACGCCGAAGACAGCTCCGGAAAACGGCGCCCCGAAGACTGAGGCGAAACCGGAGCTTATGCCGCATATCACCAGTTTTTTTCTGTCGGTGTCGTCGAATCGCAACAGCCTAGCGACAAGCGCGGCGAGGCCGGCTCCGATCTGCGCGCACGGGCCTTCTTTTCCCGCCGAGCCTCCAGCCGCTATCGTTAAGACTGTGGCTGCGAGCTTTACTGGCACAACCTCGGTTTTTATCTTGCCGCGCCCCCGGTGGAAGGCTTCGATTACTTTTTCCGTGCCATGTCCTTTTGCGTCCGGCGCGAACCGGTTCACTAGCGCCACGCTCGCCAGCAGCGCCGCAGGCAGCGCCGCATAGTAATACTTTATCCTTGAAGCCGACTCCGCCGCCCTGTCCAACAGCCCTAAAAACAAGGCCGTCGAGCATCCCACCAGCGCTCCCACTATGCTCCCAAGCACGACCCACTTGACTACGCTTATGAAAAGCACAGTCTCCTCTGCGATGCTCTTTTCTATCAAATCGTTCTTCATTATTGCTTGTCCCGCGTCCGCCGTTCGTTTTTCGCTTTGAAAAAGGCGCGGCAATTGAGCATTATAGCGCCAATTCTTAAGTCTGGCAGTTCGCGCTTAGAAGGTTTTGCCGCGGAAATTCCAGAAGGATTTGTTTTCGCGTTTTTCATCAGCGTGTCGGAGGCGAATTTCAAACGCCTAAGGTCGCGCTCGCTTTTTTTGCTATAATTCACGAACCGAGGCGGAATGCCGGAAGTCCGCCCATGACAGGAGCTGCTCTATGAGGGCAAAGATTGCCATAATGGCCATTATCGCGGGGGCGTTTGCGGTTTCGGCTGCGCTCGCTGCGCCGGATGTCCCGCCCGGCGGATTTTCTCAATCCGACATCTTCGTCGGAGGCGAGGAAGGCTACGCCATTTACAGGATTCCGGCGTTGCTGCTGACTCCCAACGGGGCGCTTCTTGCGATATGCGAGGCCAGAAAAAACGGCCCCTCGGACGCGGGCGACATCGACCTCATTCTCAAGCGCAGTTCCGACAACGGAAAAACATGGAGCGCCCCGATAATGATTTGGGACGACGGCGGGAACACTATCGGCAACCCCGTCCCGGTGGCGGACTCGGCGACGGGAGCCGTTATCCTTGTGTTCACTAAAAACAACGACACCGTCCACGTCGCGCGCAGCGAGGACGACGGGTTGACGTGGAGCGCGCCGGAGGACATCACCCCGGACGTCAAACTCCCCGGATGGGAGTGGTACGCGGCGGGGCCGGGCCACGGCATCCAGCTTCGTTCAGGCCGCCTGCTCATCCCGTGCGACCACACCGAAAAGAGCGTTATCTATTCGCACATAATTTACAGCGACGACCACGGAAATACGTGGAATCTCGGCGGCTCGTCGGGCAAGCACACGGACGAGGCGACCGCCGTCGAACTGGCGGACGGCTCGGTCTATCTCAACAGCCGCAGCAACCACATGAAGGGCATGCGCGCGTTCGCCGTCAGCAAAGACGGCGGCGAGTCGTTCTCAGACATCCGATTCGAGAAAGCCCACATCGAGCCGGTGTGCCAAGCGAGCGTGGCGCGGTTCAGCCTCGCCGCAGACGGCGGTCGCGACAGGCTTCTGTTCTCCAACCCCGCAGACCGCACGCGCGTCAAAATGACGGTCAAACTCAGCTACGACGATGCCCGCTCATGGCCCGTCGCCAAACTCGTCAACCTCGGCAAATCCGGATATTCCGACTTGGCGGTTCTGCCTGACAAGACAATCGGGCTGCTTTACGAGCGCGGCGAGGTCCAATACTGGGAAAAAATAACATTCGCGCGGTTCACCCTTGACTGGCTGACAGACGGAAAAGACGCCGGCGGCGCCCCGCGCGGGGAGGAAAATTGATGACTCTGACGAGGAAAAAAATTCTTGCGGCGGTCGTCGCGGCGGTGGCGGTTCTCGCGACTGCGGCGGCGGCGCTCGCCGACACCGCTCCGCCTTATCGCGCGGCTCTCCCGCCAGACCTCGCCGCGAAATATGAAAAGTACATCGAAGACTACAAAGCTAGGCACATCGACAGGGGCGGCACGCTCGAAGCTCTTCTGGACGACGAGACGCGGACTCGCGTCGTCCGCTTCTGGGGAGCAGGCGACAGTCAGGGATGGACCGGCCTCACTATGGCCGCCTTCGCATTTCAGGGCGACTGGGACCTTGTCCGCGTCAACCTCTCCTACTGGCCGCTTGTGGAAATCGAACCGGGCAAATATAAACGGTTCCCCGAACACCCGGACGACGACCCCAACCCGACCAGTATCGACCAGTACGGCGAGATGCTTATGGGCATCGCCGCCGTCTGGCTGCTCGGCCCGGACGACCTCAAGGCTGAAGTAGCCCGCATCACTAAAAATATGATTCTTTATGGCAACTCCCACAACTGGCGCATGGGCGAAGGCCCTTACGTCGACTGCGAAGACATCCGCTTCCTGTTCCAGTTGCTCTCCATGAAGATGGGGCTGGGAGTGGACACGTACCTGCCCGGAGAAGATTTCGACGCCGCCCGCGAACGCTTCTACCTACAGTTCAAGAAAGCCGTCCTCGTGCGCCACGCCACCCCGCGCTACTTCACGCTCAACCTGTTCTTCGAGCGGATGTTTGTCGCCAAACTGCTCGAACCCTCGCTCCCCGGCCTCGACCAAGCCATCAAAGAATGGTACAAAGTCGTCTCCAAAGACGACAACACGATGTTCGACTGGTTCGCCGCCAAAGTGTTCAAGCGCGACGCCTCTTTCGTCGAGGAAAAACTCCGCGCCTTCCCGCCGTATCTGCCCAACGAATGGACGGACGACGGGTACAACCTCGGATACAGGTGGGAGCGCAGCCCCGACGAAAAAGCCGAAGGCCCCGACGGCTCCTCCGTAGAGTACGCAGGCATGGACTTCATAGCGCTGGCGTCGTTCTACTCATATTTCAAGGACAACGAATTCGGGGCAGGGAAGTGACACCCTGCCGCCGACCGCCGTATCGGCATCTCCGCCGATTGGCATTAACCCGGATTTTTTACGAGAAAAATGCGGGCTAACAATTTTTCGCGCCGATTGCGCAACGAAAAAAAAAAGCTATAATTATCGTGGCTCCGGCAGGCGGCGGAGCCGCTTTTGCGGGGATGTAGCTCAGCTGGGAGAGCGCCGCGTTCGCAACGCGGAGGCCGAGGGTTCGAATCCCTTCATCTCCATACCAATATCATGATATCGGGGCAATCGCGGCTAGTAGTTCGGGTTTTCCACTTTCTGGTCTATCAAGTTTTCGGCGTCCAAGTGCCAGACGTTTTCGCTTTTTATCATCTGAACTTCGTAAACAGACATCGCTTTTATCATGTTGGAGGTCGAGGCGTTTTCCGGCAGCAACACGATGCGCTCGATTGCAGTGAATTGCGCCGTGTCCCCCTCCGCTTCGAAGTCCCTTACTTTGAGGTCCCACCGCACAAGCGATGAATACGGGACGAATGAAACCTTCGGGTTCTCCACCTCGTTCTTCGTAAGGTTCCTTTTGACATGCCTGTATGCTTTAACCGCCGGAGGCTCGAAGACGTTGAAATGCCTTGTGGCGAAGAGCGCCGCCGCGACCGCTAGTATCAACACGATAACGATTTTCATCGTTTGTTTCTCCATCGAGATGTTTCAATAATGATAACATGGAAGCGGTAATTTATGCGGGATTGTAATAACAAATTAAGATTGTTTTCTGGGGGACGGTTTCTGTCGGGGCGGGGTTATGGGGTATCATATCACAATCGGCCGGCCCGCGTTTGGGAATAATGCGGGTCTATTGTCTCAATGCGGCAGCTTCGGCGCGGGGTAAATGAATGAGAAAAAACATTCTGATTTTGTGGTCGCTGGTTGTTATGTGCGGAGCCGCGCGAGCGGAGACCGCGTCGTCTGCGGCGGGCGTGGGGTGGCTGGCGCCGACGGCGGAACTGCGGCGGGTGGGGGATTTCAGTTTCGTGTCCCAAAACGGGCTTGTCTATGATATCCCGTCGCCGGGGGAATGCGCGGGGCAGGGGGCGGGCATTTGCTCCGCTCTGTCGCTGAACGGCGAATGGCGGGCGCTCCGCGCCGGGATGGACCACTCGCTTACTATGTCCGCGCGGACGCCGGACGCGCGCGCCGCGCTCGAAGCGGGCGGGGAACACGAGGCTGGCTTCGACGATTCGCTCTGGGAACCGGCCATCTTGCCGCGCGTCGAAAACCTTCCTCCCGACCCCTATGTGGACGGCGTTTGGTTCCGCCGCTCCTTCACGGTTCCGGAGGAATGGCGCGGCAAACGCGTCCGGCTGGTTTTCCTCGGCGCGAACTATGTGGCGGACGTGTGGCTGAACGGCGAATGGCTGGGTTGGCACGAGGGCGGCTACACTTCGTTCGCGTTCAACGCGTCCCGCGCGCTGGAGCACGGGGCGGAGAACGTCATCGCCGCGCGGGTGGACAATATTCCGTGGACGGAATCGTTCGACGTTCCGCCGGAGCCGTACGGGCTGATTGTTCCGTACGCTAACGCGGACTGGTGGAATTACGGGGGTATATACAGGGACGTCTATCTCGTCGCGGAAGGCCGTTCGGGGATAGAGGATTTTACTGTGGAGACTCGGCTTGAGGGGGGCGAGTGGCGGCTGACGTTGAAGGCGCTGGCGAGGGAGGAGGCCGGAGGCGCGGTCATGCGGGGGCGGCTGGAGGGATGTTTGACGGCGCGAGCGGGAGCCGGAGGGCAGGCTGAGGCCGCGCGCGGGGACTGCTCGGCGGCGCGGCTGGATTCGGACTCTTTTGAAATTACCGGAGCGGAGCCGCAGGCGGACGGCTCAACGCTGTTCGCGCTCCGGGCTTCGGTCGCGGCGCGGGGCGTTTCGGCGTGGTCCCCCGACAATCCCGTCGAATACGAGCTTGCGCTTTTTTACAGGAACGCGGACGGCGGGACAGTGGACGCGCGGAGCGCGACTGTCGCGTTACGGCAAATAGAGGTCGCCGCGCAGGGGCCGCCGCTGCGCCTGAACGGAGAGGCGTTCCGGCTCCGCGGGGTGAACCGGCACGAGGAGCTTCCGGGCGTCGGGCGCGCTCAGTCATGGGACGACACCGCCGGGATAAAAAACGACCTGCGCCTGATAAAGGAGCTTGGAGCGAACTTCGTCCGCGCCGCCCACTATCCGAACCATCCGGCGTTTTTCGACTTGGCGAACCGGGAGGGCTTTCTGACGGCGGAGGAGATTCCGGTGTACTGGTTCAAGGAGGGCGGATTCGAGATTCAGCTCCGGCGCGGGATCGCCCGGCAGATGTGGCTGGAGATGATAGCGAGGGACAGGCGGCGTCCGGCGGCGGCTTTCTGGAGCATGGGCAACGAGACGACAGGCGGGGAGGAGAGCGTGAAGTTTTTCAGGGAGCTGATGGAGGACGCGCGCGCGCTGGACGGAACACGCCCGGTGTATCACAACGTGAGTTTTTCGACGCTGTGGACGTCCGCGCTGGCGGCGGGGGACCTGATAGCGCTCAGCCTGTATTCGGGCGTGTTCGACAGCGAGGAGCCGGAAGCCGGGACTGCGAGGGTTCTCAAGACGGTTCGTGGCCGTCATCCTGACAAAGCGGTTCTCGCCGCTGAATACGGGATATGGACGGGAGACGACGAGGCGGGGGACGCGCGCCAAGTCGAAATCCTCCAAAAGGCGCAAAGCGTTTTCAAGGGGTGTCCGTTCTTGGTCGGCAGCGCGTGGTGGGCGGCGTTTGATTACCACAGCGTCAGACAGAAAACCGGGACGTTCCACCGCTTCGGTCTGTACACCCTCGACCGCTCCCGGATGCGCCCCTCCGGAGAAGCCATAAAAAAACATTTCAACCTAAATCAGTGACTAATAAAAAAACCTTGAAAAACGGGGACTGGCAGCGCGCGTCACAGCGATGCCTGTCCCCGCTTTTCCATTTATGCCGTCATTCTCTATTTTACTTTCCCGTCATTCCATCCTTTTCACTCATCGTTGCCAAGGTCGCCTTGGCAACGAACGACTAAACGAGCGTGGAGAAAGCAGAGCTTTCGGTCTATCCATTGCCAAGGAGACCTTGGCAACGATGAAAAAATAACTGTCTCTCTTATTCCCATAGCGATAAGCATGGGAACATGTATCTATTCAATCAACGCCTTATTCATGTCAATATTAAACCAGCGTCTTTCATTTCTTTTTTCAATTCACATTGCCAATTGTTTTCTGGGTCAATTTTGATATAAATAACCCCGTCATAATCTGATGGTTTCTCGACGCCTTCCATATATAAACAACGAACGTTGCGTCTTCCTATCTTTCCTATGAAAAATCCGAGTTCAAACAACACATTCTGTCTAGCTCTAGGTTTTAGGTCACCTTGATTATTCTTTGACGATCCAACATCATCAGGGGTCAGAAGTGCGATGGCGAAACAGACATTTGAATACGTTTCAAATTTCTCAATTATTGTTTTACCTTGTGATGGCAGTTCATGCAATATCAACGGATTCAAACCGACTCCTTTTACGAAATTTGAAACTTTTTCTTTTAATTCATCATCATGACCATGAACAATAAAGACCTTATTGGTTTTCTCATTTGCGTTATCTTCATCCATCTTTTTTAGCTTCGATTCTTTTCTGGCGATTTCGATTTTTCTAAGTGCGCCTAGTCGAATAACTTGCATTTTATCCAGAAAAGCTTCTGTAGGCCCTAAGACTCTATCGCCCATTCCACGAGAGAAAAGATTGTTTTTTATAAATTGCGTTCCTGATTCTGTTTGTTTATTTATATAGGTTTCAGTTTCTGATTTAACCCAATCAAAAAGAGAATCATCAATTACGGAAGCCTTTTTTTGAGAGATTTCTAAAAGCAAATCTGTTCTGAAATATATTCCCTCTTTCAAATCTTCAGATAACACGTTTGCTATCGGGCCGGGTGAATTGAGGTTTTCAATACTGGCAAGCTTTATCTTTCTTGTTTCGCTTGCCCCATCTTTCTTTTCTGAGACCTTCAAATTTACCAATTCTAAAATGCTCGTTTTGATCTGTTCTAGCTTTCTTTGTTGATTTTGGGATTGTAGATTCAATTCGCCTTTATCAATATCTCTATCTCTATCAATTTGACTTTGAAACTGTTGTTTCACTACCGCTAACTGATTCATATGCGGCTTAATCAAACCTTTATTATCTGGACATGCGCCCCGAAAACAGTACCACCCGGAAAGTTAGGAAAGCAGTAAAATATAGCCTAACGGGGGTAGCATGGAATGAAGAAGAAAAGGTACACCGAAGAGCAGATAGTGCGAATACTGAGCGAAGCGCGTGAAGGC
>JAKQPS010000126.1 GCA_029564595.1 bacterium | reverse complement strand
GCTGGACGCCAAGGGCGGCGACGGCCTGACCGCGCAAGACCTGAAGACCGCCGCGCTTGAGCGCGTCCTTGGTTTCGAGATCCTGCCCGCGCCCTTCGTCATCGCCCATCTGCAAATCGGCCTGTTGCTGGAAACGCTCGGCGCACCGCTCAATGACTCCAAGAATGAGCGCGTCGGCGTCTATCTGACCAACTCCCTGACCGGCTGGGAGCCGCCCAAAGAAAAGCCCAAGCAAATGATCCTTATGCCTGAACTCGAACAAGAGCGCGACGCGGCCAACCGAGTGAAACAAGGCAAAAAGATTATCGTTGTTCTCGGCAATCCGCCCTATAACGGATTTGCGGGGGTCAGCCCCGAAGAGGAGAACGACCTTGTCAAACCGTACAAGGAAGGGCTCGTTTCCAAGTGGGGTATCAAGAAATTCAACCTCGACGACCTCTATGTCCGTTTCTTCCGGCTGGCCGAAAAACGAATCGCGGAACACAGCGGCATGGGCGTGGTCTCGTTCATCTCCAATCATTCATGGGTAAGCGAACCGTCCTTTGTGGTCATGCGCCGTCACCTCCTTGATTCCTTTGACCGCTTCTGGATCGAGAACATGCACGGAAACCGCAAAATTTCGGAGTATGCCCCCGACGGGCGCACCAGCGAAACGGTATTCGCAATTCCCGGTTTCTCCGTCGGCATCCAACAGGGCGTTGCGATTTCCTTGTGGGTGAAACACGCCAAAAGGAAGAGCGAGCCTCTTGTCCGTTTTCGCAATGACATCGACGCCGCAAAAGCGACGGAACGTCGGGCACAGTTGACGGCAAGCCTTTCGGCGAAAAAGTTTGACGCGCAATACGAGACCGCCGCGCCCGCCGTTGAAAACCGGTGGAGTTTCCGCCCGAGCGAAGTGACTACGGATTTTCTCGGTTGGCCAAAAGTTACGGATTTGTGCGAAGAATCTCCCAGTAATGGTCTGATGGAAAAACGGGGCGGCGCTCTCATTGATAATGATCGGGATGCGCTGTCAGAAAGAATGCGCGTCTATTACGACAAAGAAACATCATGGGAAGGTCTGAAGGCATCCGGCCATCCGTTGACGAATGACGCAGCACGCTACAATGCACAGTTAGCAAGACGGAAAGTTCTTGAAGCAGAGGAGTTTGACTGCGAAAAACTCCGCCCTTATGCTTTGCGTCCATTCGATAATCGCTGGTGTTACTACAGTACGACCCGCCCGCTTTGGAATGAGCCGCGCCCAACGCTCTGGGCTCAGTGTTGGGCAGGCAACCGATTCTTAATGACTCGTCCGGCTGGTGTAGCACAACCGGAAGGCGTGCCGTTTTTCTTTACAAATTGCATCGGCGACAATGATTCTCTTCGCGGACACGCTTATTGTTTCCCACTCCGTCTCAAAACAGACCATAAGAAGACTGTGGCACGCATGGCCGAAGACTCCGGCAGAGTTGTACAGCACGAACAGAATGTATTGTTTGATGATGACACGGCATCGGCGAACCTTTCACCCGTCGCACGCGCCTATCTTCACTCACTGGGATTGCCGAATCCTGACGAGGACACTGAAACTGCGGAAGTGATTTGGATGCACGCCTTGGCTATCGGCTACGCGCCCGCGTACCTGACGGAGAACGCGGACGGCATCCGGCAGGACTGGCCGCGCATCCCGCT
>JAKQPS010000098.1 GCA_029564595.1 bacterium | reverse complement strand
TTCCCTCCCTCCCTAATCTTAGGAGGGAATCCTCTGAATAATGAATTTTCCGTCTGAAATCGAAAAATTCCATTTTTGTGAATTATTCCTTATTCTATGCTACTATTTCTTTGTTCCGATTTTCTTAACCGGACAGTAGTGTTACTATTTAGGTATTATCATCTCTATAGCCAACGCATACTTTTTGCTGAAATTTATTGATTATATATGGTCACCACTAAATAACATTAGCGATCCGGTTGCTGGCATAATATTGATGTTGTCAGCTATTTGGGAGATAGCATCTTTCATTTTTAACTTGATCATAATATTAATCATTCAACATATATATTTTCAAATGCTCGATCACGACGACATAAACAATCTACAGATGTCAACGTGCGCCCGCGAAAGCCTAGTTACCAACGCCGACGACGATAATAAGCATCTGTCTGAAGTATGTGATAAATATTGTATTGCTATCAAGTTTGCGCCAAACGGATATAGGTTTCGTTGAACTTCGCGCTGCGGCTTCCACAAACGGATTCACAACAATCCGATCCCGGAACGATAGCGACCATATACATCGGCGCGCCCGGCGCAGGTTATCTTTTGCCGATGAAGCGGATTTCGAGGACGGCGCGCATGTCGGGAGAGAATTCGCGGGAGGCGGCCAGTTCTTTTTCCTCGCGGGCCGAATATTCGGCGGCCTGAGCAGGCTCGAATTTCTTCATGATTTCCAGCCGCAACCGCCTCAGGGTCTCGAATGAGCCTTTTACGATTATCCTCGATTCGGTTCTCTGCCACTGGTTCTGCTCGCCGGGTTTGCGGGAGAGGGCGGAGGAGACGATTTTTTCGCATTCGACCGCAGCGGCGACGGGGTTGTCGGCGGTGTAGGCGTCCGAAGCTCTAGCGGCCTTGTGGTCGAAATGAGGCTGAGACTCCTCGCCCGCCGGAGGCGCGAACCTGTAAACGACTTTGCCGCCGTCCGGCATCTCAATTTCATAAAGACTAGACGCCGGGTCCGACGCCATAGCTGAAAAGGAGTCAAAAGTTGAGCGGGGGGAAAGTTCGCCGCGCAACTGCTTGGCGGCGACAAGGGTGAACGGCTCGGAAGAAAAAGCTGACGCGGGCGAGGCGGGCCGGGAGGTTGGGCGGGGGTCGGACATTCGAGGCGCAGGCGCTCTGCCGGACGAAACTGCTTCGGGTTGAGCCGGCATGTCGTCTGAAGAGCGGCGGCGAATGGCTTCAGGTTGAGGCGCGGGCTGGGGGGGCGGCGAGGCGATTTGCCTTTCGGCGATAGCCGCCGCGGCCATGCGCGCTCCCTCGGACGGCCCTAGAACGACCGCCCCTGCCCCTGCCCTTGCGGACGCCGCAAGGAGAACGATTTCCTCGACCGGCGCGGCTGGCGGCGCGGACGCGTCCGCAGGCGCTGCGGCCTCAGGCGCGGCGGCCCGTAAATCTTCGTCGGCAAGAGCCGATCCGCCGTCGGAGGCGTTCGCCGCGGAATCTTCGCGAGCGAATCCCGGTTCCGGCGGAGTTTGAACTTCAGGCGCGGGCGCGGAAAATCTCGGATCGGGAGCTTCGCTTAATACTGATATTGATTTATCCGTCGTCGCGATGTTTCCCGAAGGAGAGACAACGAAAGAGCGGATTAGGAAACCCGAAGCGAGAAGCAACACGAAGGAAGCCGCGAGAGAGGCCCACGCGGGAGGCGAGAAAACAAACCGTTTCCGGCTCGGAGTCCGGACAGACATCGCGGGGACGGGCTGAACGGCGAGTTTTCTTTTCACAGATTCGGCAAACCCGTCTGGCGCGCGCTCCGCGCCGTGCTCGCGGACGAGCCTGACCGATTCCGCGCGCGCTCTCTCCGCCGCCCGGCAGCTTGCGCATTTCGACAGGTGTTCCGCTGCCTCGATCGCTTCGGCGGCGGACAACTCTCCGTCGACAAGCGCGTCCATCAGCGCGGCAATTCTCTCACAGTTCATCGTTCATCACACTCCGGTCCGGTCACGCCCGCGGCCTCAAGTTTTTCGCGCAACGCCGCGCGCGCGCGGGCGATTCTGGATTTCACTGTGCCGAGCCTGCATTTCAGTATCCCGGCTATCTGTTCGTAAGAAAACTCGTTGATGTCTTTGAGCACGATTATCTGCCTGTGCTGTTCCGGCAGAGATTCGATGGCTCGGACGATGGAGGCGCGCAGGTCTCCGCGCTCTACCAGCGCGTGAGGGGCAAAAGAAGAGTCCGGCGCGCGGTCCAGCGGGTCGGGCGAAAAATCGTTCTCTCCCGACGGAGCCGGGGATTCCCGCCGCCTGTCCCTCAGGCCGTGATACGCCGCCGCGTTCCGGCAGGTGCTCGTCACCACAGTATAAAACCAAGTGCTGAACTTCGAGTCGCCCTTGAACCCGCCGATGTAGCGGTAGGCCCTGAGAAAACAGTCCTGCGCCGTTTCAGCGGCGGTCTCCGGGTCGCGAAGCATCCGCCGGGCGTATGAATACACCCTGTCCTGATAGCGCAGAACCAGAGCGTCGAAAGCCTCGGTGTCGCCCGTTTGAGCGCGCGCGACAATATCCTCGTCCGTCATGACGGCGTAATTTTCCTTCGGCGCAGGTCCGGCTTCCATCGCTAGCCTTGACATGTGTTCCCGCCTCATCTGATTTGACAGAGGCGGTAGGTCTGTTGTTCCACGTATTATATATTTTTCTTAGGAAACCGACATGGTTAAGGCCGAATCCGTCATTAGGATTCGGGAGCGATTGTTCAGAGCGGATGAAATGCGAGGCGCAAGGCGCGTTTTTGCGGTAGGGGCGGGGCTTGCCACCGCCCGATAACAGAGACAGGTCGGGGGCAAGCCCCGCCCCTACGGTAAAATGTTGGGTGGCACGCACAAACTTGCTTTGTGCGTGAGTTCGCCGCTATGAAAATCGCCCCGATTCGTCGGCTCTATCGACGAATCCGGGTTAAGGACGTGCGGGTGGTGGCGCGCTTGCGGGCTACAACTCCGGCGCGCGCCAGCCTGACGCTGTTCAGGACGACGATAATAGAAGCGCCTGTGTCCGCGAACACCGCCATCCAGAGGGTGGCAGACCCGAACGCCGCCGCAGCCAGAAACGCCGCCTTCAGCGCTATGGAGAATGCTATGTTCTGTTTTATGACGGAAAGGGTCGCCGCGCCCAGACGCATCAGGAACGGTATGCGCGCGATGTCGTCGGACACGAGGGCGACGTCCGCTGTTTCGATAGCCGCGTCCGAGCCTGCCGCACCCATAGCTATGCCGACCGCAGCCTCCGCGAGCGCGGGCGCGTCGTTCACACCGTCGCCCACCATCGCCACAATGCCGTGTTTCTTCATCAATCGCCTTACGGCTTCGAGTTTTTCGTCCGGCAGCAGACCGGCCTCGAAGCTATCGACGCCGACCGCGTCCGCGACGCGGCGCGCCGCCGAAAGGTTGTCGCCGGTGAGCATAACAATCTCGTGCGCGCCCGCCCGCCTAATCTCCCGCAACGCGGCTGCGGCTTCCGCGCGCGGCTCGTCCTCTATCGCGATTAAACCTATGGCCTCCGAAGCTGACGCCACCGCGATTACCGTCGCTCCTCCGGATTCCAAATCTTCAACCGCTCGTTCGAGTCCGGCGAGCGGAACGCCGTTTTCAGCGATGAAAGCGAGGTTGCCCGCGAAGAAAAGCTCTCCGCCAATCATGCCTGAGACGCCCCGGCCCCTGACGGATTTGAAGTCGCTGGCTTCGAGCGGCGCAAGGCCGGAGTCGCGCGCTTTTTCCAAGATGGCGGACGCGATATGATGCTCCGAACGGCGGTTGAGAGCGGCGGCGGCGCGAACTGTCTCGCTTTCGGAATGACCGCCGAGAGGAGAGACTGCTGAAACGCGAAGCTCTCCGCGAGTGAGCGTGCCTGTTTTGTCGAAAGCGAAGGCGCGAGCGCGGCCGATTGCCTCCAGATGCGCGCCGCCTCTGACAAGGACTCCGCCGCGCGCCGCCGCCCCCAACGCCGCCACTATCGCCACCGGCGTCGATATCACTAACGCGCAAGGACACGCTATCACCAGCATCACCAAAGCCCGGTAAAACCATTTCTCAAACGGCTCTCCGAAAAACGCGACGGGCGCGACCGCCACAACCGCCGCCGCCGCCACCGCCGCAGGCGTGTAAACCCTCGCGAACCTGTCTATCAGCGCCTGCGCGGGCGCTTTCCTCTGTCTCGCCTCTTCGACCATCTTTCTGATACGCGCTATCATCGTTTCCCCGGACTCCTTGGTCGCCTCTATCTCCACCGCTCCGTCAACGTTGATGGTTCCCGCGAACACCATGTCGCCCGCCGTCTTCGCGACCGGCATAGATTCGCCTGTCACCGCCGATTGATCGACAGTCGTGCCGCCGTAAACCACCACGCCGTCCACCGGAATCCTATCTCCGGGCCTGACAATAGCAACGTCGCCCGGCCTTATCTCCGACACAGGCGTCTCGCGCTCGCCGCCGGGTGTCTTTATCAGCGCGGTCTCAGGCGTCAACTCAAGCATTGCCTCGACGGACTTGTTCGCTTTCGACACAGTGTATTCCTCTATCATCTCGGCAATTGAAAACAGGAGGACGACCATCGCGCCCTCTTCCCAAGCCCCGATAAGGACGGCTCCCGTAATGGAGATGCTCATCAGCGCGTTCATGTCCAGCGAGCGCGCGCGAATGGACTTCGCCCCTCCGATAAACACAGGCGCGCCGGCCACAATGAGCGTTGCGGCGTATATTGCCACGCTCATGAGCCTCGGCGCGGAAGTTAAGTTCTCCACCGCCGCGCCCGCAGCGAACAACGCTCCCGCAGCGGCAGTCCTGAGAGCGTTGCGTTTGCGCGGCCATGAAATGAGCGCCGCGCCGTTCTTATCCGGCCCGCCGGACATAGCCGCCGCGCACGCCGGACAGTCCGCCCCGGCCTTCCGTTTTCCATCATTCGCGACATTATCCGCAATCGACATCGCCCGCGCTCCGATGTGTTATATTTGAACAACTATTCATATTTTCATCAAAAAAAATCAGCGCTCTTTCGCGTGTTCCATCCCCTGCATGAGAAGGACCTCGATGTGCCTGTCGTCGAGCGAATAAAAAGCCGAGCGGCCTTCCTTCCGGAACTTCACCAGCCGCATGTTGCGCAATATTCTCAACTGATGGCTCACCACCGAATCGCTCATCCCGATTATTTCCGCTATGTCGCAAACGCAAAGCTCGGACACCGACAACGCGTACAGAATCTTCGCGCGCGTCGGATCGCCGAGAGCTTTGTAGAACTCGGCCAGCCTCGCGAACAGGGCGTCGTCGCCGAGCATCTTCTTGACCTTGGCGACGGTTCCGCGATGGACGCGGAACTCTTCGCAGACGGTAGAATCCTTTTTCATTCCGCCTCCCGCATATATGAATATTTGTTCAATTATAATGGGTTTTGCCCAGCCGTCAAGCGGGGTTGTTTAATCGTTTCTTCTGGCTGTTTCTTGTGTTACAATTACAATATAGTTCGAGAATGGCAAAACGACGCATGCGGGGATGAACTTGACGAGAATCAATGAGCGCGCCAACCCGCCAATCGTTTGAAGAAAGTCGAAATGCCTACAATCTGGCAATGAGGCGCGATCGGAGGCGATGTTAATGGAAAAGCAGGCTCTACTAAACAGGATTTCAATCAATCCCGACACATGCTTCGGCAAACCTTGCGTCAAAGGTCATAGAATATGGGTTTCCATGATTCTTGATCTGCTGGCTTCCGGAGCCACAGCAGAAGATATTCTCGCGGAATATCCGCAACTAGCGCGCGAAGATATTCTCGCTTGCATAGCTTATGGCGCGGAGATGTCCCGCGAAAGATACGTCGATATATCAATGGAAACGACAGCCGTATGAGATTCAAATTGGATGAGAACTTCAGTCCTAAGTTTGTCGCCGTATTTAACGCATACGGACATCAGACAACCACCGTGCTGGAGGAAGGTCTGTGCGCCGCGACCGACGCCGCGTTGTTTGAAATCTGCCAGTCGGAAAAACGTTGTCTTGTCACGATGGACAAAGACTTTTCCAACATTATCAATTTTTCGCCGCTCACAAGCCATGGGATTGTTTTTTTCAGATTGCCGTCAAAACTTGCCATTTCCGACATCCGCGAGATGGTTGAAATGTTCTTATCGACCTTAAAAGAGCGTTCGTTGGAAGGCAAACTCTGGATTGTCGAGAAAAACAGAATCCGCGAATATCAAAATCAGCAATAACAGAAACTGTCTTTGAATGAATCCCGTGCCGACCCGACAGAGTTGAACCCGGATTCGCCGATAACGCCGATTTTGCATTGAACGAAGTTCAACAAAATCGGCTGATTAGGAGTTTTTCGGAAGGGGCGCGGGGAAACCGATTTTTGCAAAAAACGGTTGCGCCGCAAACTTGCGAACGAATTCATTTAAGCATTAGCGTCCCGCAATCAAGCGGGGTTGTTTTCGATGAGCCGGAGGAGGCTGAGCCATTCTTCGTCCACCCGGTTCTGGATGGCTTCTATCTGCTCGGAGTCGAGATGTCTGAACCTTCCCTGCGGGCGGATGTAGTCGGCCACAGGCGCGGGCGGCGCGGGGTCGAGAGAAAGCCTTCTCTTCGCGCCATCGAAGATTTCATACAGCGGGAACGCCCGGCTTTCCACAGCCGCGCGCGCAAGCTCTATCGTCAGGTCCGGCGACGAGCGCCACCCCGTCGGGCACGGACAGAATATGTGCAGGAACCTCGTTCCCCGCGTGTCCCTCGCCCGCTCGACCTTCGCCATCAGGTCTTCCGGCATAGATATCGACGCGGTGGCGGCGTAGGGAATCCTGTGAGCCGCCATTATCTCCATGATATTTTTCTTTTCCTGCCCTTTGAAGTGGGTCGCCGGTGTGGTGGTCGTCCATGCGCCCCACGGGGTGGCGGAACTGCGCTGCACTCCGGTGTTCATGTACGCCTCATTGTCGTAGCAGACGTAAATTATGTCGTCATTGCGTTCCGCCGCGCCGGACAGCGCTTGAAGCCCGATGTCGAACGTGCCCCCGTCTCCCGCCCACGCGAGCACGTTGGTGTCGTTGTCGCCTTTGACTTCGAGCGCGGCGCGCACCCCCGACGCCACGCACGCCGCCGTCTCGAAAGCGGTGTGGAACACCGGGACTTCGAGGCAGCATTCGGGATGCCGGTTCGTTATCACCGACCAGCAACAGGCGGGCAGCACGATAATCGTTTTCGGTCCCAGAACGCTCAGGACGTAGCGCATGGCCAGAGCCGCGCCGCAACCCGGACACGCCACATGCCCTTTGCTCACCAGTTCGTTTTCCATCCGCGCGCGCTTCATGGGATCGCCTCCCACAGCGTCGGAGAATCAGGTTTGTCCATCTCAAGGGCGCGCCGCGCTATCTTCTCGACCACCTCAGGCGTGAAATCTCCGCCGCCGTAACCGCCTGTGAACCCGAACACGGCCGGCCTGCGCTCCCTGTCATACAGAGCCGCCTTCAGTTCCTGCGCGAAAATTCCTCCCGCGCCCACCGAGAGGTTGCGGTCGATTACGGCCACCTTCGGCGCTCCGCCTATCGCGTCCGCTATGTCGTCCGCCGGGAACGGCCTGAACAGCCTGACTCTCAGCGCCCCGACCGCCGCGCCGGATTCCCTCAGCGCGTCCACCGCTATCTTCGCCGTGCCTCCGAGCGCGCCCGAAGTCAGCAGTATCAGCTCCGCGTCCTCGCACCTGTACCGCTCCGCTATCCCGTATTTTCTTCCGAATATCTCGCCGAACTCGATGTCCGCCCGCCGCGCGACTTCGACCGCTCCCATCATGTCCTCGTGCCGCGCCATCTTCAATTTCTGATACTCTATCGGCCCGGAAATGCTTCCGAACGCGCGCGGGTCGTTCGTGTCGAGCGTCAGCGCCGCTTTGAACGGCGGCAGATACCGGTCGACGTCCTCCTGCTCCGGCACGGCCACAACTTCCGACGTGTGAGACAGGATAAACGCGTCCAGCACAACCATCACGGGTAGATACACCGTCTCGGCTATCCTGTACGCCTGTATCACCGTGTCTATCACTTCCTGATTATTTTCGCAGTAGAGTTGAATCCACGACGTGTCGCGCTGGGAGAGGCTGTCCGTCTGATCCGACCACAGGTTCCACGGCGGAGCTATCGCGCGGTTCACATTCGCCATCACAATCGGAGTCCGCGCCCCTGCCGACCAGTGCAACATTTCGTGCATCAGCAACAGGCCCTGAGACGCCGACGCCGTGAATGTCCTCGCCCCCGCCATCGACGCCCCCATGCAGCACGCCAGCGCCGAATGCTCCGACTCAACCTTGATGAACCTCGCCTTAAGCTCTCCCCGGCCGCATATCTCGGACAACTCTTCCACTATTATCGTCTGCGGCGTTATCGGATACGCGGCGATAACTTCCACCCGCGCGAGTTTCACCCCGCGCGCCACCGCGACATCCCCCATCATTACTTCCTTCATCGTTCTTCCTCAATCATCCTTATCACGCCGCGCGGGCATTCCCTCGCGCAGATGCCGCATCCTTTGCAATAATCGCCGTCGAACCCCGGAGCGGCCCCAACCGCCGCCGCTTTTCCGATTATCGACATGTCCGGGCAGAACACAAGACAGTTTCCGCAGTCGTCGCACTCGCCGCAGCGGAAACACCTCGACGCCTCCGCCCGCGCGGTCTCCGCCGCGCTCCCGCACACAGCCGACACCTCGTCGAACCCGGCGACACGCGCCTCCGGCGACAGCCTCTCAAGCTTCGCCGCCCGCGCTGCCCTGCTGAAATAAGCGGTGTTGACGTTTTTGAACCTGACGACCGAGCCGTCCGCGCCGGGGGCCGCTTCGCCCTCCCTGTGCGCCGCCGCGCTCGCCGCCCCGTTCCCGCCGACAAGAACTTTCCTTTTCACTTCCTTTATATCCAGCTCGCGGAGGAACACATCCGCCATTATCGCCGCTCGTTTGCCTCCGCCGATAGCGCTCGCCACCGTCCTAGCCCCGGGAGCCGCGTCTCCGCACACAAACAGTTTTTCATTATCCGTCGCGCCCCACTCGTCCACTTCCAGCGCCCGCCCGAACGGGTTGTCCGCGCGACCTCCCGCAGCCTCTATCACGGCGTCCGCGTGCGCCTCCCGCTCGCTTCCCGCCACCGGCTCAGGCTTCCGCCGCCCGCTCTCGTCCGGTTCGCCGGGCTTCATTCTCATCAGCGCCACGCCGCGCAGCCGCCCGCCTTCGCCCACGAGTTTCGCCGGAGCCGCGTGAAACACGAACTTCACTCCCTCTTCCTGCGCCTCGGCAACCTCTTCGTCCGACGCCGGCATATCCTCACGGCCCCGGCGGTACATCACCGTGACGTCTTCCGCTCCCAGCCTCAACGCGCATCTCGCCGCGTCCACCGCCGTGTTTCCCCCGCCGATCACTATGACCGATTTGCCGATTCCGGACGCCTCCCCCGCGTTCGCCGCCGCGAGGAACTCCAGCCCTTTGAAATACCCCGCAAGGCCCTCGCCCTCGATGCCCAGACCCGGAGAAACAAGCGCTCCCGTGGCCGCGACCACCGCGTCGAACTCGTCCAGCAGCCGCGCCGCGAGCGCCGCGTCCGCCCGGCATCCAGTTTTCATATTTATTCCGAGCGCGTCGATGAACCCAAGCTCCCTGTCCAGAGCCTCGCGCGGGAGCCTGTAAGCCGGTATGCCGAAACGCAACAACCCGCCCGGCTCGCCCCCCGCTTCGAACACCGTCGCGTCGTGTCCCGAAAGCGCCAGATGATACGCGCAACTCAAACCCGCAGGGCCTGACCCGGCCACCGCCACCCTCTTGCCAGTCTTCCCCATCGTCGCGGGCAGGCACAACCCAAACTCCGCCCCCATGTCCCCAAGCAGCCTTTCCACCGCGCGCGTTCCTACCGCCTCGTCGAACTCCGCCCGGTTGCACGCCGCCTCGCACGGCCTCGGACACACCCGCCCGCACACACCCGGCAGCGGGTTCTCCTTTTTCAACTCCCTCAGCGCTTCCTCAAACCTGCCGTCCGACGCCGCCGCCATGAACCTAGCTATCGGATTGCCCGCCGGACACGCCGCCGCGCACGCCGCCGCCTTCAGCCCGAACTCCGGCCTCATGTGCCTCCACGACCCCGTCCGGTTCGACAACGTGTTCCGCGTCGTCCTCAGCAGGTCCATCGCCGCCGCGTCGTAATAGAGATGTTCCATCATAAAAGCGCCGTTTCCACTTCTATCGCGGCCCGTTCGCACGCCGCCGCGTTGTCCTCAGTCCTGAACGCCACGTTCCTGCGTATCGCCTCCAGAACGCTTTCGAGAGAGACCGCGCCGGAAACCGCCGCGAACGCCCCCAGAATCGCCGTGTTGACAATCGGCGCCAATCTTGACCCCAGCCCGCGCTCGGCCGCTATCGCGCCCGCGTTCACCGCCGCCACCCTCAGCCCGGAGGGCAGCCCCAGTTCGCCCGGCCCCTTGTCCGTGTTTATCACCACTAGCCCGCCGGGCTTCAGCCCCTCCGCAACGTTCGCCAGCTTCAGCAACGTCGCGTCCAGAACCACCGCCGCGTCGGGCGCGTATATCTTGCTATGATTAAGTATTGGAGTATCCTGTATCCGCGTGTACGCCGTCACCGGCGCGCCCCGCCTCTCCAGCCCGAACGCCGGAAACGACTGGGCGTGCCGCCCCTCTATGAACGCCGCCTCCGCAAGAAGCCTCGACGCCAGCGCCGCGCCCTGTCCGCCCCTGCCATGAAGCCTTATCTCCGGCATCGCCGCTCGAACTTCCTTTCTCTATCACAACCGCCGATATTGTAATTGCCCCCTCCCCTTTATTCAACCCGAACCCGACCGCGCGCCGACCGATGCTAGCTCAACCGCAAACGCCGCCAGAACCGAAACTGCCGCACATTTTATCCTTCGTTATCCCATCGTTCTACTGTTAAGAAACATCATATATATTCAACACGCCCCGGCTGATTGGGCATGCGTCCGACGAAAAAGCGCTCTAAAAAAACACATCAGGCACAAAAACCGGCGTGAAAAGAGGTTTTTTCGGGGCCGCGGGAAAGACGCCGCTGGTTTTTAAAGTAGAATTGACAACCGGAGCGATTCTGTAATATTATTAGCCTCTGTGCGGAGCGGGAATTTGGTCGTTCGCGCGCTTTTTTTAAGATAGATGTAAGAAAACAGCCGCTCATATACATAGAAGAGCGACAAACGGAAAGGGTGAGGTGCGAGAGATGAAAAAGTCGAAAACAACAAAAGCTATCGCGATGTCCGCAATGGTTGCGCTTGCGCTCGCGGCTTTCGTGTCAGCGGCATACGCGGCGAAAGCTAACACGAAGTTCCACACGAAGAGCCTTCACAAGACGGGCGCGGGGTTGAAGCATTGGTACGATGCCGCCGGCGGGCTGAAGAGCCTGACCAAGGCAGAATACGACACGCTCGGTTGCAAAAGCTGCCACACAACCACTTGCAAAGCCTGCCACGTGACGAGCATGAAGGCCGCCGACACGCGCGACCCGAAGACCTGCCTCGGCTGCCACCAGAGCATTGCCGCTTCTTTCGATTTGAGCAAGGCGGCGGGCAAACTGGACATCCATGAAGGCAAGATGATCTGCAACGACTGCCATATCGGCGAGGGCTTCGACGATATCCACGGCAACGAAGGCAGCTTCAATACGAAGAGCGACGCCGGAGCAATCAAGGCCTCCTGCCTCAACTGCCACAAAGAGAATCAGGAAATCAAAGCCCACAAAGTTCACAAAGGCAAACTGGCCTGCCAGTCCTGCCATGTCGAAGCCTCCATCTCCATGTTCGACGGCAAGTTTGCGGATTTCGCGAAGTCCGGTTACAAAGGCGTGTTCACTCCGAAGATGGACTGGACGATGCTCATAAACGCAGACGGAAAAATCACGACCGGCCGCGTGAAGACCATCAAGCTTGACGGCGGAAAAACCTTCGTGTCCGTCGAGCCGTACTACACGCACAACGTGACGAAGAAAGCCCTCAACTGCAGCGCCTGCCACGGCAGCGCAAACATGATTGCGGTAAAAGAAGGCAAGAAAATCGCGGTCGCGAGCGCCAAAGGCGTGCTCCCGTTCGACCCGGCAGTTCTCGATTTCGGCGCCGACACGGTCATTCAGGTTATCGGCGGCGGAACGGCGCTTGACGCCAAACAGATGACGAAGATGAAAATGACGATAAAGGACCAGTGAAAACAGTTGTAAATGGATGAACAAAGGGCGGGGGAAATCACTCCCGCCCTTTTTTATTCCCGGCGCCCCGGCGGCGGGCAGCGGAGGTTGAAAAATGGAAAAATTGCTCTCGAACCTGATGGATGAAGCAATAGCGGCTGGAGCTGAATTCGCCGACGCAAGAAGAGGCGAAGGGCGCTCGACGATGATACAGATACAGGACGGGCGGACGGAAAAAGTGCATTCGTCGCGAGGGCGAAGCATAGGCGTTAGAACGCTGGTGGGAGGCGCATGGGGATTCTCCGCCACGAACGACGACGACGAGGCTGCGGCAAGGAGATGCCTGAAAGAGGCGCTCGAAGCCGCGCAAGCAGCCGCTCCGCACGTCGCCGAACCCGCCTCCGTGGCCCGCGTCGCGCCGTCGAGGGCGTCCGTCCCCGCCTCCGCCGAAAGGCGTCCGGACTCTGTTCCGGTGTCAGAAAAAGTGAAGGACATGTTCGCGCACGAGCGCTCGGCGCGCGAGTTCGATTCGAGAATCGAGAACACCCGGCTCACCTATTTCGACGGGATTTCTTTTGTCAGAGTGGCAAACACATACGGAACATACGTTGAGATGGAAACGTCGCGGGCGCGCGCGGCGGTAAACGTGGTGGCGCGCTCCGGCGAACTGCGGCAGACTGGATACGAGAGCGTCGGCAGGTTGGCCGGATACGAGATAGTGGAAGCTCTTGAGCCGGGAGAGTTCGGGATAAAAGCGGCGCGGCGAGCGGTCGACCTGCTGTCGGCCTCCCCCGCCCCTCCCGGAGAATACCCCGTCATCTTCGACCACAGCATCACCGGACTGTTCGTTCACGAGGCGTTCGGCCACAACGCCGAGGCCGACCTCGTGTGGTCAGGCGAATCGATAATCGCCGACAGGATGGGAAAAAGAATAGGCTCCGAACTCGTCACAATAGTGGACGATTCGACGCTGCCCGGCGCGTGGGGTTCTTACGCGTATGACTCCGAAGGGGTTGCCGGGCGCAAGCGCGTTCTGGTGGAGAAAGGAATCGTAAAAGAGTTTCTGCATTCGCTGGAGACGGCCGCCAAATTCGGGGCGGAGCCGAACGGGAGCGCGCGGGCGGAAAGCGCGGCCAACAGGCCGATAGTGCGAATGAGCAATACGTTCATCGCGCCCGGCGATTCCACCCTCGATGAAATGGTGTCCGCGCTGGACCGGGGAATCCTGCTGAAGGGGGCGCTCAGCGGCTACGTGTCCACAGAGACCGGGCAGTTCACGTGCAGGGCGGCGGAGGGTTGGCTGATCCGCAACGGAGCGCTCCACGAAAGGCTGAGGGACGTCGCGGTGTCCGGCATGGTGCTTGAAGCGCTGGAAAACGTGGACGCCGTTAGCGGGGATTTCCATCTGAGATCCCCCGGCACGTGCGGAAAGAACGGACAGGGCGCGCCTGTGGACAACGGCGGCCCTCACATCCGGGTCAAACGCCTCGTCGTCGGCGGCAGAGAAGAATAACTCGAAACAGAGACTATTGAGGAAAAACCGGCCTCAATCGATTCTTTCAAGACCAGCGGGATACCTGCGCGCCAGCCCCCTGTACAACTCTTTCGCCCATGTCCACATCTGAATATGATTCTCCTTGATATCGCCTACAACCTTGACCGGGACGCCCAAGGCGACCGTTCTCGGAGGAACAATCTGGTTGTTTCTCACCAGCCCGCCCTCCCCGATTATGGCCCATTCGCCGACTCTCGAATAATCGCTAACCACAGCCCGCATCCCGATTACCGCGTCGTCTTCAATGACGGCGTTGTGAACCATCGCGCCGTGCCCCAGCATCGCGTTTCTGCCGATAGACGTCCTGTCTTCCGGCCGGGCGTGTATTATCACTCCTTCTTCTATCGCGCTCCCGTCTCCCACTTCGATTGAGCCGTAATCCCCCCGGAGAATCGCCCCGGCTCCCACGTAAACTTCGCGTCCGAGAGTCACGTCGCCGATTATCACCGCATTCGGGAAAACCCACGCGCTCGCGTCAATTTTCGGTCGTCGTCCCTCGAAACTATAAATAGGCATCACCCAATCTCCGTTTCCCGCCACAAGACGGCTTTTCGTCCGGCGCGTATATTCTTATCCGAACAGGCATCCATGTAAACACTCTCTTTCGGCTCTCTACCCTTCGAAATTATTCCGCCTCTGTTCAAGACCACCCCTGAGAGATGTAGAATATGGTCAGTTAAAAAGAAACGTTCGGGGCAACTATGGTGTTTCATCAAAATATATCCGACCTAAAAGGAGAACCTCATGAAAAAACGAATAATCGGCATGGTGGCCGCGATTTGCCTGATTGTCCCGATTGCGGCAGGATGTTCGGGAACGAACAAGAACAAAGGGAACGCGCCGGAGACTGAGACAGCCGGGCCGGCCCAGCCTGCGGCGGCCCCCTCGACAGAGTCTGAAGCGATTCCGCCCGCCGCAACCGGCTGGACGAACATAAACTCCCAGCAGCTTAACGAGATGATGGCCGCCGGAAAAGACATAGTGATTCTCGATGTGAGGAATCCGGAAGAACTTGTCTCCGGCCCGGCTCCGATTAAAAACGCCTTGAACATCCCTGTGGCTGAGCTTTCGCAAAGATACGTTGAACTGCCGAGAGATAAAGATATCGCGGTCGTCTGCCGAACCGGGAGACGCAGCGCGGCAGCCGCCGATTTCCTTGTAAAGGCCGGATTCAAGAATGTCTACAACCTCATCGGAGGAATGACTGACTACAGGCGGGTTTACAGTCAATAAAAACCATTCAAAACAGACTCGTTTTTTACCGGGAGCGGAATAACTTTCCATCGCCGTCATTCCCTCGAACGAGGGAATCCATTTTCATCGCTTTAAGCATTTCTTGCTCGCTTCAATAATTAATTGACTCGATTAATAATGAATCTGGATGTTTTTTTAGTAACCAAGCAATTACCTAAAAAAATGGACTTAGAAGACATTTCTATATTGTTTTAATAAGTAATGTTATATACAATACTGAATCACGGTTGCGACGCTTTTGTGTTGAGCGCGGGCGGGCAAGTTACAACAATATAGAGAATCGGCTGTAACGCTGAAAATGAGATTTTCTGTTATATCTGCAATTGTCGCGACTCTGGCAACGGCGGTTCTGGCTGTCTGCGCGCCGGTGTCTTCAGCCGCATGGGCGGAAGACCCTTTTACGCTGGATTTCCTCGAAAACGAAAAAACATCGCCCAATCTTAAACCGCTGTGGCAGGTCGCTCCTGTGGCAGCGTCCGCGCCGGGCGCGTTTGACGACGTGCCGAGGGACCATTGGGCGTATCAGGCGGTGGAGTATCTTATCGATATCGGGCTGATGGACGGACAGGCGGACGGTTATTTCAGAGGCGACCGGCCCGTCACCCGCTACGAGTTGTCTGTAATAATCGCAAAACTGGTAAGCAACTATAACAGGTATGTGGCGGAAGGGAAGTTCACAACAATCCCGGCGGCCTCCCCGGCGGCGATAGCGCCGGACGCGCGGGGCGCGTTGATAACGCCGTCCGCCGGGGCGATGATTGTGGAAGCGCCCGCACAACCCTCCACCGCGCCCGCCGTTCCCGTCTCCGCACAGCCACGACCTCCAAAAACCGGCGAAATCGTCTGGCGAGACCCTCGCGGAGAACAACCGGACGTCAGATTCCAGCGCAGAGGCCCGGCAGAGATGCAGATTATTCTGGAAAAAGCCGCCCCGGCGCAAACTCCAGTGGAAACTCCCGCCGCGCCCGCCGCTACCCCGCAACAGGCGGAAACTCCTAAGCCTGAACCCGAAAAAAAACCCGTCAAGCCTCCCAAACAGTTTGAAAACTTAGCCAAGTCGGTCGAACTGACTGAAAAAGACGTCGATATTCTCAAAGCCCTTATTGACTACGTCGAAAAGGATGTGGTTAAAGAGTTTGAAAAGAACATTAAAAAAGACATCGCGGATGTCAGGAAACAGGTGCTGACGAATAAGAGAGAAATAGACAGGCTCAAGGACGACCAGCAACGTTTTAAGGTCACAGGCAGCGCCAGCGCGGGATACTCGTCCAGACACGTCACGGATGTTTCAGACGACGGCGACGACGACCATGACTCATACGCTCTATCAAGCAAGGGCTTGACTCTGGACCTTTACAGCAAGCCCCGGAAAAACGACGACATGACTCTTAGGTCGAAGCTAACATCCGCCAGCGACGGATTTCTTATTCAATATCAGAACCTTACATCGAGCAGTCAGAGGAACTTTTCCTTAAGGAATTTCTCCGCTGGAGAAGTCGCTTTCGGCGCTTGGTTCCTAACAGGCATGGGCGTAAAATACGACGGCATAAGCATGGAATTCTCTCTTAACGATTACTCCATCAAATCAAATTTTGGGAAAATCAGGGAAACCTCGTTCAGCAAGAACTACATTAAAACCGGAGCCAGCCAAGGCGTAACATTGTCCCAATGGCAGACGGACTCCTATTTCAACCGGGAATACATACAGGCGCACAGCCTTCAGACAAGCATATTCGGAAACCCCGGCTCGCTTCTGCTTTTCACGCGGATCGCCACATGGGAAGACTACCACAACGATATAACTCCGTCATGGTATGGAAACTGGTATCAGACCAATAAAGATATCGGAGGGGATCTGGAAGTAGGCGACCACAAGTTTTTTAAGCCGCCGATGAAAAACTCCGTCAACAGCATATTCCTGAGGTATCCACTGTCATTCGTGCCGGGCTTGCAGGTCACCGCCGAATACGGTCACAGCACGTATAAAAAAGACGGATACAAACTCGCGTTCTCTCCTATAACCGGCTCCGACTTCCTGCTGGAAAACAAATATAAGACATGGTTGGAGCTTCCCAGCCAGACCGCGCAGGACGACGCGTATTATCTGTTGTTCGACTATGCGAAAGGCCCGGTGCAGATATTCCCCCTCGGATATATGCGGCTGGGAGAAAAATTCGTTTCCAGATACTTCGGGTTGCCGGGTTTCGACATGTCAAGCTTCGGAATAGACATCCTGCCGATAAACCTGCAGAGTCTCGAAGTCTATCTTGCGCGCGGGACTTTCAAAAAACCTGAAAAGAAATTCCAGAACGACATACTGTATGTTACAGGCGGCGAATGGAAACCGATGTATTTCGACACCGGAGCGGTTGTCGACAACGGGGACATGGCTATCCTCGTCAACTTCAACCTGTTCGAGCGGCTTAACAACAGAGACCCGGACGCGCTTCTTAAGCTTTCTTACTTCGACAACAAGCTTACTTATTACCTTACCGACAAGATAACCTTGTCCGGCAAATACAGCATAGTCAAAGCCGGCCTCGGCCCGACCTGCATCGACGGCAACATAACGGAACTCTTAGACGATCAAGGCAATAAAGTTGACATATTCATCGGCAACGGCATCACAGATTGCGATCCCGATTCGCCCACATACGACTCTAAGGACCTTTTCATAATGCTAAGATTCGGCATGAAAACTCAGGAGTATGAAATGTCTTGGAGAACATCGAAAAAATCCGACTTGACGTATATCTTCGGGTTCGACGACATCAGGCTGAACGTCATCACGAACGCTGACGAAGTGAACACCACCATAGCCGGCCTAGTTCCGCAGGGCAGAAAGTATAAGTCGAACTTTTCATACAGATACAGATTGACTGACATTTCAAGAGTGGACCTCTGGTATAGAACGACATATCCGAGAAACAACACAATTCAACTGAAACAACCGGAACAGGACCGCGTGATGGAAACGGGAATAAACGTGACTATGAGTTTCTGAATCGCGACGGAATTTTTTCACAAAAACGCAAACGCTTTTTTATTCAATTCCTGACGACGCAATCAATCCGGTCATTATTCGACAATCGAAATGGCGTCGCCCGCGCGGAGAAATCCGGGAGTTATTGTTTTCACGAAAATGCCCTCGCGAGGCATGACGCAGTCGCCCGCCTGATAATATATCGCGCATCGGTCGTGGCATTCCTTTCCTATCTGGGTGACTTCCAATTCGACGGCTCCGCTGCGCAGACGGGTCCCTATGGGCAACCCGCAGAGATTCAGTCCCTTGGTGGTGATATTTTCAGCGAAGTCGCCGGGATTGACGTCCAAACCTTTGGCGCGCATTTTATCTATGCTTTCGAGCGCGAGCATGCTCACCTGCCTGACCGGATCGGGGCCGGCGTGCCCGTCTCCCTCAATGCCGTGTCCGATTCGCAACTCGACGGATTCGACGGGTTTCTTTCGCTCGCCCTTGCCCGCGCTCACGTTCACCGAAACTATCTCTCCTGTCATAACTACTCTCCTTAAAATTTGCGAACGCCCGACCGCCTGCGTCTCATCCGCCGACGGTGTGCATTGGGCGCGAGGCGTCCGGAAAATTGCCCCTCGGCCCCTTTGATTCCGCCGCCAGCCTGAACGCGTCGCGTATCTCGTCGTCTGAGCCCCCGGCGCGAATTATCGACTTCAGGTCCACTCCGGAAGGAGACAACAGGCAGGCAAGCAACTGGCCTCCGGGGGTGAGCCTCATCCTGTTGCACATGTTGCAGAACCCGTGCGATATCGGGCTGATAAAACCCACCGAGGCGTCGGAACCTTTGATTTTGAAATATCTCGCCGGCGCGCTAGGGTCGGTTCTTCCCCCGTCGGAAGCGTCTATCAGGGAGCCGAGAGAGGCGATGGTTTCGTCGCGCGAAACGTATCTGGCGCGCCATTCCTCGTCGCGGTTGAAAGGCATGTACTCGATGAACCTGACGACCACGCCCTCGTCGAGAGCAAACCTGATGAAGTCGGCGGCCTCGTGTTCGTTGCGACCGCGCATCACCACCACGTTAACCTTAACGGGACGCAGCCCCGCCGCGCCCGCCGATCGTATCCCCCCGATGACCGCGCCGATGTCTCCCCGCCTGCAAATCTCGCTGAACTTAGCCGGGTCGAGAGTGTCGAGGCTTACGTTGACGCGCTTCAGCCCCGCCGCGGCGAGCGCCTCGGCTTTCTCCGCCAGCAGCAGCCCGTTTGTGGTCAGGGAGAGGTCTTCCAGAGAATCGATCCGCGAGAGCTGGGCCACAAGACGCTCCACATTCTTTCTGGCCAACGGTTCGCCGCCGGTGAGGCGGACTTTCCTAATGCCCGCGCCCGCGCCAATCTTCACAATCCTCTCTATCTCGTCGTACGTGAGAATCTCTTCGTGCGGAATAAACTCGGCGCCTTCGGGGATGCAATAAACGCACCGCATGTTGCAACGGTCGGTCACCGAGACTCGCAGATAGGTGATGTTCCTGTCGTAATTGTCGCGCAGAGCGCCTCCGCGCGCTTCCTTGCCATCGCTCATTTGTTTATTATTAGTTCAGATGAAGTTTTTTTCAATCGCTCACGAATCCTTGAGCGCGCCCGGTTTCAACCGAGTTTGCGCCGACGACTCGTAGCGCGCGCGCAAACAATCGCGGTCTTTAAATTCCCGCCCGCCGATTATATAATAGAAAAGTTATGGCCGGTATCGGACAATCCCACCACCGTGGAAATCCCCGCCGGGCACATGGAGACGCGACACGCGATGAGCACAATTGGAATAGTTTACTCTGACCGGTATCTGGAGCACGAGACAGGCGCTCATGTGGAGAATCCGGGTCGAGTGGCGGCTATACGAGAAGAACTGCTTGCCGCCTCTTGGACGGACAGGCTACAATGGCTGGCCCCCCGCGCGGCTTCTCCTCAGGACATCGCGATGATCCACGACCGCTCTTATGTCGAATATATCAAAAAAGAGTGCGAATACACGCGGGGCATAAGCTACCTGAATCCGGACACTGCTATCTGCCCGGAGAGTTATGAAGTGGCGCTGTTGGCGGCGGGCGGAGTGATGGAAGGAATCGACAGGCTGTTCGCAAAGGAAGTGGACGGCTTCTTCGCCCTCGTTCGGCCTCCCGGCCACCACGCCGAGGCGGACGAATCTCACGGGTTCTGCCTGTTCAACAACATTGCCATCGGCGCGCGTTACGCTCAGGAAAACCACAACGTCGGGCGCGTGTTCATTCTCGACTGGGACATTCACCACGGAAACGGCACACAGCATTCTTTTGACAAAGACCCGTCCGTTTTTTTCTGCTCGTTCCACCAAAGCCCCCACTATCCGGGGACAGGCGGGCGGACGGAGATGGGAATCGACGACGGATTCGGATACACGCTGAACCTGCCCATGAGACCGGGCAGCGGCAATGACGACTATATGTATCTTATGGAGGAGTGCGTCGGGCCGGCGATCAGACGCTTCGAGCCGGAACTGCTACTTATATCCGCCGGATTCGACGGACACCGCAGCGACCCTCTGGGCGGCGCTCTTCTGGACGACGGAGGGTTTGCGGCCATATTCGAGTACGCGCGGGAAGCGGCCCGATGCCCGGTCGGCATTGTTCTCGAAGGCGGCTACAACTACGAGTCGCTCGCCTCTTCGTCGGCGGCTGTGACGGGAGTTTTCGTAAACATTGAACAGCCGTCATACATATCGCTGGCAAAATCGCCGGGCAGAGGTTCGGTAGACCTTGCGGCGTTCATGCGGGAGCAACACCCCTGCCTTAAAGACTCATGGAATCACAAATAACCGACTCTTCGGAGACCGCCAAGCCTTGAGAGCGATATTCCTCGGCACAAGCGGAGGCATACCCACGCCCCGCAGATCCCTCCCCGCAGTGGCCCTCATGCACGAGGGCGAGATAATGCTGTTCGACTGCGGCGAAGGCGCGCAGACCCAGTTCATGCGCAAAGGCATCGGCTTCGGAAGACTCACCAAGATATTCATCACGCACATCCACGGCGACCACCTTTCCGGCCTCATGGGACTGTTCATGACGCTAACAATGCTTGAGCGGGAAGCTCCGCTTGAAGTTTACGGCCCGCCCGGACTGGCGGAGTTCTTCGGTTCTCTCGAACGCGACATAAAGTTGCGAGCGCGTTTCCCATATTCCATCCATGTCGCGGCTCCGGGCATGGTCGTCAGATGCGACGGATTCCACGTGGAGGCGGCTCCCGTGAACCATTCCGTGCCCTGCCTCGCGTTCGCGGTGCAGGAAAGCGTGCGTCCGGGCAAGTTCGATCTCGAACGCGCGCGCGAATTGGGCGTGCCAGAAGGCCCGCTTTTCGGCTCTCTTCAAAAAGGCGAGACAGTCTCGCTGCCGGACGGCGCAACAGTGTCGCCATCAGATGTTCTTGGGCCGCCGCGCAAGGGCCGCCGCGTCGTTTACTGCACGGACACCGTCTATCACCCTCCGATAATCCCCTTCTGCCGGGATGCCGACCTGCTGATACACGAATCGATGTTCGCCGAAGACATGAAGGACGAGGCGAGGATGCGCAAGCACTCGACCGCCGCCGAAGCCGCCGGAATCGCCCGCGCCGCCGGAGTCCGCCGCCTTGCTCTCACTCACATCAGCGCCCGCTATCTCGACACGTCGGATATTCAGGAACAGGCGCGCGCCGTGTTTCCCGAAACCTCCGTCGCCCGCGA
This sequence comes from bacterium, assembly GCA_029564595.1. Classification (GTDB taxonomy): domain Bacteria; phylum UBP15; class UBA6099; order UBA6099; family UBA6099; genus UBA6099. Next base: position 41,965 of record JAKQPS010000098.1, on the reverse strand, counting down.
CCTCATGGAAATCGAAATCCCTTACATCGACTGACTGTCCTCGAATGTTTTTCAGGGTTTATTTCGCGGGCGCCTTGGAGTATTATTATCGCATGACAATGAAACTGATATTATGGCATTTAGTGTGGTTCGCGGCGGGCGCGGGAGTGTTCCGGCTGATGACCCGCGTCATCTTCAAGGCGGGACACGTCAGGTTAAACTTCATGGCGAGAAGCATCCCGACGAGCGTCGGAGTGGGCTACGCGCTGCTGACGATGCTTATGGTCGCTGCGGCGTCCCTTGTTCTGGGAGACATCTCGAACTATGCCGGGCTGCTGGCGCTGATTGTCATCGGCTTTTCGCTGCTTGGGCTGGTGGACGACCTGCTTGAGGGGCGCGAGCGCGGCGGGTTCAGGGGGCATCTGGCGCGGGCGGGAGCGACCGGAGAGATATCCACGGCGCTCATCAAAGCGTTCTTCGGTCTGGCGCTGGCTCTTGGGGCGAACATAATTTTCAGGCGCGCGACAGGCCCGGCCATGATAGCGGTGGACGCGCTGATAATCGCCCTGTGCGCGAACGCGGTGAACATGCTGGACGTAAGGCCGGGGCGCGCTATAAAAGGATTCGCGGCGGCCGCCGTTTTTATTCTCGCAGGCTCCCTCATAGGAGGGGCGTTAGGCGGGCGCGCTTCCATTCTGCCGATAACTTGGTTCCTCATCGGCCCCTTCATCGCATGGTCCATCAACATGGCCTCGATCGATTTTAGATGCCGAGGAATGCTAGGGGACGCCGGATCGAACGTCATAGGCGCGGTTCTCGGACTGCTGGTCGTGTGGGAGCTGTCCGCCACAATGAGATGGGTGGCGCTCGGGCTTCTGATTGGCTTCCACATGCTGTGCGAAGCCGTGTCGCTCACGTCCGTCATAGAAAGGGTCGCGCCTCTGAAATGGCTGGACAAGCTTGGCGTACGCTGCGACGCCGAACCGGCTGAGTGACGCGCAGGCTTAATTACGAGCAATCTCGATTTCTCCATAATAAATATGGCGATACTCAACCTAAAACACGAAAAACAGAATTCTGGGCGCGAGCGGAGCTTGTAGCATGAATTTGGAAGGGGCGGGAATACACGCTTACCTGTGGGCGTCGATGGTTCTGTGCTGGGTGCTGATGCGCGCCACCCGGCGGGCGCAGGGGATAAAGGCCCCGAAGCTGAAAAACCCGCGCGCTCAGCAGCATGTGGCGCTCGCGCTTTTCATCGCGGCGACGGCTGCCGCCGCCGGCGCAAGCTGGCTTGCCGCCGGGCGCTTCGACGCAGACCGCGCGGACATCCTTTTTTCCGCTTTCGTCATCGCTCTGACCCTCGCCGCCGCATCCTCGATGAAAGACTCCCCGGCCACGCTCGGCATTTCCCTTCGAGGGGCGCAAACCATTCTTATATTCGCCGTCCCGGCGGCGGGACTTGCGTTCCCTCCGCGCGGAGACTTGAATATGGCGCTGTTCGCCGCCGCCGCAAAGCCGTCGGTCTTCATAACGGCCTTTGCTCTCGAACTTTTTTTTCGGGGTTACATTCAGACGCGGATCGAAGCGGCGAGAGGCCCGGCGGCGGGCATTCTTATTGCCGCAGCCGCTTATACAGTGTTCCATCTGCCTTCCGCATGGGGTATGTTTGAGCCTGCCGCCCTCGCCGTTTACCTCGTCTTCACATTCATTATCTGGGGTTGCGGCGCGGGCATTCTTTTCCGCATGTCGGGCAACGTGTTCGGAATCGCCCTTTTCCATGCGTTCTGGGACATATCCCTGCGGGCTTTCAGCGGGATGAACCCGATGTGATTTTATTTTTCTAACATAGGAACCTTTTTGCCGACGCCGGAGTTTTAATATTTTGAACGCTGCGGATTAGGCTAGGCTTGAACCCGGCGGGATTTACACTAAAGGCGGAAATAGTTATCATAAACATAATAATAGGGATAAAGGGGGTGTTAAACATGAAGAAGTGGACACTGCGCGCTGTGGCGCACTGCAAAGAGGGTTGTCGTAGACGGTCCCGGGCAAGACGATAAACTGCCCTCAAAAGAGAACACGGCAAACCCGCGTCTGCAAGACGCGGGTTTTCTGTTTATGGGCGAGTTTCGACGACTCCGAGCCGCTTCTTATCCGTGTTGTTTTCACATCATGCTGATATACTATGGTGGTTCGCAAGCGATAAATATAACCTAGAGGAGCGAACATGAAATATTCGACGGGAAAAATGGAGCGCGTATTCGCAATAACGATAGAGCATGGAGAATCGGCGGTAGAACAACTGGCGGAGCTTGCCCGGAAGGAAAACATCCGCAACGGGTACATTTTTATTCTCGGCGCGCTGGGAAGCGGACGAGTGGTCACGGGACCGCAGGATATGAGCCTGCCCACAGCGCCGATGTGGGGCGATTTCGCGGACGGGCGAGAGGTTGTGGCTTTCGGCAGCGTTTCTTGGAAAGACGACGCTCCGAAAACCCATCTTCACGTCGTCGCCGGGCGCGGCGGCGACACTCTGGTCGGATGCCTTCGCGAAGGAGGCAAAGCTCACATCCTTCTCGAAGCCGTTCTGTTCGAAACCCGGTTCGACGACCTTTCCAGAGAGTTTGATGAAAACGTGGGCGCATGGATGCCCAAACACGGCTGACCTATTTGTTTTAGGTGATTTCCCTCTTTGTTTCCGAGCGAAAAACTATTATTTATTTTTTTCTGTCGCCGCGGCGCGTCGAGTCGCGCAGTATGCCGCCGCAGCCGCGGCAAGGGTGTTCATAATAAAGTCGCGCGCCTGCATATTGCGCCCCGGAACAAACAACTGATGGATTTCGTCCGTGACTCCGTAAAGAGCGGTAAAAATGAAAGCGGCCATTGCGGCCCGCCTGCTCAGCCATGCCGCTTTTTCATGTTTGAACGTATTCCATGCGACAAGACCGAGGCCGAAGTAAATCATGAAATGCGCTAGTATCCCGGGATCGGGCATCCACAAGGGAAAATGTCTTTCGATTTCAGGATATCCGTGACGCGAGGAAAGAGCGAATATGGCGCAACAATATAGAAACAGGGCGGCGCGACGCGCGCGCTGCGTCCTCATGGCTTGCTCTCTGCTCCGGGATATTTGACCATCCGCACGCCCGCCTCCTCCAGCATCTCGATGGACAACTGATCCGGATAGTCTCCCTCGAACACCACTTTCAGTATTCCGGCGTTGATTATCATCTTCGCGCAGGTGATGCACGGCTTGTTCGTGCAGTACATAGTTGAGCCGTTGATGGAGAAGCCGTATTGCGAGGCTTGTATGATTGCGTTCTGTTCGGCGTGAAGGCCCCGGCACACTTCCTGACGCTCCCCGGATGGTATGTTCATCGAATTGCGCAGGCAGCCGCGCGTCTCGCAATGTTCCAACCCTGACGGCGCCCCGTTGTATCCCGTCGCGAGCATTCTTTTATCCTTGACGATAATCGCGCCGACGCTTCGCCTCACGCATGTCGATCGCGTGGCGACATCGTGCGTTATTTTCATAAAATAGTCGTCCCATGACGGACGTTCAATTGCGCTCACGTCAATTCTCCTTTTTTAGGGCTGCTCCCGTGCGGCTGCTCTTTATCTATTTTATACTCCGGACTTCATTTATAAAACCCCGCGTGGCGCAGTTCGCGCAAGGCCAGCCCGTGCCTGATGTCGGTCTCCGAGACGCGCATCGCTCTGACTCCGAGAGTTTCCATTGCGGCGCACACAAGTTCCGCGCCCGCGTGAATGACGTCCGCGCGCATCGGCTCCATCCCCGGAACCGCCCTCCTGCCCGCCAGATCAAGCGAGAATAACCTGTCCGTCTGGAGTCGCGCGCCCTCTGCGGTCAAGACATGGCCGTGAACTTTCGCCGCGTCGTATTTCTTTAGCCCGAGGTCCATCATCGCGAGTGTGGTGACGCATCCGGCGACTCCCGCGCAGACCGCGTCAAGGTCGCTTATCGGCAACACTCTTGCCTCTATTTCCGCCGTGACGCGCCTGTGTATCGACTCTCGTTCCAACGGTGTCGCCGGGTCGGACGCGATATGCCGCTCTTTTAGAGATACCGCGCCGATATCAAGGCTGACTCCCGCGGCGCGCTCGCTCCCCGCCCCGAAGGTGAACTCCGTGCTTCCCCCGCCAACGTCTATCACGAGCAACCGCGAGGGAGGAACGTCAAAGCCCGCCGCAACGCCCGCAAATGAAAGCGCGCCCTCAGCCTCGCCCGATATCGCGTCAACGGCGATTCCGGCGTCGAGAGCGCGGCTGATGAAATCCCCGGAGTTGGCCGCCGAACGCAGGGCTGCCGTGCCGACCGCCGCCACGATGTCCGCGCGCGCGGCGTCGCATTCTCCTCTGAAAACAGTCAGCGCGTCCAGCGTTCGCGTCATCGCGCTCTCGGAGAGTATGCCCGAAGCCGACAGCCCCTCGCCGAGCCGCGTGATGAAGTTGAACTCCGCAAACGGAGCGGGCAACTGCGCGTCGTGGGCGGCCGCTTCAAAAAGCGCCAGCCGGGAAGTGTGCGTTCCGATGTCGATGACGCCTATTCTCATTCTTTTTGTTCCAGCCGTCCCATATAAGGTTGATATAGTGTTGAACGCGGGCGGCGCGTATAATATAATTGATTGCCCGGCAAAAAGAAAAGCGGAGCGAGGAAGCGGAGCCGCGTGGAAAAGCGGCGCAGACAAAGCCGATAAGAGGCGGAGAAGAGGAACGGACCGTGCTAGACGGGGTGTTAGCGGTACCCTGTAGCCCGCAACCCGCTATAGCGGGGTTGAATCCCGGGTCGAGGCGCTGTTCCGTCCGGTCCGCCCTCGATAAGTGGCGTTGAGGACCGGGTCCCGCGCAAGGGGCGACTGTGAACCCCGTCAGGACCGGAAGGTAGCAGCGGTAAGCGGACACGCTTCTGTGCCGCGGACAAACTTGGTCTGAGTCAACTGTCGAGGATAGCGCGGGTGGGAAGTTGTCGGAATCCGGTGCACGGTCTCTTTCTCCTCTCGGCCTTCCGTTCTAAAAAGTCAGGAGCGACATGGGGTACATATCACTCTACCGCAAGTACAGGTCGCAAACGTTCGACGACCTCGTCGGGCAGGAACACATCACAACCACGCTTAAGAACGCGATTGAGCGCAACCGGCTGGCGCACGCCTATCTTTTCAGCGGGCCGCGCGGAACCGGAAAAACAAGCGCCGCCCGCATCCTTGCAAAATCCCTTAACTGCGAAAAAGGCCCTTCGGCCACTCCTTGCAACGCGTGCGACGTCTGCCTCGCGGTAGCCAAAGACAGCCTCTTCGACGTCATCGAGATAGACGCCGCCTCAAACAGGGGCATCGACGACATCCGCGACTTGCGCGAAAAAGTGCGCATCCCCCCCATTCAGGCCCGCTTCAAAGTCTATATCATCGACGAAGTTCACATGCTCACCAAAGAGGCGTTCAACGCCCTACTTAAAACTCTCGAAGAGCCGCCGGCCCACGTCATGTTCGTCATGGCCACCACCGAGCCTCAGAAGCTTCCGGCCACCATCCTTTCCCGCTGCCAGCGCTTCGAGTTCAGGCGGCTCACCGATATCGAGATTATGGACCACATACGCTCCATCGCGAAAAAGGAAAACTGCGGCATTGACGACGGCGCGTTGCGCGTTGTGGTCAAAACCGCCGACGGCTCGATGCGCGACGCCATCAGCATACTCGACCAACTGGTTTCGTTCAGCGAAGGCTCCATTTCTCTCGACGACGTATCCAAAGTGTTCGGCATGCCGGAACGGCAGGAGATAGCGGGTTTCATAAACGCCATCTTCGAAGGCGACGTGTCCGCCGCGTTCGACGTGTTCGGCAAGTTCTTCGACGCCGGAAAAAGTTTCAACCTTTTCATCCGCCTCATCATGGAGCACATGCGGGACATCTATCTTGTCAAACAGAGAATCAAGCCGCTGTCGGACGCTCTGTCGGACGAGGATCTGAAGACGCTGGGCAGGCACGCCAAGACGGTTTCGCGGGAGACAATAGTCGAGTTGCTGACGGAGATATCGCGCGTCGAGGACAGGATAAGGTGGGAAACGTATCCGAGGATAGTGCTTGAGATACTGCTGGTGAAGATGGCGAACATGATAGGCGGCCCGAAGCTTCTCGAAGACTCGCCGTCCGCGTCCGCTCCCGCAAGAGCGGCGACGAAACCGGCCCCCGAACCGGCGGAGGAGTCTCTTGAGAAAGAGGCTTCGAGTGTGTCTGAAAAGCAACCTCCCCCCGCGCCGCCGCGCCCTGCCCCGCACGCCGAGGCGAAAACGTCTCCGCCTTCTCGCCCTTCGGCTCAGGCTAAAACAGAGCTAAGGTCGGATGTGCAGCCGCCCCCCATGCCTCAGACGGACGACCCGGCCCTGAAATCGCTTCAGGCCGCTTGGCCCGCCGTGCTTAAGTCAGTTCGGGAAACTTACATGCCGGTGTATTTCATGCTCGCCAAAGGCGCGCCGCACAATATCGACGGCGGCGTCCTGAGCGTGCGCTTCGGCGCGGAGAACGCGTTAAGCGCTGAAATGTTGTCTGAGAAAAAAAATATCGACATAATCGAGGCGGCAATAAAGAAAGCCGGCGGCGCGGCATACAGCGTGAAAATTGAGGCGGACGATTCCGCCAAGCCGTCAGCGTCCGCAAAAAAAGAGGCGACCGCGCCGCAGAAGGCTGCCGCGCCGCGCGCGCAGGCTCCCGAGGCCAAGCCGGCGGAATCCCCCGCCCCCGCCGACCCTGACGACTTCCTTACGACGCAACCCGCCAAGTCGAGGGAACTTTCTCTCTTTGACACTTTTGAAGAGGTTTTTCCCGAAGGCCGGGAAATATAACAACTGGAGAAAACTCATGTCGTTCGATATGGGAAATATTGGAGGCCTCCTGAAAAAGATGCAGGAGGACATGGCGCGAATACAGGCCGAACTGGACGAGGCCCGCATCACGGGCAGCGCCCCCGGCGGCAAAGTGACCTGCAAGGTGAACGGAACGAGGGACATCCTCGAGGTGAAGATAGACCCGTCGGCGGTCGACCCCTCGGACGTGGAGATGCTCGAAGACCTCGTGCTGTTCGCGGTCAGAGACGCCATGAAAAAAGCGGAGGAGTTCTCGCAGTCGAAGATGGGAGCGATGGCGAACATGCTGCCGAAGATCCCCGGACTGCAATTTCCGCCGATGTGACGTCCGAACGGCGCTCTTACGGATGAAAAGACCCCTTTCGTTGCAAAAGCTCATAGACGCGCTCCGCAAACTGCCCGGAGTCGGGCCAAGGTCGGCGCGGCGCATGGCGGAAGCCGTGCTCGCAATGGACTACGAGGAGGCGCGGGAGATAGGCCGCGCCATCGTAAGGGCGAAGAAAGCCATCCGCCCATGCTCCGTCTGCGGCATAGACACCGAGCAGGACCCTTGCGAAATTTGCTCGGACGAAACTCGCGACCGCTCTTTCGTCTGCGTCGTGGAGAGCGCCGAAGACGTCATAGCTTTCGAAAGCTCAGGCAGCCACGAGGGCGTTTACCACGTGCTCGGCGGCACGATAAACTACACGCGCGGATCGGGGCCTGAAAAACTGAATCTCGCCTCTCTGTTCAGCCGGGCAGGCGCAGGCGGCATAAAGGAGGTTCTCATCGCCACCAATCCCACTCTTGAAGGGGAATCCACGGCGGCGTACATCGTTAAAAGGCTGAAGAACGCAGGCATAAAGCTGACGAGGCCCGCGCGCGGCCTCCCCAGAGGAGCCGACATCGATTTCCTCGACAGCGAAACAATTTCCATCGCTCACAAAGAGCGTCAGGAGGCTTTTTTCCTTAACGACGAACAATGAATATCACAACCGCAATCTCGCTAAAAAACTACATCGAACTCACCGGAGGCGCTATTAAATGTCGCTGAAAGCTCAAAGAGTGGGCATCTTCGTGGATGTCCAAAACCTGTTTTATTCCGCGAAATATCAACATCACGCGAAAGTGGACTTTACAAAGCTTCTCAACATCTGCCTGAACGACAGACAACTTATCAGGGCCATCGCATACATCGTGCAGACGCCCGACATCGACCAGTCCGGCTTTATCAACATCCTCACGGGCATCGGCTACGAAATCAAATCCAAGGACCTGCGAGTCAGGCCGGACGGCACGGCGAAGGGCGACTGGGACATGGGCATCGCCATCGACACTATCGCTATGGCAGAACGGCTCGACGCCGTCGTCCTCGTGTCCGGCGACGGGGATTTCTGCGACCTGATACACATGTTGAAAGCAAAAGGCGTGGTCACCGAAGTGGTGTCGTTCCCTAACAACACCGCCGAGGACTTGAAGATCGCGGCCACGTTCTACATACCGCTGGACAAATCGGTGCTTTACTCCGGCTCGAAACTCTGATTCAAGCTCCGCCGGACGTTTTAAAATCCCTCTTTACCCTGAGCGGGCGTCCGCTATAATGTCTTTGGTTTTTTCGCGATTCTCAACATCCAGACGCGAACAATCAGGAGAGGCATAACGACCATGAAGAAGTGTGTTCCGGACAAATGCAACGCGAGCTGCTGCCGATACGCCGCTATAGTAATCGACGCCCCGAATTCGAAATCGGATTTCGAGGATATCCGCTGGCTGGTTTCGCATCACAACGTGGCGGTCTATAAAGACTTAGAGGACGACTGGGTGCTCGAATTCGAGTCTCCGTGCAAATTCCTTAAAGACAACCGCTGCTCGGATTACGAGAACAGGCCTTACATCTGCCGGGAATACGAGCCGGACACCTGCACGCAGAACCGCAGAGGCAAAGACTCGAAGATCCTCTTCGAGGAGCCTGCTCAGGTGGAAGCCTTCGTGGCGAAACGGTGGCAGAAGAAAAAGCCCGCCGCAAAACGGCATGCCTCGAAAAAAAGCTGACCGCCCGCCGTCGGTATCCGGGTTCAACTCAGTAGCCGCGCAAATTCTTCCACAGTCAAACCGGCTTGTCGTATTAAAGAACGCAGTGTTCCTTTTGCGATATCCTTATGATTTGGAATTGTCAATCGGCGATGAGGCTGTTTCGAGTTCCTCAGTATTATGTGGCCGCCCGTCTGGTGGTCTATTTCATATCCGCATTTTCTGAAAGCCGCTATAGTTTCCTGATCTGACACTACCGGCAGCCGGGTCATTCACCCGACCTCGACGTATGACTCATATATGGACGGCGGGGCGGCCTCGTTGTGTTTCATCAGACTTTCTATATAGCCCTTGATGGCGTCCTTAATATTTTCCTCGGCTTCCGCCCGCGTTGCGCCCTGCGACACGCATCCCGGAAAAGACGGGCATTCTGCCACAAAAACGCCGTCCTCATCCTGTTCGATTATCACCCTATACTTCATTCCTTCAACTCCCTCTTTCTTCTTATCTAATTATACCGCCCGGAATATGAAGCGGCAATGCAGTCGAGCATGCGCCTCGCATGCCCGAAAACGAGCGACATTGAACAGAGGCGCGCGCGCAGCGCTCTATCAGGGCGGAGGGGCGTATCCTGTGAACCGCTGGTTCAGGTGGTCGGCAACCCAGACCAGCCCGGTTGTGGATGATATCGCTATTCCGTATGGAGACCTCAACTGCCCCGGCCCCGCGCCTTTCGAGCCGATAGTGTTTATCAGTTGGTTGGACGGACTGAACACCTGAATCCTGTCGTTTCCGCTGTCTGCCACATATATGTTGCCTGAACTGTCAACGGCCAGTCCGGCGGGCGTGTCAAGCTGCCCGAACCCGCTGCCGGGGCCGTAACCTAGATTGTTCGCAGGCTGCGGCGTTCCGCCTGTCGTGTAGGCCATCACAACGTTATTCTCCTTGTCCGAGATATATACCAGCCCGTTCGAGGGGTTGTAAACCACTCCGTTAGAATCAGGGACGGTCATAGCCGCCGCCGTGTTCTCGACAAGCGCGACGGGGTCGAACACTGCGAGTTTTTTATAATGCGTCGCCACAAGCATCGAGCCGGAGGGCAACATGGCCATCATCCATGGCCCCGTTACCGTGCCGTGCGCCACGTAGTCCCCGGTGGCCGCGTCAAATTTCTGTATCCTCGATATCGCGTCGCTCACATATACGAACCCGTCGTGGTAGAGAACGTCATTGGGTATGATGAAGTTTCCGGGTTCGTTTCCATATTCTCCCCAAGTCTCGTAGAAGTTGCAGTCCTCGTCAAATACGGACACGCGGTTGTTGTGATTGTCAGCGATGTACACATAGTTGAAGCCGCTCGGGGACGGCGCGCCGATTGACACTCCTGTGGGCCGGTTCACGTAGCCGGGGGTGTCCGGGGCGATGTAGACATCGCCGGGCAACTGGGCGCATGTCTTTCCGGGGCTGTACGCCGGTGGCTGAGCCACCGCGCACATCTCGTTGGAATACACGCTTTCTCCGCCGTCGGAGTCGATCGCTCTCGCCACATAGCAATAACTGTCATACCATGTGAACGGGCCGTTGTGCACGAACTGGTATGTAGCTCCGGGGACTGCGGAAACAACCGACCCCGCCGCCGCGTACGGGCCTCCGGGCGTCGGCGACACGAACAACGAATGCTGCACAAGATTAGTCAGAGGAAGCCCGTCGTTGTTCATCGTCGGGGCGACAAGCGTGACGGTTATCTCGCCGTTCGCGCCCTGCGCGTTTGTAATAACAGGCGCGCCGGGGAAAACAAGACCCGTTACCGTGAACTGCATGTTGGACTGGCTGGACGCCGCGTCGCTGAAATCGGTCGCCGTCGCGGTGAAAACATAAGGCAGTTGAGCGACAGCCTGAACAGTCAGCGCGGCGGACTGATAAACATCCGTCGCGCCCACTCTCGTCAATGCGATAGGAGCCGCGCCGAACACGCCGTCCGGGTCTGGCGCCGCAACCGATTTGATGTCCGCGTGACCATTCGGGTCCGTCACCGTGCAGGAAAGTCTCACCGGGGTGAATCCGGGAGCGCCGCTCGGTGGAGTGAACGCGCAAGCGGATATCGCTGGCGCGATATTCGTCACTGTAAACGTCGCGGCGCCGTCGTCTGTCGCGCCTGTGTCGTCTTCCGCTGTAACTGTGAAACTATACGGGTCCGGCAGCGCTCCCGCCACCATTAAATCGCCTGTTTTGTATGTGTCTGTGAGTCCGTCTCTCACGAGAACCAAATCCGCTCCCCCGAACACACCATCCGCGTCGGGAGCCGTTACGCTGTCAATGTCGCCATGCCCGTTCGGGTCCGTCACCGTGCAGGAGAGTTTCACCGGAGTGAATCCGGGAGCGCCGCTTGCGGGATCAAACGCGCAGTCGGAGACCGATGGCGCGACGTTCGTCACTGTAAACGTCGCGGCGCCGTCGTCTGTCGCGCCTGTGTCATCTTCCGCTGTAACTGTGAAGCTGTACGGGTCCGGCAGCGCTCCCGCCACCGTTAAATCGCCTGTTTTGTATGTGTCTGTGAGTCCGTCTCTCACGAGAACCAATTCCGCTCCCCCGAACACTCCGTCCGTGTCGGGAGTCTTCACGCTTACGATGTCGTCGTGACCATTCGGGTCCGTCACCGTGCAGGAAAGTCTCACCGGGGTGAATCCGGGAGCGCCGATTGCAGGATCAAACGCGCAGTCAGAGACCGAAGGCGCGACGTTCGTCACTGTAAACGTCGCGGCGCCGTCGTCTGTCGCCCCTGTGTCGTCTTCCGCCGTGACTGTGAAGCTATACGGATCCGGCAGCGCTCCCGCCACCATTAAATCGCCTGTTTTGTATGTATCTGTGAGTCCGTCTCTTACGAGAACCAAATCCGCTCCCCCGAACACGCTGTCCGTGTCGGGAGCCGTCACGCTGTCAATGTCGTCATGCCCGTTCGGGTCTGTCACTGTGCAGGACAGCCTAACCGGAGTTAAACCGGGAACTCCGCTAATCGGATCAAACGCGCAATCCGTCACGGAAGGAGGCGAGCCTGTCACTGTAAATGTCGCGGAGCCGTCGTCTGTCGCGCCTGTGTCGTCTTCCGCTGTAACTGTGAAACTATACGGGTCCGGCAACGCTCCCGCCACCGTTAAATCGCCTGTTTTGTATGTGTCTGTGAGTCCGTCTCTCACGAGAACCAATTCCGCTCCACCGAACACTCCGTCCGTGTCGGGAGCCTTCACGCTTACGATGTCGCCGTGCCCGTTCGGATCCGTCACTGTGCAGGAGAGAACGACGCTCGCGCCCGGCGCCCCGCTTGCAGGAACAAACCCGCAATCCGTCACTGACGGATCCGCATTCGTCACTGTAAACGTCGCGGAGCCGTCGTCTGTCGCCCCTGTGTCGTCTTCCGCTGTAACTGTGAAACTATACGGGTCCGGCAGCGCTCCCGCCACCGTCAAATCGCCTGTTTTGTATGTGTCTGTGAGTCCGTCTCTCACGAGAACCAAATCCGCTCCCCCGAACACACCATCCGCGTCGGGAGCCGTTACGCTGTCAATGTCGCCATGCCCGTTCGGGTCCGTCACCGTGCAGGAAAGTCTCACCGGACTGAAACCGGGAGTTCCGCTTGCGGGATCAAACGCGCAGTCTGAGACCGAAGGCGCGACGTTCGTCACTGTGAACGTCGCGGCGCCGTCGTCTGTCGCCCCTGTGTCGTCTTCCGCTGTAACTGTGAAGCTATACGGGTCCGGCAGCGCTCCCGCCACTGTAAGTCCTTCGATTTTGTATGTGTCTGTGAGTCCGTCTCTCGCGAGAACCAAATCCGCTCCCCCGAACACTCCGTCCGCATCGGGGGCCTTCACGCTTACGATGTCGTCGTGCCCGTTCGGGTCCGTCACCGTGCAGGAGAGTTTCACCGGAGTGAATCCGGGAATTCCGCTTGCGGGATCAAACGCGCAGTCAGAGACCGAAGGCGCGACGTTCGTCACTGTAAACGTCGCGGCGCCGTCGTCTGTCGCCCCTGTGTCGTCTTCCGCTGTAACTGTGAAGCTATACGGGTCCGGCAGCGCTCCCGCCACTGTAAGTCCTTCGATTTCGTATATGTCTGTGGATCCGTCTCTCACGAGAACCAATTCCGCTCCCCCGAACACTCCGTCCGTGTCGGGAGCCGTCACCGATTTGATGTCCGCATGCCCGTTCGGGTCCGTCACCGTGCAGGAGAGTTTCACCGGAGTGAATCCGGGAGCGCCGCTCGGTGGTGTGAACGCGCACCCGGATACAGTCGGCGCGACATTCTCCACTGTAAACGTCGCGGCGCCGTCGTCTGTCGCCCCTGTGTCGTCTTCCGCTGCAACTGTGAAGCTATACGGGTCCGGCAGCGCTCCCGCCACCGTTAAATCGCCTGTTTTGTATGTATCTGTGAGTCCGTCTCTCACGAGAACCAATTCCGCTCCTCCGAACACTCCGTCCGCATCGGGGGCCTTCACGCTTACGATGTCGTCGTGACCATTCGGGTCCGTCACCGTGCAGGAAAGTCTCACTGGGGTGAATCCGGGAGCGCCGCTCGGTGGTGTGAACGCGCACCCGGATACAGTCGGCGCGGCGTTCGTCACTGTAAACGTCGCGGCGCCGTCGTCTGTCGCCCCTGTGTCGTCTTCCGCTGTAACTGTGAAGCTATACGGATCCGGCAGCGCTCCCGCCACTGTAAGTCCTTCGATTTTGTATGTGTCTGTGAGCCCGTCTCTTACGAGAATCAAATCCGCTCCCCCGAACACCCCGTCCGCGTCAGGAGCCGTCACGCTGTCAATGTCGCCGTGCCCGTTCGGGTCCGTCACCGTGCAGGAAAGTCTCACTGGGGTGAAACCGGGAGCGCCGCTAATCGGATCAAACGCGCAATCCGTCACGGATGGAGGCTGGTTCAATGTCCTATTATTCGCGAACATCGAAGTGTTGTTGTTCGCGGAAGTCACGGTTGCGGTCAATCGTGTCGCCGCGCCCCAGACAGACGCCTGCGGGATGGAGAACGAAATGTTGCAGGGGAACGCCGCGCACGTCGTCACGTTCTGCGCGGCGGCAAACATGTACGCCTCTCCGGCTGTCGTGTCAGGCCACACTCCGGGCGGGTTATCCACGCTGAACACTTCCACCACGCAAGGCAACGCAAGAGTGCAGCCGCTTGTTATCGGCGACTGAATGGTCATTCCGATGTCGTAATTGGCGCCGTTTGCGACGATGGAGTTTATGATCGGAGGCTTGATGTTTTTATTCACGCCATCGGCATTAAGGATACCCGCGGTCTCGGGTCCGCCGTTGCTGAAAACGCGGTTGCGGGAATACTTGTTGTAATCAGCTTCCGTGCCGAGTTGCGTGTTAATGCCGTTGTTCGTGTTATAAGCGATAAGATTCGCCTCGTTCGCGCCGGAGCCGCCGATGGTGTTGCTTGAGCCACTGAAAATGTAGACGCCTCTGTTGTTTGGAATTCCGCTCGTCATCGCGGCGTTGGAGCCGATGGCGTTGCCTTTTATCGTGTGGCTGTTGGTCGCATAAATATAAATGCCGTGTTCGGTGTTGCCGGATATGACGTTGTTCGGCCCGATTATGTTGCCGTTGGCGTTCGTCAGGATGTAGACGCCGTATCTGTTGGCGAACGCGGCGGCTCCGGTGTTGCCTATATAATTGCCTGTGATTGTATTGTTCATCGCGGCGGCGGTTTCCAGCCTTATGCCAGCTTTAGTGGCCCCACTGAACCTTATCACTTTCAACCCCTTAATAGTCCCGTTGCCCGCCTTCCATACAAGGCCGTCGCAGACCCCGCAGGAAGCGCCCGATATCGTGATGTCGGGCGTTCCGTCGCTGTTGATGTCTCCATCTATGCTCGTTCCGTTGGCGGTCACCGTCGGAAGCTGAGTCAGCGGCGTAATGGTCTGGCCAGACAGCGCGGCGTCGAACATTATGGCGAATCCGGGATTGCTGTTGGCATAATTGATGCAGTGGCGCAGAGTGCCCAATCCGGAATCCGCCGTGCTGGTCACCTTCACGCAGTCTTCGGGCTGGACTTCCTTATTCAGCGCGAACATTGACGAGTTGCTGTTGCCATCCGTAAAGATGGCGGTCACAAATTCGCCTTGAGCCACCGCGACGTTTGTGAATGTCGCGGCTCCCGTGCCGTCCGTCGTCGCCGTCCCCAGCAGATAAGGCCCTTCGCCGTACCCCGTTCCGTCCTCGGCAATGCCCAGAAGCGAATCGGTTGCCTGATATAGAGCGACCTCGCAACCGGTGCAAACGATCACAGGGTTAACTGTTATGTTGAAGTTCGCCCCGCTGGTAAGTATCGAGCCGATTACCGGCCTCAGGACGTTCTGGTTGGCCCCGTTGCTCAGTTCGACAGGCTCGTTATCCGGATTGTCGTTTTCATAAATCAACACGCCTGTAAATTTGTTGTTGCTCGCTCCGACGTCCTCAATGAGTATTCCGCTCGCATCGTTGTATGCAATCCTGACGGGATACGCGGCATTGTTTACTATCGTGTTATATCTGGACGACCCGGTCATCATTATCCCGTCGTTCGTGTTTCCTCTGTCCGTGTAGTCCTCGACGGCGGTGTTCTTTTGAGGCAGCCCTATGCGCGCGTTCCTGATATTGACATGCTGGGCGTTGTACATGTAGATGCCCTGAAGCTTGTTGCCGGAAATCACATTGGTGTATTTATCGTCTCCGTCGTAGCCTAATTCAGCCTTGTTTCCGGCGGAGGCATAAACGTCCGAAAAGACAATTCCGGGACCGTGGTTGCCCCCGCAGTCCTGCTCGCAACGGTTTGCCGCGCTCAGGCAAAGCCCTATGCAATTGCCTGCGATGTGAGTTCCTACGGAAACCGATCTGTCGACATATATTCCGCCGGTATTTGCCGAGGGCGTGGCTTGATTGCCGTTGCAGGAAATGACGTTGGACTCGCCCGCCGCGCCCCCCGGCTCAACCCCTATCGAGTTGTCCATCGCCCTAATCATGTATATGCCGCCGCCGAGGTTGCTTGTGGAATTGCCCCCGCTCGAACAACTGCGTCCGTCTCTGGCAGTCCCGATATAATTGCCCTTTATCGACACGCCTTCCGCGTTCTCGTTCAGCGCAATGCCCTTTCCTAGGCTGCCTGAGATGACGTTTCTGTATTGCGCCGCGTTTCCGCCTATGTCCACATTCATCGCCGCGCACACCCCGCCGGGACATCCTCCCACATGAATCCCGTGATAGTTCCCCGCCATATCGCCGTTAGTCTTAATTCCGATTGTGTTGCCTGTAATCGTGACTTGGCCGGACGCATTGCCGTCCACCGCGATCGCCGCGCATCCGGTGACGAAAGGCGCCGATGCGCCTTGCAGATCGTCGCAAGTATCCTTTGAAAAATTGACTATCGTAAGATTTTTAATCGTCGCGTTTGCCTCGGTTATCTTAAACCCGTGGCAGTTCGTCGCGGTGCAGCCGGAGCCGTCAATCGTTATGCTTAGAGCGGCTCCGTCTATGGAAACGCCGTCGGCGGTAATAGCAGGAAGCGGGTTCGGGCCTATGGCGATGGTCGCGCCGGAGAGCGCCCCCGCAAACGTTATGTTCCCGTGTGTGACGGGGGTGGCGTTCGCCTTCGTTATGCAGTCCCGCAGGGTGCCCAGCCCCGCTCCGTCCGTAGAGTCGGAGACTTGGGGGCAGGTGTCCGCCTGCGGGCCAAGTCCATCCGCCTTTTTGTATGCGAACAGAGTCTTAGAAGCCGCGCCTCCGCACACCGCAAACAGCGTCTCGTCCGCTACCGCCAACCCGCCCGTGACCCCTGAGCCGGGGCATGCGGACACGCTCGACGTGACTCCCATCCCGTCCGTGTTTATCCCGTATATTTTTCCGTCCTGCGCTCCCGCGTAAACCACGCCCGACACATAAACGAGAGGCGCGTCCACTGCAGGCCCGCCGGGCAACTGGCCGCTTTCAGCTATCGTTCCGGCGGCGTTTATCTTGTACACCCATCCGCCGTCGTCCGCAGCGTAAAGAGTCGATTCCGATTCCACCCACGCGGCGGACCCGGTGAAGTTTTCCCCGTTCGGGTTCGGTCTGTTCCAAACTGGAGCGCCGCTCATTGAGAGCGCGTATATCGTCTGCGGCGTCAATATTATCAGGCGGTTCGACGCGACGATTATTGATTTTATTTCCGGGCCGCCCGGCAATGTGGCCGACGCCGCCTGCGTCCCTGTCATAGTGTCGAACGCGAAAATGTTGCCGGCCGTGTCCCCGACGAACAGAACGCCGTTTCCCACTGCGATAGGAGCGGCTACAGCGGCGCTCCCCGTCCCTTTGACTTTCCACCGCAGCGCGCCGTCGGACTTATTGACGGCATGGACGATTCCGTTCACATCCACGAAAAACAGTAAATCATAAGTCGCCGCAACCGGGCTGAGCATGGCTATGGGCGGCAGGGTTATCGAAGCTGTGGCGGACTCGTTAGGCGCGGCCCAGAACGCCGAACCGTCGGAGACTCGATGCGCGTAGACCTTTGAGCCGGACACAGTGTACAGCGCGTCCACGCCGCCTGAAGAAGCTACAGCTCCGGCGGCCGCGACCGGCCCGGCTCCCGCCGCGGCGGACCATTCGGGCGATCCGTCCGACGTCGCGTACGCCGCCAGCGTCCCGTCGGACAGTCCGATCATTACGACACTGTCTTTCACTACCGGAGCCGCCGTCGTCGTCTGCGCAAGCGATTTGCTCCATTTCTGCTCGAACGGCACGAACCACAGCGAATCGACGCCAGAAACCGAGCGGCGTCGCTCGTCGCAGTTGAACATCGGCCAGTCATCGCCGCAAACCGTCATCTCCGGCCACTGTTCCACATCCAGCGAAACGGAGGCGGGATAACCGATGGGGACAGCCCCTGCGGCGTCCTGTACACTCACAGTCGCCGTCTTGGTTCCCGGCGCAAGCCCCGACGTCGAGTTTATCGCGCTTGCCGCGAACTTCATCGCCTCAGCGCCTCCGCTCTCATGAGTCAGCGCCAACGCGGCGGTTCCATTAATATTTGTCAGGTTCACGCTTGCGGCCGTTATGTCCGCAATCCCGTTATAGTCTTTCACCGTGACCGACAAGGCGGTCAAGCTGAATCCGTTATTGAGGATGAACGGCGGGTTAAAAACAGCGGCTGATGTAATTTCGGGAACAAAGTTGTCGCATTTGACAGGCAGGCCGGGCGCGAACCACGCCGAACGGGCGTTCGCAGCGTCCACCGTCCTCACGTTGAAATAGTAACTGCCGTACGGCACATTCAAAGCGGTATCGTCGCCAAGCGAGAAATCCATTTGATAAGTGTTCCCGCCGCCGAGCGAGCGAGAGCGCAGATAGTTGCCCATCCGGAACGCCGCCGCTCCCGACCACCTGTCCGGCTGCGCCGCAGACGGCGCGGCGGCATTGTGCTCTGTCAACCTCAAATCGTATGTCAGCAGGTTCTTATTAAGCCCCGCTTCCGCGTCCGTTCCCTTTTCCCAATTCAAGCGAAGAACCCCGGCCCCCGCGCTCTCAATCACCGAGCAACCGGCGGACGCGGGCGCTCCGGGAGCCGTATTGCTTCCCGCCGTGTCGTTTATCCATACTTCGTTTGTTATGTAGTTGCCGCCCGCTATCGCCAAGTCTGGATTCCTGTTTCCAGTGAAATCCCCGAACGACACATCCATCGAGTATTCCGGCAGATCCATCGTCTCCAGTTTATAGGATAGCGCGCAAGCCTCGGAATCTCCGGTGCTGGTGAACAGCCGCGCCTTTTTGTTGTCCAGTGTTCCGGCGACTATTTCGGGCATTATGTTGTTTTCGGTTTCAGCCAGAGTCAGCGAATAAAACTCCGTGGCCGGCGTGGTGGCGAGGGGCGTGTTCGATGATACTCCTCCGGAGCCGTTTCCCCTGAAAATATTTATGCCTTCGATTGCGCTGTTTTCGGCAACGATAACATCCCAGTCGCCGTCGCACGGCGCTCCGCCGCCCGTCACTTCCGCCACAATGAGAGTGTTGGAACTGGCGGCGCCGAATTGGGACGACATGTCGTACGCGCCCGTCGCCGTATTGTAAAGATATATCCTTGTCTGAGTGTTGTAATTAGCTTCGGCGAAATCCAGATAATGATCTTCCGAGCCGCCGGAAGTCCTGTTGAAGTACGCCACATCCACTTTCTGCGTGTTCGCCTGAGACCCCGCTTCAACCCCGGAGGTCTGGAACATTCCGGGATTTCCGAGAGCGTGCTGCGCTTCGTCATAGTAAAAGATTCTATTGCGGTTGGTGGTGATGGTATCGCTCCCGAAAACGTCCATCCTCATGTTCCGGGACATATCCGCGAAGACAATCGACGTGCCGTTGCATCCGGGAGAGCAGAGTTGCTGACTGATTGAGAAAGAGCCGGCGCCGTTGTTTTTATATATCTTGAAACCGCCGCCAGAAAGACAAGCGGCGCCGAGGTCGAGGTCGCCGTCCCCGTCGATGTCGGCTAGCGCCATGTGATTAGTGTTGCAACCGTTAGGGCCGAATGTGGAGATGAGAAAGAAAGAGCCGTCCCCAGCGCCCCGGTACGCCTTGAAAGGCAACAGACCGTCCACCCCTCCGACTATCAAGTCGTTCACCCCGTCGCCTGTGATGTCGCCGACAACGAGACGGTCATAGCCATAGTCGCCGGTCAACACGACGTCGCCGCCCGCAGGCGCGGCGAAACCTGACACCGTCAGCGGCGGCGGAGTTTCTCCGGGAGCCAGTATCGTCACGACGGCGTCCCGGCGCATTTCCCCTGCCCGCGCCGTCAGCATCGCCTCGCCTTCAAGCAGCGCCGTGAACTTCCCGTCCGCGCTTATCACTCCGTGCGGACTCGCCAGTTCCCATTCAATGTTCATTGGATATATTTCGCCGTCCGCGAACTGCCCGTACGCTTTGAACTCAAACGTTTCGCCCACCCGCATGAACGCAGGTATCCCGCCCATCCTTATCATGAACAGACCGTCGAGTCCGACGCCGACGTATGCCTTCGCGGACGCGTTCCCGCCCCGGCCGTCGGAGACCGTCAGCCTGACGGCGTACGCGCCTCTCGTTGCCGGGGCCGTCCACTTCGCCGTCGCTCCAGACCCCGGCGCCGCCGCGCCGAAATTCGATTCCCACTTATACGTCAGCGCGTCCCCGTCAGAGTCGTAAACCTGCGCCGAGACATCTATCGTCGCGCCCGGCGAAACCGAGTCCGGAATCGCGTATATCGCGTGAATCTGCGGAGCCGCGTTCGGCGGAGACGCCGCAGCCATCAGCCTTTCCAGATTGAGCCTGCCGAGCGGCGGGTAGGCCCCCGCCGCCGGGTCGGCGGTTTCCCTCAGGAACGCCGCCACTTCATCATTTGAAGCAGTCGGGCGAGCGCCGATTATCAAGCCCGCCGCTCCGGAAACCAACGCGGCCGCCGACGACGTTCCGTCCCGGTATTCCATCCAGCCGCCCGGTTCGAGCGAATAAACGCGGACGCCGGGCGCGGCGATGTCCAACGCCGCGCCGAAGTTGCTGAACGCGGTCAACGCGTCGCCCTCGTCCGTCGCTCCGACTGTTATTACTCCTTCAAGACCCGCCGGAACGAAAGAGAAGGCGTCCGAAGCGCTGTTGCCAGCCGCCGCGACCACCGTCGCGCCTGTTCCGACGGCATGGTCTATCACCGTCTGGAATATTTTCCATGCGTCCGAGCCTTGCTCGACTTTTCCCTGCACGCTCAGATTTATCACGTCCGCGCCCGCATTCGCCGCGAACGTTATTCCGTTCATAACCGCGAAGAAAGGACAGTCTCCCTTCGAGTCGCACACCTTCACCGGCATCACGCGGCAGCCCCAGCATACCCCTGCGACACCGTAACCATTGTCCCCCGCCGCCGCCGCAAGCCCCGCCGCATGCGTGCCGTGCCCATGTCCGTCCTGCGTCCCGTTCCCATCCCCGATGAAATCCGCTCCCGGAACCAGCTTTCCTGTAAAATCCATATGCGCGCTGTCAACCCCGGTGTCAACGAACGCCAGAGTCGGGGCCGAGCCTGAATGATACGCAGTCCAGACACCGGGGGCGCGGATTTTCTTGAACGCCCAACTCTGCGCGGGGTCGACCCCCGGCGCGTACGGCGGGTCAAATGGAATATGTTCCGAGATTCCAAACACATAATGCGGGGCGGCGGCCTCGGCCACCCCCATCTTCTTGAGCGTCTCAGCCGCTGTCTCGATATCTACGTCCACCGGAAGCTGTATCTGATACAATCCCGCAGATGAGTTCTTACCCAGAATAGCTATGCCGTACCGCGCAACCTCTACCTCAAAAAAAGCCTCC
This sequence comes from bacterium, assembly GCA_029564595.1. GTDB lineage: Bacteria > UBP15 > UBA6099 > UBA6099 > UBA6099 > UBA6099. Next base: position 20,757 of record JAKQPS010000098.1, on the reverse strand, counting down.
GTCGTTCCGGTCGCTTTTGCGACGATCAACTGCCTCGCTACCACCCTCTCCCCGCCCGGCAGCGTCTCCACTTCCTCCGTTCCGCCCTGCGTTATCCCCTCGCCCTGCGAAACCGGAAACTGCAACTCGCAATCCTCCACCGCGTAAATCGCGTAGCCTGTCCATGGCTCCATAGATTCCGCAGGCGCGTATTTCTTCTGGTTCGGGTCGTATCTGTAAATCACACGCCCGGTCTTCGGCGACATAGTGACCGCGACGCCATTGACCAGAATCTCGCCGTTCCACGGCATCGTCACGCCTACCGGAGACCCTATTATGTTCCATCCTCTTTTCAGAGCAGCCTTATAGGTCCCGCCTGTCCTTATCGCGGACGGGAATATAACTTGTGTTTTTTCAGGAAAATAAACCCAGTATCCCTTGCCCGTTTCGACCGTCGCCGACGCCCCGTCGATACAGTTCGCGTATCCGCCGCCGTTTATCTTCGAGACTGACAACCCCGGAAGATAATCGCACAGATTGCGGCCTTCCATCGCCACCGGCAACGACACCAGCCTCCAGCCCTTCTCGAACGTCCATGTCGTCGCCGCTCGCGCCGTCGCGCACGCATACGCCACCGCTATAGCTGTCGCTACAGCAAATGCCATGCGATGCGGTGCGCGCATAAATCACTCCGTTCAGATGAATTTTACCACATATATGGATATAAGTAATTAAAAGACAAAAAGATATCGCTATACCAACATCGTCCCGCGCCCTTTTCACAGGTCTGCGACATAGAAGCGGGCATGCTTAAAACATCAACATTAGCGCTCGAAAAACAAGGAGTGTAAACGCGCTTTTTCCGCTGGCTGCGCCCGCTTTTCTACGCCTCCCTTTCTTGCTCCATCAGCGATTTGCGACATGGTTGGTTTTTCTCATTTTTACGATTATTATTTATTGTCCGAACAGACGGTTGTAATATTTAAAGTCACGGCCGCGCAGCAATTCCACGCCGCCCCGGAGGAAGCCATGCCGAACAGGACTCCGCTATACGAGGAACATGTAAAGCTTAATGGAACAATAGTCGATTTCGCCGGATGGGAACTGCCCGTCCAGTACACAAGGCTAATCGAGGAACACGAGGCGACGCGGGAACGCGCGGGCCTGTTCGACATCTGCCACATGGGAGAGTTCGATGTGACGGGAAACAACGCTTTCGAGTTCCTGCAGAGCGCCCTTTCCCGCGACCTTTCCCCTCTCAAACCCGGCCGCTGCATGTACTCCACCATGCTCAACGAGCGCGGCGGCTGCGTGGACGACCTGTTCGTCTATATGAAAGAACCAGAAAATTTCATGCTGGTGGTAAACGCGGCGAACATAAAGAAAGATTTCGACTGGCTGGAATCTGCCGCGCAAGGGCGCGGCGTCTCTCTATCCGACCGCAGCGCGGACACCGCAAAACTCGACCTGCAAGGCCCGCAATCGGCCGCGATAATGCGCGCGCTCTGCTCCTCCGAACTTCCCTCGCGATTCGGGTTCATTTCCTCTGACGTCGCGGGGGTGAAAACGCTGGTCTCCCGGACAGGATACACAGGCGAAGACGGATTTGAGCTGTACTGCGAATCCGGGAGCGCGGTCGCCCTGTGGCGCGCGGTTATCGAAGCGGGAACGCCCCTCGGCCTGCTCCCGTGCGGGCTTGGCGCGCGGGACACCCTCCGCCTCGAAGCCGCCTATTCCCTCTACGGGCACGAGCTTTCCGACGACATCTCGCCGGTAGAGGCCGGATTGAGGTTCGCCGTCTCGGCGGCAAAAGACTACACCGGCTCGGGTGTCATCAAAAAGCAACTTGCGGACGGCGCGCCGAGGCAGTCCGTCGCCTTCGCGCTTGTCGAGCGTGGCGTCCCGCGAGACGGCTGCGAGGTCGTTTCCAGCGGCTCCCCCGTCGGGCGCGTCACCAGCGGCACATTCTCCCCCACCCTCAAAAAAGGCATCGGACTCGCCCTCCTGAATTCCCCCGCCGCTTCCATCGGCGGCTCCGTTTCTGTTATAATCCGCAACAGGCCATACGCCGCCGAGATTGTCGCGCGGCCCTTTATAGCATACCGTGGAGGTTCTAAATGAACGCGCCTGACGAACTGAAGTATTCCAAAGACCACGAATGGGTGAAAGCGGAAGGCGGCGTCGCCGCCGTCGGCATCACTGATTTCGCCCAGCATCAACTCACCGACGTCGTATTCGTCGAGCTGCCCGAAGTCGGCGCCTCGGCGGAAGCCGGCAAGCCCATCGCCGCCGTCGAATCCGTCAAAGCCGTCTCAGACGTCTACGCCCCCGTTTCCGGCGAAGTCATCGAAGTCAACGACGCCCTCCGGGACGCCCCGGAACTGATAAACACAGACCCATACGGCGAAGGCTGGATTTTCAAGCTGAAGATGAGCGACCCTTCCGCCGCCGACGCCCTCATGAACGCCGAGCAGTACAAAGAGCACGCCGCCTCTGAAAGCCACTGACGCGGACTCGCTCCCCAAGAAAGGCTGATCCGTTATGGCGAAGATTGTCATCGTTGGACTCGGAGCCGGAGGTTTCGCCGCTATTCTGGCGGCCAGAAAAACCGACCGCAACGCCGAAATCGTAGTGATAGACCGCAAGGACTACGACCTCATGCACCCATGCGGCATTCCCTACGCCGTGGAAGGGGCCATCGGCAGCATTGACAGCCTCAAACACGACCTCAACATGAAAGCCATGCGGGTGGCCCACTACAAAAACTACATCGCGGACAATATAAACCTCGCCGAGAAAACCGTCCGCGCACATAGCGCGTTCAGCGGCGACGAGGAATTTTTCGCTTACGACAAACTGATTGTTTCCACCGGCTCTACCCCGCTTGTCCCGCCAGTTGAAGGACTTGAAGCGCTGCTGGGCAAAGGGGCGTTCACGGTGGCGACGCCGGAAGACGCGGCCCGGCTGCGCGCCGCCGCCCGCGCGATAGGCAAGGCCCTCGTAATCGGCGCGGGCGCCATCGGGCTGGAAACCGCTTCAGCGCTCTCGGACATGGGTTGCGAAACAACCGTCGTCGAGACTCTAGGCGGCGTCTTCCCCCGCGCGCTCGACCCCGACATGGCCGTCATCCTCCAACAGTACCTTGAAGAGAAAAAAATCGCGCTTCGACTCGGCTCTTCCGTGCAGGCCGTTCGCGGCTCAACGCAGGTGGAGGAAGCGGTTGTGGACGGCGAGGCCGTCCCCTGCTCCATAGTCGTGGTAGGCGCCGGCGTCAGGCCCAACTCGGCCCTCGCGGCGGACGCCGGGCTGAACGTCTCTCGCTTCGGCGTCGTCACTGACAAAAAAATGCTTTCCAGCGACCCCTCGGTTTACGCCGTCGGCGACTGTGCGGAAACTTTCGACCTCATCCGGAAACAACGCTGCTGGATGCCGCTTTCGACCATCGCCTACAGGCAGGGAACAATCGCGGGCGCCAACGCGGCGGGCGCGGACGAAACCTTCAAAGGCGTCGTCGGCGCTTTCGTCTCCAAAGTCGGCGAGATGGAAATTGCCGCCGTCGGACTCACCTCTCAGGCCGCCGCCGACGCCGGGTTCGACCCCGTCATCGGCAAGCTCAAAGACCTCACCAGACCCGACTGGTATCCGAACGGACGCGAGATCACCGTAAAGGTTATAGCCGACAAGGCCACCCGGAAAGTTCTCGGAGCGCAGGCCGTCGGCTCAGGCGCCGCATGGCGCGTCAATGTCGTCTCCGCCGCCATCAGCTCCGGTATGACGCTGGAACAGTTGAGCGACGTCGAACTCGCCTACTGCCCTCCCGTGTCGCAAACTTACGACTGCCTCACCAAAGCGGCCGACCTCGCTATAAGAAAAATCAAATGAGCGGCTCCAAACACGGAAACAACCTGCGCCTCCCATCGTGGTTCAAGGCGAAACTCCCAAACGGAGAACAGTTCGTCAATCTGAAAAACATCCTCTCGTCGAGGGGCCTTAACACTATTTGCGACGAAGCTAAATGCCCGAACAGAGGCGAATGCTGGAGCGCAGGCTCGGCCACTTTCCTGCTGATGGGGCCGGTGTGCTCGCGCTCCTGCGTGTATTGCGGAGTCGGCTCAGGATTGCCCTCCCCGCTCGACCCGGCGGAACCTTCGTCGGTGGCAGAAGCCGTTGCCGCCCTCGGCCTCAAATACGTCGTCGTCACCTCCGTAACCAGAGACGACTTGCCGGACGGCGGCGCGGCGCATTTCGCGCTGGCCGTCTCTGAAATCCGCCGCTCTTCCCCGAATTGCCGCGTGGAAGTCCTCGCGCCCGACTTCAAGGGCGACACCGGCGGCGTCTCCGCCGTCCTGCAATCATCTCCTTATGTGTTCGGCCACAACATGGAAACAGTCGAAGCCTTGTTTCCTGAGATGAGGCCGCAGGGAGATTTCTCAAGGTCGCTGAAAATTCTGGAAGCGGCAAAATCCATCCGGCCCGGACAACTAACCAAATCGGGCATAATGCTCGGACTCGGCGAGACGGACGCGCAGGCGGAAGCGGCGCTCGCCTCGCTTCGTTGCGCGGGCGTAGACCGCGTGTCACTCGGACAGTACCTGCGACCATCCCGCGCTCTTCCCCCTCCCGCCCGTTATGTGACACCGGAAGAGTTCCGGGACTGGGAGCGCCTCGCCCGCTCGCTCGGCTTCACATGGGTCAAATCCGGCCCGAACGTCAGAAGTTCCTATCAGGCTGAAATGGACAGTTAAGCACATTTTTCTTGCGATTGATTTATTTTATTGACTGTTTATAATTAGGACAAATTGATTTGGAGATGAAACTAATATGGCATTCACGCCGGGACCGATGGAAATAGTGGTGGTGGTCGTCGTGGCGCTGCTTATATTCGGGCCGAAGAAACTGCCCGAAATGGGCAAGGCCATCGGCAGCGCGATCACTGAATTCAAAAAAGGCATCTCTGCTCCGGCAGAGAACAAACCCGAGCAGACCGCCTCGGTGGAAACGAAGAAAATCGAACCGCCCGCCGCAACCGAATCCACATCTTCGCCCTCTGAGCCGGCAGGCTGAAACCGCTACTTTATCAACCCCTGAAACATACAGGCAGCGCCGGATAAGCTCTTGGCGGAGCGCGGCACTGTTTTTGTGAATTTCTTATTCTCTATTGACATTATTCACTATTTATAATATTAAATTGGCAATATATATAGAAATATTCGGGGGATTGAGATGAAAAACATCAAAATGACGCTTGACGGCGATATCCTCAAACTAGAGATTGACATCTCAAAGGATTTCGGAGCTTCCAAGTCAGGCAAAACAAACGTGGTAGCCACAACGGAAGGCAATATGCCCGTTCCGAACCATCCGAACATCCGCATCGGCGCCAACGTTTACAAGTACCCGCCGCGCGAATCGCTCGAATAGGCAGCAAGGGCAAATCACAGCTATTATCCAACGCCGCCATTGCTAGCGGCGTTGGTTCAATTTAATCAAAATCCACAGAATAATTTCTATGTCTTGCTTCTTCACTTCACTTTTAACATTAGATTTGAGTCATTTTACGACTCATTATTTGAACCCGGATTCGCTGATATATCTGGCGAACCGAGGCGATTGTTTAGAGCGGATGAAAAGCGTATCTTTGCGTGATTTGATTACTCATCGTTGGCAAGGAAGCCTTGGCAACGATAGAAAACAAATTTATAAGCGCAGTGAAAAACGCGCTGATTCGCGGTCCTGTCAGCGTGGCCGGGTTGTGCTGGAAGCGCGTTTTTTTTATAATTCATGTCGCATGGTTGATATCAAACAACACGGTTATTCAGAGAACGGACTTAACATTTGAAATCTGACGCGAGAAAAAGCGAACGACGCATCGTCGAGCTGGCGCATAAGGATTACTGCACGCTTCGCCATGATGAAACGGTAGGACAAGCGCTTGACTCTATAAGAGCGCGCGGGCTTGGGAAACAAATCGCTTACTTTTATGTGGTGGATGAAAAAGACGCGCTGTCGGGGGTTATTCCCACCCGTCTGTTGCTGACAGAGCCGCTGGAGCGCCCCCTGTCGAAAATCATGATCAAAAACATTGTGACGATAGACAAGGACGCCGCCGCTTTAAAGGCTTGCGAACTCTTTGCCGCTCACAAATTCCTGTCTATACCGGTGGTGGACGAGCAAAAACGCATCGTCGGCGTGGTGGATGTGTCCACTTTCGCTAACTCCGAGTTGGACATCAACAACCAGAAACACATGAACGAGTTGTTTGAAGCTATAGGGTTCAGAGTATCGGAGTTGAGAGAAGCGTCAGCGCTGAAAGCGTTTTGTTTTCGGTTCCCATGGCTTTTGTCCACAATCGCAGGAGGGACAATATGCGCCCTGCTGGCCGGAGTATTCGAGGCGACGCTTGAGCAAAGCCTCGCTCTGGCTTTTTTCCTTACACTGATACTCGGTCTGGGGGAAAGTGTCAGTATCCAGACGATGACTGTGACGATTCAGTCTCTGCACGCCGCGAATCCAACTCTGAAATGGTACTTAAGACAGTTGCTAAGGGAGATCGGTTCGGTTTTTTTGCTAGGAGCCGCATGCGGAGCGATCGTGGGGGCGTTCGTTTTCTTGTGGCTGAAAACCGAGACGGTGACGAAGATCATATCGGTCAGTATAGTCATGACACTATGCATGGCCGCTTTTTACGGCTTGAGTGTTCCATCGCTGCTTCACAAAATGAAGTTAGACTTGAAAATCGCCGCCGGACCAGTCACTCTGGCGCTGACGGACATCACGACGCTGCTGTGTTATTTCAGCGTGGCGGCGTGGTTGTTATAGAATAAGAACGGCTCTGATTGAATAATGGTTTCAGCGGCGTTTCACAACCGATCATGAGAGCGAACATGAATAAAGGAATCAAAAAAATCATAGCGGGCACGGATTTTTCCCGAGCGGCGGCGAACGCTGTGGCGAGAGCGGCGCTCCTTGCCGCCGAGCATGGGGCGGAGCTTCTAATAATCCATGTGGCTCCCCCACTAAGCAAAGCGTCGCTTGAAAGACTCGATTTCGAAAACTCGATCGGATTGGAGCCGGACCCATTCATAAAGCGGGGTCTTTGCGATGCGGAAAAGATGGCTCTCTCATTGGGAGCAAAGGTTACGTGCGCGGTTGAGAACGGCGCCGCCGCCGTGGTTCTCGCAAAAGCAGCGATGCGCGTGGACGCGGATGTCGTCGTGGTCGGCGCTAGAGGAGAAGGCCCCTCCGGCAATTTTGGAGCAGGCGCAACCGCTGAAAGTCTTGTTGAAAGAAGCAAGCGAGATGTTCTGATAGTCGCATCGCCGGCAAAGACGGTTTACAAGCATATTCTGGCTTGCGTGGCCCTAGGGCCGGTGTCGGGCTATGTGTTGAAATCCACTCAAGCCGTAAGAGGGTCGGCTGCGGTCAATGTGTTGCATGTTTATGACCCGTTATTCGAGAAAAATCTTATAAGCAACGGAGCGGAACAGGAAACCGTAGAACAGTACAGGCTCTCAGAGAAGCGAGAAGCGGCGAAAGCGACAGCCCGCTTGATTGAGGAATGGACTCCTAAAGGCGGCCAGCAGCCGCAAGTGTCTCTGCGTCGCGCGTCATCTCCTTCCAATCCGCCGTACAGAGTCATATCAATAGCCGCCTCTCAACTCAAATCGGATTTAATTGTTATCGGCAAGAATCAGAGGACTCTAAAGGGTCTATTGCTAGGCAACACCACTAAACATATTATTCATTCAATTGAAACGGACACGCTTATTTCCGCCACTCGCTGACTGAATTATTCAAACACGGTAACAGAACGCGCGAAAAGCTAAATGATCATGAGGAATATTCTGATATTGCATTTTTTAGGTTTACAGCACAGCGAAAAGAAAGCACATGCGACCGTAAAAGATGTGTTGCTAGCCTGCATTTTTCACCAACGCAAGCTGAAATCGAAGAAAGGGATGAGATACGAGGCGAATCGAGCAATAACGAGGGAACATGCTTTTTCGTATGTGACGGCAGTTCGAGTCGATAATTCAACGACATAGATCGCGCTTTATTCGACTTCTAGGATTTTTCTCGTGAAAAATCCGGGCTAACTCATGATACTGCGTTGATTTTAAGACATAATATGACTGAATAATCGAACAGGGAGGCGTAAAATGCTGATGCCGCAAAATGGCATGTCAAAAAAGGAAATCCTTGAAACTCTTCAAGAGTACAAGAAAGACGACCTCGACTGGAAATCAGGAAAAATCACAAGCTACGTTTACTATCCCGGGGATGACGCGATGGGATTGATAAACGAGGCATATACGATGTATCTGACAGAGAGCGCTCTGGACCCGACGTCAACCCCCAGCATTCTGAAAATCGAAAACGAAATAATCGGCATGATATCGAGTCTGGTTAACGGCGATGAAAACACAGTGGGCAACTTCACGTCCGGAGGAACCGAAAGCGTGATGATGGCGGTTCTAGCGGCGCGCAACCGGGCCCGCGCGCTGCGCCCGGAGATTAAGGAGCCGGAAATAGTTATCCCGTTCACAGCGCACGCCTGTTTTCATAAAGCCGCGCACTATCTCGGCGTTAAAGTCGTGTCAATCCCCGTAAAAGATTCGTCTTTCAAAGCGGATGCGGACGCTATGAGAGAAGCTATAACGGAGAACACTATCATGCTGGTTGGCTCCGCTCCGGGATGGGCGCACGGAGTGGTGGACCCGATTCGAGAGATCGGCCGCATCGCGCTGGAGCGCGGTTTATTGTTCCATGTGGACGCCTGCGTCGGCGGCATTCACCTGCCATATATGAGAAAACTGGGAATGACAGTCCCGGAATTCGATTTCTCGGTCCCCGGCGTGACCTCCATGTCTGTGGACATCCATAAATACGGGTACGCCGCGAAAAATGCTTCCGTCATCCTGTATAAAAACAAAGAACTCCGCCGTTATCAGATGTTCGCTTGCTCTAACTGGCCGGGATATACAATAGTGAACGCGACTGCCGGAAGCAGCAGGACCTGCGGGCCCCTTGCCGCCGCATGGGCGGTTCTAATCTATTTCGGCGACGACGGCTACATGAAGATTGTCAAAGAGGTCATGGCAGCCACGAAACTTCTAATCGATGGAATCAACGCCATAGAGGGACTGGAAGTCCTCGGTGATCCGGACATGTGCCTTTTCTCTTTCCGGTCCACATCGGATAAGCTAAATGTGTATAGGATCGCCGACGAACTTAAGCGCGTCGGGGGGTGGCACGCGCAGCCTCAATTCGCGCGGCAGAACTCCGAATCAAACCTTCAGATGGGCATGACAAGCATGAATGTTCCTTTAGCAGAGGCGATGCTTAACGATCTGCGCGGCATTGCGGAGCGCCTCCTTAAAGAAGAAAAAACGCCAAATACGGCTAACCTCGCTCTCGCCATGAAAAACATCAAGCTCAAAGCGGACGAGGAAACAGTAAACATGCTTCTGAATATGGCGGGAGTATCCAACGAAAAAGTCCCTGACAGTATAGAAGAGGTGAACACTATACTGGAATCGCTGCCGATAGATTTCACGGAGTACATGCTTACTTCTTACATTAACAATATCCTAAAACCCGCATGACCGAAAAAAAGCCTGCTTCGCAGGTCTGTGCGCTTCACCTTCGCAAAAAGCCGGAAACCCGCGCTGCCCCGGCAGTCTGTATCTCCACGCTGCATCAGCGCTATTTCTAGACTCCATTGGATAATTGATTTCAGTCTAAGCAAAACCCACAGCGACTGTCTGATCTTGCCTATGGCATGAAGCCTTTCTAGAACGAGGCGCGTGGCTTCATCAATTGTTCTATGCCCTCAAGAAAAAGCGCGTCGAAAAACAGAAAAACGCTCCTAGCTCCCGCCGACGAATCCGGCCCGAAATCAAATTTGGAAAACTAACGAGTTGCCTGCTCAAGCGGCTTAAAACATAAAGCCGTCATGATGAAATACTGAGACTTCGTTATATAATTAAGCAATGAGCCGACTTACCCCGAATCCGTCATTAGGATTCGGGAGCGATTGTTCAGAGCGGATGAAACGTGGAACGCAAGGCGCTTTTTGCAATGAATAGAACACAGGCTTCATGAACAAAAACGGGCGCCGCCCCCAAACTCGCTTTGGCAGTGTTGAAGCAGCTCGCCGCTATGAAAATCGCCTCGGTTCGTCGGATCTATCGACGAATCCGGCTAAACAGACACAGCGTTTGTGCGCTTGGTTGACGATTCATCGCGATGTGGCGAACCGGCTGCAAATATTGCAAAGCCTAGAAACGGAAGGAAAGGTCGCAATGTTTCAATCGGGTCTTTTCTCTCGTCGATTGAATATCTCGATTTTTAAGTGGTTATGAGGCTTGGTTGAATGTTTATTCGATATAGAAAGATTGAAATTGCCGGACCTTGCAATTTTAACTGCCGCGTTTGCGGATACCCTAAGAGCATCACGAACATTCCCACAACAGAAGATATACTCGCCGCTATGGAAGGTATTCCGCAACAATCGAATGTGGAATTCATCGGAGGCGAGCCTTTCCTGAGAAAGGACATGAATGTCATAATAAAAGCGGCTTCAGAAAGATTCAAGCGCGTAAAATTGACCACAAACGGCTCGGCTTTTTACTACGAGAGCAAGCTCTGGAAGGCGCTTGACGCGGGACTGAAAAACATCGAAGTTAAATTCTTTTCCGTCATTCCGGAGATTCATAATTATATTACCCGGACGAACACTTTCGAGTATGCCGCAAAAGGCATAGACAACATATCGCGCTTCCTCGACAAATCTCCAGACTTGTTATACGACTATAATTGGGACAACATTTTCGTGGCGGGTCGAGTCATTGCAAGCACGCGGTCATTGCCTTCTCTGGAAGACACTGTGAAACACCTTTCAACCAAGGGTTTTGCGCGGATAATAATCGATTTATCACATGCTGATTCATTCTCGCCAAGCGTGATCGAGACGGTGCGCGGAAGCATCAAGGCGGCTATCGCTAACAGCGTTTGGACGCTCACTGTCGGACTTCCCCTTTGCCTTATGAGCGGCATTGAGGAACATTGCGGAGAGATATACAGACTTGATAAAACAATTCCCGGATACGCCGCCGTCTCCGGCGCCTGCGATATCTGCGTTCTTGCGGACGAATGCGCGGGCGTTCCGGCCGGTTTCGCCGGGGCAAACAATCTGAAACCAATCACCAACCTCGATCATAGTGGGAAATTGCGCGATGTTGTCTCTTTGCGCAATTGCGCGAGATGGAATCGAGATTGTTGAACGGGCGGGTTAAATGACGCAAGCAATGAGCGAAAAAATGCGTGTCGCGCTCTGTGGCATGACGCTCAGAGAAAACAGCCACGACGATGAGCACTATCCCATTGCCATTGCCGACCTCAAGGCTTATTCGGAACAGTTCGCGCTCATTAAGGAGCGCGTCGATATCAGGTTGCGCGCAACCTCAGTTTCCGACTTCAACCTTATGGAAGAATGCGCTCAAATAATCGACCTCCAGCCCCAAATCGTGGGCGTGTCATGCTACATCTGGAATGTGGATTTCTATTCAGAGTTGCTTCGCGAACTTCGCAAAACTCTGAAGAACTCCCTTTTTATCGCGGGCGGTCCGCATGTTCATCCCGGCATACTGCGCGATATTCCGGAACTGGACATAGCGGTAATAGGAGAAGGCGAAGCTACTTTTCATGATTTGATATCAAGACTTGTGAAGGGCGAACCTGTCGACGATTTAAAAGGCGCTGCGTTCAGAGAAGGTTCGAAGATAAGGATTAACCAGCCTCGGCCCCCATTGGAGAATCTCTGCGACATCCCTTCTCCTTATCTCGCCGGCATACTGAAGCCCAAAAGGGTGATGCAGATAGAGTATAGCCGCGGCTGCGCCTACAATTGCAGTTTCTGCGTTAATGCCGGGCAGCAGTTGCGGTTCTTTCCTATCGAAAGAATTGAGTCTGAAATCGCATATTGCGCTAAAAACAACCTTAAAGTCGCTTTTTTCATAGGCTCATATTTGAACCATAAAGATTTTGGCGTTCAAGTTCTGAAAATGATAAAAAGACACATCGATTGCGGAGAAAAAATAGATATCACAGGATCGGTTTTCATCGATAGCAACCAATTTGACGAAGATTTTTACAATTTGTTGAACGACATTGTGTCCAAAAAACAAGATATAATTTTAACCTCAGGGTTTCAGTGTTGCCATACCGAGACAAGAAATATCAACAAATGCTTTAATTCCATCGAAAACATTCGCAAAATGGTTTCCGGACGGCCGTTTTCAACTATGGTTCAGTGCATACTCGGTCTTCCCGGAGACAATACGCTTCGTAGCGCGGCAACCATCGCCGCTATGGCCGATTGCGAACCTGACAGAATTCAATGTCTGCCTTTGATTCGCTTGCCTAACACGAGACTCTTCATCGACCAATATGACGATTCAAAGCCGGAAGACCCTTTCCCGGCCAAACAGCTTTCAACAACACTTTCTGAAAAGGATGATTTAAGAACGACATGTCTGATGGCAGAATCCTTTCTTTTAGAATATCATGCCGCCGAAAGCCTTACTGATTCGAAACAACTGCTGAAAAAACACGGCATAAATCTGCAATCATACAAATGATTTCAAAGTCGCATATATGCGAGCGCAACCGATTGTCGGCTGTTGCGTACTTGGCGTTGCTATCCGGGCTGCCCGCGCTATATGGCTCGCGGCAAGCTTCAGCGAAGCGTCTGCATCGCGAGCTTTCTTATTAGGCGCCGGACATCGCATAAAACACAAAAGCGTTCGGCGGAGCTTCGCTTCTTTGTTTGATTATCAACTCGGCAATCGACGCGAAAAGCGCTTGATAAGCGGCAATTCAACTCATGCTGTCGACATCTTCCTTCATTTACAAACGCATTTGTTTCATTTAATATTCAAATCGGAATGTCGACCGCTTTTCTAAAGAGTCTCGCTCTCGATTTTTACGTCAAGGCATTCCATCGTCGATCAACCAGAGCTTCGTTCGGGGTGAGAAAGTGTTCATAAATTACAAGCCTGTCGATACGGGGACGCCATGTAATTTCAATTGCCTTTTCTGTGAACGCAAAAAAACGACCTCCGAATACTTGGACACAAAGGCATTAAAATCGCTGCTTGGCGCTATGCCGGAATCTGAAAGCATAGAATTTGCGGGCGGCGAGTTTTTTGCCAGAAAAGACGCGCTTGAAATTGTCGATTTTGCCGGCAACCGGTTCAGACGCGTCAAATACAACACGAACGGAGCGATTTTTGCTTACAGGAACGTTGTCGAGTCAGCTTTCAATAGCGGCTTAAAAATCATATATATGAAATTTTTCACGACCGACCCCAGTGCGCATGAGACGATAACAAGAACCAATACTCTCAAATATGCGATAAAAGGATTCGAGAACCTCGCTAACATGCAAAACGCTAAGAATACGCCATCCGTGGATTCTTTGCGATGTGATTATTTCTTTGCGGTGGACACATTCGCGCATTCCCTGACGCTGCCGACGCTGGAAGAAACAATCGCGTTCATCACAATGAGCGATATTCCAAGACTCATCATTAATTTCAATTACTCGGACTGTCTCTCTGACGAGGCCATATCTATCGCGCGCAAATGCGTTGATTTGGCTGTTGAGAACGGTACATGGGCGATTATTAAAGGCCTTCCGATATGCGCGATGAGAGATTTCGAAGAACATTGCGGCGACGCTTACAGATTAGAAAGATATATTCCGGGAAATGTTTTTATTCCTAGCGTGTGCGACAGATGCGTTTTGTTCTCCGTATGCGGAGGCATACCGGAGACGATTGCCGACAAAAGGCGGTGGTCGCCTATTACTTCTGAGAGCAAACCAAAGAATCTAGACCATATAATGTTTTTTCACTCGATCATCCCCGAAGAGCGACCATCAATAATGCCTGTGGCGCGGCTTTAACGATATGAATAGAAGAAAAAAAGTAATTCTGGTCAATATCCTCAGGCAGATGGATGAGCTTGGCAACTATCCGCCCCTTTCCACAGCTTTTCTCAAAGCTTATTGCGATAAACATGAAAGCATCAACCGCAATTACGATATTTCGCTTTTCACTTCGGTTTGCCACGAATACAATCGCGAGGAACTTCTTCAGGAAATCAAGAAAAGCAAGCCTTGCGTGATAGGCCTTTCCTGCTACATGTGGAACCTTGAGAGTTATCTTGAAGCGCTTCCTGACATAAGGAATGCGGCAAAAGACGCGCTAATAATAACAGGCGGCCCCGAAGCCCATCCCGGCTTGCTGGAACTATCCGCCGAGATGGACGCGATAGCCATAGGCGAAGGGGAGTATATATTAAAAGAGATTCTTGAATCGGCGCTGAATGGAGACACATGGAAGAACGCGCGAGGCATAGCATACAGGCGCGGCGGCAGAATAGTGGTCAATCCTCCGCAAGAACCGCTTGCGAATCTCGACGACATACCGTCGCCATACAAAACAGGCATTCTCCCTGCGACGCCCATAATGCACATTGAATACAGCCGGGGTTGCACAAACAGTTGCAGCTATTGCGTCGCGGCGAAAGCTCCATACCGCCACATGTCAATCGAAAGAATAGAAGAGGAGATACTGTTCTGCATAGAGAACCGCTCGGACATAGGATTGTTCGCGGGGTCTTACCTGAACTTCAAAAATTTCGGCGTCCAGACTCTTCGACTGATAAAAAAATACCGCGATATGGGCCACGACATCACAATATCAGACATTCTCACAATCGACTCCAACAACGATGATGATGAATTTTTCGGGCTGCTCGACGAGGTCGTGCCGGACAAATCAAAGTTCGTGCTCGGCTTGGGAATTCAGAGCCTTTGCCCTGCGGCTCTTAAGCTTAACCGCCGAGTCACAAAAATCGAAAGCGTAAGGAATATTGTGGCCAAGTGGCGTTTTCAGTATTTCATAATGATTATACTCGGCCTTCCCGGAGACAACATTTTTACAGTGGCGCGCGCTATTGCCGAGGCAGCCAAACTCGACCCTCTTTATTTGCAGATGTTCAATCTGGCCGTAATACCCAACACTCATCTTTTCGAGAAAAAGGAAAAGTTTAATATTGACGCCGATCCGATGCCGCCTCACGAACTGCGCAGCGTTATGGAACTGAGCGAGAAAGATATTAAGAAGATGCGTTTGATGGCAAAATCGTTGTCAATGGAATTCTCTCCCCCCGCCCCTATTGAAAAATAAACCATACGGAACAAATCCGGATTCGTCGATATAGCCGACGAACCGGGGCGATTGTTCGCAGCGGCGAACTGCTTCAACACCCTGAAAGCGATTTTTAGCGCGACACTCTTTTTCTCATGAACCCTATGTCCTATTAGCCGCAAAAACGCGACTTTCGTTCCGCTCTGAACAACTTTGCTTTCGAATCCGAATTCCGAATTCGAGATAAATAAAGCGCATAAGCATGGCGCAAACGCGCCGAATCGAACAGGCTATTAGCGCGTATATCGCCTGATTCTTTGCCTTGAAAACGCCAATTGTGCGAAAACGACTTTGCGCAACTTCCATTCGAGAATGTCGCGCGCTATTTGCTATGCAGGTTTCATGATGCCTTGTTTGAGATACCAGTCGTAACACTTTTCGACTGAGACTTTTATCGGCGTGATTTCGAATCCGAGCAGTTCCTGCGCTTTTCTGCTTGAGTAATAGTTGCGGCACGAACTCCAGAACGCTTTGTCGAATGTGATGTCCGGCTCTTTCTTTGTGAATGTCGAGAAGAAGTCGCATGTTTTACCGATGATATGTGCCAGTTCCGCTGGAGCGCGCAGCGAGGGAGCTCTGCCGCCGACCACTTCCGCGACAGTTTCGAAAATATCCCTAAAAGTGGCGTTGACGCCCGCGACAATGTGCCGCTCGCCCACCGCCCCGCGCTCGGCCGCCGCGATGTGCGCTTTCGCAACCGAGTCCGCGTCGCAGACTCCGTTTCCGCCCGGCGGACAGATTGGAATGTTCCCGTTGCGGATGTCCAGCAGCATGCTTCCTCCGTTGAGGTTCACGTCCCGCTCTCCGAGGATCATGCCGGGATTGAGGATGACCGCCTGAAGCCCCTGCCGCGCGCCTTTCAAGACTTCTTTTTCCGCCTCCCGCTTGGAATGGTTGTAAGCGAAGTCGAACGGCAGCGTCCATTCGAGCGTTTCGTCTCCGACCTCCCCGTCCTTGGGAATTCCCAGAGCGGATATCGAGCTTGTGTGGATGAAGCGCTTCACGCCGGCCTTCAGCGCCGCTTCGACCATGTTCCGCGTTCCGCCCGCGTTGATTTCGTGAGACCGCTTCCAACTCCCTTTCCACATGCTTACGGAGGCGGCGGTGTGGAAGACCCAGTCAACGCCTTTCATCGCCGGAGCAAGCGACTCCGCGTCCGTGATGTCGCCGAACGCCTTCTCGTAATCAAGGCCTTCGAGGGCTTTTGTGGACGACGTGTTCCGGAGCAGGACGCGCGCTTCGTGTCCCTGCTCTGCGAGATGTTTGACGATGTTGGAGCCGAGAAAACCGCTGCCGCCCGTCACCAATGCTTTCATAATGATAACCGCTCCTTACGCTCCGCGTTTTTCGCCGACGCGCGCCTGCGCCCGAATCTCGCGTTGTCGCTGTTCACATTATAGCTTGAAATCCCCGGCGCGGCTTTCCGACGCAGCTTTGATTAAGGCGCGGGGAGGATGGCATTTTTTGAGCGAGCAGTTTTGTATTAGCGGCAAGGTTTTTATACTTATGCTTGATGTTTTCTTATAGGAGGTTTTTATGCTGGCGACGTTTACGATTGTTCCGATTGGGGAGGGAGAGAGCATAAGCCCGACTGTTGCGAAGGTGATAAGGATGGTGGACGCGAGCGGGCTGGACTACAAGCTGACGGCGATGGGGACTATCGTCGAGGGGGACTGGAAGGCTGTTATAGAGCTAATCGGCAAATGCCACGCGCTGGTCCGCAAAGGGTCGCCGAGGGTTCTGACATCGATAACCATCGACGACCGCAAGGGGGCCAAGAAGCGGCTCGAAGGCAAGGTGGAGTCCGTCAGGCGCAAGGCCGGGAAAGAAATCAGGACGTGACGGCGCGCGGCGGAGGGTTGCTGTTCGGAACCGGAGGGATACCGCGTTCGGCGTCAGGCAGCGGTGTGGCGGGAGGCATTAGGAGGCTCGCGGAGCTTGGTCTGGGGTGCATGGAGATCGAGCATGTTTACGGAGTGAGGACGACGCCGGAAGCGGCGGAGGCGGCGCGGCAGGCGGCGCAGGAGACCGGGTTGGCCCTGAGCGCGCACGCCCCCTACTACGTCAACCTCAATTCAAAAGAGCCTGACAAGGTGGAGGCGAGCGTGAAACGGATACTGGATTCGGCGCGCGCGGCGGCGGCGTGCGGCGGAGACCGGGTGGTGTTCCACGCGGCGTTTTTCGGCGGCGACCCGCCGGAATCCACATTCAAAGCAGTGAAAAAACAGTTGAAACGCATTCGCCGCGCGCTCGATGCCGAAAAACTCAGCGGGGTCTCCCTTCGACCGGAACTCACCGGGAAACGCTCTCAGTTCGGCAGCCCGCATGAGCTTATACGAATGAGCCTCGAAGTGGAGGGCGTGGCCCCCTGTTTGGACCTGTCTCATTTCTACGCGAGGGACGCGGGCGCGGCGAACAGTTTCGACGATTTCCGGCGGTTGCTCGACGAGATCGGCGACATCCTAGGCAGCGGCGCGCTGGAAGACCTTCACATCCATCTTTCAGGCATAGAACACTCTGCGGCGGGCGAAACCCGGCATGTTGCGGCGCAAGAATCGGCGTTCGATTACGCGGCTGCTCTTCGCGCTCTTAAAGCGTGCGGCGCGCGCGGCAGGGTCATTTGTGAAAGTCCGGCCCTTGAGGACGACGCCCTTCTGTTTCAAAAAAAATACCGCGCGCTCAGAATCGGCCCACGGTCGGCTAAATAACCCTTTTAACAAAGGGCTTTTGCCTGACAAATAAATATTTTTCAGGCCGGATTGACATGGTTGCTATAAAGGCGTACACTGATATCGACTGGTTTATGTTCTCTTTGGTGTTGCTTGAGCCCTGACTTCAACTCAAATAATAGAAAGGGCTCCTTTTTTTTTGTCTAAAAACCCCCGGCCCGTATGTCCAATTACCCGGTCTCCGAGATAACAAACATAATTTTTAACATCCCAAAGTTATGTGAGCAGCGGCATGTTAATAATCGCGCATTGTGTTTTGCGCAATAAGATATTTCACAACTATGACAATATTTCCTCATTTTGGGTTCAGATACATTGTTATTGAAAACTAATCCACAAAAGGATCATGAGCACTTCAGCGACAATCGCGGTTAAACGGTTCCGGGCGATGCGCGCGGCAACTAATGCATGGTATAATGAAACCGCAATGATATGAGCGCGGCGCTGTGTCGCGCGCAGATTATTCGGAGGAACCGCTATGCCGCAGGCGACTGAATTGGACAATGCAAACAGGATGAGGTGGAGCGGAGGCAAAGGCCACTATGAGGTTTACTACCTGACGTTCAACCATCTTGAAAGCGGATGCGGCTTCTGGATACGGCACACGATGAACGCGCCGCTGGACGACGAGCGGGGGGCGTATGCGCAGATGTGGTTCTCAATGTTCGACTCGAAGTCGCCGGACGACAACTTTGGGATCAAAAAGAAGTTCGACGCGGCCGCTCTCGAACGAACGGACGCCCCTTTCAAACTGTCGCTCGGCGGCTGCTCGCTCGAAAATGGCAGGTTGCGCGGATCAATGTCAGGGAGCGGACGAGAGGCGTCATGGGATCTCGAATACTCCGTCAACGCCAAGCCTCACCTTCACCTTCCGGAGATGTTTTACAAAAAGGATATCGCGGACACGACGGTGTTAAGCCCAGCGTTGGCGGCGAAGTTCACCGGGGTTATCGTGGCAAACGGCAGGCGGTTCGAGTTCAAAAACGATCCCGGATGTCAGACGCATCTTTGGGGCCGCAAACACGCGCGGCGATGGGCGTGGGGACACTGCAACGCGTTCGACGGCCATCCTGACAGCGTCTTCGAGGGGCTGACGGTTCATCTGAAAAAAGCGGGCGTCTCCCTGCCGCCTATCTCCGTGCTTTATTTCAAACATGCGGGCGAAGAGTACCGGTTCACCGAGTTGGCGTCCGCGATTGTCGGATGCAAAGGGGAATTTACAACAGGCCGCTGGGCGTTCTCGGCAAAGGACGCCGTCCGCATGGTGAAAGGCCAGATAACCTGCGGGGACTCTGACATGATACGGGCGGACTACTCAGACCCCGACGGGGAGCCTAGCTACTGCCACAACACTGAAGTCGCCAGCGCGCGTCTTACATTCTTCAAAAGGAAACACATATTCGACGGCTGGTCTGAAATAGACTCGATAGAGAGCCGGAACGCTGCGCACGTGGAATTCGCCGGACGCTCCGCAGACCCCAAAGTGAAAAACGTCATTCAGGATATTACCTGAAGGTTGCGGCTATGGAAATATTAAAACATTTCTCCTTTTGAACGATCGTCCCTTTTGCCCGCTCTGCCAACCGGGCGACCCGCCGGGTAGCCGCTACAATTCTTTTCTTGTGATAATCATTTATGAACAAGATTCCTCATGAAATCCCTTTCCCAACAACTTTTCACATGATACGCGCCAAAGGCAGAAGCGAAGCTCTGACTTTGGCGCTGGCATGAAATGTTTTGAAAGGGTTTTAAGGGAAAACTTTTTTAAAAGTTTTCCCTTAACCGCATTAAAGCGCCTCCGGCGGCCAAAGAGAAACTTTTGAAAAAGTTTCTCTTTGGATTCTCTTCAAAACGTTTCAATGGGCGTCGGGAGCGAATCGCTGCCGCGCTTCTTTCCCGACGCCCCATGTAAAATCATTTAAGAATAGGATTCCACTAAAAACTCTTTCCCAATATCTTTTCCCATGAGCGCGGCGGAGCGAAGGCGCGAACGCGCCAGCTTCGCCGCGCGCATTGAAACGTTTTGAAAGGGTTTTTAAGGGAAAACTTTTTCAAAAGTTTTCCCTTAACTCTAACTCTTACTCTTACTCTTTTTTCTTCTTTTTCTATCCTTTTCCCCAAACGCGCGACGCTGGCGCGGCGCGTTATCTCGCGTCGTACAGAGGGTCGCAGAGAAGCGTGTTTGCGGAAACCGGGACGGATTTGCCATAGTTCTTTTTAAAAACATCGAGGTCCTGCATGGAAACTTTTCCGTCCATATTGAAGTCGGCAGCGGGGTGATACAGGGAGTCGCCCGCAATCGCGCCGAACCGATATTTAAGAGGTTGAAGATTAGCCATATGCACCGTTGGGCGGCAAGTGGGATTACCGATCTCGCCGCCGCCGCCGGAATTTCCGACGGGGATTGAGGTTGGCGACACAGTCGTATCTGTTGTCGCGCTGAGACTGCCCGCGGCCTTCAGCGTCACCGCGCATTCGCCGGGCGCTGAATCCGCCGCGCACCCCATCATCTCCGACATTCCCGGATCCCATGTCCCCTCTGGAAACACTGCCCGGATGATGTACTGGCCCGACGCGCCAACGCATTCTGAGCATATCCCCGTTCTCATTCTGAAGATAGGTATGTTGCCGCTCATGTCTGTCTGCGAGGATTTAACAACCATTTTCGTGGCGGCATCTACCACTTCAACTCTTACACCGGGCAGAGGCGTTTCGACTTTTTTGAACCCCGTCGCCGCCCCCGCCGCCGCGAGACATCCTTCCGCGCCCGC
>JAKQPS010000085.1 GCA_029564595.1 bacterium | reverse complement strand
GATGAAAGAGTTGATCTCGTCGTTGGAAGCCTCCGTCAGCCTGCCGAGTTCCGCCTCGCGCTTCTGGGCGTCGATCTTCCTTCCGACGTTCGCGCCTGTGACAGACTCCAACACGCCTCGCGCGGTGTCCCATCCGCCCTCCGCCTTCTCGCCGGTCTCCTGTTCCACACGCAGGCGGGCGCGCTCTCCGACGGTGATGCGGCTAGGCTCCGGGACCGGAAGCGAGTCGAAAAGCTCGCGGTCCGGGTCATCTTCGCTTGAAACGATCAGTGAGTCAAAAAGAGCGCGGTCTGGGTCAGTAGTCATAATGGGTTCTCCGTTGCTTGTCTGTTATTCTCCGCCACCTCCACCGCCTTCTCCTCCGCCTTCTCCTCCGCCCGATTCACCGTCCTTCGAAAAGCTCTTTCATCTGCTTCTGGTCGGCGTCACGCTTGGCCTTGAAATACTCCGCCTCTTTTATCCTGCGATACTCAACAGGGTCGATTGGCAGGCGAGTCACCGGATCAATCGGATTCTTCTGTGACTCTAAATAAATCTCCGCCATCGCTTCCTTGTCTTCGGGAGAAAGGTCGGTGTTGGGTTCGTTCTTTCTCAGAGTTGAGGATACGGACGGAGGTGCGTTCATTGACGAAGATCCAAAATCGGGTTTGCGTCCAAACCTTGATCCATCCTGCGCCGGCGTTGCCGTTCCGGGCTTTGCCGTCTCGTTAAGACGCGCGAAGCGGGATGTGGTCATGTCCGGCTCCTGAATAGGTTCCAACTCTGCCGGTTGCGCCTGCCGCTGCGTTGCTGCCGAACCGTCCGGGTTCACCTGCGATAACTCCCACTGCTTCTTTTTCTGCTTGAAAATGTCAAGCGCCTTTGCTTTATCTCCGTTGGCTTCACGCAACGCCTGTACCTTTAACCCTCCAAGCTCATTTATCTGCTGTTCGGTATAACCGACCTGTGCGCCGGAAGGTGCGGGAAGGGTCTCGCCATACGCAGAATAGACGGCTGCATTCGGCTCTCCGCCGTAAATCAGCGACCGCCGAAACTCTTTCGCCGCCTTCAACTGGCCTTCGAGGCGCGCCTTCTCTTCGGGAGCCAATCCCTTAACCTTAAGCCCATTCTCGTATTCGTAGATGTCAGTGTCGATGGCCTCAAGCCGATTGGCGTCGAACCTTGTTGCGCGCTGTCCTCTGAGCGATGCGATATCTTTCGCGTTCTCGTATTTCGCGCTCTCGCGCTGCGCCGAAGACTGTTCTTCC
>JAKQPS010000077.1 GCA_029564595.1 bacterium | reverse complement strand
TCGGTTACAACGGCGAGGGCTTCAACCTTTTCTTCCGCGATGATTGCGCTTTGTTCCGCTTTCTTTGCAGATTCCGCAAGTGTTACGGCTTTCTTCCTGATCGGCTCAGGAGCGACAGAGAGGAGCTCGGCGAGATCGGACGCCTGCTCCGAGACGGACGCGGTATCCTGGACAACAGCGGCGAGCGCCTGGCCTGCTTCCATGATCTCCCGGGTCGGCGTTACCGTCCTGCAAGCCGTTGCCGATAGACAGATGGCGAGTGCCGCGATAAAAAAACGAGCCATGAATCGTCCCCTTGTTTAACTTTTCCCTTCAAGAGATTGTTTTCACCGACATGGCGGAAGCCTAAAATCGCCGGAGGAACTTTTGTCACGATGTCGCCGTCGCTTGTATACCTCTTCACGCGCGCGAGAAGGGCACGAATTCGCGCTGGAGGCATGAAGAACGTCCGAGGACACCCGAACACGAAAGTCGGCACGTTGACGCCGTTGTACGCGCGATCTTCGCAAGCAAGCAAGGCAAGAGCCGCGCCGTGAGAATAGCCGACGATCCGGTTAAAATCGAGCTGCGCGATCTCGTCGCGGACTTCTTTCCATGCGGACAAAAACCCGGCGTGAACGAGAAACTTGTTTTTCATGCGCTTGTAAGGAACAGCAGGGAAGGCAAAATTTCGCCTCCAATCCTCTTTGCCGTCGGAGCATTGGAAGTAAAGCGTACCGTCTACCAGCTTGTATTGCGTCGTGCCCTTCGTGATCCAGCCACCGGAATTGCACGTGTCAAATAATTCAGACACCTTGAGAATCATTCTGCACCGCCTTCGGTTTTGTGATTGTGTCGCTTGCGATATACCCGCCGATGATCCCCAGCATGAGCGCGAGAACCGTCCCGATCCAGTCAGCGCCGGAAGGATGGATGAGCTCCGCCGTGATTATTGCTGTAACCATCGAGATTGCCCAGACGCATATCAGCCAGCGGCGCGATTGCCATTTGGCTTTATTCATTTTAGGCCTCGAATGTAATGTAAACGCAATTTCCATATCCTTCAGGGTCGTCCAGGATCGCCGATACGCTTCCAATCTTCGAGCGGTTCCAGCGGATATGCCAGTCGGCGGAAGAAGGGATAACGTCGTAGCCGAAATGGAGCTTTCGGAATAATCGCTGGTAATCGTAATCGCAGTACGGCGTGGTAATGACCGGTTTTGATCCGAAGAGTTTTTCGTCGATGAAATAATTAAGCTGTTTCGGCTCGGAGATATACTTGCCGGATTCGATCTCTGAGAGAGTGTATTTTTTTGTCTGCCGTCCGCGCACGCAATCGATATGCAGATGCGCGCCGTAGCTCTGCCCGGTGTTACCCATGATGCCGATCAGGTCGCCTTCTTTGAGAGCTTGCCAGGGCTTGACGAACACTTGAGCAAGATGCGCGTATCGGACGGTGTATTTCACTTCAACACCGCCAGAGCTACGATGCCGATCAGGGTAAATACTTGCCCGATGAGCGTCGCAGTCACTTGAGCGTTCGCTTTAATCTTTTCCGTTTTCACTTCGCGATCCTCCTTTGCTACCTTTTCAATCGTCTTGTAATGCGGGCAAGTAGTCGCCCGATCCTTGTACATAAAATCACGGCACTTATCCTCGAAGATCGTCTGGCGGTGGATCATCGCCTGAATCTCCGACCGCTTGCCGTTGTCCTTATTGATGCCCCAGTAGTCGACCGCCAGCTCCCGGAACTCGGCGTGCGCTTCGGACTGTGCTTCGGCTAGTTCTTCTGTTGTCATTTTGTTTTTACACCCTCGAATCACTGCTGATTTATCATCCAATAAAAGCGGGGCGGAATCCGACGGTAGAGTCGGCGAGCGACCGGCGATTGTTCATGGAGAGCGCGGCCATCCCCGCGGCGCCGCTGGTCCAGCTGCCGCCGCGGAGCGGGATCCGCTCGCCATAATTCCTCGTCGCGATATACCCTTTTGCGGAAAATGGCGCCGAGGCTCTGCTTATCTTTGCAGCGATAGCCGCCTGCATCATACGTTGTCGCGTAGGGGCAGCAAGTGCGTCGTAACTTGCGCTCATGGTAACGCTTCTCCAGCCAGCCTCGCCACCAATGGTCGTGTAATCGTAATCCGGCGCGGAAGCCCCAAGCCCTGCGCCGCAATCATCACTCGGTACGCTTCTGGCGGCGCTCAAGACCGGCGCGCCGTTTGCGCTTGCCGTCGTGTCCGTCCCTGTCGTCCCGGTTGAATCAAAATACACGCCCTGCGCTGCCCACGAGCTTTCAGCCTGCGTAAAGTAGTTATCGTTCGGCATAAAAACCTGTCCGTCGACGAGCTTCATGCCGTCCTGCCACTCCCACACATTGCCTACCATATCAGCAATGCCGCCCAGAGTCCCGTCATGCCTCCAGCCAGCCGGGCCAGTGCCTGTTTTCGCCGGGGTGCCGCCTGAAATCGTCTCCCACTTAGCGTCGTGCGCGCGTCCTGAGTCCGTATACCCCGCGGTTGATATCCATTTTTCAGGCACCAAAGCATAATCGCCGCCCACTCCCAGTTCGTCATCAAGTGCCAGCCCGCACCCTTATTCACGCAAGCCGCACGGGCGTCATCAAAATTGATGCTCGTCCACGGCGTCCGCCCCGGAATCGATACCGCC
>JAKQPS010000141.1 GCA_029564595.1 bacterium | reverse complement strand
TCCGCTAACTTCGGAAACAATAGGTCCGGGGGAGATGATAGCCATACAAGTTAACTCCTTATTGTGGTTGAAGACAATAATGATAATAGCAAAGAAAAGAATAAAATGCAAGAGAGGCGACGGCGGCGGCGCGCGTCTGCGGCGATTTCGCCGCGTTAGCAAGCGGCGGCGGCGCCGAGCGAAGAAACAACAGGGGTCCTAAACAGGAAAAAGACGAGAGAGAGAGGCGACGGGCCCGGCGCGCGTCTGCGCCGTTTTCGGCGCGTTAGCAAGCGGCGGCGGCGCCGAGCGAAGAAACAACAGGGGTCCTAAACAGGAAAAAGACAAGAGAGAGAGGCGACGGCGCCGGCGCGCGTCTGCGCCGTTTTCGGCGCGTTAGCAAGCGGCGGCGGCGCCGAACGATGCAGCAGGACGGCGCCGCGGCACACAAAGTAAAACCCGGAGGGTTGGCTAGTCTAATGCGACTACGGCGGAAAGAGGACTTTTTCCGGCGTCCGCGGGTCTGAAAAGAGGAACTAAGTGCTGATAAGTGAACAAGTTAAGAACAGATATGAGCATGATTTCCGGAATTTGGAATGATAAACAAGGTTTTTGGTGTGCGGATCGGCGGTTTTTTCGGGTAATCCGCGGCGGATCACCAATCATTATATGCATGATATCCTTGTTCATTATTATAATAGAGTATGGGTTATATATCTAGATAGTAGCAGAGGGGCGCAAAAATGTGGATAACTCACGTGTGAGCAACACGAGCACAAAACAAGTGGTTGAAAACAAAGAGGTTGGGAAAAAGTGAACAGAGTTCGAAAATGTGGATAAGTTGTGGAAAAGTTGTGGTGAAAAAACAAGAAAAAACATACACAATAGATGTGTATACCTGATTATGCACAATAAATGTGCCTCGGTATTAGACACGACATTACGCCGCTGGTAAGCAGCAGCGGCGGCGGCGCCGCCGCTGCTGTCTTCTGTATTTGCTTTGCGTGCTTCAATATGGGTTTGTGGGCTGGAAATTTGGTTAGCACTCAAAAGGTACCGCCGTAGGGGGCGACGGCGCGGGCCACGTCGGCGGCGGAGCCGCCGCGGCTGCCACGCGACGGCGACAGCCAAGGCGGAATACCGCTGCGGGACTCAGACTTAGCACGGCGGCGGGTCGACGGAAACAAACCGCCGCGCTTGTTGGACGCGACGTATGAGGACGAGGCATTGTGTGCGATGCTTTGAGCTTGCTTCACTTTAAGGGGGCGCCGCCGCGACGTAGCGCCGTAGGCGCAAGGAAGCGGGGGCGCTGGGTGGGCGGGGGACGCGGCAGGAAGAAGAACGAAAGCGCCGAAGGCGACCGCTTGATTCTTGCGCCGTAGGCGCACCGCCGCAATTAAAAAAAAAGCGCCGAAGGCGACCGGTTAGGGGGGCGAAGCTGCGACGTGCCGCCACAGGCGGCGCCGAGCAAGCGTAGCCGGGTGGGTGGGGGCGGCGGTGGCGCCGGAGCCGCACGCGGCGAATTGCCGCCACAGGCGGCGCTGAGCCGCTGCGGCGACCGCGGCGGAGCCACAGGCGGCGATTTGGCGCCAGAGGCGCCGCTGAGCCGCCGCGGCGGAGCCGCATAATAAAGAGCGCCGAAGGCACCGCTTAAGGGTAGGGCGGGCGGCGACCTGCCGCCAGAGGCGGCGCCGAGCCGATCCGCCGGGTGGGTGGGCACAGGCCGCCGTTTTTGCGGCGTTTACGCCGCTAAAACGGTCGGCCAAAACAAAAGACGTCGCCGAAGGCGGCCGCTTGGAAAAACTAGCGGCATTTCCTCCTCAGTTACGACGTTTTTAACTGTTATCGGACGCTGCCGCCGTAACAATCAATTCAGGTTTCGACTTTTTGACGCGTCAGCGGCAAAAAGCGCCGCCGAAAAGACAAAAAAAGGACGTATTCCGTCCTTTTTTTTGGCTTTGAGGCGGGCTTAAAATATCTATAGGAGCAGTAAGAGCAACCGCAACGGGGCACTATAGTTTTTTTTATTTTAATGAAAAAGGAAACAGCGCGCACAAGCAAGGGCGCGCGCACACAGGAAGACCAGCAGCAATAGGAGGAAGAAGAAGAAGCGGCGAAGCCGCGCCACCAGAAGAAACAAGAGCCACAAAAACAGCAGCAGCGGCGGCATCGCCGTGGCTGCTGCTGAAGCTGAGGCGACGTACTCGGCGCCGAAGCCAGCGGAGGCGACGTACACGGCGCCGGAGCCTGCGTAGGCGACACGAAGCCGGGCCGCGAAACTAAGAGAACCAAGGAAGAAGATCCGGAGACAGGGAGGGAGTTGTCACGTTTTCTAACAAGAGAAGGGAGATAAGAGCGGACAGGCTGAGAGGCGCCGGAGCGCGGCGCTATGACCTGAAGGGGCAGGCGCCGCAAATATGCGAAGGCGACGGCGAAGGCGGCGCCGGAGCGCGCCGGAATACAGCGGCGAATTAGGCGCCGCTGGATGTAGGCGCAATGCCGGAGCGACCAATAGGGCGCGACGGCTAGAGCAGCGACCGGTACGGGCGCGCGATTACTCAAAATAAGAAGCCAAAAAAACAGCAGCAGCGGCGGCATCGCCGTGGCTGCTGCTGAAGCTGAGGCGACGTACTCGGCGCCGAAGCCTACGGAGGCGACGTACTCGGCGCCGGAGTGCGGAGCTTTGACCGGAACGGGCAAGCGTAGCGAATATGCGAAGGCGACGGCAAAGGCGGCGCCGGAGCGCGCCGGAATACAGCGGCGAATTAGGCGCCGCTGGATGTAGGCGCAATGCCGGAGCGACCAGCTGGGCGCGACGGCTGGAGCGGCGACCGGAACGGGCGCGCGACAGTTCGTTTTCTTTGCGCGGTAGCGTTTGACTAGAAAACAGATATTCGATTGTTGAAGATAGATACTTTTTTTAAGTCTGTAAAAGTGTTGATGGGGTGCGAAAAAAAATGATTCCCAAAATTGCCCTGTGATGCGAAAATAGTGGTGTGGCAGTATGATCTTATGGTTATAATGAGAAAGTTAAGCACAGTTAAAATTTGCGCGTTTTCTGCGCGTTATATGTACGTTTGTTATATTTTTTTTTATAAATTTTTAATTTTTTTTTTATTTTTTTTTGTTTTTTTTTGAAAAAATTTTTTTGGCTAAGGAAACATGAAACATACTTTTTACGAAGCCGGCGCGACCTGCTCATGTCGCGTACTCTGGTGTTATGACGGGGACACGGTGAAAATCCAGACCGAACACGGTACAAATCGCATACTACGCCTTAGCGGGATTGATGCGCCGGAAAAAGGACAGGTTGGATACCGCAGCGCAAGACAAGCTCTGTGGAAAATCATCGAGGCGGCGCCGTGTCTGATCACAGCAGTAAAAGAGGACCGGTACAAAAGGACAGTATCTGACATAGTACGAGCGGCGGATTTCTCGGAGAGCATATCGGAGGAGATGATAAGAGCAGGCTTGGCTTGGTGGTATCGACAATTTGCGCCGAGGGAATGGCGCCTGAAGGCTGCGGAACGAGAGGCGCGGCAACAGGGGCGCGGTATTTGGGCGGCGCCAGGAAATATTCCCCCCTGGGCGTGGCGACGGGGTAAAAGGACTAACGGGTATCAGGACGTAAGGAGCGAAGAAATTTCTGAATATCGCGATACAGAGGACCTGGGGTCACAGTCCGCGCAAGAGTCGGCTCTACTTCCTGACGCCACGGATACGATAGGAAGCGAGAGTTCCAGTTCAAGGCAAAAAAATTACATTCGCGGCAAAAGGTCATCAAAGGATCGTCTGACGACGAGTGTCGAATAGCATAGAGAGGGGCGCCACACCGCTCACAGTCAGAGGCACACCACCCAATGTGACGGTGCTCTGCCGGGATCTCTAGGAGTTTTAGGATCCCTTCTAGAGTCCTGTTAATCGAGCTCTGGGGCGGGGGCTGATATCGCGGCGCTTTCATTGTCAAATAAACTCTCCAGATTTTCGATGATTGGAACCGAATAGTCACCAAGAACAGAAAGAGTTTTCTTGTCTCTTTGGCGCCATAAAATACCTGTTGGCTGATCATTAATTAGAAAAGAAAAGTCCCACAGTAAACGAAAGTCATCAGGAATCGGTTGTTCAGGATTAATTAAAGTGTAGTGCGTCATTTTGAGTCGTCTTCTACTCTAAACATATCGCGCGCGTGCATCTGAGGAACGAAGCAAGCGGATCCATTAGCACAGGTAGGAAGGCCGCGGCGGATCATCTTCCAGCGATAAAGTAGCGCGGCGCGAAGCTCCGCACCGCGGGAATTTCCTGTTAGGTTCTTGAGGTCGTCCAGTTTTTCTAAGTCGGCGGAAGACAGCAAGACATTAAAGGGTTTTCTTGATGATTTGCTCATGTAAAATATCTCCATAAGTTGTGGTTAAAGATACGGCCATAGGGTATTTTTGCAAGATACACACAGGATACGGGAGAGGGAATCGCGGTAACTGCCGTGCTGCGCGTAGGCGACGTACAGGCTAGATTCGCGACAGAGTGGACAAACATAGGAGAAGACAAAGTCCGGTAGTTCTGGCGATAATAAAAGAGAGCGAAAATACGGCGAATGTGGGCGCGCGTAGAACAAGGAAGAAATGACCGGGTATTCAGGTAGCCTAGGCGTTATAGAGCCAAGATACTCAGACCAAACTTGCCACGGTGAAAACGTTGTAAATAAGGCGGATTCAATTTCATCTGGAAGAGTAGAGCGCGCAACTTCGGAATTTTCACAAGAGGGCTTGCAAGAAAAGACCGTCAGCGGAACCAGAGCAAGCAAAGACCTGCAAAATAGGTCTGTAGATGTGCTACGGATCATTGAGGATATCTCCATAGTAAATGTATAAAAACTGTGCGTTAAAAACCAGCGTTATTATACACTAAAAATGTGGACATGTCAAGAGGACAAAAAATGAATAGAAGATGTGCACTGCCAACGTCTGATAATCTGTATTATGTTTAGGAAAAAAGAAGCATGCATATAAGAGGGGGACAACGAGAGAGGACAGAGCGCCGTCAGGGCCCCGTCAGGGCCCTTACAAGTGAGCGCCTCTATTTTGCGGAGGGGGACAACGAGAGAGGACAGAGCGCCGTCAGGAGGGAATATTAGGGGCTAAGATTTCAAGAGTATCCGGAAAGTGAAGATGACTTTCTAAATAAGAAGATGCCCAGCCATATTGATCGACAGAATAGAGAATGTAGGTACGGCAAGAAAGCGGCGGCGAAAAATAGAGGCGCTCACTTGTAAGGGCAACGGCTTTGATCCAGTAATTAATATAAATATTTTTAACCATAGGCGCGCCGGGAATAATATAGCCCGGCTGACCGAAAGTATCGAAATAAGGGAGGAACCAATTGAAGTAGCGGGACGAAGGGCGGTACCCACGAGGTTCCCAGAGGTCTTCAGGAAAAAGGCCCGGAAGTGGCGCGATTTTGCGCCAGATTCGAGGCGGTGCCTGAGAAAAATTGCGCGTTTGTCCAGTCCATACAGCGGCGTAGCAGTTAGATTTTTCTATAGGCTGATACCAAGGGTCTAATTCATCAAAGTAGCAAGCTGAAAAAGACAACTCGGAGAATGGCTTATTATCCCAAGTCAAAGACTGTTTGAAGAACATAGCAGTAATGCTGAGGTTCTTTGAGAAAAGCGGAGGAGTGGGAAGCCAGTCTGCAGGAAGATCAATCAAACAGTGGCGCGCATACGTATAAAAACAAAAGAACAGTTCACGACCGGAGTACAAGCGCGGTGCAGACCAAGGCGCCGAAACCGATTGAGTTTGAGCAAGCGAATTCCAAGCTTTTTTAATGGGAAGTGACAGATCATTCCAGCGGTTGGAAGCGTCTGCTAAAAAGATTTGTTGTAGAGATTTTGATTTATAAGCGCGATCCAGCAACGGTTTGCGTTGGTAGACAGAAAAGCCACCTGGGCGCCGACGGAAAACCTGACCACCGATAGAGCCTTGAATAGAAGAGATTAAGCTGCTGGTGATAATACGTGCCATCAGAAGCTTGACTCAGAGTTTAGTACATTAGACAGAAAAACAGTAGTACCCTGACGAAAAGTAGCACTTAATGGAGTAACCGCAAGAAACCAAGAGGAAGACTCCGTGCGGTAAGGATACAAGGAAGAAAAATAGGAGGAGAGATCAAAAGAGGGGCCAACGGAAGAAGGAAGTAAAGCCAAAAATAAAAGAGGTCGAGGAGGGGAAAAAACAGAAGTGGAGTTCCATAATAAAACCTTTGCGTGTAACCATTGAAAAGAGACAGGAAGCGGTGCAATAACAGTGAAATAAGAGGATAAGGGTGTGTTAGACGAGGAAAAAAGAGCCTCTGCTGAAGTAATAGGCGAAGGTTTTGAACCAGTAGGCGGTGACAAGCTGGGTATTGAACCTGAGCGCGAAGCTAAAATGTAATAAGAGATGAAAGAAGCACGAGAGGAAAGAAAAAAAGGATCACCGAACCAATCATAACGCACTTGCTCAATGTCCGAAGCGTAAGCCTGCCATTCCTCTTTTACTGCGACCGATAGGGAGGACCAAATATTAGAAGCAATGGAGAAAGCAGTACGTGCCTTGGAGGTAGCAGCGGAGCGCTTGAAGACCGGCGGCACGAAATTTTTAACGTAACCGCCGGTTGAGTTCGACGAAAAAACGAAAGAACCAAGGCGACCGCGGATGTCCGAAATGAGACTATTGTACTTGATCCGCGCCATAAGTCACAGGTTATGATGCTTTTGCGCGCGCGTATTGCGCGGTAGAAACAAGCCCTGTGGTGAGATCAATGGTTCTCACGTGCAAGTACACAAATTGATCTTTTTGGATTGTACCGAGTTTTGCAACAACATCTGAACCGACATTCAGCGGGGAAGAGGGTTCAGCTGCGGTAACCGGAAGCGACGTATAAAGGTTATTCACGTTGTTTTTTGTTGCAGAAAACGAAACAGCGGCTTTAATCCAGAGAGCATGATCGGCAGTTAGTCCAGAGGCATCGAAAGTAAGCGAAACTGTGCCGCTGGCAGAGGCAACACTCATAGCTGAAATAGCGGCGATAGAAGGGGGCGGAGCTGTGGGGGGTAATGCGATTGAGGGCGCATTTGCATACAGAAGGCGGCTGTTGAGTCTAATAAAAAAGTTTTGACCTGTCAAGCTGATCTGTCTGCCAAGACGGTTTTTCTGCGGATTGTTTGCTGCGTACGAATTCCAAGCCGCAATTTGAGCAGCGCTTAGATTAGTCCACAATTGGGATACATGGCCTAAAATGGCCTTAAACTCCTGAGCGCTCGGAGTGGTCACAATAGACGGTTTAGTTCCATTGCGTGCGTACATGCCGCCGCGATTGTGCGCGAAAACAGTTCCGCCAATACGTCCGCTAACTTCGGAAACAATAGGTCCGGGGGAGATGATAGCCATACAAGTTAACTCCTTATTGTGGTTGAAGACAATAATGATAATAGCAAAGAAAAGAATAAAATGCAAGAGAGGCGACGGCGGCGGCGCGCGTCTGCG
>JAKQPS010000059.1 GCA_029564595.1 bacterium | reverse complement strand
ATGAAAAGTTTTGAAAGGGATTTTAAGGGAAAACTTTTTCAAAAGTTTTCCCTTAACCGACACGCCTTTAAAGCGCCTCCGGCGGCCAAAGAGAAACTTTTGAAAAAGTTTCTCTTTGGATTCTCTTCAAAACGTTTCAATAGTCGTCGGCAGCAGAATCGCTGTCGCGCTTCCCTCCCGACGCCTCATGTAATATCGTAATCGTAGGGGCGGGGCTTGCCCCCGCCCTTTTAACATTTCGGGCGACCGCAAGGGTCGCCCCTACGGTTGCGGTTACGCAACGCATGATGTGAAATCGTTTATGTGCAAGATTCCTCATAAACCCCTTTCCCAACATCTTTTCCCATGATACGCGCCGATGGGGAGAGCGAAGCCTTCCCATCGGCGCTAGCATGAAAAGTTTTGAAAGGGATTTTAAGGGAAAACTTTTTCAAAAGTTTTCCCTTAACTCCCCTCCTCTCCTCTCCTCTCTCCCTTCCTCCCCTCTTCTCCCCGCCCCTCCCCTTTCCTTCCTACCGCTTATCCCGCGTATTCTTTAATAATGCGCGCCGTTTCCGCCGGACGCTGCATAGGGAACAGATGCCCAGCCCCCGGCAACTCCATAAAATCCGCGTGAGGAACCGCCCTTAGAAACAAGTCCCGCGCCCGCGGCGTAATCGTATCCGAGCGTTCCCCCCGCACGAACAACGTAGGAACCCTCAGACCCCGCATACGGCGCCAGATATCAGGCGGATACGTCTGGAACCCCTGCGCCTCAACCTCCGGCGAACACACAAGCTCCACCCCGCCACCCGCCGACTCCTTCAGACCGCGCTCCGCGTACGCCCTCAGACACCCCTCGTCCCATCCCTCGAACAGCGGACGCGACCGGAAATACTCCAGCGCCTCCGCCCGGTCCGCCCACCCGTTGCGCCTGCGCCGCGCCCTCACCGCCAGCGGAGCCTTATGCGTCTGCCCCAGCGCCCTCATCAACCTTATCAGCCCCGTCACCTTCGGCTCCAGCAACACCGGCTCCAGCAAGATAATCCGGCTGAACAACTCAGGCCGCCTCGCCGCGCACAACGCCGTCGCCACCGCCCCTATCGAATGCCCCACCCCCACAACCGGCCCGCCACCCGCCGCCGCGTCGATAAACCTCCCCAACTCATCCCCAACATCCTGCCAACTCTTTATCGCCGCCCCCGCTCCCCCCGGCCCCGCGCACACCTCTTCCCGGCAGATATTCATCCCCAGCGCCCGGAAATCCCCCGTCAACCCCTCAAACACCGGCCCGTACACACCCGCATTAAACCCGTTCGCGTGCAACAGATGCAGCGTCCGCCCCGCGCCACCCGCATCCGCATACTCCGCGCACACGCCCCCGCCTATGTCTATCCTCTTAAACTCCATAGCCGAACATTATCAACCATCCCCACCCCGTTTTCAACCGCTCGCGAGACACCCCACGCCGCGAGATACGAGATACGACGCTTAAGGGAAAACTTTTGAAAAAGTTTTCCCTTAAACCCTTTCAAAACATTTCATGCTAGCGCCAAAGTCAGAGCATCGCTTCTGCCTTTGGCGCGTATCAGCGAAAATATATTTGGAATAGGGTTGTAAGAGACAAATCACACGTGTTACATGCAGCAACATTATGCAAAGAAACAAGATGCGTCGCAAACCCGGTCTCGTAGGGGCGACCCTTGCGGTCGCCCGAATTAGATTACCCCGCAGGGTCAGGTTTTCCCGCCCGCCTTTCTGATGAACCCTTGCGATCGCCTGACCCGGTCTCGTAGGGGCGGCCCTTGCGGTCGCCCGAATTAGATCAGGGTAACGGGGTCAAGGTAACGGGGTCAGGCCGAGAGACAGAATTAACCACCGGTTCGGGATGCAGGGCTTGCCTTTGTTCACCGACGGACAACTCAACTTAAAGTTCCCCCATGAGTCCGTGGGGGTACTGGGGTCAGGCCGAGACAGGCTGTTGAAAAAGAAGGGGTTGGAATGCGGCAAGGGATGACAAGGTTGCTGAATGTCATTGTATTGCGGAAAAATAAAGATTTTTTGACCAAAAACGCTTCGTTAATCGTCGAAACGAGGCTGTTTGCGGCTTTTTCTAGCGCCTCTCCGGGTTTCGGAGCGTTTTTCTCCAGATGTTTGACAAGCCTTTTTATGTTTTGAGCGGCGGCGGTGAGAAGAACCTGCTCGGTCACGTATTTAAGCCGCCTGAATTTCATGCGCCGCAGGCACATTAGTTCTTTCGCTTCTCCGAACAGTTCTTCAATCTTTTTGCGGCAGCGTTGCGACCATCGGTATCCCTTTTTTTTCATTTCCTCTTTTGCTCTGTCAACATACGCCTGACACGAATGACGGCTTACAGATCGCGATCTGTCGCGGGTGCATTCGGATTTCACCGGGCAGACGCCGCAATCCTTCGTGCTTGCCCGCCAGATTATTTGTTTATGGTTCT
>JAKQPS010000055.1 GCA_029564595.1 bacterium | reverse complement strand
TTTGCGGCATCGCCGCGCGGCGGTTTTGTCGGCAACTTCAAGTTTCTGTCCACAGATTACGCAGATTTCCGCAGATATGGGTTCAATCTGTGTAATCTGCGTAATCTGCGGATAAGGTTACCCCATCGTTTGTTCCCGTTCCGCGGGCGGCGAGCTTAATCTTAATTCCACATTGCCTCCCTTGGCACGTTGATTCACAGAATCCCGACACGGGGGAAATGATTTCAATGGGCCAATATCGTGGGGGAAAGGCCGTAAAGACAAGAAATTAGATGCGTCGGCCCTGTGTGGGGGGGAGGGGGGGGAGGAGCAATGGCTGGGCGACATTTTGAGGCTGGTCAATTCAGGGGGGCTCATTTATCATTCTGACCGTTATATGTTCTACTCGATCATACAAGAGAAGAGCCGTGCTTGGGCGCATTCGCAGGCCTGCCCGATGGCCGGATTGCTGGCCTATATCCGCAGCCGGAAAGCGCTGCGCGAAACGCAAATCGCCGCCATTGAAACCTATCTCTTTTTAAAAATCGAGGGTCGGGGACGTCCGTTGGCGACACTCTTCGCAGAAGGTTTTTTTAACCGAGACGAAGATCTCGCTCCGCTTCGCATCAGCCAGATCGCGCGCGAACGTTTTGGCTCCGACGCTGCAGCGCTCGCTCTTTTCCAGCTCTGCTCTGCGCTGGAACAGACGAAGGGCCTCAAGAATCGAGGCGTCGCCGAGGCGTTCGAACGCCAAATCACTGCGCACCCGGATGCAGACGGATTCGCTGACGCCATCCACGAGATTTTCTACAAGGCCGATTATGCCGACTATCTGTTCTCGCTGCCCATGGGTGCGGGGAAAACCTTCCTCATGGCGGCATTCATCTATTTGGACCTCTATTTCGCGATCAATGAGCCTGAGAATAAGGCTTTCGCCCGTAATTTCATCGTGCTTGCCCCGTCCGGATTGAAAAACTCGATCATTCCCAGCCTGCGCACCATCGAACACTTCGACCCTTCATGGGTGCTTCCCGAACCCTCCGCATCCGCCATCCGGAAGTTGATCAAGTTTGAAGTTCTCGACCAGCCCAAATCCGCCAGAAAAAGCAACCGCGCCCGCAATCCCAACGCCCAGAAAGTTGCGGCACACATGCCGTTTGAAGACCTCACAGGCCTTGTGCTGGTCGTGAACGCCGAGAAGGTCATTCTGGATCGCGTGGAGATCGACGCCAACATGCAGTTGGTGGAACGCAACGATGAGGAAAAGGAACGCCTCGCCAATGAGTTGCGCCACCTGATCGGAAAGATACCCCGTCTTCAGATCTTCATCGATGAAGTCCAGCGCGCGGCCTGCGGCGACATCAAACTCCGCGCCGTGGTCAACGGCTGGTGCCGCACCGGACAGATCAGCGCCGTGCTCGGCTTCTCCGGAACGCCCTATCACGATGCGCCGCGCACCGTGACGGCCGGCCCCGTCGCGCTTCAGTCCGCCACCATTGCCAATACGGTTTACTACTATCCGCTGGCCACAGCCATTGCGGAGTTCCTCAAAAAGCCGAGGTTGGAAGTCGCCGTCGGCCTTGCTTCGCTCGAAATTGTGCGCACCGGCGTGAAACGTTTCATGAGCGATTACGGCGCCAAAACCTATGCCAACGGCGCCTGCGCCAAACTCGCTGTCTACTGCGGCACCATCGCCCGTCTGGAAGAGGAGATTTACCCGCTGCTGGTCGGCGATATGGGTGTCCCGGCTGACCGCATCCTGAAATTTCATCAGGGGAATAAAACGCATCCCGTTGTCAAAGAGGCTGCGGCCGAGTTCGCGCTGCTGGATGACCCCGCGTCACGCAAACAGATCATCCTGCTTGTGCAGATCGGCAAGGAGGGCTGGGACTGCCGCAGCCTCACGGGTGTGATCCTGTCACAGGAAGGCGACTGCCCCAAGAACATGGTTCTGCAAACCTCCTGCCGCTGTCTGCGCCAAGTGGACGGGGACACGGACGAAACCGCGTTGATCCTGCTGAATGAGGCCAATGCCAAAGTGCTCGACAAGCAACTCGGCGAGGAGCAGAACACCAGCATCAAAGAACTCAACGCGATCCGCAAGCGGCAGCCCGAGTCGTGGGTGCCGCGCGTCTCGCGCATGGCACATCTCAAGCTGCCCGCCGTCGATTTCTACCAGCTCAAGATTCAGTACCTCACCGTGTTGACAGGGGAAAAGCCTGATGCGGCCAACGCTTTGGTCGGCCTCGATCCCGACAGCGCGGCGTTCAAAACAAACGCCACGATCACCACGCGTTACCTCAACGAGCGCCACGCGGCCGACAACCATGCCTCCTTTGGTTTGGTTCGCGATACCGATGTCGTCACCGAGCAGTTCGGCGGCCTCGCCTTCTTCTCGGCCTGGCAAAACGAGATTGTCCGCGAAAGCCTCGGCGATCTCACGGCCGCCGAGCTGCGCCCTTACCGCTCCCCGCTCCACGCCCTGTTCGACCGCATCACCTATGCCGAGCGCGGCCAGCGCCGCTACAACACGCTCTATGATCAGTCGGCGGTCCGTGCCGCGGTCCGGTTGGCGTTCCGCACCCGCCGCGAATTACGCATCCGCGAAGATGTCGTCGAACAGTCCGCCTCGCTGCTCGTCGTGAACAAGCTCAAGGATATTCCTAACCACGCCCTTTACTGGCCGGACCAAGAGAAGTGCGAAACGATTTTACAAAGCGATGCCCGGCCGGCAAAGCCTCTCGATCCTGCTGAGATAGATCAGGTGAAAGCCCAATTCAATCATACATCCTCCACGCTCAGTGATCTCGCGGAGGCGGCATTTCGCCAGATCCTCAAAGATCATGCGCGCCGCGTCGAAGCTCAAGCCGTATATGACTGTACGCTCCATTACCTGCCTTATGACTTCACGCCGAGCGGCTTCGAGCGCGATTTCATCGACG
Organism: bacterium; assembly: GCA_029564595.1. Classification (GTDB taxonomy): domain Bacteria; phylum UBP15; class UBA6099; order UBA6099; family UBA6099; genus UBA6099. The sequence goes on along the minus strand of JAKQPS010000055.1, from coordinate 3,213 downwards.
CTGCGGTCACGCTCAGCGATGTCAAGAATGCCGGGCTTGAAATCTATTATAACGGCGAGCGCGACCTGACCGAATTCAAGATCGACTGTTATGCCAAGACCGGCCGCGCCTGGCGCAGAGTCGGCTTCTACACGCCTGACTTCCTGCTCATCCGGCGCGACGGGGCAACCATCCGCAAAGTGCTCATCCTCGAAACCAAAGGCAAGGGCTTTGCCGATCAGTCCGCCTTTGTCGCCCGCCGCACTTTTGTGGAGAATGATTTTCTGCGTTTCAACAATGACAAATTCGGATACAGGCGTTTCGATTTTCTCGAATTGCGCGACGATGTCCCGTTGCCTCAAAACCTTGCCACTCTGGCCGCTCGTATCAGAACTTTTTTCATGGAGAAGGAGGATGTTCTTGTCCGCAGATGACGCAGATTTCCGCAGATGAAGGCAACCGGCTTGCAGCGCGCGCTCCTGATCAACTTCGGCACCTTTTCCCTCCAATACAAACGCTTGATTCGTTCACATACCCAGTCGCCACCCCCCAACCCCGTATGCCCCGTCCAAGAATCTGCGCAATCTGCGTAATCTGCGGATAACTCTTAACCCGGAGCTTGCCCCATGCCCGTTGACTACATTCCCTATTTTCCCCAGCCCATCGAGGGCCAGGCCGTGCTCGACAACTTCGTCCGCACCCGCCGCCTGCTCGCCTACCGCGACAGCGACAAGGTTCTGCGCCGCATCGCCCGCGGCATGCCGCGCTATGAGCTCGACACGTTGGAAACCGTCGGCCGGCCGGACGAGAAGAATCCCAGCCTGGTGATCCGCGGCGAGTGCCTCTCCGCCTGCGCCCATCTCAAGGAGACGGGCGTCAAGGTCGACCTCGTCTACATCGACCCGCCCTTCGCCTCCGGCGCCGACTACGCCAAGAAAATCCACATCCGCCGAAATCCCAAGGTCGCAGCCGCCCTGGCCAGGGCCGAAGAGGAACTCCCCGACGACCAGCTCCGCGCTTTCGACGAGAAGATGTACGGCGACATCTGGACCAAAGAGGACTACCTCAACTGGATGTACGAGAATCTCATGGCCATCAAAGCCGTCATGTCGGACAACGCCAGCATCTACGTGCACCTCGATTGGCACATCGGCCACTACGTCAAAGTGCTGATGGACGAGGTGTTCGGGGAAGACTGCTTCCAAAATGAAATAATTTGGAAATGCACAACCGCACATAGCGACGCCGAGTTTTACGGCAATAATTTCAACTCGATTTATTTTTATACTCGCTCTCCGACCCCGACCTTTAACGAAGTGCAGCAACCCTACGATGAAGAGTACCTTGCGCGTTTCAAGTGTAAAGATCCTGATGGCCGTTTGTGGGAAAGTGGAAATCTAACAGCAAAGGGGCTTAAGGGTGCAGGCTATGACTATGAGTATAGAGGCTGTCGTTCATTGTGGCGTTGCCCGCTTGAGACGATGAAACGGCTAGACAATGAAGGCCGTTTACATATAACAAAGACGGGGGGGATTCGTCTGAAAGTCTATAAAGACGAGTTAAAGGGTATGCCCTGTCAGGCTTTGTGGGCTGATATAAGTCCGGTCAACTCACAGGCATCTGAACGCGCCGACTATGCAACACAAAAACCCGAGTCGCTGCTTGAACGCATCATTTCCGCATCCTCCGCCGAAGGTTCTGTGGTTGCCGACTTCTTCGGCGGCAGCGGTGTGACCGCCGCCGTTGCGAACCGGCTCGGGCGGCGTTTCATCCATGTGGATGTCGGCATCAATTCGATTCAGACTGCCCGCGACCGCCTGCAGGCCGCCGGTGCCGCCTTCAAGGTGCTGGACGTGCGGGACGGCGTGGCGCTTTTCCGCAACCCGGTGCAGACTATGGACAAGCTGCGCTCGCTGATCACCGGTCTGCGGCTCGACGAGGCTGAACTCGGCCCGTTCTGGTCGGGCGCGTTCAACGACAGCCGTCTCGGACTCGTGCCGGTTTACCTGCCCGATCTCAAGGACCATACCACCAAGGTGCTTGACATCCCGCTGATCAACCGCATCGTCAACGGCGACGGCGCCATGCCCGACCTGCCGGACAAGGTCAAAAAAGTCGTGGTCTACTACGTGGACATCGACGACCGCGCGGCGGTCGAGGCTTTCATCAAAGAGAACGCCACGCCCGACTGTGCGGTTGAACTGCGCGACCTCAAGGAGTTGCTTGCCGAGGTGGTCCTCGCGGACGAGGCGCAGGTGTCCGTCGGCGCTGAACATGTCGTCACCTTCGAACGTTTCCACAGCGACCGGCTCCAGCAGAAGATCGCCGCCTACAACGACCGGCACGGTCTCAACTGCTACCCGGACGGCGAACTGCTTGCCGAGAGCGGCCAGCCGCCCGAGCCCAAGCCCGTCAAAGGCTTCAAGCCCATCGAGATCAGCGAGGACGGGCTTGAACTCATCGAATGGGTCAGCGCCGACTGCACCGCAGCCGAAGGCCCTTGGCACAGCGACGCCGAGATCAAGATCGACAAACGCGGATTTGTCAGCCGCGACGGCAAGAAGTCCAAAGCGTTTTGGGATGCCACGCTCGTCTGTCCCCGCAAGCCGCTGCGGGTGAAAATCCGCTCCATCGCCGGGGATGAGACCGTTTGTGCTCTGCGGAAAAGTGGTGTTTGTCCGCAGATGACGCAGATTTCCGCAGATTGAGAGGTGTTTGTCCGCAGATGACGCAGATTTCCGCAGAGGGGGTTTTAATCTGCGCAATCTGCGGAGAAGAGGTGTTTGTCCGCAGATTTCCGCAGAGGGTTTTAATCTGTGCAATCTGCGGACACATGTATAAAAAGGCCCGGTTGACTTGATGCGGGGGAATGTCTACCATGACGGGAAAGCCTTTGGGAGGGTGCGAATGAGAATCATGATGGTCTTGGCGTTGGCGGTGCTGGGTGTAATGGGGTGTTCTTCGCTGGTGAGAGAGAACGGATGCCGGGATGTCACGCCGTCGTTCGCCGCCGCGCGGCCGGTCTGGCCGGAGGGACGCGAAAAAGAGATGAACCTTTTTGTCGGGTTCCGCGCGACGGTGGACGGCGAGGCTGCCGAACAGGCGGTCGTGCGGCTGACCGGCGCGACGGTCTACCGCCTTTTCGTGAACGGCGCGTTTCTGGGCTACGGTCCCGCGCGCGGCCCGCACGGGTATGACCGCGTGGATGAGTGGCCGCTCAAGGGGCTGTGCCGG
>JAKQPS010000049.1 GCA_029564595.1 bacterium | reverse complement strand
GTGCAAGCAACATCGACTACCACCCCGGGCCGTGAGAGAGAGGGAATGAGGGAGTTTGAGAAGAATCGGAAGAATAACATTGCTGATGTGTGAAACAGCGCTTGCCATCTGCTGTCTAGCCTCCTGTGGCGGTGGCGGGGGTGGCGGGGGTGTGTCACCGATACTACAGTACGGAGAAGCAGATGGCTATATATATGTTGCCGTTGGAAGTGATAGGGCAACTCGAACGGCAGATGCAGCGCCGGCAGGATACAAACCCTTGGTCGCGGCAAGCGTACGAGCGACGTGCGGGACGACTGTTAAGATCACGACAACAAATTCAAGCGGTTATTTCAAATTATCTTCGCTTCCTGTCGGCAGTTGCGCTGTGTCCATGACAAAAAGTGGATATGGTGCAAAACAGATCAATATAACTGTTACTGCTGGAAGCGCGACGCATGTTGGAGGAAGCAATGGAGTAACTATGTCGCCTTCCACTGCGGGCACATTGGTGGTGAGGGCAAATGTTTCAGGTGGACAAGTTGTAATAGACAATGAGGAAACAAACGTCGTAATTCCGGCAGGGTTGACGTACACATTCACGGATATATCGCCGGGGCAGCATAGTATATCTCTGGTAAAAAGCGGATTTACATCGACGACAGAAACAGCGACGGTTCAAACAAATGGCAGCGTGGAAGTGACATTAATAATGAATCCCATTGGCAATGCTGCGCCTGTCGCTGTCGCAGGCGCTGATAAAAATTGCATAATAGGAGCATATTACACAGCTTACTTCAACGGAGTCTATAACGAATATACAGCGCATGATAGAGAATGTATACTAAATGGCTCTGCTAGCAACGACCCAAATGGCGATACTTTGACTTATTTATGGGAGTTGGTATCAGGGCCTGCTGCTGAAATATCGAACGTCGGCCTATCATCTACATATTTTACTCCTTCCACCGAAGGAACTTACAAATTCAGAATCACTGTGTCAGACGGATATCTTGAATCTGAAGACGTAACAACCATTGAAATGATACGTATAGCAGGAAAAATAACGTTCACCGCAAATCTCGAACAGAATCATACAGGTTCTGAAGTTTATACCATGAACGCTGACGGAACTGATTTAAGACGATTGACAGATAATAGTTATCGTGACGGCTGGCCGCACTGGTCGCCAGACGGTAATCAAATTCTATTCACTACGAATCCGAGCGGGGATGGGGAGACTTTCATAATAGCTAAAATGGATGAAGATGGAACCAATGTAATATCACTTTCGGTAGAAGGCATATCCAGAGATTGGTCGCCGGATGGTGAATATCTTTTATATGCTCAAAAACACGGCGGACTATATCAATTGTACGAAATGGACAAAAACGGATCAAACCCAAGAAAGATAACAACAGGATACAAAAAATATTTTGCATATTATTCTAAGGATGGCAGTGAGATTCTATTTAACATGGAAGTCAGTTATGACGGAAATGAAATTGGATTGATTGATCGTGACGGGAGCAATTACCAGCAACTAACCAACAATAATCAAACACATTCTTTTATTAATTGGACATACGACGGAAGGATACTGTACACAACCGCTTCATGCGTAGGATGCGATGGAACGCTATATGTGATGAACACGAACGGAACCGGAAGTTATGCATGGCCCGTGCCAGAGGGAGTTACTGATATTAACACATTTGTGATGACAGACGATGGTCAGTTTGTTTTTTACCAGAATGCGGACGGAAAAATACACGTGATGTACTCGGACGGGAGCGATGATCTGAATTTCGGCATCTCGGGTTCCAATATCGACTACCACCCGGGGCCGTGAGAGATGGAATGAGAAGAGTCGCAAGAATGACATTGCTGATGTGTGAAACAGCGCTTGCCATCTGCTGTCTAGCCTCCTGCGGCGGCGGGGGTGGTGAAAAGAGGGTACAGGCATCGCTGAGAGACGCGATGCCAGTCCCCTTTTTTTCGCTTATACGAAGAATTAAATGAAAGCTCCCATTCGCATTTGATATAACAGCAACATGCACAAAGGAAAAAGCTTTTGCATGGCACACATTTAAGCGGGTAGAATCATTAAACCCGGATTCGTCGATAGAGCCGACGAACCGGGGCGATTTTCATAGCAGCGAACTGCTTCGTTGCCGCCGCATTTTTTGTTCATGAACCATTTGTTCTATTCACTGCAAAAACGCGTCTTGCGCCTCGCATTTCATCCGCTCTGAACAATCGCTCCCGAATCCTAACGACGGATTCGGGTTAAATAAAAAATGTGTCACCTATGTCTCCGTCCATACATTAATCGCCGCATTCCAAAGTAAAGGCTGCTTGGGTTACAGAAGCATTCAGGGCGGCTTGTTCGCGGTGGGCGCTCTATTTTCTGAATCGATGCCGGTTTGCTTGCGAGGAGTAAACAGCAGGGTTGCGCTAATTGTCTTTTTTCTATGGCTTCTGTGACTACGTTTGCCAGACAGTGAAAGCTATCAGATGTCTACTTCCATGCCTTCGTGGGCGGCGAAAATGTGGATGTCCGGCCTGCCCTTCTCGGCAACGAGCTTTTTGCAGTAGTTTTCCATCTCGTCGACGGCGTTGTCCGCGCGGGTCGGCTCGTGATGGAAAAGCGCCACTCTTTTAACGTTGGCTGTGATGGCGGTCTCGACGGCGTCGTCGAGAGTGCTATGGCCCCAGCCGACTTTGTTCATCCCGCCTGCGGGCGGCATGTATTCTTCTTTGGTGTATTGGGCGTCAAATATCAGCAGGTCGGCGTCCCGGGCGAATTCTTTTATGCGCCTGTTCATGTCGTCGACAACTTGGTCGGCGTGGGCTTCCTCGCCTTCTTCCTCGCCGCCTCCGCCGCCGCCGAATAGAAAATCGTCCACTTCGTCCCCGCCGGATTCCGCTTTGTCTTTTTTCTTGAACACATTGGTGTAAGGCTCGGTGTCGAACTCAGTGACGACCACTTTGCCGGCGTACTCGAACCTGTAGCCGAGCGTCAATATCGGGTGGTTGAGGTACTTCGCGGTTATCTTAACTCCGTCCACCTCGAAAGTGGACTCCTTCAATTCGACGAAGTCGATTTTTGCGGCCATGTGCTCAAGCTTGACCGGGAAATAAGAGTATTTCATCTGCCCGGCCACGATGTCTTCCAAGCGTTCGTTGAAGTTGACGGGACCGTAGAAGCAGAACTTGTTGCCGGGGATGAAAGCTGGAACGAAGAAAGGCCAGCCGTGAATGTGGTCCCAGTGGGTGTGGGAGAGGAAAATTTTGGCGTCGACTCTGCCGATGTTGCCGCGTCCCATCATGTTGAGGCCGAGTTCGCGGATGCCGGAGCCGGCGTCCATGATAAAAAGCTGTCCGCCGCCGGGCTGAATCTCCACGCAAGCTGTGTTTCCGCCGACTCTAACCGTCTTCGGGCCCGGCGTGGGTATGGAACCTCTCACTCCCCAGAATCTTACAAGCATCAGGTTGCTCCGTGTGTGTGATTTTCGGATTGCGCGCGCGCCTGCGGCGCTACCGGCGTCAGCTCTTGTCCGACGACTGGAGAAACACCGACGCGCGCTCGACGCCCTCCATCAGGAACCCTTCCATGTCGGCCAGCGCGTCTTCCGTCAGGCCCACTTCGCGCCACATCTCAGGGGCTATCTTCTCCACGTACGCATTCCCCCCGAAACCGGCTTCAAGTTTCTTGCAGTAGTTGTTCGATATGTGCACCGCGAACACAAGCTTCTTGTTGTCATCTTTGACTTCAGCCAGACAGTGATGCTTGCTCATCGCCTCTATCAACTGGGACTGAAGGCCCCATTTCTCTCCGAGCAGCCGCCCTATCTCCCCGTGGTTGATTCCGAAGACGGCGGTCTCGAAAAGATACAGCGGTTTCTGTTTTTCTCTCGCCGCGCCGATGACTTTTCCGTATCCGACCGGGTTAATCCTATTGAGGATAACCTTGCCGATGTCATGCATGAGGCCGCCGAGGAAAAAATCTTCGAGGAAATTCTTGTGGATGCCGATTTTTCTTGCGATGAGTTTGGCGCAGACGCCGGTGGCGAGCAGATGCCGCCAGAATTCGTCCATGTCCAGCCCGCCCTTTGCGCTGCCTGCCATCGCTTCCAGCGCCGCAGTGCTCACCGCAAGGTTCTTGATGGTGTTCAGCCCAAGCATAACTATTGCGCGAACAGTGGACGTGACCTGCTCTGAAAATCCGAAGTATGCGGAGTTGACAAGTTTGAGAACTTTTGCGGCGAGAACCGGATCGAGAGAGATGACTTTGTTCAGGTCGTTGGCCGAAGATGTGGGATCATTAGCGACCTGAAGTATCTTGGCCACTGTCGGCGACAGGCTCGGCATCCTGTCTATGTGACGAAGCACAATTGCGGCTTTGCTGTCATCCATTCAGGCGGTTTGTTCTCCCGCACAGAAATTTACAGTATATATCTGCTCAAGTCAACATCATCTATGATGTCTTTTAGGGTTTCCCGGACGTGATTTTTGTCAATTTTCATATCCCCTTGCGCCACGTCGGGAGCGTTGAATGAGATGTCTTCGAGGACTTTTTCTAGCATTGTGTGCAGGCGTCGCGCACCGATGTTCTCGGTCTGTTTGTTCACCCTCGAAGCGGCGTCTGCGATTTCGTCTATCCCGTCCTCGGTGAACGTCAGATTTACGCCGTCGGACTCCATAAGCGCGATATATTGCTTTATCAAAGCGTTTTTTGGCTCGGTCAGTATCCGCTTGAAGTCGTCCCGCGAGAGATTTTCCAGTTCCACCCTTAACGGAAACCTGCCCTGAAGTTCAGGTATCAGGTCCGACGGTTTGCTGTGCGAAAACGCGCCGGCGGCGATGAAAAGAACGTGATTCGTCTTGACCGGGCCGTACTTGGTGTTGACCGTGCTGCCCTCGACGATGGGGAGAATGTCCCTCTGCACGCCTTCGCGGGAAACGTCCGGGCCTGAGCCTGATTTTTCCCGCCCCGCTATTTTATCAATCTCATCAATGAAAATAATCCCGGACTGCTCCACAAGCTTGACAGCCTCTGCTGCGGCGTCGTCCATGTCGATCATTTTCTCCGCTTCGGCGGCGGTCAATATTTTTTTCGCCTCGGCGACGGTGGTCTTTCTCTTCCGCTTCTTCGAGGGCATAAGGCCGCCTAGCATGTCCTGCAGGTTCACGCCCATCTCCTCTATCCCGGCGTTGGAGAATATCTCCACCATCTTGGGTTGCGAGTCGGCAACTTCTATCTCTATTTCGTTTCCGTCCATCTCTCCCGCTGAGATTTTTCTGCGGAGCCGCTCCCGGAGCCGGGATATCTGGTCGGAATCGTCGTCTAGAGCCTGTTCGGCGGCGGCGAACTCTTCCTGAGCTGGGAACTGCCTGCGGCGGGGCCGATGGTGCGTCATCGCGTCCACTATTATCTCTACCGCCATCGCCTCGGCGGCGGCCTCGACCGCCTCCCGCTTGCGGTTCTTCACCATCCTTACGGCCGACTCGACAAGGTCGCGCACCATGCTCTCTACGTCCCTGCCGACATATCCTACCTCTGTGTATTTCGTGGCTTCCACTTTGATGAACGGAGCGCTCATGAGAGTTGAAAGCCGCCGAGCTATCTCGGTTTTGCCGACTCCGGTGGGGCCTATCATCAGGATGTTCTTGGGGATTATCTCGTCCTGCAACTCGCCTTCGACGCGGGCGCGCCGGGCGCGGTTGCGCAACGCTATCGCCACCACCCTTTTTGCCTGTTTCTGGCCGATGATGTAGCGGTCCAAGTAATCCACAATTTGAGTTGGGGTAAGGTCCGGGCCGGAAATGTCCCGGCTGGCCGGCACGAGCATATCCCGCCTCGCAACCGCTTCGTCTTGATTTTCGATATTCATGTGAGGGTCTCGATTGTGATGTTGTTATTTGTGAAAACGCAGATTTCGGAGGCGGCCGTGAGCGCCTCGCGTGCGATCTCCTCGGCGGAGAGAGCCGTGTGTTTGAGAAGGGCGCGCGCGGCGGCCAGCGCGGGAGCGCCTCCGGAGCCTATAGACGCGACATCGTCGTCCGGCTCTATGACTTCCCCGTTGCCGGACAGAAAGAGAAGGTGGGTTCTGTCCGCCACCAGAAGCATGGCTTCGAGCCGCCGCAGATATTTGTCCGTGCGCCACTCGCGCGCGAACTCCATAGCCGCGCGAGGCAGGTTGGACTGATACTTTTCGAGCATGGCGTCGAACTTCTCGAAAAGCGTCAGCGCGTCGGCCACCGAACCGGCGAAGCCGGCTACGACTTCCCCGTTCGCCATCCTTCTGACTTTTTTCGCTTTCGTCTTGATAATCTGGTTGCCGATTGACACTTGACCGTCGGCGGCGAAGGCGACTTTTCCGTCCCGCCTTACCGCGACGACGGTGGTTCCGTGCATGCTCGTCATATCGTTTCCGCCTGACAAATTTTCGCCTCCGGGCAATCGCCGGGCGGGATCGCGGAGCGGACAGGCTCCGCGCGCCCATGTCCACTGGGGCGGCAGGATTCGAACCTACGATGCCGGGACCAAAGCCCGGTGCCTTGCCGCTTGGCTACGCCCCAAAGCGAGTTTAATTATAATGTCGCGTCGGCGATAATCAATCCGTCCGGAGAGGTTCCGGGCGGAGGCGGGAGATTTTCGGCTGGCGGGTCGCCGTCTTCGTCAGACTTGCGCCCGCTGCTCGGACAGGGCTTCGGGAGCTTCGCATTCCTCTTCGCGGTACTTATCGATGAGCGCGTTCTGCACCTTCTGCCTGAAGTCCCTGCACACCGGATGGGCGATATCCTCGTGAGATCCGTCCGGTCTCTTCCTGCTCGGCATCGCCACGAACAGCCCTCTCACGCCTTCGATGATCTTCATGTCGTGAACCACGAACGACCCGTCAAAGACCACCGACGCGAAAGCTTTAAGCTTTCCATCCTCCGAGCGATGCCTGCGAATGCGAACTTCCGTGATTTCCATCTGGTATCACCCCTTGATGAGTTGGCGGCCTTCTCGCGCCCGCAACGCGCGGTTTATAATCGGTCGCCGCCTTCCGTTGCCGCTGTTTTTTATCTCCGCGACTTCTCACTCAAGGACTTTTTTCACCAGCAGGTAATCGCTCTCTTTGTCAACGTCCACTCCTATTTCCGGGTATTGCGTCATGACGGGCTTGCCTTTGCAGCCCGTGATGCGCTCCACTTTTTGCTCTATAACCGGGATTGACAGCCTGTGCAACAGGAAACCCACAATGAACCCGAACCCCAACATACCCACAATCTTCCACGGTTTCTTGCGAGCCGCGAGTATCCTGTCTATGTAGCCCCAGTTTTCGAGCAATGCCGCCGGATTGAGCAAAAACACATTGCCGCCGGTGAAAACGCCCTCCTTTAAGCGGAAATACGTCCGCTTAGTCTCAGGAAATTTTTGATCGTTAAGTTTTTTCTCTACTATCGGGTAGTATAAATCAGCCTGCTCTTTTTTGCAAGCCCGAAGAAACCCTTCGATCATCTCCGGTTTCACCAGCGGTATATCGCATGTGGCCACTAACATTCTCTTTTTGTTTTTGAACCTTTCCACTCCCATTTTCAGGTTGTCGAGCATTCCGGGCTTCGACTCCAGAACGGCGTCCACCCTGCCGCCGAGGACTTCTTCCAGCGGCTGCTTCAACCCCACCACGACGATCTCGCCAATCTCCGGCGTTCCGCGCAGCGCGTCGACGACGTACTCGATCATTCGCTTGTCGCCGATCTTGAGCATGGCCCGATTGTCATGCCCGGAACTATATTTCTTCAGGTCTTCGCTAAGCGTGCCGCCCGCAAGAATAAGCGCGTCCGTCTTTTCCATCCTTCAGCCCCCGCGGCCCGCGTTGACTTCCGCCCGGCCGCTTCTCAGGAATACTATCAAACTCCGCATCTTCATTCAAGAATAAATATATCTATATATTGGCGCGATCATTATTAGCAGCTTCGACGTCAAGTCCGCTCAGCGATTAAAACAACCCGCATCGGCGAACAATGCGGGCTATTCGATTCTCCGGATTTTTCACCAGAAGAATCCGGCATAGGCGCTTTTGCGCTAGAATAATATCAACGCCGCGCGCGGCGCCGGAGGGTCCATGCCCGTAGCTTTCAAGGACAGCCTTGACGGCATTCTCATCAAAGCCGGACAGTACATGGAGTACGACGGTCTCGAGACTATCCGCAAGGCGTATGAATTCACCCTCGAAAGCAACAGGCGGTTCGATTTCCTTCGCATGTCCGGCGAGCCGGCGATCGTTCATCCTCTGGCGGTGGCCGCGCAGTTGGTCGAATGGCGCATGGATAGCGAGACCGTCGCAGCGGGCATTCTGCACGACACCATTGAAGACCCCAACATCCACAAGTTGCAGCTTCGCGCCATCTTCGGCGACACTGTGGCGCAACTCGTCGAGGGCGTCTCAAAACTGAAGAAGTACGAGCTTCCGGAGACTTTCAGCGAGGACGACGCCTACTACATGCGCATCTTCATGGCGGTGGCCAAGGACATCCGGGTGGCTCTCATAAAGATGGCAGACAGGCTCCACAACATGAGCACGCTACACGCGCTGCCCGCCTACAAGCAGATTAAAAACTGCGTCGAAACGCAGATGATATTCATCCTCATGGCCGAAAGACTCGGCATGCGCGAGGCGATGGAGGAGATGCGGGAAACCGCCTTCATGTATCTCGAACCGGATGAATTCGAGGACGCCGGTCTTATGATGGAAAGGCTGGCCCCGGAGGAGAACGCTGTCTTCGAGGCCGCCGAAACCGAGCTTCGCGCCGCGCTCGACGACATCGGCTTGGAATACGCGCTCGAGCGCGTCCCGCATACCCCCTACTTCATCGGCAGGCTGGCTTCCGACCCGGCGAAACCTCAAAGTCTCCTAAAAACGGGGCATCTGGAAATCGTAACCGCGGAAACCCCGGACGCCTACCGCGCTCTGGGCGTCGTCCACAAAATCTTCAGCCCGTTCTCTAGGGACTCCGAATTGCGCGGAGTGGTGCATGGGTTCATCGACACGATGCACCACCCTTCCGGCGACCTCAAGCGCTCAATAGAAACCATCGTGGTAGGCCCCGGCGGCGCGGCAATCTCGATAAACATCCTCACGGAAGAGATGAGGCTGACCAACAGCCGGGGCGTGGTGTCGCTTCTGGCCGCCGGAAGCTCTCTGCGCGATCCGGGATTCCTCGAAGAACGCGTAAAAGACCTGCAGAGAATGATCGGCGAGCAATCCGGGCTTGCGGAGGGCGAGGACGCGGAAAAACAGATAGACAGATATCTGCGCCTGTTCAGAGAAAAGAAAAATTTCGTGTTCGCCTCTGACGGCAGCGCGCTGGTGCTTCCGGAGTCCGCCACCGTGCTCGACTACGCGTACAAAATGAGCGTGGGAACCGGCAACGCGTTCAAGTCCGCCATTATAAATAAAAAAGAAGTGGGGATGTGCCATGTGCCGGGCAGGTTCGAGCATTTGGAAATCATAACGGACGAAGCCGCGACGCCGAGGGTCGAGTGGCTCGAATGCGTCTCGACCGACTATGCGAAAAACGAGATAATGAAACGGCTTGCGGCGTTGACTCGAGAGGACGCGGTGAAAGAAGGCCGTCGCGCGCTTCTCCAAAAATCGTATGAGGCCGGCCTCTGCCCTTCCAACAGAATCGAAGACTTGGAGCAGATGCTCTCGATGGTAGCCGACGATTTCGAGATAAGGGAAGTCGACGACATCTATCTGAACATCGTCAGAGGAGAAATCAACCTCCAGTTCGTTCTGGAAGTGGTAAGGACCCTCTACAAACGAATAATCCGGCTGGAGGATTTCGAAAAAGCGCCCCGTATCATCGGCCACCCCGCTTACGACGGCGAGGCCGACCCGGGCGCTTTCATATTCGACAAACCTTTGAGGTCTTCGCTATATCTCGATGAAATATGCTCCCCTCTGCCCGGCGACGAAATTGCCGTCTACGGCGGCCTGAAAAAAGCCGTCGTCCACCGCAAAGACTGCCGAAATAGACGCAGCAGGCCCATATTCCTAGGCAGAAAAACCCCCGCACTATGGGGCGACACATCGGGGTCGAAGTTCCCCGCCAGATTCAAGATCAAGTTCTTCCCCGCAAAGGACATCCAAAGGCAGATACTCAACATCATCGAAAAATCCGGCGGGGAGATAATGTATCCGAACGACGTCAACACGAGCGGACGCCATCTGCAACTCATGGAAGTCGTGGCGCTCGTGTACAACGCGGCTCACGCGGCGAACATCTGCGAAGAACTTCTCAGCCTGCAGGAAATCGCCGTCGCCGAGCGCGTATGACCCACATTTTTTTCATCGATGCAGTCAAAAAACACACCTAGGAGACCGACACATGACCGAAACTATCCGCGCATTCATAGCGCTAGACATCCCAGCAAACACGAAAGCTCTCATTTCAAAATATCAGAGAGTTGTCAAAAACTCCTTCCCCGCCGCCAGATGGACCCGCCCGGAAGGATTTCATTTCACTCTGAAATTTTTAGGCGAGATAGAAACGTCGAGGATTGACGATGTGCGCGAAGCCGCTCAAGGAGCGGCGCGGGCAAAAAAGTTCTCCGCCTGTTTCGACGCGGCTGGAGTTTTCCCGAACGCGCTCGGCGCGCGCGTGTTGTGGCTAGGGCTCGACAAGGGAGCCGACAGCGTCCGGGCGCTCGCTTCCGGCCTGTCATCAGCTTTGGCTCCTCTCGGATTCCCAACCGAATCCCGCCCCTTTACCGCGCACCTTACCCTCGCCCGCTTCAGAACCCCCTGCCGTTTCGATCCGGCCTCCCTGCCCGCGCACTCCATGCCGGATTTCGAGGCCGCGCGCGTTTCATTCTATAAAAGCGACCTTAAATCCTCCGGCGCGGAATACACCCCTCTGGCCTTCTTCGATCTGGAATAACAGCAACCGACGCGTAAATATACACTGTCCGGCGTAAATCAATAATTTGCGGACGCAGATAACGAATTGCCAATCGCGGTTAAAGTCTCTTATCGATCCAGTCCGCGGCGGCGGCCAGTATTTCGTCTTTCTCGAACTCGTTGTATATCTCGTGGTAAAGGCCGGGGTACAGGATGAATTGTTTGTCCGTAGATGCGATATTGTCGTGGAAGGCGCGCGCGCCTTCAGGAGAGCAAAGGCGGTCGTCTCCGCCGTGCTGGAACAACACGGGCGGCTTGAATTCGCCCGCGCGTTTGTTGAGGTCTTCCATCGCCCAAATAAGCTGCGCGGCGAATCCGAGTGTGTTCACTTTGAACACCAACGGGTCGTTCTCGTACTCCCGGACGACTTCTTTGTCGCGGCAGACGTCTGACGGCGATATCTCTCCGGGGATTGCCAGTTTCGGAACTATCTTTGAGAGCAGCATGCCGGTTTTCAGTTTCAGCGGATTCACCTTCATGGCCATGCGCGCGAGGATGCCGGAAAGGACGACGCCGCGAACGCCCGCCGCGTGCTTGAGGCAGTAGCGGGCGGTGATGAGGGAGCCGTTGGAGTGTCCGAGCAGGAAAAGGGGCGCGCCGCGCAACTTCTCCTCGACCACGAGCGTTCTGAAACCGTGAAGGTCGTCAACGTACTGGTCATAACTGTCGATGTGCCCGCGCGCGCCGGGAGATTTCCCGTGTCCCCTGTTGTCCATCATATAAAACGACATGCCGCGCGAGTTGAAAAACGCCCCGACATGGTCGTATCTTCCGATATGTTCGGCGAACCCGTGAGTCCCCATTACCACCGCGCGAGCGCCTTCAACCTCATGCTCGACATATCTGAACCGCCCGCCGCCTTTATTTTCGAAATAATCTTCTCTCTTCATCTTCGTCGCGCCTCCCGCTCATCAGCGTTTACGAATTATACATTAATTCCGGGCGGCGCGCGTCTTTCGCTTCCCGGTGGTTCTATCCTTGTCCCGGCGGGTTTATAATAGCGCCATGCGGGATTGGACCGAATCGAACATGGCGGCGCTGGATACGGCGGGGCATATTTATTTTCCTCCCGAACCGGACGATGAAATCCGCGCCTCAATAGAAGAGAGCCGCGATGCCGGCGCGCCGACGCTCAAGGTGTCGGCTCCCGGAAAAGAGATTTATATCCATAGCAAGTATAGTCCGAGGAAAGACGCTTCCCGGTGGGCTGAAATCAGGAAACCCGGCGGTTCCGGGTTCGCTTTCGTGTTCGGGTTCGGGCTGGGGTATCACATCGAAGCGCTTCTGGAAAAAAGGCCGGACATAAAAAGGATAATCGCAGTGGAAGCCGGGGCGGAGATTTTTCGCGCCGCGCTCTCCGCCCGCGACATGTCGAGCCTGCTGTCTAATCCCAGACTTAAACTGCTCGCCGGGAGTTGCCGGGAGCTTATGCCGCTTGTGAGCAGATTGATCAAGGAAATGTCAGGCATATACGGGGCGAGCGAAATGGAAATTTTTCTTCATCAACCCTCAGTGGACGCATTGCCGCAAGACGCGGCCGAACTGAGAGACATACTTGAATACCTGCGTCTTTCCGGCTCCAACAAAGAGGTAATGGCGGAGGAAAGAGAGCGTAACATCGAGGCTAACAAGGAAATCTTCGAGGCGGCGCGCGGAGTGGCTGAACTGTTCGGAACGCGAGCGGGCAAACCCGTCATTGTCGCGGGAGCCGGGCCTTCGCTGGACATCAGCCTCGGCGTCCTGAAAAGCCGCTCCGAGATACCGGAGATAGTCGCGGTCGATTCCTCTCTCGCATCATTCCATCTTGCGGGATTGCGGCCAGACTTTGTTGTAAGCGGAGACCCGCAAGAGTTGACATTCGGATTCTTCAGCGGACTGGACATAGAAAAAGAGAAACTGATTTTCTTTCCGTCATCAAATCCGAAAGTGGCGGCAACGTTCGGCGTCGAGCGCTCGTTTGCGGCGTGTTCGTCGATCTCCGAGACCGAAAAAAAAATTGACGAAATCCATCATAAAGGTGGGCTTCGATTTTCTGGCACCGTTCTGATGGCGGCGCTCGATTTCGCTTATAAGACGGGGGGAGACCCCATCCTTCTGATAGGTTGCGATTTCTCTTTCGCTCCCGACCGCACGCACGCCTCCGGCAGCCGCGCTGAGGGAGCTATCTCAAGACACGGCAGACTCAGGCAGACTCCCGGCATAGACGGTTGCCCGGCGGCGACTTCTGACGTTCTGTATCTCTTCAAACGCGTTGTCGAGGACTACTATAAATACGAAATGCGGGGAAATGCCAATCTTGTGAACTGCACGGCGAGGGGCGCGTTGGTCGAAGGCATTCAACACTCGACTCTGGAATCCGCCCTCGACTCCGCGACCGGCTCACGCGCTCAAGAGCCTTTCAGTCAAGAAACCTGAACGTTTCCATGAACTTCATGTATTCGGGCAGCAGCGAGTCGTAGTTGTTCTTGACCGCCCACCACGTTATAACGTGAGTGAAGTCCGGACCGAAAACCTCTGTGTAAGTTATTTTCAAAGGGACAAACATCGAGCCGGTGAAAGTCACGCTCCTTGCCGGGACACCCGCGACCATTGAGGTTTTCTCCTCCACCCGCTTGAACCCCTGCATCTGCGCTTTCATGAAATCCACCATCTGGTCGACGGGGTTTTCCCGCTCTTCGGGGGCATACTTGTTGAACGTAAAAATGGTAAAGTTCGAGCCGACGCTCTTGGTGTTGACGGCGGTAAACTCGGAAACGAACTGGTTGCCGAGATGCAACCTCTGAAAATTCCAGTCCGGGCCGGGTCTGCGCAGAGTGTACTTATGCTTTCCATTTATGAACGCATCGCCCTCGACCCGCCAATCCTCTCCCGCCGGGGGAATCGCGACATTCGTGTTGGAGAACATTCCCATGAACTGGCTCAACTGGGTGATGAGGGCTTCAGGGTCGGGTTGCCGCAGTTCGGGCGGAGGCGTTCTGGTGGGAATCTTGACGGACTGCCAGACAAGCCCGGATAGTTCGGGAGCCATATCCGCGCGCGGAACGATAACCGCGACGGCGTCCCTGCCGATGGAGGATACTTCGATATGCGCGTCGGCGGCGAAAGCCGCGCGCGCGGCGCGCCTGAACACGCCGGCGAACAGTTCGGCGTCCGGCGCGGAATCCCACACGGTAAAGAACGCGCCCGCTATCTCTCCGCCGGGCAGTTCGTATATGAGCAGCCTGTCCCCCGCCCAGCCGGAAGCGGCGCTCGACGCTTCGGAATCGTCTTTCATCCACGCCGCCAACAACCGGCGCAGTCCCCACTCGCCCAATGTGTCCTCGTATATCTTCGCCGAGCCTTCGGGCAGCGCGGCGGACAGTTCCGGAGTCTCCACTCCCACAGGGTTGTCTCTTGACTCGAAGAACTTTTCCGGATGAAGAATCTGCTCGGAACTGACCGGCAGCGAGAAGTAAGCGCTGTCCATCAGCGGCCCCGCCCCGGTTGATCGAAGGACGGCGGCGAACTTCGCGCCCGCAGTGTGGGGAAACGCGGCGTCCCGCGCCAAGGCCTGCGGCGCGGCTTCAAGCTCCGCCTTCGGTATGTGCGTCACGAGCGGAATGAACTGCGAAACGACGCCCTCAGCATTGGGCAACAGGGTCGATTTGACCCCGTAGTTGCGCAGCATATAGTCCATCAGCATCAGGTTGGCGTCGCCGTTCAGCAGCGCAAGCGCGGCCATCCTCATATCGGACGGCATCGCCGGGTCGGCGAGTTTGTCGTATATTCCGAAGTTTGAGTCGAGCAGGGCTAGCGCGAACTGGCGCGCCAGAGCGAACTCAGTCTCCTCGACCTTGAGAACTTCCATTGTCTTGGCTATCAGAGGGGAATTCCATCCGGGGGCGGTTAAGTCGCTTGCCAGAACCACCGAGCGGGTTTCCGGGTCGTAGAAAGCCCTTGCGCCCGCGCGAGCGAATCCGTCGATAGCGCACTGCAAGTCCCGCTCTTCGGGAATCAGCCGAAGGAACTTCCATGCCGCCTGCGCGGCTTTTCCGTCAGGCCCCGCCGCCAACGGGAAATACCGTCCGGCCAGCCTTGCGGCCCGCGCGCCCGCCTCCCGCGCGCCGACTATCTCCACCTTCGGCTCGAACTTGTATTCGAGGCCTCTTAGCAATTCATGAGTTATTCTTATTTCTTCGATTACCTTTTTATTTGCTGGGTCGCCGCCGGAGGCAAACGCCGCCGAACACGCCAATGCCGCAAGCGTTATTGCCGCAAGTATTGTTCTCATAGGATCAACCTTTTATCCGGAATCGCCGTCAAACAAAGCGTGTCCGGAGCGATTTTTCACAACGGCGAGCGCTTCGCCGCCGAGCTTCAGGGCAGGTTCAAAAGACAGCCGTCGTACGCTCTCAGCAGATAGGCGCGGAGCGGGAGAAGTCTGGCGGCCGGCTTGTACTCAGAGCCGTCGAACTCCAATATCGATTTGGCGACGATTCCCCTCGCCGCAGCGTCCGCGAGCGAAATGGTTTCCCCGCCGAAAGTTATCGTCACAGCCGAAGGATCCGCCGACGCCGCGCCGGACACTCCGATTATGTTCCAGCCCCTGTCCAGCATCACAGTTCTAGCAGAGGAAGAGGCTTTAGCCACGAACCGCTTGGCGGCCGGGTTCCTGACTTCCACCCATACCGCCCTGCCCCCGCGCGCGTTCATCGCCTGCAACGAACTCCTGAAATCGCGGTCGCTTATGTCGAACATCGTGGCCCCGGAGTCTATAAGCTCCGACAGTCCGCGTTTAAATTCTTCCGGAAGCTCTTCGGGCAGATATATCAGGTTCCAGCCTTTGACGAGAGACAAGTCAATCTCGGATTCCGCTGCCGTGATAACGGTATCAACCGCGTCTGCGATTTCCTGAGCAGTCTCGCGCGCCGCGTCCGCGGCTTGGCTTGCGGCTTCCGCCACAGCCGTGGCGTCCGCCTTCGACGCCACTATAGTTTCGCTTACGTTCCCTACGGAGTCGTGCAGTTTGACATAAACCTTCCCGGCGCCGCCGGCAGGCAGAGCGCGGGTTTTTCTGCTGGAGAACGACTCCCACGCCGCCCCCGCGAAATCCGGCGAGTCGGACACCATCATGCCCGTCACTCCGAGATCGGGGATACCGTAGGAGACATCCGGGCGGGCGATATTGAAGCGCGAAAAAACGTCTGAGTTGTCTGCAGCCGCTATAGCCAGCTCGACATCGCCGTCTGAGCCGGACACGGGCAGCAGAACCGCCGAGCCTGAAGGAGCGGTTCTGTCTATCACGATGTAGTCCGCGTACGCGGGCGACTCGACCCCGCCCTGCGCAGCTCTGAATTTCACGTAAACCGCCTTCAATCCGTCCCCGCCGTCTATCGTCCAGTTGGCTGAATTCGAGAACGGCTGCCATGCCGCGCCCCTGAACGACGGGTCTCCGGATATCATCATTTCTCCCGCCGGAAGCAACGGCGCGTTATGGTTGTAGTAGTTGAGGCTCAGCAACACGTATGGCGACGATGCCGCCATCCCGCTTTTTATTATTCTGACGGGAAGCTCGGAGTCCCCTCTCCCAGTGTCAACCGCAAGAGCGCTCTTAACAACCTGATACACTCCGTCGTCCAGAAGTATGGTCGCATGCGTAAGACCCGTCCTGACGACATTGATAGCGCCGTCGTAGAACGCGTTTTCAGCCGGGACAACCACTCCGTCGTCCGTGGAGAAAATCGCCGTATAGTCCACCATTCCGGGAACGCTGTCGCCGGAGTTGAGACTGGCGAGGAAATCGCTGGATACCGTCATCTGCCTTGCCGCTTCGCCGGGCCCCACTGCTGCGATAACCGTGCCCCTGTGCGGGGTGGATATCGTCACAAGGTCGTCGACCGAAGCGACTCCGCCAAGCTCCTTTATATAATATCGGGCGACCAGACCGCCCTCGCTGTGGGCGACAATGTCAACCTTATCCGCGCCGGTTTCGCGGAGAACGCCCTGCACGAAATCCCTCAGTTTTGCGGCGCTCGCGATAACATCCCCCGTCCCCGCCGCGTCAAGCGCTATAACATGCGTCGAATACCCTTCTTTTTTCAGCCGCTCCGTGTAGTAGAGCCAGTTGATTTTAGAGGTCAGTTCGGACGCCACCGCGCCGTAGCCGTGAACGAAAACCACCGGGGCGCGGCCCTTCTCTGCGGCAACGAATCCGTTGATTGGGCTGAACATCTGCGTCGCCACCGAACGGGTCTGAGACACGTTTCCGGCGGCGTCCCGGAAGCGGACATACGCCATCTTTTCTCCTGTGCCCGCGCTCACCGTCACTGTCTTCGAGCCTGCTAGAGGCTCCCACGACGCCCCGGCGAACCCGGAATCCGTCGAGACCTGCATATCTCTTGCTCCTATGCCCAGTATCCCATAGGCCTCGAGCAGATTGGTCACTTTGAAATAACCGTATTTTTCAGCGTTGTCAGTCGCGGAAATCTTCAGCGTCATCGTCGATTTTTCGGCGTCCGTCGCAGAGATCGAGACCGTTCCGGTCGGAGTCTCGCGGTCGATTATTATATAGTCAGCGTAGGAAGGAGACTCGACGCCGTCAGCCCCTCTGAATTTCACATGGACGCCCAGAAGCCCCCCGTCCTTGCCCGAAATGTCCAGATTCACCGAATTCGAGAACGGCCGCCACGACACCGCTCCGTGGAACATCCCGTTCGTGGCCACCATCATCTCCGTCACAGGAGCCTGCGGGGAAAAATGGTTGCAGGGTTTCAATCTGACTTCCACTGTGTTCTTGTTTGTGGACATCCCCGGCTCGACTATCTCGACCGGGCGCTGTCCTTTCGAGAACAAATATTTGTACGATATGGCGGACCGCAGAACTTTGTACGGTTCCGGCGCGAAAAGTATCCCGCCGTGGCCGAGCAGCATGAAATTCACGTTCACCGCGCCGTCGAAGAACCCGTTCGTGCCGGGGAGCACGATCTCGTCGGCATGGCTAAACATCGCGGTGTACTCGACTCCGCCGAACAGGGTGTCGCCGGAGTTAAGCTCCTGAATGAACGGGCTGGCAACCTCCATCTGGCTAGTTCCCTCGCCGAGCAGTCCCATGCCCGCATGGGCTACGGTCGTGCCCCTATGCGGGGTGCTGATCGTCACCAGATCGTCGACGAACTGCGCGCCGCCGAGCTCTCTGATGTAATATCTCGACACCAGACCGCCCTCGCTGTGAACCACCAAGTCGACCTTCGGGGAGCCGGTCCTCGCCACCGTCGCGGCAACGAAATCGCGAAGCTCGCGCGCGCTCTTTTTGATGTCCTGCATCGCCGCGTTGCCCAGCGTTATCTCCGTAACGTCGAACCCCTCGCTCTTGAGCCTTCCGCCTATGTAAGACCAGTAAACAGCCACGCTCAGGTCGCCGAGTATCGAGCCTGAATGACCGTGCACCAACACGACCGGCTGCCTCGCTCCTTCGGACACCATGCCGATGTCCGGAGCATTGACGTCAATGACCCTGATGTTGCCCGTGGCCACCGCGCTGACGTTGCCGGCGGCGTCTCTCGTTTTAACATAAACCGTCTTCATGCCGCTGCCGGCGCCGAGGTTGACGACCGCGCTCTTGGCGAAAGGCTGCCATGACGCGCCCGCGAACGACGGGTCCGCGCTGACCATCATCTCCTTCACGCCGAACTCTTCCATCCCGTAAGCGAACAGCGCGTTCCACACCTTGAACTTCTTGTAGTCGTCCGTATTGTCCGAAGCGTCTATGCCTATCGTCGCCGAAGATTCAAGCGTCACATCGGGAAGAGCGGTTATCGACGCCTTCGGAGCTTCCCTGTCTAGGAAGATATAGTCAACGTAAGTCGGAGATTCTTTTGGAAAAAGGAAATTGCCGCTGTGCCTGAACTGGACGTAAACGGCTTTCATGCCGTCGCGGGAATCATCCAGCGTCCACTGCTTGGTGTCGGCGAACGAATGCCAGTCCGCGCCGTGAAGGAACTGCTTGTTGCTTATCCTCATCTGACGCATGTCTTCGTCGTCGTGGAAATGGTTGAACTTCTTGAGCCTCAGGGTGACGTTCGGGTTGTTGGTCACCATTGCCGACTTCACAATCTGAATCGGGACGGCCCTGCGGCCCTCCCCGGTGTTGTTCTTCAACGCTCCGCGCGTCATCTTATAGACGTCTTCATTGAACATTATTCCGCCGTGACCCAGCAGGTTAACGTTCATGTTTACCGCGCCCGCGAAAAAACCGTTTTCGTTCGGAACCACCATCTCGTCGTGATTGCTGAAAATCGCCGTGTAGTCGATGTCGCCGGTCAGAGTGGGCGGCGTGTTCAGCTCTCGAAGAAAGGAACTGTAAATCTCCATCTGGCGAGCGGCCTCGCCGGGGCCGATATGCGCCACGCTTGTGCCCCTGTGCGGAGTGGCTATCGTCACCAGATCGTCAACCTTGCCCGCGCCTCCGAGATGCTTGATGTAGTACCGGGAGATCAGACCGCCCTCGCTGTGCGTGACCAGATCCACCTTCGACTTGCCCGTCCGGGCCAGCGTCGCGTCTATGTAGTCGCGAAGAACCGCCGCGCTTCGCGGGATGTCCTCCATGGCCCCATCCGGCAGGGCTATCTTGTACACGTCGAATCCGTCGAGTTTTAGCCGCGTTGATATGAACGACCAGTACAGCTCGACCGAAGTCTGGCCGGCTATCGAGCCGAAATAGCCGTGAACCAGCACAACCGGCTGCTTGGAGCTTTCAGAGGACAACATGCCCGCCGCCTCAGCGCGCGCGCACACTGTTGCCAGAGCTATGATTATCGCGATCCCGGTTGCCGCTCTTCTTTTCATCTCGCACCCCGCGTTTTGTTGTTTGTACGTTGTTGTTTCGATTCAATCAGCCCGCCGCGGCACGCCTAAATAAATCGTCGGCCGACATCGGAACTGTTCGGAAAAGAATTATACTTCATTTGTTATATTCAATATCAAATTAAATAAAAAAATCCGGCTATTCGGGCGGACACAACGCGTTGGCCCATATAAAAGCTTAACCCGAATCTTAATGAATTATTCGTTTTTCCCGATGACAGTTATTTGTTTTTATTCTTCTTTTTCTTTATGCCGCGCTTGGATTCAATGTTTCTTTTTATGTCGACCATTCTGTCTTCGCTCTGACGCATGAACATTTTTAGTTTTCTTTCGAAAGAGTCCTCCTCGCGCGATTCCTGATAGCGCGGAGGCGTTCTCCTGACCTCTCGGCGCTGAACATCCGGCGGCTCGCCCTGTTGATCGCCTTCGGACAGACCATCTTGAGGAACGTTTTTCAGAGAAAGTTGAATCCTGCCTCTATCGTCTATGGAGACGATTTTCGCCATTACGCGGACGCCGGGAGAAATGTGGTCGGTTATCTCACGAACGAATTCATTGCTTATCTGGGAAATGTGAACAAGCCCTGTTTTACCGTTGCGCATTTTCACAAACGCGCCGTACTTCACAACTTCGACAACAACGCCTTCGACAATAGACCCGACTTCGGTCTCCATGCGATGACAGTCGCCTCCCTGCTTCTGCGTTAAACCGCGCAAAGAGAGCCGTCAAATCCCGCCTTCTCAGTTTTTTCTGTTTTGTTCCGCGGGTTCTTCGGCTGACTCCGGCGCGCTCGGCTCCTTCGTCACATCGGGCGTTATCCTTATCGGCACTTCCTTCGTGTCCATTAGGTACAACTCCCTGCGAGCTATTCCCTTCAAATACTCCGGGTCCTGCAATCTGAGCGCTTCTTCCCTCAATTCCTTTATCCGAGCCGTTTTCATTGTGTGTTCTGTCTTTATGACTCTTAGTTTCCGGTTCATGACCACATAGTTTTTATAATGGTAGGCCCCGAAATAAACGGTGATATAAGAAATTAGGACGGCGCAGACCAACGACCATAAACGGCGGTTCGCCCGCTCGTTCTTCTCTCTGGCGAGCTTTCTTTTTTTCGCTTTGTCCGCTATTTCTTTTTTCATCCCTTGATACGGCTTCCCACAGCCTCCGTCAGTCTGTCGTTGACTTGATTAAATTCAAAAGAGAAAGATTTTGAATGACTTTTGCTATATCGACTCTGGAAGTCTCCGGGACAAAGACCACATCGCCGTCCTTTAGAACGATATTTTCTTTCAGGTCGCCGAATTTCATGAGCGATTTCACATCTGAGTTTATGATTACCGGTTCTCCGTCCACAACGCGAATAATATAGGTGCTCCCTATCGCCGCTCTGCCGACTGTTCCTCCGGCTCTGCCTAGAAGGTCAAGAATCTGCGTGCCTTCCGGAACGAACATCGTCCCGGGCGTGGTCACTTTTCCAAGAACAATCACCCTCATCTTCATTGCCGGCTGCGTATAGGGCGCTATTAACGTGTCGCCCGCCTGCATCGGGATGTTGGCGCTCATGTCCGTTCCGTCCATCATCTTTCTGATGTCCAGATATCTGACTGGGTCTTCTCCCCTGAAAAGAGCCAGCTTGGAAATATCCGCGTCAGGGAGCGGTTTTGATTTAATCAGCACATCCAGAAGCTTCATGCCCTCAAAGTATCTGTGGGTGTTTTGTTCCTGCACCGCGCCGAAAACCGAAACTGCATATCCCGGTCGCACTCCATAAGCCACGAACTCAATATTGACGACAGGCGATTCGTAATATTTGCTCATCAGTTTCGACACAAGCTCTTCTGCTTCGTCGAGAGTCAGGCCATCCACTTCAATCGCGCCGAAATCAAGCCCATGCTCGAGTATCGGAAAGAAAAATCTTCCTGTTTCGTCGATAGTGTATTCACCGCTTATGGCAGGCTCGGTGGGAACTCGGACCATCAGCCTGTCTCCCTGACCTATCTGCCTTGTGTCAACGCTTGCCGCCATTCCGGCGACCGTCGACAAAATAAACATTGCCGCCAGAGCCGCTGAAATTTTCGCCACTCTCATATCATTCACCATTTTTTTCTTTGTTTAATCGCATCTTTAATTATCCGGCATCTGAATTATACAATAACCGGCGCGTCGTGTTCAATTCAACCAAAAAAATCAAATGCAGGAGCTATTGCGCTCTCTAATATAATTTCCGCTGTTTTTCTAATATTTGGCCCTCTTAATTTAAAATTTTACTTTAGGACGTTAAAATATCATTAAAATATAATTGTGGTTGCGGACGGCCGGAAACACATTTGTTCCACTTTTGCCAAGAACTCCGGCCCGCAAAGAAACTAGGCGTCCCGATGGGCGAAGTTGTTTTTAAAAAAAGCGCTAGTTTGATAGAAAGAAGAATCGACGGAGAAGCGATTCTGCTGGACATCAAGAGCGGAGTGTACTACGACCTGAAGGACGTAGGCGTTTTCATCTGGGAGATTTTATCCGGAGGGGCATCTGCGCGACAAATCGCGGCCGCCGTGGCCGAAAGCTTCAATGTGGACGCCGAAACTGCCCTTGCGGACACGCTCGAACTGCTTAATGACCTCGAAACTGAAGGTTTGATTGTCAGAGACGCGGAGGGCTGATTTTTGCTTCAACTGCCCAGACACGCGCTTCACAAAAAACTGGTTGGCCGGGCGAATCCCATGCGGATTCAACTCGAGATCACCCGACGTTGCAACCTTGACTGCGTGCATTGCATTCAGGGCGGCTGCTCGGATGTCCCCGGAGAAATGACTGCGGCGGACTATGAGCGGCTTCTGCCCGGAATGAGCGCGGCAGGCGTCTTCAGCGTCAGTCTCACCGGCGGTGAATTTCTCTGCCATCCTGAAATCATGGTTATTCTAGAGCTTCTTCTCCGCTCCGATTTTTGGCTCGCCCTGCAGACCAACGGAACGCTGCTGGATCAGGATACAGTTGATTTTCTGGCCCGTAGCAGAGAAAAAATCCGCGCTGTGGCCGTCAGCCTGTACGGAGCGACCGCCAAGGCCCACGAGTCAGTAACCCGCTCGCCCGGAAGTTTCGACAAAACCATCCGCGCCATAGACATGCTCTCCGATGCGGGGTTCAGAGTCGAAGTGATTTCTCTTCTTATGACGATGAATCAGGAGGAAGCGCCGCAGATTCAGGAACTGTGCCGGGAACGCGGCTTATTCCACCAGTTCAATTCGATAATCGCCCCCAGAAAAGACGGGGAGACGTCCTCCCTTGAGTGCAGACTCTCTGAAGAGCTTCTCAAAAAACTTCCCCGTCCATGGGAAACTTTCACGGAGAACTTCATCCCGCACGAGCCGGACGACTTCTCTCCGGACAAGACGCTGGACGCATGGTGTACGATGGCCCGCACGTCAGGATATATAGATTCCAAAGGCAACCTGCTTCCATGCTCAATCATGGACCTGCCTGCCGGGAATGTGAAAGACCGCCCGTTTGACGAACTGTGGCATGATTCAGCCGTGTTCAACGCGCTGAGGAAGCTTAAGATCGGGGAATTCGAGTGTTCCCGCTGCGGCCACTTCCCCACTTGCCGCCCCTGCCCCGGTCTTGCCTTCCTCGAACACGGCAATATGTTTGAAGCTCCGAAAGAAATATGTAGAATAATAGAGTTATTCTTAGGCGACAAAGAGGTGAACAAGCATGAAGAAGAATGAGAATGATAACAAGAAACCCTATTCCAAACCCGTGCTGACGAAGTACGGAACGGTGAAGGACGTGTACACCGGGCCATCGTGCAAGGCGATAATGGAAGCCGAAGCGGACAAGTAAAATAGAATCCGCGCCTACTGCCGCCGTTTTGCCCCTTTGCCGGAAACGTCTCGCCTTTGTGTTGTGCCGCCCCTGTTTTCTGCCTTATAATTAAAACAAATTTGTCAAAATCTCCGGATTAAGTATTAGCGCGCAAGATCGACTAAACCGGAGCGAAAGGAATTGACAATCCGGCTGCGGCCGGGCTATCCAACTATGAGCAACATCAGGGACGCGTCGCCGGCGTCCAGAAAATTCTATGAGATAAGCCTCTTCGGCAGCCGATTTGCTATAGACACCGACCGCCCCGACGTCATGGAAACTTTTTTTGTTTCTTTCTACGGCGACGCGCACAACGCGATGGCCGCCCCGCCGAAAAACAGCGAAAAAAATTTGTTTCGCCTGAGCGTCAATCACAGCCACCCCGGAAAAATTAAACAGAATTCAATTGCCGCGCCTATTCCGATTCCGGAACCCGGAATGCAGTTGTTTCTCGAATGGGAGCCTGAGAGCGGCGCGGCTTTATTCAATGTCCCTCCCGCGCCGGAAAGCCGCGTCACTCAAATCGTCTGCGCGGCGGCTTCCAATTTTATTTACCTGACGTTGATGAGCGCCGGCGTTTTCTTCTTTCATGCGTCCTCTGCCGCGCGGGCAGACGGAGCCGTCATGTTCTGCGGCCCCAACGGCAGCGGGAAATCGACCGTTATGCGCGCCGCGCTCGCGCGTGGAGCGAGATATCTTTCAGACGACGCCTGCGCCACCGCGAAAAACGATTGCGGCGCAGTCTGTGTCTATCCCGGTCGCGAAGCGGTGGAAATCGCCGATCTTTCGACGGATGAGATCAGTCTTCTTGGAGAAAAAGGATTCAGGCCAAGTCCGCACGAAAAGTTCCTCTCGCCGCCTGCAGCCGGGCTGCCATCGCCCATCCGGGCGGTATATTTTCTCGCCGGAATGGAAGGAATCCCCGCAGTCAGGCCATTATCAGCAAGGGAGGCGGCGGTAAGGCTTATGAGGCTGCACAGAATGCCGATGACGGAGCGCGCGTGCGAGGAACTTATGCGTATGAGCGGAGACATCGCCGAGCAGTCCCCCGCCTTTGAATTTGAACTGGGAGCGGACGCTGAATCCGGTTGCCGCGCGGTTATGGAACATGTCGAGTCGATTATTTAAAATAGCGGCGGTGTGCCTGCTGATACTGGCGGCGCACGCTCCCGCGTTTGCCTACTCCGGCGACTTCGACGCCCTAGTGTTCGATTTCGATGTCGAGAGCGATTTTTCGGAAAAATGGGCGGCTCCCGCTCTCACCGACTACACAATTCGGGCGATTTCCCTGAATTCAAAAGAACGCGCGATGCCCCGCGACGCCCTCAAAAGGCTCGCATCCAGATGGGCGGCGGCGGGAAGACGCGAAATGGCGTTCGAGACCCGCGACGCGCTGCGGCAACACACCGGAGCCTCTTTCATCGTCGACGGTTCCCTGTCGCGCGACCGCTCCGGCTTCCAGTTCACCGGCTCGGTAATAAATCCCGACACTGGGCTTGTGCGCGACATATCGTTCACCCTGAAAGAGTTCGACATTGAAGCGGCGCGCGGAGCGTTGCGCGGGACGCTTGAAACCGCTCTCGGCAGAAAACTGCCGAACGACAAATCGGCTCTACTCGGAACGGCAAGTTCGGCGGCCTCCGCCGCGCACTGGAAAGGCATGTGGCATTACGAACGGAACGAGGCTGAAAAAGCGATAGCTTTCTTCCAGCAGTCGATGTCCGCCGACCCCGCTTTCATAGAGCCTGCGCTCTCCCTTGCAAGGGCGCAGATGGACAAAGCATTGTTCTCGGACGCGGCGGCGATCCTCAGAAAAGCCATCTCGTCCGCCCCGAAAGAGCCGCGCGCCCATTTCCTCCTCGGTCTCGCTCTTCACCTCCAAAGACAAAAGCAGCTTTCTCTCGAATCTCTATCGACCGCCTCGAACCTTGATCCCCGCAATCCGGAATACTTATTCCAACTCGGCGTCGTCCACAAGGAATCCTTCAGGTATCCCGAAGCGATTTCATATTTTGAGAAATCGCTCGCCATAGACAAATCGTACGACGCTTGGTTTACTCTGGCTGAGATTTACGCGACAACAAAACAGGAGCAGAAAGCGATACACAGCCTCGAACAGGCCGCTGTCTGGAGCCGGGCGGGGTTGCTCAACAGGCTGAAGAACGACGCGGATTTCAACTGGCTTCGCTCGAACGCTCGTTTCCAGCTTCTAATCAAACAACTGGAGAGGCAACCATGAGGCGGGCAGTCAGGGCGATAGCGGCGTTGGCGGCAACAGCCTTCATTGCCGCCGGGTGCGCGGGCGCGCGCAGAGCCTCAGCCCCGGCTTCTCCGATTCCTTCCGCCGACTCGATACAAAGCGAAATCATACACACGATTTCCAAACGCCTGACCGCCGGACTGCCTGACTCAGGCAGACTAAAAGCGGCGCGCGAAAGGGGCGTCCTTCGTGTCGCCGTCGTCTTTTCGCCCGACAATGCGCTTTGCCATTTCGACCCTGATATCAGCGCGCCGCGAGGCTTCATCCCAGAGCTTGCGGCCGAGATTGCCCTCATGCTGGAAATCAAACCCAATATTGAATTGCTTAATCAAGGCGAACGCCCCGGCCCGGAAATCGACATCGTTTTCCTGCCCGAGGGCGACAGCGGGTGCGAATCAAATAATCTTATCCCTTATTATTACACTCCGGAACTGGGGTGGAAACACATCTGTGTGATGGATGACGACGGATCGCTTAAGGAGGCGGTCGCGAGAATCCTGTCCCACATGAACTCGACAGGCATATTCGCGCAACTGCACATGGCGCATGTCGAAAACTAAGCGAACCACGATGTTCGGCAAGCTGATGAGGTCGAACCTGCTGACGCTTGCGTTCGCGTCGCTGATATTCGGCGCGGCGTACTCGGTGTTC
Source organism: bacterium (assembly GCA_029564595.1). Classification (GTDB taxonomy): domain Bacteria; phylum UBP15; class UBA6099; order UBA6099; family UBA6099; genus UBA6099. The sequence continues at coordinate 26,268 of JAKQPS010000049.1, read as the reverse complement.
GCCGCGCGCTACCTTAAATCCGCCGCCGAAGAGGACATGACTCGCGCAGCTCTGCTGGCAAGCAGCGTCATATCCCGAAACCTCGAAGGAGCGGCGCTCACATCCCGCCTGCTTGCGCAGAACTACGAGATACGCTCAGGTCTTCCAGCCGGAGACAAGGAGCGCATATCGGCGGAAATAGAAAAGGAACTGAAAAATATTGAAGCGGATTTCATAACCGTCGCCGGAGCGGACGGAGTTTCGACGATTAGAGCATCCCGCCGGCCTCTCCCGCCCGAATTCGAAACATCCGCGCTTTCCGAACCTCTTTTTCTAAGCCCCGCGTTCCATCGAGCCTCAACATCCGGAGAGCCGGCCGTCGGCATAGAGCCTGTATTTCCCGGCGGCCTCGGCATTGTCGCCATCGCTCCGACGAAAGGCGAAGACGGCGAAATCATAGGATTCGTTCGCATCGGATTCCATCTGGACGACAGGTTTGTGGAGACGGTGAGAGAGATGACGCAAGCCGATCTGGCGATAGAACGTCGGGGCGAGATAATCGCGTCCACCGCGCGCGCTTCAGGACAGGAGCCGGCTCTTGCTTCGGCTCTTTCGAAATCTTACCTCATTCACAGTTCGGAGATGCCGAGCGAGGGAACGGAACCGGCGCGCCTGCTCGCGCTGTACCCGAAAAACAGGATTGCTAGAGCGCTGAAGCAGGGGCTTGCCGCGATAGCGGCCATAGCAGCAGTCGCGCTGGCCGTCTCCGCGTTCGCGAGCGCCCGCCTCTCCCGCCGTATCGTGTCGCCTATAAGCGAATTGATTTACGGAGCGGAAAGGATACAAGCGGGAGATTTCGGGCGTCGGCTCGACGCCTCCGGGCCTGACGAGCTTCGAGAACTTGCGACAGCTTTCAACAGGATGGCAGAGGCTTTGACCCAGCGCGACGAGGAGATAAAAATCAATCAGGACCAGCTTGTGGAATCCGGCAAACTGGCGGCGGTCGGAGAGCTTGCTGCCGGCGTCGCCCACGAAATCGGAAACCCGCTAGCCGCCATACTAGGCTATGTTCAATTGATTAATACGGCTCCGCCGGAAAAAATCAGCCACTATCTGGAACGCATCGCTCAAGAGGCAGGGTTCATCGATCAGACGATTAGAGACCTTCTGGAATTCTCAAGGCCCGCAGCGGCGGAAGATCAGGTTTTCGCCGCAGACGACGCGGTGGACGAGGCCCTCCGCATGCTGAGCTTCCATAAGACGATGAAACACACCGAAGTGAAACGAACTAGGCCCCAAAAGTCCCCGCTGATCAAGGGCGGAAAGAAAGAGATAACTCAGGCGGTTATGAACATCGCGCTGAACGCGGCGCAGGCCATGAAAGGACACGGAACGCTTGATGTCTCAACAGGCTCTGAAGGCGCGACTGCGTTCATAAAAATCCGCGACACAGGCCCCGGCGTGAAGCCCGAAAACATAAAAAGAATATTCGACCCCTTCTTCACGACCAGAGGCGACGGAGTTGGTCTGGGGCTTTCGATAACATACAAAATAATCGAGCGGCACAACGGTTCGATTCAAGTCGCATCGCCTCCCGGAGGGGGAGCGGAGTTCGATATCGTTCTTCCTCTGGCGCCTCCGGCGTAATCAATCCGTATTCCCTTGTTGCGAAAAACTTTAAAATTTTTTTCGACTTGTGTAAAATAACTGTAGGGCAGATTTATGTTCCCGCTGTTACAATTATTGAGATGGTCGCCAAAGCATCTTGGATGAAGCATACGGGGAGCAGCGATTCACATGTTACGCAACCGGAATAAAATCACTAATAGCGACAATAACGACAGCGCAGTTCTTTATGAGTCTTCGCCTGAACCTGAAGCGACCGGATCAAGCAAAGCCGGCCCGCCCGCCAATAAGCATTTTTTTTCATCCGCAAAAATTCGGTTGGCTTCGTCTGCCGTCGCGCTCGCGTGTCTAGTGGCATTCTTGTTCGTCAGAATTGAATTCGACTACGCCGGGCAAGTCGAGAAGATACACAGGGTTCTTCAAGGAAAATGGGTTTATTATGTGCCTGAGGATGGCAAACTGACGGTGTCTGTGGCTAGACCGTGCGGGATCGAGTCTATTAAGTATCTGAAAGAAAACGATGGCTTTTTGATCGCCGGTTTTTTCTGGAATGACAAAGTCAATTTTAGTAATCCATATAAAAACACGCATGTTTTTGTCGCAGACAGACCAATCAAACCCGGCTCTTTAGTTTATGGGAACGACGGCCGCGTGTTGTTCGACACGGCGCGCAATCATGCCGACCCGGTGATTGTCACCCACGTGTTCTCCAAGCATGGAAAAACGCTATTTGTCATCCACGACAAAAGATACGATAAAATCAGATTGGAAAAAATATTGCTTTAAATCGCGTTTGACGTTTTTATCCGCGCAAACATCGAATCGCGATTTTATTCCACCCCGCCGGTGGCGGCGACAAGTTTCTTAACGTTGACCGCGCCTACTTTGCGGTAAACTTCCAGCGGCGACTTCAAGACGCCGTTCACGGTTAGCAAGTCGCGTTCGATGGAGACGCCGAACAAGCGCTCGTTTTCCCGCAGATATGGAAGTATCAAGGCCCAGTCCGCCTCCGTGAATTTAAAGAACACTCCTCCGTTGAGCTGTTCGGAAGAAGTGACGGAATGAGGGTCGCGCAGATAGATGGCGCCGCCCGAAGCTAGGGAGAACAGGTTGCCGCCGGGATACGGGCGCGCGAGCGGGCGAAGACGTCCGTCGTCATCGAATTCCAGCCCGTTGACGATGGCGAATCCGCCGCCGTTGAGCGGGTCTCCGGCCATGAAGCTTTCTGCAAGGTAGTCCAGACACGTGCCGTTTATCACCACGCGTGGTTTTCCGACCGCGTTAATGAGGGGGCGTCCCGCCGCGTTGCCCATAATATACGCCTCTGAGCCTTTCGCGCCGTACATAAATGTCTGTCCGACGCTGCCGTAAACCGCCAGTTTGCCGCTTTTTGCTATCTGGCAAAGCTGGTCTTGAGCGTCGCCGTGGACGCGTATTTCTAGGCCGTCCATGCCGGAGCCTAGATAGTCGCCGACATTGCCGTAGCAGTCTATGCGAACTCCTGTGGTGTCCGGCCCTAAACCCACGCCGTGGAACCTCTGCCCTGTCGAGTTGAACACTATGAATTTCCGCCATCCGAGCCGGAACGCGTCGATGATTGTTTTCGAGTCCCTGTCGTCAAGTTCTGGCTGGAACCCCGCGGCGTTGATAACGAGGGTGTCTTCGCCCGACGCCGGGCCTCTGAGCGAGTCGCGCGTTTCGAACTCGATAAGCCTGTGTTTTGACGCGCCTGAGCCTGTTATCTGAGGAACCGCTTTAAAAACTGAATCCAAAGCGGCTTGAACCACCTGAAGGACAGAGCTTCTCATTTTCGAGCCGGTCGGATACCGCATGTCATTGAGCGTCGTGAGGGTTTCAATCGCCGCGGAGCGCGCCGAGTCGGAAATGCGCGAATGTTCGGCGACGAGTTGCGCGAAACTTCTGACCGCGTCGTAGTTGCAGCGCGGCATCCTCTCCATCATCGCCGCGGAGAGGGCTTCCGGGTCGCCGGCGAGAAGTTTTTCTCGAATGAATTCCGTGGTCATCCCGTCGCCGTTTTCGGAGCCGATGGGCAGGCTGATGTCCAGCCGCTTTTTGCCTGCGGGCGGCGCGACTTCCTTGCCGAATTTGTCCCTGCAAACCAGAGTCATGCCCTGAGACGAAGATGCGTCTCCGGTGAGCGTGAAGCTGAAAGAGCCGCCGTCCTCGCTGCTGCCGCCGCGCGCGTTCCAGTATTTGTCCGCCACCGGGCACACCCTTGAATCTTCGGAGGCGAGACTGCGTAGCGTAGCGTCGATAGCTTGTTTCTCGGAACATACAAGTCCGATCTTTACTTCGCCGTCGTGTATAGCGAACACCTGCGGGCGGAGCATAGCGGTGTCCGTGATTCCGAGGAGTTGGAACCCGTTCCCTTCAAGGAGATTGCGAGCGATGATGAAGAACCACGGGCCGTCCGGAGAGCCGTGTATCTGGGCCGCCTGTATCCGGCGGTAGATTTTTTGTTTTGCAGGCGGCAGCAGATCAAAGTCCGACTCCGTCGTGGGGGCCAGCGACTCGATTATGTATTCAAGCGGATAGCGGTACACCCTGTTGAGCAAGTCGAACTCGAGAGCGGACACTTCGGTGTCCGTCAGGAACAGAGGGCGAATGTTGCGCTGTTTCAGGTATTCGGAAACGGAAAAGTAATTGGCGAAGTCGCCGTTGTGAACGAGGGCTTCGTGCATGCCGATGAAGGGGTGAGCGCCCGCGGGATGCCACACGCGCCCTCTGGTGGGGTATCTCTGGTGAGCGATCCATACGTGCGCATTAAAATCGTTAAGCTTGTAATACTCGACCGCTTCTTCGGCGTACCCGACTATCTTCAATATCATCATGTTCTTGCCGTGGGAGAGCACGAACGCCTGTTTCTCTCCGAGGGCGGCGTAGTATTCGGTGTTTATCCGGTATGAGTTCTGGTATATGAACTCGTCCTCTATCCTGTCGCGTTCAAGCGATTCGAGGTTGTTGGCGACGGCGAAGGCGTTCAACACGGATGGCTTCACTCTAACGAAATATCTGCGCACCTGAGGCGGTTGAACCAGAAGCGAAGGCATGTCCCGCCAGTCGGCAATCGAATCGATGGTCCCCTCGGAAGCGATGTCGAAATTTGGACGGATGTATTTGTTTTCGAGAGATTCCACGCACGACGGGTCGATCGCGGCAATTAACAGGAGATAGTTAGTGTCGAGGACATCGCGGGAGACGCCGAGTTGATCGGGAGAGAGTCCGACCGCGGCGATCCCCCCGCCTTTGCCGTTGCCTCTGTTGTGCATCTGCACAGAGGGAGCATGTATGTGGCGGCCGGCGACAGGTATCGAACAAGCGAATCCGGTTACGCCGCACCCGCCCTCCTCCTCCACCTTGTCCGCCTCCCGGCGAGGAGCCGCGTCAGAAATAGCGCGCCTGCTCTCAAGTATCCTTGCTGCCATGTTTTCATTGTCGTTTCTCATAGCGGTTTCCTTTCTATATGCCGCCCGGTTCATTCGGGCTTCGAGTAGTCTAGGTGCATCAGCAGGTCGGTGCGCCCCCTCAATTCGGCGACTGATCTCAGACCGAGCCGCGATATGATGCCGACCAACTGTTCACGATACGAATTGTACAAATTGATAAGGCGCTGCGTGGCATAATCGACGTCGATGAGATGTTTGAGTTCGCGGTCGGTGCTGGCGATGCCTCTTGCGCATCCGCGACCGCTCTCGCAGTTGCCGCATCTAATACACTCGACCGCCACCATGTCGCTCGTGCCAATCACAACGCCGTCAGCTCCGAGGGCTATGGCCTTGGCGATGTCGTGCGCCGAGCGCAGCCCGCCGCTGGCGATGAGAGTTATCTCGTCCCTGACGCCTTCGTCGGCAAGGAAGTTGTGGACGCGCGTGATGGCGTATTCGATGGGAAGCGCGATGTTTTTCTTTGCGATGTCCGGAGCCGCCCCCGTGCCGCCGTAGCTCCCGTCCACATGCACAATATGCACTCCCGCGTAGTAGCAGCCTACCGCGACCATGTCCACGTCCGACGGCGCGGCCACTTTCGCCGAAATCAGCGCGCGCGGGTTCATAGCCTTTATCCAGTCCACGTGTTTTTTGTGGTCTTCAATCGAGTAAACGCTGTGGAACGGGAACGGGGAAAATAGAGCCGTGCCCTGAACAGCCTCTCTCATGCGGGCGACGTCGGCGGTGTTTTTGTCGCCGAGCAAATGGCCGCCGAGTCCGGGCTTGGCCCCCTGCGCGTATTTGAATTCGGCGATCTTCACGCGCTGGATGGTCTCCTCGCGCACGCCGAACAGGCCGGTGGCTATCTGCGTGATTATGTGGTCGTCGTAAGGGCGAAGCAGTTCGGGATATCCGCCCTCGCCGGTGCAGGTAAAGGTGTTCCACGCGGTAGCCGCGCGAGCGCGCGACACCATCATGTTGTCGCTTATCGAGCCGAAGCTCATGCCGCCGCCGTACCACGGAACGTCAATTTTGATTTTATGCGCCGCCGGGTCGTCCGAGCGCCGGTTGAGTTCCAGAGAGGTGTCCACATCGGATGGATCAACGCCGGACGGAACCGCCGGGAACCTGAATCTCAACTTGTCGAATCCGCCGCCTGACGCGCCGAGTTCGGATTCAAGTGTTTCGTTCGTAATCCGACCATTTTCAGCCTGATCCCATGTGCTGAGAATCAGGTCCGCGGTCCACCTGTGATCTCCAAGAGTTGAGTACACGGGATTTCTGCGCAGCGAGAGAGCGCCGACGGGACATTTGTTTATGCAGAAATATTCCTCGCTTCGGCAACTCTCTCCACGGCATCTGTAATCCCTCGGTCTAACCATCTTGCCGCTGTCGCCGAAACGCTCGTGCACGCCGTGCGGGCAGAGAGACGCGCACTTTCCGCAGCCGATGCAGTTCTCGCTCCTGAATATTTTATACGCCCCGATCTGGTTCCTGAAACGGCTCGGGGCCGTTTTGATCTCGCGCGTCGCTGGCGCGGCGGCGATTTCGTTTTCAATTGTCATGCTCATAGCGGCGACCTTCCTTCTTTTATTGTTCAAGCGGCGCGCGGGACTCCCCCAGACGCCGCCCGCCGGACGCTTTCACGCTCCGGCAAATATTTTCTGAAACGTGTCCCGCTCCAAATCTTCGCAGAACATCGCTCTTCCGAATTCCCCTCTTAGGCGGCGCGCTTCGCGTATCCCCATAGCGCCAAGAACTTCAAGCAACTGGTTGCGCCATGCCGCCGCTAGATTCATCACTCTCCACGCGCCGTCTTCTGGCGGAACCTCGCTCATGTTCACCGGACATTCGACGCCCCGCGAACACGCCCCGCACATCCTGCATTCCATCGCCACGAGGAATGGAATTCCGAGAGACGCGCAGTCCGCCCCGCAGATGATTATCTTCGCAAGATGCTCGGCCATAGCTATGCCGCCGTCGGCGATCAGCGTCGCCCTGTCTCTGACGCATTTGTCCACGAGCAAGCTGTGAATCCGGCGGAACGCGTCCTTGATGAATTCCACGCGCCCGTCTGAATACGCTATATCTCCGTTTATGTCGGCGCTGAGTTGAATCGCTTCGGCTCCCGCCTCCACCAACTCGACCACCCGCGCTTCAACGCCGTCTCCGAGAGCCAGCCTTATTCTCACGACGGCTCCGGGATTTATCGCTTTCACGCAGGCGACTGCGTCCAGCGCGTCAGGAGAGTCCTCTAGACAGACCATCCTGACGGACTTAATGAGAGCGGCATGATTCTCTATCGCGCTGTTTTTCACCCGGGGGGCCAGCCAGCCTGCGAACTCTGCGGCGAACTCTTCGGCGTCTTCCGCGTCGAGTGCGAACAAGGTGTCCATGCCTCGCGCCGCGCGAGCCATCGCTTCAAGCACGTTCTTCGATATCTGTCCAAGCGGCGGGACTTCGAGGATAAACGGCACGGGCAGTTCTATGACCGGAGATTCTTCTCCGAGCAACTCGCCGCCGGGGCTGAACTCAAGGTTGGACGGCAACCCGCCGATATCGACCGAGGTCGATATGTACTCTCTACCGTGAATGCCGTCGCGGGTCGGGCGGACAATCTCGCTCATGTCCGTCCACATGGAATCGAAGCCGGGGCCTGAGAACGGGCCGCCGTAACCGGCTCCCGAAACCGGCAGCTTGGCCGTGGCCGCCATCTTCCAGATGCCCGCGATTATCGCCGGCTTCCAGTATTCGTTGCCCAGCCACGTGTACTCCGGGTTCTGCGTCCTCGTGAGAGCGCCGCGCGTGCAGTTCTGCACGCACATCAGGCAGTTCATGCACTCGTTCATGAACTCCGTCGGGCGATCCAGCGAATGCGCAAAATCAAATTCTTTTTTGTGAATGTCGTATATGCATTTCTTCTTTACGCAGTTCCTGCATCCTCTCGCGCACGTCTCGTACAGGTCGATGATCCCGAACCTGCCGACGGCGTTGAATCTGGGCGGGACTTCCTTCGTCTCTATGTGATACTTTCCGGGCATAGCGGTTGCCTCCTTTGTTCCGCGCGCTCAGACCGCAGCCATAAGGGGCGAAGCCCCCAAGGCCGCAAAACCGGCTGACGCTTCTTCTATGATTTCCGCCAGACGGGGCGCGGTGGGCGGCTCAGGCCTGAACAGCATCAGCCTTTCCGGCTCCATCCCCGCGTCGCTTATCAGCTTCTTGGCGTATTCGATTCTCTTTTCCATCCGCGCGCTTCCGTGTATCAACTGGCACATCTTGGCCGGGCACGCCACAACAACCACCCCGTCCGCTCCGTTCTCGAACTCTTTCAGGATGTAGATAGGCTCGAGCCGTCCGCTGCACGGAATCTCCACCTTGTGAACTCCGGGGACCTCGGCCTTCGTCATTTTTGCCGCGCCGCCTACCCCGTACAAACTGTTGTGACAACAAAACGCCGTGATTTTCATTTATATCCGCCCGCCGTTTCCAATGTGTTTATGGGAAAGGCGCGGGCGGCGGCAGGCCGCCCGCGCTCCCGGTTTCACCCTATCGCCACGCTCCCGGTCTCCCCGGTCCTAATCCTCACGCAATCCTCGAGATTGAAGATGAATATCTTCCCGTCGCCTATCTCGCCCGTCCGCGCGCCCTTCTTGATGGCGTCCACGGTGGAGTCCAGATAGTCGTCGTTCACCGCTATCTCAAGTTTTATTTTCTTCAGCAGGTCCCCGGCCTCCCGTCTTCCTCTGTACACCCTAGTGATTCCCATCTGCCTTCCGTGCCCCATCGTCTGCGACACCGTCAGCAGGTTCACCTGCTTCTCTCCCAGAAGTTTCTGCACCGCCTCAAGCCTGTCCGGCTGTATGATGGCAATAATGTATTTCATGCTCGAAGTCCTCCCCCCTCAGTCGAGAACGGTGTAGCCGCTCTCATGGTGTTGTGTCAGGTCAAGCCCTATCCGCTCCTCTTCAGCCGAAACGCGAAGCCCTATGACCGCGTCCACGACTTTGCAGATGATGAAAGTGCCTATCAGGGCGTAAACGATTGTGACCGCCACGCTGACGGCCTGAATGCCGAACTGAGCGGCGTTGCCGAAGAACAACCCGTCCGCTCCGTTGGGATTGACCGCGGTGGAGGCGAACAGACCTGTGGCGAGCGCCCCCCAGATGCCTCCCAGACCGTGCACGCCGAACGCGTCCAGCGAATCGTCGTATCCGAATCTGGGTTTCAGGAACGCGACGCCGATGAAGCCTATGACGCTCGAACCCGCCCCAATGAGAATCGCCGACACCGGGCCGACGAAACCCGCCGCCGGAGTGATGGCGACCAACCCTGCAACAACGCCCGTCGCCACGCCTATGGAGGTCGGTTTCTTGTCTCTTATCCATTCAATGACAGCCCACGCCAAACCCCCGGCGGCAGCCGCCGTGTTCGTGGCCACGAACGCCCCGGCAGCCAACCCGTTTGCCCCAAGCGCGCTCCCGGCGTTGAACCCGAACCATCCGAACCACAGAATCCCAGCTCCGAGCACCACGAAAGGTATGTGGTGCGGAGAGGATGTCCGCTCCGGATACCCGGAGCGCTTTCCAAGCACGACTGCGGTCACAACGGCCGCTATGCCGGCGTTGATGTGAACGACCGTGCCGCCGGCAAAATCAAGCGCGCCCATCCCAAGAAGAAAACCGCCGGAACCCCACACCCAGTGGCAAACCGGCGCGTAGATGAATGTCACCCACAGAATAGAAAACACTACAAAGCCCGCGAAGCGCATCCGCTCCGCGAACGCGCCCACTATAAGCGCGGGCGTGATTATTGCGAACATACCCTGAAACGTCATGAAAGCGAAATGCGGAACCGTTGTGCCGTAAGAGTCCGAAGGAGCCAGCCCCACGCCTTTCAGCCCGACCCAGTCCAGACTGCCGATGAAACCGCCCACGCTGGGGCCGAACGCCAGCGAATACCCGTACAACACCCAAATGACGCTGATCAAACACATCATGAACATGCATTGCATCAGCACCGACAGGATGTTCTTTCTTCTGACAAGACCGCCGTAGAAGAAACCAAGCCCCACAGTCATGAAGAGCACCATCGCTGCGGAAGTCAATACGAACGCCGTGTCCCCCGCGCTAATCTGCTGCTCTTCCTGAGCCAGAGCCGCCGCCGGCCATAGAGCCGCAAGCAGCGCCGCCGCCATTGTCATAATTTTCTTTTTTGCCGTAATCATGGGTCTCTACCTTTCGTTTAGAGTCCCGCCCGGATAGGTTCGCAATAGTCACAACCGCCGCGCCGGGCGCGCCCCCGGCGCGTTTTGTTTCGGATGAACGAAAGATGGACGAAACATCGGGATGATAAAAAGAGGGCCGAGACGCCCGCGGGTTGTCTTCCGCCAACCCCCGGCCCTTCTGAAGGTCCCGATGGAGTCGGGCCGACGACAATGGTCTCGCCGCCGGCCCCGAACCCATCAGGCGGTCACCGCTATGACCGTCCATCCATTAAACTTGTTCAGCAAATTCCCCGAACGTCACAGAATCGGCAACAGGTTGCGCAACTCGTAGTCCGTAACCTGTATCCGGTATTCGTCCCACTGTTTCTTCTTCAGGGCAATGAACCGCGAGTACACATGGTCGCCGAGCGCCTTGCGCATCAGCTCGCTGTTCTCCAGATTCGCCACAGCCGCGCCGAGGTTGTCAGGCAACGACTCAATGCCGAGCGCCTTTCTCTCGTCGTCGCTCAGGTGATAAAGGTTCTGCTCCATCTGCGGCGAAAATTCATAGTTCTTCTCTATGCCTTCCAGTCCCGCGTTCAACATCGCGGCGAACGCCAAGTACGGGTTGCAAGCCGGGTCCGGACACCGCAGTTCACACCGCGTCGCCTTCTCCATTCCGGGGTGGTACATAGGAACTCTTATGAGAGCCGAGCGATTGCGGCGCGACCACGCGATGTAAACGGGCGCTTCATACCCGGGAACAAGTCTCTTGTACGAGTTAACCCACTGCGCCAGAACAGGAATCATCTCCTTGGCATGCTTCAACTGCCCGGATACGAACCTCTTGGCGGTGTCGCTCAGGCCGCCTTCAGCTTTGGCGTCGAAGAACGCATTCTTCTCTCCTTTAAACAAAGACTGGTGGACGTGCATTCCGCTGCCGTTCTCGCCGAATATCGGCTTGGGCATGAAAGTGGCGTACACGCCGTGCATCCTCGCTATCTCCTTGACCGTCACGCGATAGGTGATCACGTTGTCGGCCATCTTCAGAGCGTCGTCATACCGCATGTCGATCTCGTGCTGGCTGGGAGCGACCTCGTGGTGGCTGTACTCGATGGTGACGCCCAGTTCGGTGAGCGCGTTGACAGTGTCTCTCCTCAGGTCGCTGGCCACGTCCAGATCCGTCAGGTCGAAATATCCGCCCTTGTCCAAAGGCAGCGGGCAGTCCGAACTCTTTAAATAGAAGAATTCAAGCTCAGGACCGATATAGAAGTGGTCGAACCCCGCCTCTTTCATCCGCGCCAAAGCCCTTTTCAACACATATCTCGGATCCCCTTCATACGGATTCCCGTCCGGCGTAAGAATGTCGCATATCATTCTTCCCACCGGCTTGTCCTTCGGCCTCCACGGAACCATCTTGAAGGTCGCCGGATCCGGCATCGCTATCATGTCGCTTTCCTCAATCGACTGATAGCCGGTGATCGACGAACCGTCGAACCCCATGCCTTTTTCCAGCGCGTTCTCCAGTTCGTTCCTCGTGATGGCAAAACTCTTTACCTGACCCATGATATCGGTAAACCAGAGCCGTATGAAGCTGACATCCTTTTCCTTGCAGATCTTCATTACATCTTTCTTAGTTAGAGCTTCCGACATATCCATACCCCCCTTGTGGTTTTTTAAAAATCCTTTTATTGAAATTTATAAATCCACCCTTTTGGCCTTTTTCACGCCTTTTGCTTTTATTTTACTATTTACTCCGGCTTGGCCATTTCTTAGACTTTAACGGCAACTCCTTGCCTATTCACCCCAAGCATAATGCGCAAAATAGGCTTTGTCAAGAATTTTCAAAAGAATTTTTCCACATGATATATCCCTTATATTAAATGTTTTTTACGCGGCTTCCTCCCGCTCGCAAGAAAAACCGACATTCTTTAATCCCTCAGGCCATGTCGATTATCACAACAATATACGGCAACTTCTTTGTCATTTTATGCCGTTAATAGGCAATCGATGCCGTTACCCCTCACTGCATTGTCGCTAAATACGGTATTGTTGCCGTTTTATTGGCTGTGTACGGCAATATCAACGGCACATATCCCGTTATTCATTTTTTTTTGCCGTCAACACTCGCATTATTGCCGCTATCTGTTTTCTATTGTTTGTTAAAGCGCCTATCAGCTCGCTATTATACGGCATTATTATCGGCGCTATTTTCGTTTGCAGATTTCTTTTCACTCTCTCTGATGACAATTCTTGCCGTTTCCGATTCATCAGCTCTCTATTCTGCCTATCTCCAACATTCAGAAATTTTATTTTGTGGAGTATTTGCCATATCGCAATATCGCTGTTCCGCTCTATTTTACAATCTGTGAACCCAACTCCGTCAATAAAAAACTCCGAGGTCAAAAAACTCGACTCAGGCTCGCGGGCTTTCTGCGGCAATTGCGCCGGCAGCCTGTCGGTTTCTCTTTCTCACATACCTTTTCAAAGAACAAGCTCCCTTGCCCTGCCCAGACAAATTGCCTTTCACTGTGGACAAATCGCCCGGTCAATGCTAACTTATTGAATTCAAAACACTCACCTCGCGGCGCGGCGCAACAAGATGAACGACAACAGGCTTCGGGGCAACCGGGAAATGGTCTGGATGATGGAAAATTCAAACGGCAACAACGGCGAAGGAAAAGTGCTGAACTTTATTGAGGCGCGAAGGAAGCTCATGGAAGAGCATGGTACCACGAGCCGTGGCGCCAGATCGCCTCTGTTGGAGCCGATACGAAAAGCGCTCAAAGCCCCGGCAAACGCGCCCCTGTTCGACTCTTTCATTCACGCGCCTGACTCGAACTATGACTTAATCCGAAACCTTGTCGAAGACCACGATATACAAGCGCCTGCGAAAGAAATTTTTCAGGCTCTGGCCCATCTGGGTATTGAAAAACTGCTGAATGAAGCCCGAGAACAGTACAGGCCGGACTTCTGGCGTCAGTCCGTCGACACCGCTAGAGCGGCGACGCGTCTGGCGATAGCCGTCTCGGACTGGTCGTCTGCGGAAAAAATCTGGCTCAAGCTTGAAGAGCGCGCCATCGAAAACGGCTCGCCGGACCCCAAACTTCAACAGCAGGTTCTATTCGAACTTGGCGCTCTCCTCACTCGGCGCGGCGAACACGACAGCGCCACCGAATACTACCTCCTGTGCGAGACGCTCGCGCGCGCGGACAACGACCTGTCCAGACTCGCCGCAATACGCATCCAGCTTGGCGGCGCATTCCTCGAACTCAAACAATCAGATGAGGCTCTTCGTTGTTTTCAGATGGCAGACGACTATCTGCGCGAAGGCGCGCCGGACAAGACTCTCGCCGCAGATATCGCTCTGGGAGCCGCTATCGCCCGCGCTCAGATGGGCGACCTCGACCAAGCCCTCTGCGGCCTTGAACGCTCGCTGGAAATCTCCGCCAACGGAGGCAATCCGGCCACCCGCGCCGCCGCCTTCTTCCATCGCTCGCGCGTCCTCAGCGGCTTGGGCCGCAACAGCGACGCTTTCGACAGCCTTGCCTCCGCCATCGCAGTCGCCCGCGAGGATGACAACCTCGATTCCCGCATAACCCTGCTTTACGAGTTGTTCGACGTCTGTGTCGAATGCGGGCGTTGGGGCGATTTTTTCCTCGAACTCCTCTCCTGCATGGACCGCGTTCATTCAGCCGAGCAGTTCCGGCTCCTCGGCTCTCTGCTTGTCCTTTCCGCAAAAGCAAATTCCGAGCGCGGACTTCTTCATCTGGCTCTCCGCAATCTCGAGGAAGCGGCATATCTCTACAACGCTTACGAAGACGCCGACCGCTTCGAAGAGGTCAACCACGCCATCGAACGACTTCGCGCCGAAATCGCAAAACAAAAACGCACATCCTAAAACACTCCCCCGATTTACTTCTTGAGAAATCATATTTTCTCATAGTGTGAAACAAGTTGAACAACATCGCGTCATCGCCAACCCTAATTTCCTCGGGAAACCCGTCGTTTTTCGTTTTCCCGTATCGCCCCGCCAGCACAAGATAAAAAACAATGTTTGAGATTGTCCGAATTTGGTATTAATAAGATGTAGCAAAAGTCACAAACACGCGGAGTTGATGAAAATGCTCACGATGAAACAGAACAACGCCCCTTCGGCTATCGCGCTGGCGCTCTCCGGAGAACTTATCTGGGAATCGGAGCACGATTTTGTGGACAAGATTCATCACATAACCGCATTGGATCCGCGCCCTATATTAATTGATTTGTCTCAAGTGACTTTTATAGATTCCGCAGGATTAGGCGCGCTGATTTCCGTAATCGAGCACTGCAACAAGAAAAGCATCAAAGCGGCCGTCTTCAGAGTGAATCCGGGAATCGAGCCTTTGATCAGCGCGTTTCTGCCCGAAAAATTCGTAATCCGCGAAAAGAAAGCCGCCGCAAAAACCAGCCTATCCTCGCAGAAAACCTCCGAGCCGGCGTCCATCCGATCCCGACCCACCGTGTCTTTAAACTGCGCTTGATTTTGGGATTCTAAAATCGACCCGTTTCTCCGCGCTATCGAAAAATCCGGGATACAATCAGTCGCGAGGCAATAGAATTTTTCCCACGCGGGCGGCGTCTTCTGGGGTGTCCACCCCGGCGCCCCGGTAGTCGGTCTCTATCATGTCAATCCTAATGCCATTTTCAAGCGCGCGGAGTTGTTCGAGACATTCGGCTTGTTCCAGAGGAGAGGGCGGCATCTTCGGGAACGCCAGAAGGAATTCCCGGCTGTAGACGTAGAATCCGATATGCTGGTACACGGGAAGAGATGTTTTCGCGCGGCGGTAAGGTATGGGCGAGCGGGAGAAGTACAGAGCGCGCCCGTCTGACGCTGCGGCCACTTTCACAATGTTGGGGTTGTTGATGTCGTCCTCGCTTGATAGCGGGGTCATAGCGCTGCCGAACCTGAAACCAGGAAGAGAAGAGAAATGAGAGACGGCGCGGTCGATGAGGGCGGGTTCTATAAGAGGCTCGTCTCCTTGAATATTGACGACAAGGCGGCAGTCTATCCCCGCCGCCACTTCGGCGATTCTGTCCGTGCCGGTGGGGTGGTCGGGGCGGGTCATCAGGGCGCGGCCGCCGAAGGAGAGGACAGCTTGAAAGATGCGCTCGTCGTCCGTGGCCACCACGACTAAGTCAAGAAGTTTGGCGGCGGCGGCGCGCTCGCACACCCACTGTATAAGCGGCTTTCCCGCAATGATATGCAACGGTTTGCCGGGGAACCGCGTCGAGCCATATCTTGCGGGTATCACGCCAAGGACATTTGCGGCGGTCATCTCTATGCCTCCATCGGCGGTTCGTTTTCAGCGACCCCGGAAGCCTCCAGCGTCAGATCGTACAACCTCCTGTACGCCCCGCCAGCCTCGTACAGTTCGTCGTGCTTGCCAAGCTCCACGATCCTTCCGGCTTCCAGCACCGCGATCCTGTCAGCGTTTCTGATAGTGGTCAGGCGGTGCGCGATTACGATAGTTGTTCGCGTTTTCATGAGTTTCTCAAGAGCGCGCTGTATGTAGACCTCTGAAATATTGTCGACGCTGGAGGTGGCTTCGTCGAGGATGAGAATCTTGGGGTTCATGAGGATTGCTCTGGCGATGGCAATGCGCTGTCTTTGCCCGCCGCTGAGAGTGATCCCCCTCTCGCCCACCATCGTGTCGTATCCGTCCGGCATTTCCATTATGAAATCGTGAGCGTAAGCTGCGGTGGCGGCGTTCATTATCTCTTCATCCGACGCCCCCATCCTGCCGTACGCGATGTTGTTCTTTATGGTGTCCCTGAACAGCAGAGTCTCCTGCGGCACGATGCCGATATGCTTTCTGTACGAGACGATCTTTGCGTCCCTGATATCAACGCCCTCGATAGTTATCCGTCCTTCAGTCACGTCGTAGAAGCGTGGAAGAAGCTTGGCGATTGTGCTTTTGCCAGAACCGCTCGGCCCGACCAGCGCCACCACCGATCCCGGCTCGATTCTCAGATTCAATCCGTGGAGCACAGGCTCGCCGGGTTTGTAGTGGAAGCTGACGTCCTCCAAAGAGATGTCGCCTTTTATCTCCGGCATATCTATCGCGTCCGGCTTGTCCTCGATGTCTACGGGCATATCAATTACTTCGTAAATCCTCTCAGCCGCCGCGAACGCGTGTTGCAGCGTGAGATTCAGAGAATTGACATGATTTATTTGAGTAAAAATCTGCTGAAGCCCCACGAACAAAGCCATGACCGATCCGAGAGTGAGCAACTTGCCGGTTATCGGGTCATGAATGTCGTGGACGATGAAATACGCGCCGATATATAGCATTATCGCCAAACAGGCGGCTCCCAGAAACTCTACCATAGGAGAGTAAGACGCTCTCACCTTGACCTGCCTCATGGTCGCGTTGACGGTGTCCCGGTTCTCTTTTGCGTACTTGCGAATCTCGTGGTCTTCCATAGAAAACATTTTGACGACATGAATAAGTCCGATGGTTTCGTAGATGCTCGCGTTGAAGTCAGCCACCTTCTCCTGAAGGAGCAGGCTGTGTTTCTTCATCCGCTTGCCGCCCACAGATATCACGACGGCTATCAGAGGAAGAAGCAACAGAGAGAGAATGGTCAGCGTAGCGCTCAGATAGATGACGATGGAGAGCGCGGCGATCACCCCTATCGGAACCCGCACCATCTCGCTTATCCCTGAAGTCACGAACATTTGCACAACGCCGGTGTCGTTTTGGATTCTGGACATCAGTTCGCCCGCCTGCCTCTTCTCGAAGAATCCGAATGACATCGACTGTATCTTCGAGTACGCCATATTGCGCAGGTCTTCCACCAGCCTCATTCCGCCGAGAGTTATCATGTAGCTGTTAAGATACGCTATCAACCACCTGACGGCGAACACGACTACTATGAGCGACGCTATCAATCCTGACTTTTTAAGGTCCCGATTTTCGATCGCGTCGATAATGAGCTTGATGAAAAGAGGGGTTGAACTGTAAAGCGCGGTGGCGATAACCGAGCAGACTATGCCCACAAGGACAGGTTTCTTGTGCATCCATGTCTGGGACATAAGACGTTTGCCCGCTTTGCGGGAGGTGTCCGTCACCGGTTTTTTTTCAGTGAGCAATAATTCTCTGAGCATATATCAGTCCGATCCCCCGCCGGTCCGTGCGCCCGCGATGCCGGCCACATCGGCGGCGAGCCTCGCCGCCCTGTCCAACACGCCCGGCAAGCCGAGCTTGTCGGCCACCAGCTTGAGTTGAGTTGTCATTCTATTCCTTATTTCCGGCGATGATAATATCTCGACGATTTTCTCCGCGACGCGCTCCGGGACGCACTGCTCCTGCACAAGCTCCGGAACCACGAATTCCCCGGCGATTATATTCGGCAGGCCGATCATAGGCGGGTTCACCGTCCGGCGCGCGATCCACGCGGTGACCGGATGAAGCTTATAGGAGATAATCATCGGTTTTCCCATCAGCGCGGCCTCGTGGGTGGCCGTCCCGGAGCAGAGCGCCAGAACGTCGCAGGCGTTCATAAAATCGTACACCCGCTCGGAAGCAACATCGACGGGAGCGTTCCGGATGTGTTTGTGGATCACAGCGTCTAGTTGCGGAGCCGCGCGGAAGGCGATAAAACGCGCGCCCGGAACGCGGGCCGCCACGATTTCCGCCGCCCGCGCGAACACCGGCATGAGCCGCTTTACTTCCTGCCCCCGGCTTCCGGGCATAAGCCCGACCAGAGGGGCGTCC
Source organism: bacterium (assembly GCA_029564595.1). Lineage (GTDB taxonomy): Bacteria > UBP15 > UBA6099 > UBA6099 > UBA6099 > UBA6099. Next base: position 8,254 of record JAKQPS010000049.1, on the reverse strand, counting down.
GGCTCCACCCCGAAGAACTCGCGCGCCTGCTCGCGTGTCATGGAAGGCTTCGCGGCGTCCACCAGCGGATGCCCTATGTATTCGTGACGCGCCCCCGCCGCCTTGTAGTCTTCAAGCGACATCGGCAGCGCCAACAGCGAAAGGTCGACCGTCTCGGCCAGCGCCTTAAATCTCTTCCCGCCGGAACCGAACCAGCTAACGGGAGCGAAAAAATACACCACTGGGATTCCGAGGCTTTTTGCGATGCGCGCCGCCCTCATGTTGAACACCCTGTAGTCCACAGGGATAAACAAGTCGGGTTTTTCCGACTCGAACATCGCCTTGACCCGCCGGGCGACGGGATAGATGACCAGCCCCTTCACAAACCCCTCGAAGAAGCCGATACTGCCCCATGTCGTGCTGTCTGCGAGCAGCCTCACGCCCGCGTCCCTCATGTTGCCCCCGCCTATGCCCACGAATTCCAGCGACGGATCCAGCCTGCGCATGGCGCGCGCCAGATGCGAAGCGTTCACGTCGCCCGACACTTCGCCCGCTATCATAAATATCTTTTTAGTCATCTGCCGCCGCCCCCGCGCAATAAAAACGGGCCCCGTCAATATCTTGCGGGACCCGCGGCGGAGCGTTTCTGTTTTAACGCCGGATATGCCGGAAACCGACCCGCGCGGGTCAACCGCCGACCACCCGGAACGGATTCACCACTTTGCCCGTTTCGGTCTCCGCTATGTCCGGCAACGGCACTCTCAGCACCCGGCCGGACTTGTAAGACTCGATGGCGGTCAGCGCCACCGACAGCGCGTGCAGGCTGTCCTCTCCGCTGACGAACGGCTGTTCGTTGTTGGCTATGAGATTAACGAAATATCTCAACTCGTTGCGCAGAGGCTCCTTGCGGTCCACGTTCGCCTCCCGCGCCCAGTTCTTGTCGTACACCATTACTTTCTGCTCGATGAAATCGAGAGTGGCCACGCCGGAGTCGCCCACCACGTTGAGACGGCGCACCCTGTGCGGCGGAAGCCAGCTTGTCTCTATGACCCCCGCGTTTCCGCGCCTGAACTTCAACATCAGCATCGCGTGGTCTTCCTGAGAGTGGAACGTCGCGCCAGCCACGGAATAGACCTCGCGCACACGGTCATTGTACAGGTACGAAATAACGTCTATGTCGTGCGGCGACAGGTCCAGTATTATCCCGCAGTCGGTTATCCTCGGACAGTACGGGCCTACCCGCTTGGACGACACCGAAACGATGTTGCCCAGCACCCCGTCGTCTATAAGCTCTTTGAGAATCCCCACCGCCGGGTTGAACCGCTCGACGTGCCCGACAAGCAGTTTCTTGTTCAGCTTTCGGGCAAGAGCGATCATCTCCTTGCCTTCTTCCAGAGTCGCCGCCACCGGTTTCTCCACCAGCACGTGGCAGCCCGCGTTCAGAGAGTCCACCGCCACCCGCCTGTGCAGAGTCGTAGGCACGACTATGCTCACCGCGTCCAAGTTCTGATCAAGCAGATCGCGGTAGTCGACGTACGGAGTGGTTCCGTATTCGCCCGCGACATCTTTGACCATCGTCTCGTTGACGTCAGCTATCCCGACCAGACTGACATCCCGCATCTGGCTGAATATCTTGACGTGATTTATCCCCATCTTGCCGACGCCGATTACGCCTAATCTCATGACCGCGTCTCCCCGCAGTCGCGTCTTCGGCACGAGGCAAAACCCCTGCCTGTCCCCGCTTCGAGAAACGCGACCAGTTTTTGAACTTCCGCCGAACCGCCGAGCCGCTCCTTCATCAGAGCCACTGCTTCCTGCGTCGATTCGGCTTCTCTATATAATATTCTATATGCTTTATGAATCGCCTTCCGGGCTTCCTCGCTGAACCCGGCCCTCATCAGGCCTATCCTGTTCAGCCCGCACACCGGCGGCCTGTATCCGCCCGTCACCATCATGTACGGCGGGATGTCTTCGAGTATCACCGAGCCACCGCCCGCCATCACGTACGCGCCTATCCTCACGAACTGATGCGCCCCGGCCATGCCCCCGACGAACGCGTTTTCCCCAACCTCCACGAATCCGCCCAAAGTCGCCAGATTCGCCATCACCACTCTGTCTCCCACTTTCCCGTTGTGCCCCACGTGCGTGCCCGCCATCAACATGCACCCGGAGCCGACGCGCGTCACGCATCCCTCTCCGCTCGCACGGTGCAATGTCGCGTGCTCGCGCACCACCGTGTTGTCCCCTATCTCAAGAAAACTTTCCTCGCCTTTGAACTTGGTGTCCTGCGGCTCTCCGCCGAGAACAGCTCCGGAATGAACTTCGCATCCCTTCCCCATCTTCGTCCCGCGCCGGATAACCGCCTGCGGATGTATCTTCGAGCCTTCCCCGATTACCACTCCGCCTTCGACTATCGCGAACGCCCCGACGACAACCCCGTCTCCCAGTTCAGCCCCGGAATCCACGCGCGAGTATTTATCAATAGACGTACCCATAATGAATAGTATCCTTATTGTATTTATATTATTAATACTTAATAGCACAAGTTATAGAGAGATATTCATAGAAATACCGAGAAATTAGGGGCCATTCTTCCATCGTTGCTATTATTGGCGATTATTGCAAAGAAACAATTGCTTAAATTCACAAAAGAAACTGCGAAATACGGTTTTTCTGCTTTTTGTAGTTGTTTTTTTATACTACCGCTCCCCCAGACGTTCAGTTGTCGCAACGTCTGAATAACAAATTTTCTCGTTTTTTTTCGGCTTGGGAGCGTCTTCGACGGTAAATCCGATTTTGTTGATTTATTCATGCCGATGTAATATATATATGGCTTCAATCATTGGATTTTGAGGATTGCGCAGAATGGCGAAAAGGATACTTGTCACCGGAGGGGCCGGCTTCATAGGAAGCTGGACAGTCAAAGCGTTCCTCGACGACACGAAACATCAGGTGTTCGTTCTGGATGATTTCTCGAACGGGCTGAAACAGAATCTCGAAGAGTTCCGCAACGAGCCGAGGCTGGCGGATGTCAAGAAACTCGATATCGCGAAAGCAAAGGAAACCGCCGCATACATCGACAAGATAAAGCCGCATATGTGCGTGCATCTGGCGGCGCAGGTAATCGTGCAGGACAGCATATTCAACCCGGTGCGGACGTTCGACGCGGACGTGCGCGGGGCTTTCAACCTGCTCGAATGCTGCCGCAGGGCGCATGCGGGATTCGCTTTCATGAGCACCTGCATGGTCTATGATCAGGCCGGCGCGGCTTCGCGCATATCCGAAAGACATCCCGTTGTCCCGAAGTCGCCTTACGCGGGAGCAAAACTCGCGGCCGAACACCTCGCAATGTCCTACCATCACGCATACGGGATGCCGGTCGTCATAATGAGGCCGTTCAACACATACGGCCCCCGTCAGAAAGCAAGCGGCGAAGGCGGCGTGGTCTCTATCTTCCTGTCTCGCCAGTTGAAAGGCGAAAATCTCAATATATACGGAACGGGAAAACAAACCCGCGACCTGCTCTATGTGGCGGACTGCGCGGATTTCGTGTTGAAGGCGTCCATGTCGAAAGCCGCCGAAGGGCTTGTGCTGAACGCGGCCACAGGCAGGGATGTTTCGGTAAACACCCTAGCGCGGCTGGCTATCGACACCGCTCCGGTTAAAACAGGCTCGAAAATCAAGCTGGTCAAACATATACATCCGCAGAGCGAGATAATGAAACTTTGCGGGAACGCGGCGGCGGCAAAACGGGTTCTGGGTTGGAAACCCGCGACGACGCTTCCGCGCGGTCTGGCGCTTACACGCGAATGGTTGTCAGGCGTATTCGAACGCGGCGAGACCGTATGGCACTCATAGAAAACACGGCGCGGAGGCATATCATGTCCAAATTTTTGCTTGAACGGATTACGTTGAAAAGAACAATGTTGGCCGCCTTCGCGGCGGCGATGATTGCGGCTTCGTCCGCTCATGCGGCCTCCCCAGCCGGATATTCCGTTCCTTTTCCGGAAGAAAAAGTGGCCGAGCTTCTCAAGGCTTATAAATATGACAGGACGGCCCCGCTCAACGCGACTCTGGGAGCTCCCGCAGAGTATCCCGCATACATCGCCCGGCGCGTCGATTACAACGGGGCGAACGGGGCGCGCGTGCCCGGCATACTTCATTTGCCGAAGAAATCTGACAAGAAAATTCCCTGCGTGCTCGTTCAGCATGGTTACAACGGCGACAAGTCAATGGGAGCCATGTTTGCGACATCTCTGGCTCCATCCGGCATCGCCGTTTTCTCGATTGACGCAGAATATCACGGAGACCGCAAGAAACCCGGCAAGGACATCCTTTCGCCGGACGCCGAGAGCGACGCGCGCGCGTTCAAGCAGACCATCATCGACCTGAGCCGGGCCATCGACTATCTGGCCTCTCGCGGCGACATCGATATGCAGAGAATCGGTTACATCGGAACCAGCATGGGCAGCTTCATCGGCGGCGTTCTCGCCGGTGTCGACGAAAGAGTGCACACCGCCGTCCTGATAGTTGGCGGCGGCGACTGGCTTGAGATGACCGCCACAAGCGGCGTGTCTTCCATCGCGGCGGTCAGAGAGCATTACCGCGCTTCTGGGAAACCCCTGTCCGAATTCGCATACGCGATGCGCGCGGTCGAGCCGGCGGCTTTCATTCATAGGATGGCCCCGAATCCGTTGCTGATGATCAACTGCTCGAACGACAAATACGTCCCCAAGAAGACCGCAGAAACGCTTTTCGCGGCGGCGCGCTCGCCGAAATACATCCAGTGGTTCACTTGCGACGGCGATGTCGCGCACATCCCCCCGGTGGCAAAAACGCAGTCGCTCGTCAAAAAATGGTTCGCCGAGCAGTTCGGCCTGAAGTGACCGAGCGCTCCGACCGCGCTTTCCGGCAAAATCCGCTTTCATTCATGCGTTATCCAGACGTTTCCGCCAGTTTTTCTGGCTCTTTTCGTTTTCGGGTTATATAATTCTAGAACGGGTATAAAAGGAACGAAACCGGTGTCGCCGGAAGCGGAATAAGCCCGCAGTTTTCACCGATGCGGGCAGACCGGAGACCCCGGCCACTACAACTCTGCGGGAGGCGCACCATGGTAATCGGCATTCCCCGTGAAATCCTCAGTCATGAAAACAGAGTGGCGGCTCTGCCCGACGCGGTCGCGAAATACATCGGGCTGGGATTCAAGGCTCTGGTCGAATCCGGCGCGGGCGACGGCGCTTTGCATTACGACGACGAATACCGTCAGGCGGGAGCCGAAATCGTCTCAGGCCCGGATGAGCTTTACTCGCGCGCGGACATCGTCCTGAAGGTCAAACAGCCCTGCCGCTGCGAGGAGACGGGCCGCGACGAATCCGAAATGCTCCGCGAAGGCTCCACTCTCGTCACTTTTCTCCATCCGGCAAACCCGGCCCACCACGCCATGATACGAACGCTGCGAGACAGGAACATAACTTCCTTCACTATGGACGGCGTGCCTCGCACCTCCCGCGCTCAACGCATGGACGCCCTGACTTCAATGAGCACGATCACAGGATACAAAGCGGTCATAATGGCCGCCTGTCATTTCCCGAAATTCATACCCATGATCGGCACGGCTATAGGCGTGGTGAAGCCGGCCAAGTGCCTGATAGTCGGTTGCGGCGTGGTCGGCCTTCAGGCGGTGGCCACCGCAAAACGCCTCGGCGCTTCCGTCAAGGCCGTCGACATCCGCAAAGACGCCAGAGAAAACGCCGCGAGCGTCGGCGCGAAAATCGCCGGTTTCGACGCCCCGGAGGAAATCGCCCTCGGCGAAGGCGGATACGCAAAAGCCCTTCCGGCCGACTGGCTGGAAAAAGAGCGCGATGCCATCCGCCCCCACGTGGAGGAAGCCGACATAGTAATCCTAAGCGCGCTCGTCCCCGGCGAGGTCGCCCCCACTCTTATCACCGAGCAAATGATAATCAATATGGCCCCCGGCTCTGTCATCGTAGATGTCTCCATCGATCAGGGCGGCAACTGCGCCCTCACCGAACCCGGCAAAGAAATCCTCAGACATAAAGCTCTCATCTCAGGCGTGCAGAACATCCCCGGCTCAGTGCCCGTCCACGCCAGTTGGCTGTACTCCAACAACCTGCTCGAATACGTGAAGAATCTATATAAGAACGGCATCGGAAACCCCGACTTGGAAGACGACATAGTCAGGGAAACGCTTGTGACGATGAACGGAAAAATACACCATCGGGGCGCGTTGAAAGCAATGGAAATCTCCTGAGCCGAGATCGCCCGCGGAGGCCGTTAATATGAGCGATCTTCTTGTCATGCTTGTTGTGTTCGCCGCGTCGTCCGCTATCGGATACGCGATGATATCAAAAGTCCCGCAGCGCCTGCACACTCCTTTGATGTCCATGACGAACGCGATATCGGCGTCAACGATAATCGCGGCGCTACTGCTGTTCTCGTCGAAGCTGGACTCCCCGCACAAAGTTCTCGCCGCCGCGGCGGTGGCGCTTGCGGCTTTCAATGTCGTCGGCGGCTTCACAGTAACCGGCAGAATGCTGAAGATGTTCAAAAAACAATAATCTGCGCAAGCCGCGCGCCGCGCGCGCGGCTTGGACGGAGAGGCTCGCACATAATGAACAACGCGGCAAACATTGCGGTAGACATCGCGATCATATTGGTTCTTATAGCGGGGATATCGCGATTCAGGACGCCGGCTGGCGCGCGGTTCGGAAACGCAATGGCGGCGCTGGCGCTGCTCTTCGCGGTGGCGGTCGCTCTGTACCGCAACCCGATATTGAGTTCGAACGCGGCGCTCGCCGCGCTCGCTCTGGCGGCAAGCTCGCTTGCCGCTTGGCGCGTTTCAGCAAATATCAACATGACTCGGATTCCCTCGCTCGTGGCGTTCCAGAACGGAGCGGGAGGGCTTGCGGCCCTGCTCGTCGCGATAGTCGAGATGTCCGGCGCGGGGCCGGCTCCGGGCGCGGTCGCCTCCGCTGCGGCCGCCGTCAGCGTCTCCCTCGGAGCCGCCACTTTCAGCGGCAGCATGATCGCCAGCCTGAAACTCGCGGGCAAAATCAGGCAAACCCCGACGGTCATTCCCGGACACAATATCGCGTTGCTGGTTCTTTCCGCAGCGTGCGCGGCCGCCGCAGCCCTCATGTTCGCCCCCGGAGACCCGACGTCCGCTCTCGTCTCTCTGGCTTTTCTTTCTCTGGCATTCGGCGCGTTGTTCTCCATTCGCATCGGCGGGGCGGATATGCCTGTTCTCATATCCTTCCTTAACGCCGCCACGGGCATGGCCGCCGCCTTCTGCGGCATAGTCATCCAGAACCGTCTGCTCATCGCGTGCGGAGCCGTCGTGGCCTCTTCGGGTTTTATCCTCACAATGGTTATGTGCCGCGCGATGAACAGGAGCCTGATGAACATAATCGCGGGAGGAAAAGCGCCCGCGCGAGCGCACGCTTCATCCTCCGCGACTGTCTCCTCGCCTGAAACAACTGCAGAGCCTTCCGCCCCGGTTGACGTGTCGCAACCGGAACAGCCTGAGGCCGACCCGCATTCGCGCGCGGCAGACGCCCTCAGAGACGCAAAAAAACTTATCGTCATCCCCGGTTACGGCATGGCCATCGCTCAAGCCCAGTCTGAAACCGTCGCCCTCGCCGGCATGCTCGAACAGGCTGGAACCGAAGTCAAATACGCCGTCCACCCCGTCGCGGGCCGGATGCCCGGACACATGCACGTCCTCCTCGCGGAAGCGGACGTGGATTACGACAAATTATTCGAGATGGACGACATCAACGCGGAGTTCGCCGAGACCGACGTCGCTCTTATCGTCGGAGCTTGCGATGTGGTGAACCCGGCGGCAAAGGAAAAGGAAGGCACGCCGATATCCGGCATGCCCGTGCTCAACGCCGGAGACGCGCGCAGCGTCATAGTCTGCAACTTCGACGACAAACCCGGATATTCAGGAGTCCCCAACCCGATCTATGAGCGCCCCAACGCCATACTTCTTTTCGGAGACGCAAAAGCCACCCTCGCCTCGCTCATCGCCGAACTCAAATAATCCAGCGCGACGCGTAAGCAGACGAATAAACGGTGGCCGCTTCATACGTTCTTTCTTCAGACATTTCAGCGTTTTAACCCGGATTCGCCAATAGAAAAATAGAAAAGGCATCTAGATGTTCCAGAAAGACCGATAGAATTTGAGTTGTTCAGAAACAAGAACTATCGGAACGGAGGAACAAAAAGATGCCCAGTAAAAAGTATGTCAAAAGCG
>JAKQPS010000019.1 GCA_029564595.1 bacterium | reverse complement strand
CGGTAACATCACTTCCAAATGGATGGAGGACTGAAAAATGACTGTAGTGAACACCAACATAAGTTCATTGATAGGAATGAACAATCTCAGGCTCACGAATCTGGGATTGCAGACATCGCTCGCGAGACTGTCGTCCGGCCTAAGAATCAACTGGGCGGCGGACGATCCGAGCGGGCTTGCCATCGCCAAGGGGATGGAAGCGCAGATAGGCGGAATCAGGACCGCGGTGCAAAACGCTGAAGACGGGATCAACCTGATCCGCACGGCGGACGGCTCTCTGGCTGCCACGCATGAGATTCTTCTCCGGATGCGCGACCTCGCGGTCCGCGCCGCCAACGAAGCCACTCTCACATCGGCGGACCTGACAAGGTTGGACAATGAGTTCCAAAGCCTCGTGGACGAAATCACGCGCAAATCGGCCGCTGTGACGTTCAACACCAAAGTGCTGTTCGACGGCACATATGGAGATCAACTTCTTCAAGTCGGGGCTGACAATGCCGGAAGCTTTCAGTTGACAGTATCAATGGATGACCTGACAGCGTATGCGTTCACGGATATCGCTTCGGCAGGCGCGGCGCAGACCTCGATAGACGAAGTTCAGTCGGCAATCAATTCGATTTCCGACGCGCGCGCGAATCTGGGCATTCAGGAACGCAGGCTCAATTACATCATCGACGACCTTAAGGCCGCCGACATCAACATTTCAGCCGCTAAGAGCAGAATATTGGACGCCGACATGGCGGTGGAGATCAGCGAGTTCACCCGCCTTCAGATTCTCCAGCAGAGCGGAACGGCGATTCTGGCTCAGGCCAACGCTCAGCCGCAGAGCATCCTTCAACTTCTGAAATAGTTGAAGACGGCTCTATCGAGCTGTTAAAACAACAATTAAACCGCCCGAGGGACTTCCAAGGGCGGTTTTTTTATTAATCCGGATTTTAGCGAATAATCCGGATTAACTCTGAGCGTTCCTCAAGTTGACATTTGATTTATGATGGCCGACACTTTTTCAATAGTAAATTGGGGTTGGAATCGTGAATGATTGAAAAAGCGAAACAACGGCTGGAATTCGACAGAATAGTCGACAGGTTGCGAGGCCTTTGCGGATCGACTCGCGGAAAGGAATTTGCGTCTTCGATAAGCGTCAGCGCAAACGCAGCGGATGTAAGAGAGGAACTCGGGCTGACTTCGCAATGCAGGATGTTTGCGCAGGAGAAAGGCGGGACGTGGGATTTTTGGTCGGTTCCCGACATGGATTTGCCGATGCGCAAGCTCTCTCGCGGAGAAATCCTCGATCCTCTCGAAATACATTGCTTCAGAAAAGTTCTTGAATTCGCCGGCAGCGTGAAAGGCGAAAAGATTGACCCAGTCAAGTATCCGGATATTAACGAATGCCGTGAAGGACTGTTTGCCGGAACATCTGTCGCAAGAAGGATAGCGGCTTCGGTGGACGAGATGGGCAACGTGCTGGACGGAGCGTCGCCTGCGCTGGCTCGCGCGAGAAGAAGAATGCGCGATCTGGAAAAGACGATACCCGACAGACTGCGTTCGATAATGAACAGTTCCAAGATGTCTGTGGTGATACAGGACGCGGTTGTGACGACGAGGAACGACAGGTTCGTGATGCCGATTAAATCGGAGCATCTGTCGCGAGGGCAATGGGCTTTGCAGGACAGGTCGTCGTCGGGCGCCACTCTCTTTGTGGAGCCTCTGGAGTTGATATCGGAAAACAACGAACTGACCAAAGAGCGCCTTGCGGTTAAGGCGGAAGTTTCAAAGGTTTTGAGGGAACTAACGTCGGCGCTGGCGGAGAAGTTTACGGAGATAGACGAAAGTCTGGAAGCGCTGGGAGAGTTGGATTATCTGCTGGCGAGAGGAAGGCTGAGCGCGGAGATGAGAGGGATCGAGCCGGCGATTGCGGATGGCGACGCGGCGAGAATCCGGGGCGGCAGGCATCCTTTGCTCGGAGACAACGCGCTTCCGGTCGATGTCGAAATCGGAGGCGATATAAGGGCTTTGGTGCTGACCGGCCCGAACGCCGGCGGCAAGAGCGTGACGATGAAGATGCTCGGCCTGTTTCAGTTGATGGCGCAGGCCGGATTGCACATTCCGGCGGACGAAGGCTCTTCGCTTCCAATCTATGAAAAGGTTTTCGCCGTAATCGGCGACGAGCAGAGCGTCGAAAAAAATCTATCGACGTTTTCATCGCACCTTAAAGAGATAAAAGAGACGCTTGAAAACGCGGGGCCGGGGAGTCTGGTTCTTATCGACGAGATATGTTCGGGAACGGACCCGGAAGAAGGCTCCGCGCTGGCGTGCGGGATATTAAAGGAGTTAATGACGAGAGGGGCGGTGTCTCTAGCGACGTCGCACCAGAGCGGATTGAAGACGTTCGCGACCGCCACTTCAGGAGCTGAAAACGCGCGGATGGTTTTCGACGAGAGGGCGGGAGCTCCCGCCTTCAGAGTGGAAATAGGCGCGCCCGGCAAAAGCTACGCTATGGAGATAGCGAGACGCGCCGGCCTCAAAGAAGATGTTTTAACCTCGGCGCAGGGCTATCTTTCCAATCAGGCGCGCATGGCCGAACGGCTTCTGGCGGAACTGGAGGAAATGAAGTCTTTTCTCGGCATGGAGCGGGAAAGCATGCGCGCAGAGCGCCTTAGACTCGAATCGGAAAAGGCTGAACACGCCGCCAAACTCGACCAAGAGCGCGGCGCGGCAGAGGAAAGAATGCGCAAGGCTTATGAAGAGGCGGAAAAAGCGGTCGAGGAAACTCGGAAAAAATGCAGGGAGATTCTAAAAGAAGCGAGCGAAGCGAAAGGGCTTCCCGGCGTTGCCCGCGTCAAAGGCGAATTGACTGAAATAAAAAGAATTGTTACGGAGAAGAAACCCGCCCCGGTTCCCAGAGAAAGACCGGTGACGCCTGAATCATTGAGCCCGGAAAAATGGTACAGACTCATAGATTCCGGTTCGCCGGTCAGATATCTCGAAGGCCCGGATAAAAGAGGGCGGGTAAAAGTTATGCTGGGCGATTTCAGGATGAGCGTGGACTTGGCTAATCTTTCAGAAGCGGGGGATATTCCACGCAGGGCGTCGTCAATCGCCCCCGATGATTATGCGACGCATATCATCAACGCAAAGGGAAGAGCGCGCAATGAGATCGACATTCGGGGAATGAGAGCGGCTGAGGCTATCGAGTCGTTGGAAAATGAAATCAGTTCGCTGAACATGGCGGGGGCCGCCGAGGCGAGGATAATTCACGGCATAGGCACAGGCGCGTTAATGAAAGCCGTTCATGAGCATCTGGCAATAAATCCGTTTGTCAAAAGATTCGAGTTTTGCGAGTCGAGACAGGGCGGAATGGGAGCGACGAATATCTATCTGGCGGATTAGCTTCGCTCGCGTCAAGGCCGCGCGGGCTAGAGGGCGGCGTTGAACGAAGGATATATATGTATTACAATGATTTATTGCAGTTATAGCAAAAGCAAATAATCAGGCGCGGAAGCCGCCGGAAAGGGAGCGGAATGAACGGCAGAGACACAGTCAGAATGACGACGCTTGCCGGATGCGCGGGTTGAGCCGCCAAGGTGGATCGAGACGATCTGGCGCAGGTTCTGCGCCGCTTGCCGCACTTGGACGACCCTAACATCCTTCAGGGATACCTGACGGCCGACGACGCCGGCGTTTACCGCATCGACGATTCGACGGCGCTGGTTCAGACTGTCGATTTTTTTCCGCCGGTGGTGGATGACCCTTATTATTACGGGGCGGTGGCGGCGGCGAATTCTCTGAGCGACGTTTACGCAATGGGCGCAAGACCGGTGGTGGCCATGAACGTGCTCGGATTCCCCCGCAAGAAGCTGGACAACCTGACTGTGGAAAAGATACTGCTCGGCGCGGTTGACAAGGCGAGGGAAGCGGACTGTCCTATCATCGGAGGCCACACGATAGACGCTCCGGAACCTTTCTTCGGATTAAGCGTCACCGGGCTGGCGGATCCCGCGAAATTCATCGGCAACAACGGAGGCAAGGCCGGGAATCTTTTAGTTTTAACTAAGCCGATTGGAACCGGAGCGCTCACGACAGCCGCCAAAGCGGAATTGATCGGCGAGGAGCTTTTAAGAGAAACAATAAGAACTATGGCGACTTTAAACAAACAGGCGTCGAAGGCGATGGCGGCGGCAGGGGCTTTCGCTTGCACCGATGTCACCGGATTTGGCCTTTTGGGACATCTTCACGAGATGTGCTCGGCGTCAGGCGTCGGAGCGCGAATTAACGCTTTTTCCGTTCCGCTGATTGACCCGGCGGTGATAGAGTTTATTTCTCAGGGAATCACCACGAAGCTGACCAACTTTGAAAGCTCAAAAAAGTACGCCGTATATGATGACGGCGTGGACGAGAACATGAGGATTGCGTTGTGCGATCCTCAGACATCGGGCGGGTTGCTGATAGCTCTGCCGCCTGACTCGTTGGGGGTTTTTGAAGCCGAAATGGCGGGATATGATTTGCGAACGGCCGTGATCGGCTCTCTAATAGAGAGCGGCGAGGCCGCAATAAAAGTGGGAAAATCGGGCTGATATGAAAAATGAGGAAATGAGAAAAATTCCCGGAGTGGACACGCTGCTTTCATCTCCAGCGGTGATAGCCGCCGCTGATTGTGTTTCGCCGGTTGTGGCGGCGGAAACGCTGCGCGGGCTTCTGGATCGAATCAGAAAGGATGTCGCCGCAGGAGGGGATTGTCCGGCGTTCGAAACCATCGAGGCAGAGGCCGGAGCGGCGCTCCGCTCAAAAATGTCTCTGTTCATGAGAAGCGCCATAAACGCAACCGGCGTGATTATTCACACGAACATGGGACGCGCTCCTCTGAGTCTCGAAGTGATTGATAAGTTGTCCGAGATGGGTTCGGGTTATTGCAATCTCGAACTTAACCTGTTAACCGGGAAAAGAGGTTTCAGGGGAGATATTCAGGAGGAACTGCTGGCGGCGTTAACGGGAGCCGAGGACGCCGCGGTGGTGAACAATAACGCCGGGGCGATATTTCTGATACTCGCGCAGTACGCCAAGGGAGGCGAAGTCGTCGTCTCGCGAGGCGAGTTGATACAGATAGGCGGGGGATTCAGGATTCCCGATATTCTTGAACAGAGCGGAGCGAAGCTGCGCGAAGTCGGCGCGACGAACCATACGAATCTGGAAGATTATCGACAAGCGATCAACCCGGCAACCCGGATGATTCTCAAAGCACATCACAGCAATTTCAGAATGGAAGGATTTGTGAAGGCCCCGGATGACAAAGCTCTCGCGGCGCTTGCGCGCGAAAAGGGAATTCTTTTTGTTTACGACACCGGAAGCGGCGCGATGATAAACATGGAGGAACTCGGCATTCAGCATGAGCCGACCGCTATGGAAGCGATGAAAGCCGGAGCGGATCTGGCGTGTTTCAGCGGGGATAAGCTTCTGGGCGGGCCACAAGCCGGCATTATAGTGGGCAAGCGCGAATATGTTTCTCCTTTGAAAAAGCATCCTCTGTTCCGCGCTTTGAGACCGGACAAGCTTTGTCTTGCTGCGCTTCAACACACGCTTGTCATATATCTGAAAGGCGAAGCGTCCGAAAAAATTCCTATTATCAAGATGGTGGCGATGCGTCCTGAAGATATTCTGAAGAGAGCCGAGGAAGTGGTCCGAAAGACAGGGTTGCCGCCCGACAGGATTAGAATCGTCGAGGGGCGAAGCACGATCGGGGGCGGTTCGACTCCCGGCGAAACTCTGCCCACATTTCTTGTCTCAGTGTCTCCCAAAGCGTCTCCGGACCGGTTTGCCGCCGGATTGCGCGCGGGGTCGCCGCCTGTTGTCGCGCGCATAGTCGAAGGCGCGGTTTGTTTTGACTTAAGAACGGTTTTGCCGAATCAGGACGACACAATCGCCGAAATCATCAAGAATGAAATCGACGCGGTATAACCTTGGCGGCGTTTCTGAGTTGAAACAAAAGGCTCAGTTCAATAAGATATTTTAATAAATATTATTCAGTTGGAATTGATACTGACTACATCATCGGAGGATTCAATGAAAGTTATCAAAATGCTTGGTGTAGGCGCGTTGGCGGCGGTCGTCGCGATAAGTTCAGGATGTTCAAAGAAGCCGGAACAGGAAAAACCCGCGCTTGACGCAAAAGCTGCGGCTCAGAAATACGACAAGATAAGGGAAGAGATGAAAGCGCTGTATCTCGTCCAGTCCATACTCGGATGGTATGTCAGGACTAACGGCGAGAGGAGCGTTTTCGAGGAGACGTACAAAGGCCGCGAATCTCTTTTCTCAAAAGAAAACGTCGAGTTTTTCAACGAATACATGAAGATGGAAGGGCTGAACGCCGATGATCGCCGCGCTGCTAAATACATGAGGAACGCTCTTCTGGCGGAGTTCGTCGCGATAGACACCGCGCATTTTTATGACAAAGTGAACGACGCGGAGGCGTCCGCCACTGTAAAACTCGAATGGGTCGGAGACCCGGTTCCGTACAGGCAGTTGGATTCTATGAAAGCGAATGAGACGGACCCGGAGCGGCGCCGCGCCCTGCAGGAGGCGGAAGCGCTTGTCTGGAAAGAGTCTTTGAACCCCATACTCGCGAAGGAAGAGGAGCGAATTCAGGAACTGGCCGTTGAGATAGGATACAAAAGCTTTGTGGAGTTGAGCGAAGAGTACCGAGAGATAAATCTGAAGGAGTTTATGGCGGAAACCCAGAAGTTCTTCGACGAGACGGACGAAATGTACGGCGAACTGTTCGCGGCCGAAGTTCAGGAAGTTATGGGATTCCCGGCTGAAAAATTCACGCGCGCGGACATACTTTATTTCGCGGCGGTTCCGGCTTTTCAGAAGTATTTTCCCGCGGAGTTGACGATCCCTGCTTTCGAATCGCTCATATCCGGAATGGGAATAGACTTGAAAACAATTGCCGGAACAGAGATAACAATCGACGACGAGATACGGGAGAAAAAGAACCCGCGCGCGGCTTGTTTCTCCATATCCGTTCCGGACGATATAAGAGTGACAGTCAAACCTTCCGGCGGGATTCCTGATTTCGAAACTTTTTTCCACGAAGGCGGCCACGCGTTGCATTACGCCAATACGAACCTAGACAAATGGGAGTTCCAGCAACTTGGCAACAACGCCGTCACCGAAGGCTACGCGATATTCATGGAGAACATCTGGGGCGACTACGAATGGCTCTTGAAGTATAGGGAAATCGTCCGCGAACACAACAAAACTCTGCCCGCCTCGAAACGCGTTCCCGTTATGTCAGACGCGGAAATCGGCAAGCTGATACGCAACAGGGTTTTGTGGAAGATGTATATGGTGAGGCGTTACAACTGGGCGAAGCTGATATACGAGACGCTGCTTCACGGCGGCGGCGCGGAATATTTCGGGCCTTACTATGACGGCCCCGAAAACGACCCGCATCAGGCTTACAGAAGGATTTTTAGCAAAGCCTATGGGTTTGAACTGACGGAGAACGAAGCTCTCAGATTTAGAACGGATGTGGATTCGTTCTTCTATGCCGCCGATTACGCTCGCGCTTTCCTCCTTTCCGAGCAGATCGAGGAAAAGCTCAGAAAGGATTTCGGACCACAGTGGTTCAATGATCCGAGAGCCGGGGAGTTTGTGAAGAAGCAGTTGTGGGCGTTGGGCAACAAGCCCAGTTCTGAAGACATTTCAAAGGCGGTCGGCGCTCCGGATTTGAATTACGATATTTTTACATCGAGGATAAGGGAACAGCTTGCCATAGCAGACAGGCTTATGGGCAAGAAATAAGATTCATAGTCTTGAAAAATATCTGATCGAGGAGAGCGCGAATGGGTGATTTCGACAGCGGCGAAAGAATAATCGCCAGATGCGGGCTTGTTTGCTCTGAATGTCCCGCTTATATCGCCACAAAGGCCGGAGACGAGCAGAAAATCGCGGAGACAGCCGCGATGTGGTCCAAGATGTACAACGCGGACGTAGCTCCTGATTATGTATGGTGCGACGGATGCGCGTTGCCGGGCCGCAAATGCGGTCATTGCGCCGAATGCGATGTCCGCGCCTGCGCAGAAGGCAAAGGAATGGACAACTGCGGCCTTTGTCCGGAACTCAGCGGATGCGCGACAATAAACGATTTCTTCAAGCTCGCTCCGCAAGCGATGAAAGTCATAGAAGAAATCGCCGCCGGACGCTGAAAAACAAGAGCGGCGCGGGGCAATGATTTTTCCGTTCAGAACGGGATATTTCTGAAAGTGTGATTTTCGATTTCGGAGCTTAAGGTTTCGCCTGCCGGGGCGATAACGTTGCAATCTATCATAGCGCCCGTCATATTCATAAAAATAGTTCTATTCTTATCAGCGTCGTGTATCTTAATGTTGTGTCCGGCCCACTCGCCGGGCAGTTTAGGATATACGACGTGTCTGTCCGAAAACTTATGGAACCCCAGAACGTGACGGATCAGAGCCGATGTTCCGGCTAATCTGGCAGGGAAATACTTTGGAGAGTTGTCTAGAGACGCCGCTTTGCGGGCGACGGCAAGCGCTAGCTCGCCGGCCTCTTTTGTCTTTTTGTATTTGAGCAGCCCTTGAGTCGCCAATTCGAAGATGTGGGCCAATCCCGGCTCCTGCTCAATAAAATCAATTTGTTTATAAATGTCGGGCAAGTAAGCCATCATTCGGTTAGCTTGAGCCATCGTCGGGATTTCCGCCAGCAACGGCAAAAAAGACGCCGGAGTGATAACAAGCCTTCTCTCTCCTCTTATCAGATCGAAGAAACCGCCCGCTTCCTCATCCCAGCAGGCGGTCGCAATAATTTCTCTAAGCCTTGACGCTTGTTCGGCGCGCTTTTCGGCTTCGGCTATGTCTCCGAGTTTGCGGGATATTCCTTCGAACAGCGTAATTTCTTGCAGCGCCAGAGAGTTGAGAGCGATGGACCTGAAATCGTATGTCGGAATTTTTCTGCCGCCGATCGCGGCGCGCAGAGGTTCTAGGAACGGGTCTATGGATATCCAACGGGCGTCGGCATGGCTGTACAGCCCGTCTTCCTCCCGTTTATGCAGCGCCATCCAACTGGAAAACTTCTGGAGCCTTTCGCTCATTGCCCGCAAATCGGATATTGTCGCCGCGCGCGAAAGCTGGGAAACCGCCTCGGCCACGAAAAAGACAGCGGGAAACCTGCTTGTCGACATCGGATACACGATAAGAGGGATATTTCCTTCATCTGACTGGTTGTGAAAGAAAGGCCGGACTATTTCTACGGCGAGGTTGAAATCCAGTGCGGATATTAGAGATGAAGCCGCGCATGTTTCAGCCGCGGAAGCCGCGCTGTGGTCAGCCGAAGACTGAAGCCATCTCTCTTTAAGCAGCTTCATGCCGAACGGCATAGAAATCCTTTTTTCGATTTCGGCGTAAGTTGCGTCAAAAAGACTGTTAAGAGCCGATTCTGGCGTCTCGATGTTAAATTTGTCTCTGTCCAGCCATTTGCCCGTGAAAGTTTTTCTAAGCATGTTGGCGGCTGACAGCGAAGTGTCATAAACAAAGTTCTTCATAGCAGGATATATTATCCGGTTTGAGTCGATTTGTGAAGAAGCTCTTTTTGCTCAGTAAATGAACATGGCGTCGCCCAAGCTGTAGAAACGGTAGTCGTTGGCGATAGCGAACTTGTAGGCGCTCATTATATTGTCCAGACCCGCGAACGCCGCCACCAGAGCGAGAAGCGATGTTCGCGGGAGGTGGAAATTCGTTATCATCGCGTCGACGATCCGGAACTGGGAGCGGTTGTGGATAAAAAGCGAAGTCGCGCCAGAAGAGCCTGATTCAGCGCCGGCAAGCTCTTCTCTTGACATGCCTGCCGCCCATGTCTCCAAACAGCGCACGGCGGTTGTGCCAACAGCTATCACGCGACCGCCTTCTCGCACAGTTTGGGCAGCAAGCCGCGCCGTCTCGTCCGGCACGAAATATATTTCGGTATGGATTTCATGAGCTTCTACTGTGGGCGTCGCGATAGGCTTGAAAGTGTCCAGCCCTATATGAAGCGTGACAGAGGCGAATCGCGCTCCCGCGGCTTTTATGTTTTTAATAAGTTCGGGCGTGAAATGAAGCCCGGCCGTTGGCGCTGCCGCTGATCCTTCTCGTTCGGCATAGACAGTTTGATATCTTTCCGGATCGTCGATTTCATCGTTTATATATGGAGGCAGAGGAACAATGCCGTGCTTGGCGAGAAACGGAAAAAGGGGCGGTCGGAGTATCTCCACCAGCGCGATCCCTGAATCGTTCTTGGAATCAAAACGACAGAAGGGGGCAGGGGGCGAGCCGTGGAAAAGAATTTCACCTTCCCGCAACCTCCGCGCGGGTCTGGCGAGACATTTCCAGCGCGATCCGCCTTCGTCAGCCTGATTTAGAAAAAGAAGTTCCACTCGTCCGCCTGTTGTTCTGTTAACAAACAGGCGCGCGGGAAACACTCGCGAATCGTTCACGACGAAAAGGTCTCCGGGCCGCGCATGCCCGGCGATATCCCGAAACACTCGTTGTTCAAGGTTGCCCGTGTCGCGGCGCAGGATGAGCAGGCGGGATTCGTCTCGCCGCTCGGCGGGCTGCTGGGCGATGAGACGCTGCGGTAGAGAGTAGTCGAGAAGTCGGATGTCAGTGGTCAACTGATGTCTCCGAGAGAGTCGGCGGGCGTTTGCCAGACTTCTGCGTCAGCGGCTGCCTTGTCCGCCGGCCATATACTCCGCCGCAAGCTTGATATATGATTCGGCGATTCTGATATTGCGGTTGTATTCTTCCTCGGTCACTTCTCGCACAAGTCTGCCGGGCGCGCCGAGAATGAAAGAGCGGGGAGGGAATTCCTTGCCGGGAGGAACCACCGAGCCTGCCGCGATGATCGAGCCTTCCCCTATGACGGAGCCGTCGAGCGCCACGCTTCCCACTCCGACGAGAGTAAAACTGCCGATGACGCACGCGTGCGCGACCGCGTTATGCCCGATGGTCACATAATCTCCGATTACGCAAGGCTGGTTTTCGGACACATGCGCCACCACCCCGTCCTGAAGATTCGCCCCCGAGCCTATGACGACTCTGGCTTGATCCCCTCGGACGACGGCTCCGTACCAGACGCTTGAACGCTCGCCCATTGTCACGTCGCCGATGATCCTCGCGGTGTCGGCGAAAAAAACCGATTTCGGAATCTGCGGCGTTTTGTTCTTGTATGAAATAACGCTCAAGAAAGTTTCCCTCTTATTATATCCGCGCCGTTCTTGACCGCGTCAGCGATTTTTGAGCCGTCTTTGCCGCCAGCCTGAGCGAGCAGTTTCGTGCCGCCGCCTCCGCCTTTGACAATTTTTGCGATTTCCTTAACAAGCGCACCCGCGTCCAGCCCTCTGTCCGCGACATCCTGAGACACCGCTGTTATCAGATTGGCTTTCCCCTCCACGCTTGAGCCTAGCACCGCCGCGAACGATTTGTTTTTCACTTTTATATCGTCGAATATGGCTCTAAGCTCGTCGACGGTCAGACCTTCAGGAGCAGCCGCGAAGAGGGCGACATCGCCGATCATTTCCGCCGCCGCGAGAGCTTCGCCGGACTTTTCCTTCAAGTCTGATTTGCCGGCCTTCTTGATTTCCCGCGCGAGTCGTTCCTTTTCGGCAATAAGCGTTTCTAAGGTCTGAGGAACCAATGTGTCCTTAATCTTCAAGAGAGCCGCGGCCTTTTTCAAAGCGTCGAGTTTTTCGTTTATGTGCGCGATAGCCTGCTTGCCCGCCAGAGCCTCTATTCTTCTCATCGAGCCGCCTATAGAGCGTTCCTCGACGATTTTTACAAACCCTATCTGCGCTGTGTTGCCGACATGGGTTCCGCCGCAAAGCTCCTTGCTGAAGCCTTCAACGTCGATCATTCGGACTTCATCTCCGTATTTCTCTCCGAAAAGGGCCATCGCGCCCTCTTTCTTCGCCGATTCGATATCCTTGACAGCGGACCTGACGGCCAGCGCCGCAAGAATCCTGTCGTTGACGATCTCTTCAACGCGCGCAAGCTCTTCGGGAGACACGGCGGCATGGTGGGTGAAGTCGAAGCGCAGCTTGTCCGGGCCGACATACGATCCGGCCTGATGAACGTGCTCTCCGAGGACGCTTCTCAGAGCCGCGTGGAGAAGATGCGTGGCCGTGTGGTGTCTGACTATTGCCGCGCGCCTTTCAGCGTCCACTTTCATCGTCAGCTCGTCGCCCTCGTTCAGGCTGCCTGCCGCCACCACGGCCCTGTGAACTATTGTTTTGCCTTCTACGACGAAGGATTCTGTGATGACAAGTCGCGTTCCGGATTCTGAAACAGCCTCGCCGATGTCGCCTACCTGTCCGCCCATTTCTCCATAGAACGGCGTGCGGTTTGTTATGAGCGAAATCTTCTGCCCGGTTTCCGCCGTTTTTGAGGCCGCTCCGTCTATCACTATTGAAACCACTTTGGAATTCATCACGATGTTATCGTAGCCGTCGAAAATCCCGGCTTCTTTGCCCTCTACCGCGTCGCGGTAAACCTTTTCGATGTCTTCGGTGAACACCGAGCCGTCCATCTTGCTTCCCTTGCGCGAACGCTCTTTTTGGGACTCCATTGCGTCGTTGAAACCAGCCATGTCGATTCCGTTCAGGCCAAGCTCGCGGGCGATTTTTTCAGCCTCCTCGATGGGCAGCCCGTATGTGTCATAAGCAGTGAACACAATTGAGCCGTCAGCCAGCCCTGAAGAAGAAGACAGCTTTTCGCGGTTGTTTATCACGTAAAGCCGCCCCTGTTGAACTGACTCGGCGAACTGCTCCTCTTCCTTGGTCAATATCGTCGAAATAAAACCTGATTTCTCAACTATGTCCGGATA
Source organism: bacterium (assembly GCA_029564595.1). Taxonomy (GTDB): domain Bacteria; phylum UBP15; class UBA6099; order UBA6099; family UBA6099; genus UBA6099. The sequence goes on along the minus strand of JAKQPS010000019.1, from coordinate 54,075 downwards.
CACCGAGCCGAGTATATCGGCGACCACCGGTATCAGTTCGGAGAGGAAGGGGCGGTCCAAACCTGATTCCCGGCCATGAGTTGCGGCGCGGCGAATCAGTTTTCTAAGAAGATATCCGCGCCCTTCATTGGATGGAAAAACGCCGTCGGCGATAAGGAATCCCGAGCCTCTGACGTGGTCGGCCATAACTCGGAACGGAACTTTGGCGTCGGCGTATCGGACACCCGTCATGTCCTCAAGCTTTTGAATTATCGGCATGAACAGGTCAGTCTCGAAATTTGTTTCCGCGCCCTGAAGCACGGAGGCGACCCTTTCCAGACCGGAGCCGGTGTCGATGTTTTTCTTCGGCAGAGGAGTCAGCTTTCCGCCGTCGTGCCGTTCGAACTGCATGAACACTAGGTTCCATATCTCAATGTGGCGCGCGCAGTCGCAGGACGGGTTGCATTCCGGAGAGCCGCACCCGCGATCCGGGCCGAAGTCGTAGAATATTTCCGAGCAGGGGCCGCAGGGGCCGTTGGGGCCGAGCGAGGGAGCGCTGGCAGGCCAGTAATTGTCAGCTTCTCCGAACCTGTAGAAGCGCTCTTTGGCAATGCCGATTTCGTCAAGCCAGATTCCCGCCGCCTCTTCGTCTTCGTGGTACGCGGAAATCTTCAATTTCTCTTTCTGTATCCCGAAAACCTCCGTCAGAAGCTCCCACGCCCATGTTATAGCCTCGCGCTTGAAGTAGTCTCCGAATGAGAAATTGCCGAGCATTTCAAAGAACGTGTGATGCCGCGGGGTTCTACCCACCTCGTCGAGGTCTTTTGCGCGCAGGCATTTCTGGGATGTCGTCAACCTAGTCCGGGGAGGAGTTTTCAGGCCGAGGAAATACGGCTTAAACTGAACCATCCCGGCGGAAGTCGTAAGAAGCGTGGGGTCTTCGGGAACGAGCGACGAACTGGGATGCCGCAGATGACCCTTTTCCTCGAAAAAAGAAAGATATTTTTCCCTGATGTCTGTCGATTTCATCCTTGGCGCACCTCGAAGCGTAAAAGATTGTTTTCATAACCGGGCGTCCGCGGCAGGCCCGCGTTCGCGCTCTCACAAAAAAACCGCCTTCAGTATTCATCCGGCGGAGTAGCGATTCATCGTTTATTTCTGCCGCTAATTTCCGAGAAGCTTTTTCAACTTTTCGAGCGCGGCCGATTGAAGCCGGGAGACCTGCATCTGCGAGACGTTCATCATCTTTGAGATTTCCGCCTGCGACAGGTTCTCAAAATACCGGTTAAAGATAACAAATTTCTCATCGTCTTTCAATTGTTTCAATCCGGTTTGGAGCGACAGTCGGTCGCTCAACTGGTCTATCTTCTTGTCTATCCCGCCTATCATCTCTATAAGAGGCGAGCCGCCCTCGCCGCCGTCGCCGTCGACTTCTTTGTCCAGCGACACCATCCGGTACGACATCACTGCCTCGCGGGACTCGATTACGTCTTCAACCGAGCAACCGATTTCAGCGGCGACTTCTTCATAAGTCGGCTGGTGGTCGAGTTGCTGGCTCAAACGCTCAATTGTCTGATTGACCGCAATATTCAGGTCTTTTATTCGGCGGGGAACCTTCAGGCTCCATGTTTTGTCTCTGAAGTATCTCTTGATTTCGCCTAAAATCGTTATCGTCGCAAAAGTGTTGAATTCGACTCCCCGGTCGGGGTCGAACCTGTCGACCGCGTTGATAAGTCCGAGATTTGCCACTTGAACAAGGTCTTCCTGTTGCTCATGCTTGCCGAATCTGTTCGCAAAAAACTTGGGCATGTTGATATGCTGCTCGATTATCCTGTCGCGCAAAGACGAATCTCCGCCCGCTCGAAGCTCCCGGAACATATCGAGCAACGCCTTGGATTTTTCGGGTGTTTGGCTGTCGGGGGTCAAACTGATATGCCTCAGACCGATATAATGGTTTTTTTCATTGAAATAACTACTCCGCCGCCTTTTTCAGCGCGGACTTCCACATCTTCCATCAGCGTTCTTATGAGAAGCAGTCCCAGACTGGCTTCGTCAGAGCTGGAGTCCGGCGCGGACGTCGCATTCTCATCCCTTATTTCGAAACACAATCTGTCGTCTTCGACGGAGCACGATATGTCAAGCCTGCCTTCCGCGCATGTCGGGTCCGCGCCTCTCATCGAGCAGTTGCACGCTTCCGACACGGCCACCTTTATGTCCTCCACCATGTCTACCGGAGCCGGGAAACGCGACACATATCCGGACACAAGCAACCTCACAACCCGCAGGTACTCCGGCCTTCTGGGTATTCTCAGCTCGACAAGCGAATGAGCTTTCGTGTCGATATTCATCTTCTCCCCCTCATTTGGAAAGCCGCGCTATCGCTTCCTCGCTGGACCGCGCGATTGCAAAAATATTTATCAGCCCGGTTATCTCGAAGAGTTTGTGAATCCGGTCGGAGCGGAGCACTAGCGCCAGTTCTCCCTTGTTTTCAGACACTCTTCGCTTGATTCCTATCAGGATTCCAAGCCCGGTGCTGTCGATGTAATCGACATCCTTCAGGTCGAGAACCATGTTCGGCGAATCCATCCCGTCCATCGTCTGACCTATCTTTTCTTTCAGTTTGTGAGCGTTGTAAAGGTCGATTTCGCCATTGACTGTGACGTATGAGTAATCCTTCTCTCTCTTAACTTCCAGCTTCAGATCCATTGGAATTCTCCTTTCAAGCTCAGCAAAACTATCAGATTAGACATTGCTTGCGAGTAGTATATATTTCAAATATATGTTTTGCAACCGTTTCAGGCATCCCGCTATCTCTTTGACATCGGGTCGTCTGTGACAAATAATATGATAAACCGGACGGCGGTGGAGATCCTTTGAGAGCGACTGCAAGAAAAAAAATAATTTATGTGTCGAATTTCGGCGATATCCGTGGCGGCGGCGAGATCAGCTTGCTTAATCTACTGGAAAAAATCGACCGGACACTCTTCGAACCAGTTCTTATTCTGCCTGAGCGGGGCGGGATGGAAAAGTCCGCCTCAGAACTGGATATTCCCGTGAGAATCGTTGGCGTCGAATCTTTGAAACACCCGGCCGCCCCTTATAGGCTGGCATCCGCCGTGGGCGGATTCAGCGCGATCTTCAAAGCAGAAAAAGCCGACATCGTTCATGTGAACGCCACCGCGAGAAGGGCGCTCTGCGCTGGAGTCGCCGCCCAAATCTCCCGTATTCCTGCCATACTACACGTTCGTATCATTGATTCAGACGGACTTCTGGACAGGATGCTTCTGCGTCTCTATCCCCGCGTCATCGCAAATTCAAAAGCAACTGCCGAAAGATTTTCCGGACTCATGGGCGCAGACGTAAAAGTCTCTGTTGTCCATAATCCTGTTGACACGACGAAATTCAAGAGGATGCCTTTGAACAGAGATGTCAGAGCTTCGTTAGGGGCGGGGGAGGGCGACATACTCGCCGGAGTCGTAGGTTGGTTGCACGAATTCAAAGGACATCAATATTTCATCGATGCCGCGGCTAATCTCGCGGATAAAGCAAATATCAAATTCGTAATTGTCGGGGACGGGCCTCTTCGCTCCGAACTGGAGAAGCAGGCCTCATCAAGCCCGGCTGGAAAAAGAATCGTTTTTGCCGGACAACGCTCCGACATGCCTGAAGTGATGAACGCTTTGGACATATTGGTTCTGTCAAGTTTGAGAGAGCACTTCGGGCGGGTTCTCATAGAGGCTATGGCATGCTGCAAACCTGTGGTGGCCACAAACGCGGGAGGAGTTCCCGAAATCGTGGTTGACGGTGAAACAGGGCTGCTGATCCCTCCCCGAGATTCGCTGTCGTTGGCTTCAGCAATAGGCAGGCTTGCCGAAGATTCTTTGCTTCGAGAATCTATGGGGCAGGCGGGCGCGGAGCGCGCGGAAAACTTTTTCTCGGCCGAACGGCACGCCGAGGCGTTACAAAGGATTTACTCTGCGCTTTAAGGGGCGGTTCCGTCGTCCCAAGGCTTTCGTCTTAGTGTTAAAAAACGCGGAATGTTTTCAGGCCGTTATCATTCAAGCATAAACGAGGCAACCAATATGGCTCAAACTGAATCAGGGATAAAAGCGATATTGAAAAATCCTTTGGTTTATTCCGTCTTCACAAGTTTCATGGGAGTGAAGAAGGCAAGGAAAGAAATCGTAGAGAAATACGCAAAAGCCGCTCCGGGCGATTACTTACTGGACATAGGGTGCGGCCCTGCTCAGGCTCTGGAGTACGCCAACGGAGCGCATTATTACGGTTTTGATTCCAATCCCGACTATATAAGAGACGCGAAAAATCGTTGGGGCGACAGAGGCGTCTTTATGTGCCTTGACGTTTCCGAAAACATAGAAGACCTGCCCGATTTCGATGTGGCTATGGCCTACGGGGTGCTGCATCATTTGAATGACGACGAGGTCGTCAAACTGTGCGAGCTTGCGCGCGGAGTTTTAAAGCCGGGCGGGAAGCTGGTGACATGCGACCCCTGTTTCGCGGAAGGCCAGTCGAGAATCGGCCATTTCATCGCTTCAAGAGACAGGGGGCGCAATGTGAGAACTCCGAAGGAGACCGAGGCGCTTGTTTCACAGGTGTTCGACATAGTTAAAACCGAAGTGAGATTCGACCTTTTATGGATTCCCAAGTGCGCTGCTTTGATAGTAGAGTGCAATAAATAAAACCAATCGAATTGATATCTCTGCCTATGAGTCCGGCGGCAGAACCGATATCCGCGCCGCGTTGACAGCCTTTGCGAAAGACGTTATGAAATACGAAGAAGCGATTGGAAGCGAATGGTGTCTGGTGGCGCCCGCGGTCTTCAAAACCGTTGTCGGTCATGGATGCATGGTCGAGGTGGGTTCGATTCCCACTCCTTCCGTTTTTACACGCGGCGCAAAGGATGAGTTTCACTATCGCGAATTTGAATAGGCAAGACTGAATGAATAGCATAATTGGCGCATTTACACATCTTGGCATGAACCGGTTTAATCAACAATATTCTGTGCCGCGTCTATGATTTTCTATCTCGATTAATGATAATATCTTCAACATGGCTGTGGGATAAGCATGGCGGATTCTGCGGCTCAAAGTAGGAAGGCGTTGAAATGAAACAGTTCGGCGACTTGATGAAGACAAGATCCCCTATGGCGGTCGCGATTATAATTGCGGTCGCGGTTGGCGTCGGATGGATGTTTTATAAGACGATGGTTGTCTGGGGATATTTCATCGTTGCCGCGGGATTAGCATATTTGTTGGGCGGCCCTGTGAATCTTATTGAGAAAAAGGGCGTTCCGAGGTCTATTTCAATACTTATAATTTTCTCGATAGTTTGCTTCGCGACCGCGCTTTCTATTCTGTTCCTTATGCCTTCGCTTGCGGCGCAAGTAAATCAGTTCGTTGATGAGTTCCCCAGATTTATCAGCGAAGCTCAAGTCAGTCTGCAGAGATTTAATGATTTAATACAGGCGTCCAAACTGCCTGACGAACTTAAAGACATGCCGGGGAAGGCTTGGAACGGTTTTGAAGAGTACAGCCTCAACATGATGCAGTCGAGTCTCAAGTGGATAATCGCTTCTATATCGAAGCTTTATGCCGTGATTATTATTCCCCTCGCCATTTTTTATTTGTTGAAGGACGCGCCGGATTTCAGGAAGAGGTTTGTGGAACTGTTTAGTCCTGAAAAAAGAGCTGGCATTGACGGAGTTATCTCCAAGATCGATATTGCTTTCGGCGGTTTTATAAGGAGCAGATTGAAATTGTGTTTGGTCGTCGGGGTCGGAATGATAGCGTTGCTCCTTGTGTTCAGGGTTCCGTATGCGGTCGTGCTGGGTATTTTTTCCGGAGTATGCGAGTTTGTGCCTTATGTAGGGCCGATTGTCGGCGTGATCCCCGCTCTGGTGGTAGGGTACATATCCGACCAATTTCTTGTCGTCGGTTTGATATCAATAACTGTTCAGGTGTTGGAAAACGCTTTCTTCGTTCCGAGAATCGTCGGCAAAGACACTGGACTGCATCCTTTGGTTGTCATACTCGCGCTTCTGGCAGGAAGCAATCTCGCCGGCGTCGGCGGCATGGTCCTGTCGGTTCCTGTGGTGGCAGCTCTGAAAATCATGGGCGAATACTATCTGGAGCAGACATCGCCGCGAGTTCCTCTTTCCTCGCCTATTGAACAGAAGGCTCTCGAAAGCGAATCGGATTCCGCGTCACAAGAAGACATCAAACAATAACGTCCGACAAATACGTCTTTAAAGAATTGTGGGATTCATTCAGCGGCGTCATTATTAAATGCGTCTAAGAGCGACGATCTGAATCCGGGCGGTTTTATTGCTATCGCGGCAAACCTCGGAGCGCGTTCCGGCGGCATTTTCCGAAACGGGGTTTTGAGTCTTTCTATCGCGTCTTCCCATGGTCCGCTCGGAACGTAGTCCCCCCATATAGGAATTCTTGAAACCGTCTCCAAACCTATCTGTCCGAGCATTTTTGAGACTTCCTCGAATGTGAACGATTTCTGAGGCAGTTCCGGCGTGTCGTACATCTCGGAAATCCTTTTTCTAGCCGGGTTTTCGCTGTTTCTGAACTCCAGAAGCAAAGCTCCGCGGGGCCGTATCACTCTGGCCATTTCCGACACTGCTAGTCTAATGTCTTCCCGCGAAGGCATGTTGTGCAGAGTGTTCACGCATAGCGCGGCGTCAAACGCGTCTCTTGGAAACGGAAGAGCCTGCGCGAGCGCTCTTGTCGGGAAAACGCACGATCCGACCATTTCCCCCAGCCGCGCCGCTGTCTGGCGAATCATTCCCATTGAAAAATCCACCGTATAAATTTCATGTTTTGCCGGATCGACATATTTCTCTATGAAAGCTCCGGCTCCGGCCCCTACGTCGAGTATACGTCCCTCCCACTCCTTCGGTATCGGAGCCAGCGAGCGCCGGTTCACTTCCTCCATGCCTGAACTTCTCGAGTATGCGTCAGCCATCCTCTCGAAAGTGGAAAGTATCGGTTTATATTCTTTCTTCATATCATTTTCGATTGTATATTATTTGCATGTCGTCCTCAAGACGCGGCGCCCGGAGCGGCCCGCTCAACCTTGGAAGTATTTCTTGCTCGCCTCAATATGTGTTACATTACTAGCAGTTTGCATGAGCGTATTGCGGAGGAAAATATGAATCATTTCAAGGCCAGTCGCGGATTTAAAATGACCGCGCTGTTTTTTGCGATTGCAGGGGCTGCTCTCGCGGCGTGCTCGACCCGGATACCGCTCTTGAATGTGGCGGGCTATGAGTTGGCGGCGGTCTCCGCCCTGTTTCTGGCGGTCGCTTGCGGAGCATTGGGCATCGTGGCGGGCGCGGATACTCGCGATCCCGGCATCAGCCCTCGCAATTCAACTTGGCATCTGGCGAACGTGAAATATTCTCAGGCGGTTTTTGCGGGTTTGGCGGTTCTTGCGATTGTTTACGCCATATCCGCGTACAGCACGATAGTCGTTCAGAAATGCAATCTTGCTGCAGGCGCGTATCTTTTTTTCTGGATAACCATACCAACCGCGTTGCATTATGCCGCTGTCGGGATTGCCGCCGGGCGGGCGTGTCGCGGAAAAATCGCCGCCGGAGCTTTAGTCCTCCTATACTTTCTTTTAACTTGCGCTCACTCTTTCGCTGTTTTCATGGACGGTTCCAGATGGACAATGCCGAACCTGACGGTGGGCCTTTTCACGGACGCCGGGTTTTACGGTCTCGCATTGATACCCCCGCCGGGATTCATTCCGTCCCGTCTGCTGGTGGTTTTCACATCCCTGTTTTTCATAGGCGCAGCGGCGGCGGCAAATCCGCAGGCTCACTCATCCCGGTTGGAATCGGATTTTTATTTTTCCCGCCGCGCAATGCTGTCCGCCGCCGCCGTTTTTCTGTTCTGTTTCATATTCTTCCCCGATCAGACAGGCGCGGGATCGAACAAAAGATTCGTTTCGTCTGTAATGTCGGCTAAAGTCGAGACTCCCAACGCGGTGATATTTTATGACCCTCATTCGTTGACGAAGGGACGCGCGGAAAGAGCCGCGAGGTTTGCGGAATGGTACATCCACGAAATCAACGAAGCCGTGCCGATGCCTGAATCGCGACGCGCGCGCGTTATGCTCTATGCCGACAACGATCAGAAGCTTCGCCTCACCGGAGCGGCGGACTATTTGTTTTCAGCCCCGTGGCGCGTCGAAGCTCACATGACAGAAGACAGGGTGGACGATTCGGTGTTCAAGCACGAGCTGACTCACGCTCTGATGTCGGCTTACGGCAAAGGCGTTTTCGGGACTCCTTACAACATGGGCGTTGTCGAAGGCATTGCGGAAGCGGTTGAGCAGGATTTTTTCAGAGGCCCGGAATTTCAGGAGAATTTCGCCGCCGCTGTGAAAGCAGGGGCCATCGCCCCCGCCTCGAAAACTATGAGCACCGCCGGTTTCGGCTCGTCAAGCATGTGGAAATCCTATGAAATGGCGGGAGCTTTCACAGGTTTTCTTATCTATAAGTACGGGCAGGAGAAATACACGGAATATTATGCTTCTCCCAAACCCGAAAAAGTGTATGGGAAAACAATCTCTGAACTGAATGACGAGTGGATAGAATGGCTGAGCGGGGTGGATGTTTCTGCTTATGCGTTGCGCCTCGCGCAGATGAGGTATGACGACGAAAAATTCCCCGCCTTCTACAAAAAGAGATGCCCGCGCATAGGTCCGTTGCCCGGAACGGAAGAGCCGTGGGCGGCGGTCGCTTCTTTGATGGAAGACGGCGAGAACCTGAAATCAGCAGGACTTTGCGAAGAGATGTACACTAAGGACGGGAATGCCGACTGGTTGGTAAAGAGAGCAAGAGCTTTGTTGAAAGCTGGAAAATATGCCGAAGCGGCTGAATCAGCTTCGCGCGCCGTTGCGTCGGAAAAAGCCACCAATGAGGCGAAAGACAGCGCGATGGCCGCGCTAGCGGCGGCTCATGCCGCAACAGGAAGGTTTGACGCGGCTACTGCCGCTCTTCAGCAACGCGAGTCTTTCGGTTATGCCAAACCCGGACACGTCTCGATTCTCATTGAAGCGATGAGCCGTCCCGCAGCGAGGGAGGCTCTTTTGCCGGCTATGATAACAGGCATTGATTTCGAACCCGGAGCCGTTCGCCGCGCAATTGAAGCCGAGCCTGATTTCATATCTTTATACAGTCAACTCGCGCTTAGCATGAAAGCGAAAGACTTCGCTTCGGAGGATGAGTTTCTGAAGAACCTAAAAAGGACGACTTTGCGTTTTGCTGATAACACTCCCGGCTACGACGCGCTCAAATTGAAAACGCTGATAAATCTTGGCGATAAATTGACCGACGCGCGCAGATACGACGAGGCGGAGAAAATCTATCGCGCGGCCCTGAATCTGAACCTAGACGCGCGGGAAAGGTTTACCGCCGAACGCCGGATAGAGAGAACGATCTTCTTCGAAAAACTGACGTTCTGAAAGCGCGTGTCTTGAATCCCGCGAGTTGCGGGCAGGCCGGGCGGCGCGAACTGTTCTGCCGGTTGCCGTGTTTCGTCGCTTCGGGCAAGCTTGCGCCGGAATCATCTCTGTTTTATATTATCTCACTATGAATAGCGACTGCGAGGACGGGCAAGTGGATATAAACAGCCAGATGGAAATTATCAAGCGGGGCGCCAAAGACATCGTGACCGAGGACGACCTCAAAGCGGTTCTGGAAAAGAGCGCGCAAACAAACGCTCCTCTCAAAGTCAAGTTCGGTTGCGACCCTTCCGCGCCGGATATCCATCTAGGCCATGTCGTTATACTTAGGAAATTGAGACAGTTTCAACAATTGGGGCACACAGTTCAGTTTTTAATAGGAGATTTTACGGCGCGCATAGGAGACCCCAGCGGCAAATCGGCGACCCGTCCGCCTTTAACGGAAGAACAGGTGCGCGCCAACGCCGCCACATATAAAGAACAAGTGTTCAAGGTTCTGATGCCTGAAAAAACCGAGGTTGTGTTTAACAATGACTGGCTAGGCGCAATGACGCCGCACGACATTGTGAAACTTTGCGCCTCTCACACTGTCGCAAGGATGCTCGAACGGGACGATTTCAGCAAACGATTCCGGGAGAATATTCCCATTAGGATTCACGAGTTTCTCTACCCGTTGTTTCAGGGCCATGATTCAGTTGCCCTAGGCTCCCATGTCGAACTCGGCGGCTCCGACCAGTTGTTCAACATTTTGGTCGGGCGCGAGCTTCAGAAAGACGCCGGACAGACCCCTCAAGTGGCTCTGACCATGCCTATCATCGAAGGGCTTGACGGCGTTCAGAAAATGAGCAAAAGCCTCGGCAACTATGTCGGAGTCACAGACCCGCCCAACGATATGTTCGGCAAACTTATGTCGATACCGGACACGCTGATAGCGCGCTATATGCTGCTCCTGACCGATATCTCCGAAGAGGAGATAAACGGAGCAGCGATGGAAATCTGGTGGGGAAGCGAGAATCCCCGCAAATTCAAAGTCAGGCTGGCGCGGGAGATTGTGTCATTCTTCCACAGCGCAGCAGCAGCAGACGAAGCCGAAGCGGAATTCGACAGGGTTTTTGCCAGAAAAGAACTTCCCAGCGACATGGAAACCTGCAAGTTGCCGTGCGAGGAAATGCCTGCGGTGGAACTTGTTTTCGCGTCGGGGTTGGTGGCCACAAAAGCTGACGCCCGGCGGATGATCAGACAGAAAGCGGTCACTATCGACGGAGAGATTCTCGACGATGAAATGGCGGTCGTGAAAATCGCGCCCGGAGCCGCTCTGCGCGTCGGAAAACGACGGTTTATCCGTCTTGACATCAATTAGCCTCGTTGCTACACTATCTTTGCCCTAGGGTGATTAGCTCAGTTGGTTAGAGCGCATCCCTGATAAGGATGAGGTCGGTGGTTCGACTCCACTATCACCCATTTCAGAATGATACTGGACTTAACGGTTTGTATTTTGAGCGTCTTGAAATCTCAATAGTGTAATCTGAGTTAGTTTCTGAAAGCGCCGGCCAGCCAGTACAGTCCCACCCAGAATCCGGCTGCGATGATGGCGAAAAGTATTACTTTCAAAGGATGAAATATCTTTTTCTTAACGCTGGAGAAATCAGGCTCTCTTATCTCCGGCATATTCCAATCAGCGGCCGCTTGTTCGACTTCCTTCATGTCGAATTGCTCGACCCATTTTTTTGAATTTTTCTTGTCCTTCATGCAAACCGCCAAAAATACTGAATGAAATGACACATTCTTATTCTACTACGAAAACGATGGCGGCTCAACAGAACCTTGTTTTTGAAAGGATGGCCGTTTGACATAGCGCGTTGCCGCTGTTACGATGGCGGGGCGGATTGCATGGGGGAAACAGCATTATGGGCGAGAAATGGGAAATTTTAAGCAGGCATAAGGACTATGAAGTAGTTGTGGCGGGCGATTTCGCGCTTCCTGATCCTCAAAAAGAGGCTTCTGTTGCCGAGCAATGGACTCGAGCCGTTCGGAAGAATCCATCGCTTACAAATGGCGTTATCCTTGCGGTCAAATCAATTGAAAAAGGGCCGCACAGGACAAGAATAAATTGTCTGAAAGCCGAATATAAATACTATTACGTCGGCATGTCCGCGATTGACATAGGGGCCGCGCTCGCTCCTTTGGCTGTAAGCGGCGTTGTCAGAATTCAGGACGGAAAAGGCTGTTCTTATGTAATGGCGCGCCGCTCGAAAAAGGTCGGCTTCTATAAGAATTGTCTTGAATTCTTCCCTTCAACCGGGATTGACTGCGGCTCGGCTGGAGAAGATGGAAACGTGGATTTTGCGCATCAGATTAGTCGCGGTTTTGAGGATGAATCCGGCATCTCGGCTGCGGAGATCAAGGATATCGAGCCTTTCGCGCTCGTGCATGACACAGGCGGCGGGGTATACGACATCTGCGCCGCCATAGATATCGAATGGAGCGAAAGATTCAGCAGTTCATTCATCGAAGCGTCGTCAGGCGGGTATTCGGAAGTGGTGACTGTGCGCGAATCGGAACTAAAGAACATTGTCAAACGCAAATCCTATGAAATCGCGCCGACTTCATTGGCGATAGCAAGAATCTTGGCTTCCGGCTTCTAAACAATATCTATATAGTATTATGTGGCAACCAAAGAATTATCAGTGCTTTTTAGAGTGTCTATCAGCCAAATAGGCAAAATCATGTAGGTTTTGATTTATGAGTGATATGGATTTTCGCTCTTCGACATAGAATTTGACATGGATTTTTGGCTGAACCTGTTTTTTTGCCGCGAGTGAGGAATGTCACAACAGAGGAAAATAAATATTGTATGTTGCAATATTATTATCTTTATTCTAAAATGACCAATCAATAAAGCATATCGAAGGAAAACAAGGGAAGGCTGTAGTCGAGAACCGATATGAAAAAAAGAGGCAAAGTCAGAAGCGTTGTAATGACGACGTTGTCATCTGTGGTGGTTCTTGTGGTGGCTCTTTTACTTGTGTGGGTGTTTTTTCTGCACAAGGGAGGACCATTAAATTACTTTTTAAAGCCGAAATCCTTTGAGTTTAATCACAAAATGGAGCAGGCTGATCTGTATTATTTTGCGAGCGAATTCGCGACGGCCACACCCATGTTTGAAGAACTGGTGGAGATGCGGCCTGACAACGCCATAGCTCACGGCAAGCTTGGGGTAAGCTACGCAAAAACAGGCAAAGTGGAAAAAGCGCTTGAGCATCTCGACAAAGCGGTGGAACTTGACCCGCAGTTTCACGAAGCTTTCGCGAACAAGGCGGCGATTCATCAGAGCTTGGCACGGCAGAAGAAGGAGCTCATGGATTTCCCCGGAGCGAGAGAACAGTATCTGATGGCGGAGATGAGCATAGAGAAAGCGCTTGAAATCAAGCCTAAAACCTCGCGATATCTTGAAATGCAGGGAGAAATAGTGTCCGAGCAGCGAGAGATGCCCGAATAGAATTATTGCGGGTTGCAAAAAAAAGAATCACTTGATACAATTTCGGGTCGTATGATAAAACAATCGAAAGCGTTGGAGGAAATATAGATGGATATTGCGTCGCTGGCCGGAGTGCTATTCGGTATGTTCTGTATTGGATTCGGCGCGTTTATGACGGTCAACTACAGCCCTGAAGCGTTGTTCCGGCTGTTTATCAACGGGCCCTCCATTTTCATTACCCTCGGAGGGACTGTGGCATCGACGCTGATCCACTATCCGCTTCCTCAGGTTTTGAGCATCATCCCTATAACAAAAAACATTTTCACGACAACAAGCGAGACCCCGACGCAGGCGATAGAGATTCTTGTCAGCCTTGCCGAAAAAGCGAGACGCGAAGGTCTTCTCTCTCTTGAGTCCGATGTGGAGATGCAGGAAAACGATTTCCTCAAAAAAGGCATCCAGCTTGTTATCGACGGCACGGATCCCGAACTTGTCCGCGAAATCATGGAAATCGAGCTTGAATATCTCGAAGAAAGACACAAAGTTGGCGTCGGGCTGTACGAGGCTATGTCATACTACGCTCCTGCGTTCGGAATGATCGGGACGCTCATAGGACTTATAGCCATGCTCGACAAATTAGGCGGCGACGTAGCTCTCATCGGCCCCATGATGGCCGTCGCGCTCGTCACCACTCTATACGGCTCGGTATTCGCAAACTTCATCTGTCTGCCGATATCAGGAAAACTCAAAGTTAGAAGCTTAGAGGAGATGACTCTGAAACAGGTTATGATTCAGGGCATTATCTGCATTCAGGAAGGCAATAACCCGCGAATAGTGCGACAGAAACTGATGAGCTTCTTGGCTCCGAAGCTGCGCCGAGAGCTTGAAGCGGCAGAGGCTGCGGGAGAAAGAAGGGCGGCTTAAGCGATGGGAAAAGTTCGCACTGGAAAGAAGCCCGAAGAGCCACCTCGGGGCACGCCGGCGTACATGTTGACATATGGCGACATGACAACGCTCATGATGTGCTTCTTCATATTCCTTTTCAACGCAGGCAAATACGACACCGAAGCTAGAATACGGAACGCCATCTCGTCCTTCAGGCAGTCGCTCGGCGTTTTTCCAAGCTCGATATCGGTTCTGCGGCCGGACGAAGTTCTTCTTGTCCCGAAGGAAAGAGGCACGAAAGATTTCTTCGGCCCCGAAAAACAGTTGGAAGACCTTGAAAAAAGGCTTCGCAAAGAAGTTGAAAAAATGCAGGATATGGGCAAAGGCTATCTGGACGTATTGAAACAGGGCAAAGAGGTGCGGGTTACCGTCGGCAGCCAAGCTCTCTTCGATTCAGGTTCCGCCTCTGTAAAAGAGCAGTTCAGGCCTTCTCTTGACAAAATAGCGCAGTTTATTAAAGACAATCACTTGGCGGTCGTTGTCGAAGGGCACACCGATCCTATGCCGATAAGCACTGCGGTATATCCTTCGAACTGGGAGCTGTCTTCAGGCCGCGCGTCTTCGGTGGTCAGGTATCTCATAGAAAAACATGGGATAGACCCGGCTTTATTGCAGGCCGCAGGATACGCTGATAAAAGGCCCGCTTTCTCAAATGAGACTCAGCAGGGCCGCGAGAAGAACAGGCGCATTGAGATTGTGTTGAAGCCCACCGACAAGACTCCCGGAGGAGAATCCACAGCATTGAAAGCGCGGGAGATTTTCGGCGGCGATTTCGAATAATAATAGACTAACCGTTAAGACAATAAAAAGCGGGCCGCAAGGCCCGCTTTTTTCTTTGTCGCCGCCTATTAGAGCAATATGCCAATTCTTAATCGGTTTTACCCGTTGCACACCCACGAAGAGTTGCGGTCGCCGCCCGGAGCTATGGGTACAACCATTTAATTCCAGATTCGCCGATAGAGCCGATGAACCGGGGCGATTTTCATAGCGGAGTAATGCTACTCACCCTCAAACGAGTTCCTGATTACACGAATACTCAGCCAGTGAAAAACGCACTCCAAAATTACGCTTCGTGCGCTAAATATTCCTTAAAACAAATAAACAAATTTGCTGGCTGGACTAACTGAGTTTCAGTGGTAATCGGGAACGAGTTTCGGTTGCCATCCTTGTTTTTCTGTAGGGGCGCGGTTTCCGCGCCCACAATGACTGCGACAATTCGGGGCGGGGCAACCCCGCCCCTACTTCAAAAATGCGTATTGCGTTCTGCGTTTCACCTGCTCTGAACAATCGCTATAGAATCCTAATGAAGGATTCGGGTAATACTTCGTATAAATCCTATTCTGTCGGCTCCATAGAAGAAACCGGGTTGAAAGGTTTTTCGAGGTCTAATTATCCAACAGCCTGCAGATGCGCGACTGGCCGTAAAAGAGAATAACTTCTTTGTGTTTTTTAATTAACCTTAGCTAGGTATCAACGCGGGTAGACAAGGTCTACAGAACATGCGGTATGAGCCGGGTCGACCGAAAAGTCATAACACTTGGGATGATTCGTGCGCTGGCAACCGGGAACTGTGTTGTTCCTTGCTTCTTTTTCAGTTGAGCCTGTGCCGGTGAAACCGTCGTTGCGAGCGCCGTCCCGTTTCCAAAGGGTGCATGTCCATTGAGTCGCGGGTTTCGGTCCAGAATAGAGATATGCGGGGGCGCAACTGGTGTGGTTGTCGTTCTGAGAATACTGATCGCAAAGCGGATTGTTTGTGGACTTGCACAGACCGGCGGCTCGGGTACGCGCTTCTTGCTCTGTTGTTCCTTCGCCTATGAAACCGTCGCGCGAGGAGCCGTCGTTTTTCATAAGATTGCAACTCCAAGAAGATATCGCGGCGCCGGCGGGCAGTTTGTCGGAGTCGTATTCAACAAGCTTTGTTTTCTCATTTATCTGAACGTCGCAGGTAGTGTGGGCCGGATTCTTTGAATAATCATGGCAATAGGGGTTGTTCGTTGACATACAACTTGTGGCGGCGTTGTTCCTTGCCTCATCCAATGTCGAACCCGTGCCGACGAAGCCGTCTTTGCGCGCTCCGTCTCTCTTCCACAGTTCGCATCTCCACCCCGCTGTATATTCCACGACGTTGACCATCACCTTTTCAGGGATGGCCGGTTTAGGCTGTACAGCCGCGACGGGAGCAGAAACGCTTGCCGGCGCTTTTGCCGCTCCATCCTTTGACGGTTTCACAGGAAGAAGCTGTATAGTATATTCGGGGGCGATCTTAAGACCTTTTCCTTTTTGTTTGTTCGATTCCCTCTCGATAATAATCGCCAGATTCTCTTTTCCGGAAACGTACACAGGGCCGACCGCCGCCGAGCATTTTCCCTCGTACGCGGCGTCAATCACTTCAATCTTGAATCCTGTCACATATTTGTCTTTTGTGATGGGCGAAAGCTCGACAAAGCTGCTATGGGAGTTCGCCGGGCATTTGCTTTCCACAGTGTATGAATAACTGATTGTTGCCCCATCGAAATTCACGCTGTCCAGAGTTTTTATAGTCTTTTCTTTAAGCGCGTCTGCCGCTTTGGGAGCTTGACCGAGGCACAGAACCGACAAGGCGGCCATAATCGCCATCGCGTTCGCAATTCTCTTTTTCATAATTCATCTCCTTGCATTTTTCATTGCAATGATTTTCATCGGCTCAAAATTACACTTCATAACTGCTTTTGACAAAAATTATATATCGAACTTGTTATCTTTGCGAGCTTTTCATCGCTTCATGCAGTTACTTTCAAGGGATACCGAACAAGCTATTTCTGATTGAACGGAATTTTCCTCAATATGGATTCGAGGCCTGCGCGCCATTTTTCGAATTCATCCGCATCGAACTGTTTGGGATATTTTTTCACGTGGCGGCCGGCTGCGTCAGACAGGTAAAGCGTCTTCAGGAGCCGGAGAAAAAAACGCGGATAGCGGATGAGTTTAAGGAATCCCGGAAGTTTTTTCAGGTTGTCCTTCGGCGCTAGCTTGTTCTCCATGTCCCAGTCGATCTCAAACGCGCCGCTCTTCATTATTTTGTCCAAATATATCCTTTCTTCGGCGAAAATGTATTTCTGTAAAACATAGAGATTGATGTATTTGCAGTCCTGATTCAACTTGTAATCGACGTTATATTGCCATAGAGACGCGACGTCGTTTTTGCCCGCTTTCAAGGCGGTTGTCATGGCGGCTGATGCGAATTTGGCCGCGCGCATGGAAGATGATATCCCGGAGCCGTTAAGGGGGTTCGGCATGCTGGCGGCGTCGCCGACTATTACGAGTCCGGGAGCGACAAACGAGTCGAAAGAATTCCTCAGCGGGATGCGTCCCCCCTTGCCGCCGCGCACCACTTTGTCCCCGATTCCGCCTTCCTGTTCGATTATCTCATTAAGTATCTTGCGAGGATCTCCGCCGGGATACGAAGCAAGGATGCACACGTTGATGTCCACAAGGCCGGGAGTGTCGCGGCTCACCCATTGCACGCCGTCGTATTTGCCGAGCACGAGAATGGACTTTCCTTTGCCGTTCGTGAGGTCTTCCCTAATCTCGCGATACGCAAGGATCGTTTCGTCCTTCCTCAGTTTATTTGCAAAACCGAACTTCTCAGGAACCGCTGATCGTAAAATCCCGTCCATGCCCGAAGCGTCGACAGAGATTTTTGCCGCAATCTCGCCGCGTTCTTCACCGCGCGAATATCTGACGCCTGCGACCATCTCTTCCTCCATCAGTGGGCCGAGAACGGTTGTGTTGAAAAAGAGGTCCGCTCCGGCTTCCTCGGCGAGGTCGATCATTCTTTTCGCGAGGCTCTTGCGGTCGAGGTTGAGATGCGTCGGCGGCATATTTGCGCTGATGTTCACACAGGACAAAGGCGAGTATAGAAGAAAGTTGAACGCGCCTTTTATCTCGTCCGGCGGCGGCGGGGGAACTTCGGTTTCCTCGAAGACGCGCGCTTCGACAGTGTCCCACCAGTCATGGCCCATCGCTTCGCGTTTGCACTTTTCGAGGACGGCAACGGAATATCCGGCTTTAGCAATGTTTCGCGCAATAAGGCAACCTGCCACTCCGGCCCCGGCTATCGCCACATCGTATGTTTTTTTCATTTTATCTCCTTGTTACTGCTAAAACTTTCAGCAATTTATCAGTATGCGCGCGACAAGTCAATCCCGGCGATGCATCTCATCGCCCGAAGGCTCTTGTTTTGTCGGGTAGTCGCTGATCTCTTAACCTGTGTTGAGTCGCCTGATGCAGATGATTAAGACTTATTTTTCAATGACAAGCCGAGATTGCTAAAGTTATCGCCTGATTATGCCGATATATGTATTGAGTTGAGTTAGCAAGAAATAAACACCCTTGGAGAACCGCCCGCGACAGGGCGGTTTTTTTTATCCGAAATTTACTGATGACAGGGGCGAACCCAATCGGTTTTTTATCGCAGTTTAGCATGTCGTCTAACGAAAAAAGCTCCCTTAGGGGGAGCTTTTTTGCCGTCGGCCGGACTTGAACCGGCACGCCCGTTTTGTAGGCACTAGCACCTCAAGCTAGCGTGTCTGCCAATTCCACCACGACGGCTTTTTCATTGGCGTTTTAATTATAGAGTTTTTAAATTCCATGTCAATAATTGAATAGCGATTGATTACAGGATGAAACTCTTCCAGACATATCAAGATAACGGACGGCCGATTTCCAGCCCGATTCTTTCTGAGCCGAACCGCCAGCCGTCTCGCGAGTTGTAATAAACCCATATTTCCCCGTTCGGTCGCGGAGCGAGACACAATTGGTAAACCAGCGCCTTTCTCCAGCCTTTGTCGGGAGAGATAATGGGGGCTGCGAAGGGTTCCTCCCATGATATCCCGTCTTTAGAAGTGAGCAGCATGATTGCCGAGCGGGACCGCTTTTTTTCATCCGTAAAAATGCCGTTGTTGAAGCCGATCCATCTTTCGTTTTCATCATCTCGATAAACTTTAATCGCGCCTGCTCCCATGTTACGAAATGCGTGGCCGGGATTGGGAGACAATATAGGCTCGCGCCTTTTCACGAACGGCCCGAACGGATTGTCCGCCTCCGCAACGCCTATATATTTAGGTTCGCCGAATCCTAAGTCCTTTAGAAAAACTGAATTAGAACTGTAGTACATCCTATAGACTGAGCCGTCTTTCACGACGCATGGGCATGACATGTTTCGCGCCGCGCCCATTTCCCACGGAAGGGAAGGGGACAAGACTTTTCTAGGAGCGCTCCAGTTTTCCAGATCTCTCGACACGCGCGCCGAGATATCCGACCGCCACGGCGTTATGAACGATTCATGATAAAGAATGAAATCGTCCTCGCGGGGCAAAAGCCACGCGCGCATTCCCCGGCACACTCTCTGTTCGCGCTGCCACTTTATCCCGTCGCCGCTCGTATAGCGGTATATGAACAACACCGAATTCAGGAACATGTGCCAGCGTCCGTCCGGGGATTCCTCCGGAGTTAGGACCACAGGGTCGCCCACAAGCCATTCGGGCCAAACGGGCGAAATCAACGGATTAGAAGGATGCGGAGTCCATTTCATGTCGATGTTCATAAATGCCTCTTTCAGCGGTCGGTCAGCGCGCCAACAGCCAGTCTCTGATGATGTCCCTCATGTCCGCGCAACCTGAATCGGTCTGCATGCAATGAAAAGCTTCAGGATAGAATTTGAATGTTTTATCTTCGGATGCCAGATTTTCAAAAAACTGCTTTGTGGCTGCCGCCGAAACTGCCACGTCCATACCGCCCTGAAAAATCAACGCCGGAGTTTTTATCGACGCAGCTCCCACTCTCGCCGCGCGGTCTAAAAGTTTCTTAACCGCCATCATGTACGCCGTGCTCACATATTTCAAATGCAACGGGTCGTTCTGGTCGTACACTATGTTATCTTTATTTCGCATCCCGCGATGTTCGTCCCCAGTCACTTTCACAACCCTCCATGAACGACTTATAAGGAAAGCGAGAAGGTAGAATGGGATTTTGATGAAATCGCGGAGAGAGAATTTCATAGCCGGTTTTATGGCCGGCGCAAGCAGGATCATACCTGCGGCTTTGCCGGGGTGATCGATGTTGAAATTCACATTTACCGCCCCGCCGAGGCTTTCTCCTAGCACAAAAAGCCGCGCGCCCGGATGCCTCGCCATGATATGCTCGGACAACTCGGCGATGTCCTCCACGAGAATTATCCCGTCCGTCATGTGACCGGGATGGCCGTCGCTAAGGCCGTGACTGCGGTAGTCCGGAACGTAAACAGCGATACCGTGGGGAACGAGCGCGTCTGCGGTGAGCGAGTAATACCAGCCGTGGGCGCTCATGCCGTGCATGCATAGCAGAACTCTCTCCACCGGCCCTTTTTCTGGCAGCCAGTATTGCACGAAAAGCTTAACTCCGTCCCTGCAGGTGAAATACTCATACTGTCCGTCGCCCGCCGTCGGCTCAGGTCTCAAAGCAAGGAAATTCTCATCATATTTAGGATGCGCTTTGTTCATCATGAGACAGATTATACTACTTAATAAAAAAATGAAAAAGGCTCAAGGACACAGCGCGACGCCGCGCGCCCAGAGACAATCCCCGCAGGTGGGAAATGCGTTGTCGAAGCAATCTTCCTCGTTTGATTCGGCGAGATCGCATTCGCACGTGACACACGGCGGGAAGTCGAATTCTATCACCTTCCGCCTGAAATCAACGAATTCGGGCTTATTCCAGATTTTGCCGATGTCGTCGGTATTTATGTTGCCCACATGATACGAGCGGATGTTCTTCTGCCTTCTGTTAATGAAGCATGTGTGGGAGTGCATAAGAGCGGGGCAGGGGCTGACTTCCCCTTTCCAATTCACACATAGAGCCCCTTTCATCACAAATGGGCACAAAGCGTCGGCTTCATAATAAGAATTATTTCGCGCTATGGATGCTGTCGCCCCGGCGTTTACAAGAAAGCTCAGAATCGAAGGGCTGGTGTTTCTTTTCACGTCTATCACAGGAAGAGAAATGTCCGGAAGATCGCAGGAATGCCGCATAGCAAACGGACGACCCGCTGAAATGCCGTATAATATCTCGTCTTTCATGTCGGGCGTGTAGGGCAGAATATTGGAAACGATGATAAAATCCGCGCTCAGTTTCTTTGCGATGTCGGGGAGGCCGGGAAGCTCGGAGAGATTGCTTCGTGTAAGAACGAACTCTATGCCAATCTTAGGGTTTTCGTTTCCTTGCAACATCTTAAGCGCGTTAAGATTCGAGATATTATCCATAATAGCGGCCAGATTCGCGCCGGGCCGCATGTGATCATGTTTATCCTGTGAAACGCCGTCGATGGACACCACAAGCTTCCCAAGTCCCGCTTTGATTAAGTCTGAAGATTTTTTCTTGTCCAGAAGAGCGGCGTTAGTAATTATCTCAGTCGACACCCCGGTTTTGCCAGCTTGACCGACCATGTCGATTATATCGGGATGGGTTAAAGGCTCGCCGAACCCCCAAAAAGCCATTTCCCTGATTGACGGATTCTTCTTAGTCTGTCGGATAATCCTTCCGAATGTTTCGCGCGTCATCCGGCCTTCCTGCTCGCTCCACGAGTTCCTCATACAGGAGCGGCATTTGAGGTTGCAAAAGGTTGTCGGCTCAACATATATTTTCGACGGTTGAGGATCCGCGGGTTTTAACAATAGACCGTCTGCTGTCATCTTGGCGAAAAATTTATTGTTGCCTGAAAAACTGGCGGCAAAATCATCATCGTTTGTCAGTTCGACATCGATTAAAACGCGCTTTCTGCGGTTGCGGCCGCCTGAAGCATTTTTCGCGAGCGGTTTTGAGCTATGTGTCTTGATTATTCTTTTCTTCATATTGTCCCAAGCGCATTCGTGATTAGACGGCATGCGGACAGCAAAATATGATTCGCAGAAATATTTCTGTTATTATTTCGAGCCTAGCCTTGATGGGTCAGTGAATATCGAATCGAGAGTCTTGTCAAAATTGGGAGGAGTGCCGACCATTAGCTCGACTATGATTCCATCCGCGCTTATGAAAAAAGCGGTGGGAATGTACATGATTTTATAATCGTTCGACACAGGCTCTTCTTTGTCCATTAGCACAGGAAACGCGATTTTTTTATCGGATATGAAATCCGTTGTTCTTTTGACGCTGCCAGCGTCTCCTTTTCTAGACACTGAAAGAATCTCAAAGTTGAATTTCTTTTTGTTCTTGATGTAATAGTCGTTAAGAAGCGGGATATCCGCGCGGCAGTGCGGACAACCCTCGTTCCAGAAAACAGCTATCACATTTTTCCCTCTCAGAGACGCGAGCTTGTAGGATTTGCCGTTCAAGTCGGTCAGAGTGAAATCCGGGGCTTTATTTCCGATCAAATTCAATTGGTCTTTGGTTGCGCTGGTTTCCTGAACAAGGTCTATCATGGGGATGTCGCCGCCGTCTGCGACAATCTTGAGAAACTCTTCGAATCCGAGCCTGCGAACAGGTTTAGTGACTGATGGGACGCGCATTGTTTTCAGTTCTCCCTTCGCGTCGACAATATAAAACGAAGGGAACTGAAATGAGGTGAACGCTCGGGCGGCTGTCGTTTCAGGATCGTATGCCAGAGTTGCTTTAAAACCGTTTTTCTTCACATAAGAGCGAGCAAGTTCTCGTTCGTTGTCGTCCTTGCCTCGCGTCGCCATAATAATCTTGAACTTAGAAAGTTTTTTGTCGTCGGATATGATTTTTTGAAGAGCTTTAATCTCAGTGGCTGTCGTTTCATCGCCGGGAATGAAAAAGCATAAAACATAAGGGGAGCCGAACTTGCCGAGATGTATCTCGCCGGAGGGATCGGCTTTTATTTTAAGGTCGCCTAAAGGCGAGCCGGGCATTATCTGCGCCGTTGCCGAACCTGCAATATAAACGCATAAGGCTAGAAGAAGCGCCGCCGTTTTCGCTAAAACAATCATATTCTTCCTCATAATCATTTCCCTTTCTCTTAACACTAATAGACGCGATCTTCGCGAACTTTCAGTATGATTGCGAATTCTTGCTATTTGCGGCGCCGAAAGAAAGACCGCCGCGTTTTGCCACACGATTATTTTATGCTCGCATGGAACTCGCGTCGATAATTTTTGCGATATCGCTTTCATTCAAGTCGAAGTTTTTATTCTTCTCAATGCCGAGTTCGGTAACGACGATATATTTCGCGATTGGAATCTCGGCATGTTCAAGCGTTTTTTTAGCGCAGGCCACAGAGCATCCGTCTATCGCGATGATTGCGTCAGCGCCTTTGCAGGAAGCGATCATTCCGCTGACATGCCCTCCGATGCCGGCAAGGCAGAACATGGAGGCGACTCCGGCTTGAGTCATTTTGACTGCGGCCGCATTTGAAAGTTGCCCGACATTGCTACCGCCCGAACACGGCAACACAATGACTTTTTTCGCTTCGCATTCGCATTTTTCGCTCATATCGATTCTCTCTTTTAACCAAAGAAATAAAAAACGTATTTGAGAGTCATATATATGCCGGCGCCTATGAAAACCGCGCCTACTATCCTGCGCATCCACAAATCGATCTTTACGAGAGCGTCAAAAGCTTTTCCCAGAGACCCGGCGCTGAAAGCGATTATTCCTGCGAAAACAACCACTGGGAGACCTGTTCCTATGCCGTAAAGCACAGGAAATATAACGCTTGAGTGGAACTTAACGGCTAGAGGAATAAGCGCGCCGAAAAACAACGCCGCCGAGATAGGACAGAAAGAAAGGGCGAAAAGCATTCCGAGGAGCCCGGCTCCGACAGTTCCTCCGCGCGCGGCCGCTTTCTGCGCGTTTTCGCTCATGCCGCCTCCCATCGATGGGAGCGACACAAGTCCCAGCAGAAACATGCCGACGATTATCAGTATCGGGCCGACAATCTTGTTGAGGTATAACTGTAGAAACATTGATATGCCGGGAGCAGAAAGAAGTCCGGCCACGATAATCACGCTGATAATCAGATAAATAATAGTTCTTCCGGCCGTGTAAGACAATCCGGAGAAAAATACTTGACGAGAGTTCCCTATGTCTCTCGATATGTATGAGATGGCGGCGATGTTCGTCGCCAGCGGGCACGGGCTTATGGATGTCATAATGCCAATCCACAAAGCGGTCGCCGCGCCGAGGAGCATAGTTTCAGGCATATAGCGCTACTTTCCTTCCAGATAGGCTTTGACTTCGTCTTGGACGAAAGTCAGGAATTCGGGTTTATTCTTATAAAGCCTCCAGACCATTTCGAGGTTCTTCCATCTTGTTTGCTTGCCGTCCTCGAACTCGGCGACTATCACCGATTTAAAAGATAGTTGGTAGTCCTGAATGTAATGTTTGTTTTCAGGATTGTCTAAATTGACTACATTCCAATCGATGGTTCCGTCGTCCATCTGTTTTTTGAAACCGGCTCTGAGGGCTTCGCCAGTATAGTTCTCAATGTAAGTGCAGGAAGCGCAACCGTTTGTTGTCTTAAAGTAATAAACGATAATTTTCTTCTGTGGAGCCTTCTTCTCCGGCTCGGCGGTTGATTGAGGTTTCGCAGCTTGAGTCGGGACGGAGGTTTTGGACGAAGAAGCCGGGGACAGGGAGCTTTTTGCCGCCGCGCTTTTAGTATCTTGCGCTTTCGCGGGAGTTTTCGGGCGCTCCTGTTCGCCTTTTGGGCTGTCGGCAGGCGCCGCAGCCTCTTCTGTCGTCTTTTTTACATTAGGCTCCTGTGCCGCAGGCGCGTCAGGTCGAGCCGTATCAGCTTGCTCAATCTTTGCTTCTTCAGAAATGTGTTCGACGACGGAACCGTTCTTTCCCATCTCTGCGGAAACAAAATATGCGATGCTTACAACCACGAAAGCCAGCAGCGCGTATGTCGCTATCTTTTTAGTCTTCATTGACTCACCCTCTCAGTTTTTGGCTGCAATTCTCAGGAAGCGACTTTGATCCATTCGGCGATTTCTTTGGGGGTGGGGACTTTGCCAGCGCACTTCACTTCCCCGTTGATGGAAAGAGCGGGCGTCATCATCACTCCTCTTGCCGTGATATCCATGATGTTTTCGATTTTGGCGATCTCGATGTCAGTTCGTCCTGTTTCTCCCGCCGCCGCCACCGCGTTCTCGTAAGTCTTCTTGCATTTAGGACATCCTGTTCCAAGCACTTCGATTTTCATAGCTCAATCCTCCGTTGCTTTATTTGCGTCATTTGAAATCTCCGACAGGATCGGCGCTTCCGTCCAGATGAGACTTTAGCTGTCCCTGTTGGGATTTCAATATTGCGTTGTACACATATTTTCTGACAAACTTCAGCGCCAGATGTTCGTCTTCGTCGGTAATTATCGCTTCAAGCTCCATTAGTTGCGCGGGTTCAAGACTGATTGAGGCTCTATCCATTCTCAACATCGCTTTTCTCCTATCCCGCTATGGCGCCGAAAATCAGGCCGCTGATAGTCGCCATGACGATTACCAAAGATACGAAGACCACCGTCTTTTTCGTTCCCATAACGCTTTTAATTACTAGCATGTTGGGCAGGCTCAGCGCCGGGCCGGCAAGAAGAAGGGCAAGCGCGGGCCCTTTCCCCATTCCATTGCCGATTAATCCCTGAAGTATAGGTATCTCAGTCAATGTGGCGAAATACATGAATGCGCCGACAACGGAAGCAAACAAATTCGCCCAAAGCGAGTTCCCGCCGACCAGTCCGCTAATCCATTGGGATGGAATAAGACCCTCTTGACCGGGTCGCCCGAGAAGCAGACCGGCTACGAGAACTCCGAACAACAGCAGTGGCAGTATTTGCTTGGCAAAGCTCCACGTCGATGAGAACCAATCAGCAGGCTCTCCTTGTTCCGTATTCATTACTATTGAAAGCCCAGCAATTCCAACTGTAAATGCCACAATCGGGTGATTTGGAATAAGAAAAGCCGACACAGCGGTAGGAATCGCGGCCAGAGCGATTTTCCACCATGACATCTTGAGCCATACAATAAATATGACTCCTAATGCGGCGGATAAAACTCCAGTTATCATCCACTTATATCTGAAAATTGCTCCCCACGTTCCGCCGGTTTCCGCTCCGCTCCAATTCGCAAACACCAACACGGCTACCATGAATCCGAAGAACACTGCGTTTTTCCAGAGCGGTCTCGAAGGCTCGGTCTCAGGCATTGCCGCCGCCACGGCGGCCTTTTCCATTTCTTCTTTTCTGAATATCAGCGCCATCAGCAAACCTATAATAATGCTGAATAACACCGCTCCCACAGCACGGGCTACTCCTAGTTGGAACCCAAGAATCCTTGCCGTCAGGATTATTGCAAGAATATTAATCGCAGGCCCTGAATAGAGGAACGCCGACGCCGGGCCGAGTCCGGCTCCCATCCGATATATCCCTGAAAACAAAGGAAGAACGGTGCATGAGCAAACCGCCAGTATGCTGCCTGACACGGAAGCGACGCCATAAGCGAGAACTTTATTCGCTTTCGCGCCCAGATACTTCATCACCGCCGCCTGACTTATGAACACGGCTATCGCGCCGGCAATAAAAAAGGCGGGCAACAAACATAAAATTACGTGTTCGCGCGCATACCATTTCACCAGATGCAGAGATTCCATCACCGCGCCGTCGAACCTTCCGGTTCCGACCGGAAGGTAAAAGCTTGCGAGAAAAACCGCGACGATTACCGACAAAGACTTCCATTCGCTTTTCCAGTCCATCATACTCGCGCCTCTTTTCCGACTCTTCCACTTGACCTTATTTGAGGCATTTTTTTCTTTGAATTATTCGAAGTCTTTTTCGATTGCGGGTTCTTGCGGCATCCTTTTGTCAGTTTTTCGCTTAACAGTCCCCTATTTTCAATATGATTCAATCTGTCGAATTCATCCTTCATGCAATCCAGTTCGGAAGCAGACCCCCGCATGAACTTCTCAAGGCTTATTAGCTTTTGTTCAAGTAAATCTTTATTAAGGGCGTATATGACCCATTGGCTTTCGCGCTTGTCCGAAACGATTCCTTCTGAGCGGAGCCGGAGCAGATGCTGGGAAATCCTAGCTTGAGGAACCCGCATTACTTCCATCAGTTCGCACACGCACATGTCTCTTTCTGCCAGCAGGCGTATGATTTTGAGTCTGTTGTCGTCAGAGATAAGTTTTGCGAAGTTTAAAATATCCTTCATGTCGCGCTCCGATAGCATATTCGCATAAGCTAATATAAGCTGCCCGCGCTCGTTTTTCAAGCTCTCTTTAAAACTGCCCTATTCAAGCGCGCAGACGGCTTCTACCACGTATGCGCATTTTGCCCGTCATCTTATCTTTTATGTTATCGGACCGGGAAAGTTCACAGGGATGGTTCTTTCTGATAAACTTAATATCAATTCGAACTGTCCGCGTTTTATTGCGGTTCGATAAACGGCGCAATATATGACCATCTATCTTGTTTTACCGGCATACAACGAGTCGGAGTCGCTCGTCCCTCTTCTGGACAAAGCCGCGACCGCCGCAGGTTCATTAAGCGCGCCGTTTAAGGTCATCGTTGTGGACGACGGAAGCTCGGACGGCACGGCGTCTGTGGCGATGTCTCACCCTTTAGCCGCTCGCGGTATGCTTGAGACGATACCTCACAGAGTCAACCAAGGGCTTGCGGCGGCTGTAAGAACGGGGATAGAAGCGTTCCTGTCGCGCTCGGATTCCGACGACGACATAATGGTGACGATGGACGCGGACGACACCCATGATCCCAAGTACATAGAGGGGCTTCAAAAGGCTGTGAGCGCGGGCGCGGATGTCGCCATCTGTTCGAGATTCGCGGAGGGCGGAGTCGAGGTGGGGGTGAACGCGTTCCGTAAGCTTCTGAGCCGGGGCGCAAAGGTGTTCATGGACTTGATCGCTCCGGTATCCGGCGTGAAAGACATTTCCTGCGGATATCGAGCGTACGCGAAACCTGCGCTTGAGAAAGCGTTGAGAGTTTACGGCGAACGCATAATTCAAACCATAGGCGGTTCGGTTCAGGCTGAGTTGCTTGTGAAGCTTCAGGCGTTGGGCGCGAAGGTTGTCGAGATTCCGTTCACGCTTAGATACGACCTGAAGCGCGGCCCAAGCAAGTTGCGGATGACAACAACGATAATGGGCTATTTCAAGCTTCGCGGCATAAAACGAGCAGCGGTTCTTGAGGCCAAGCTTCGTTCCGCCGTCGTTTCCTCGCCCCCGGACGCCTCAAAAACACTCGTGCTTACTTGCACTTACAATGAAGCCGACAATATCGAGAGGCTTATTGGCAGAATATTCTATTTTCTTCCCGGAGCTTCCGTTCTTGTGGTGGATGATTCTTCCCCGGACGGCACGGGCCGAATAGTCGAAAAATTGAAAATGAAATATGAAAAGCTTCATCTGATTACAAGGCCCGGAAAGTTGGGGCTTGCCACCGCGATTTCTTCCGGAGTCAAATGGGCGATTGAGAATGGATATGAGCGCGTTATAAACATGGACGCGGATTTCTCGCATGATCCCGCCGTTCTGCCGGATTTTGTTAGCAAGGCTTTCGTTGCCGATTATGTGATAGGCTCCAGATATGTCAGAGGCGGCGGAACCGTCAACTGGGGATTGCACAGGAAAATTCTGAGCAGGGGGGCCAATCTGTTCGCGCGATTCATGACGGGAGCGCCCGTTAGAGACCTCACGACGGGTTACAGGCTTATTAGTTTGGCTCGCGCGCCGGAGCTTTGCCTTGATGATATTGAAGCCAAGGGGTACGGTTATCTCACGGCGATGACGTGCAGGGCGGCCGCGATGGGGCTGAGAATAGTCGAGACTCCCATAATTTTTCTTGACCGGAGCCGGGGCGAGTCTAAAATGGACACTAACATAATTAAAGAGGCGGTTCTGCTGGTGTTCAGATTGAGAAAAGAATGCAGGGCTTGCAGGAGGACTAACGGATGAAAAGGCATATTGCCTGCGCGGCGGCTGTCGCGATAATGATTGCGATTGCGGGATGCGCGAGGGATTCCAAGGATGGAAACGTCATTCGAGCGAAAAGCGACCCGGTGGCTCTTCAAAACCAGTCCAGATTCAAAAGCCGGGTCGAGGTTAAAGACCACTTCGCTTCTATGATTGTGTGCCCTGAACACAATGTCAGCTTGGTCGTAGACGAGCAGAGAAACCCGGAATGTCCTTTCAGAAGGAGCGCCATATCCGCCATCGACAGGATGCTTGACACCGGATGGACTGTTGAAGAAATCGAGGACACGGTGGCTCTTTTCAGGCAGGGAAGAACGCCGATGGCTATGATTCCCGGAGAGGTCGGCTGCGCGCCCGCTCCCGGCACTCTTAAGTTGGATTTTTTCCTAATGAGCCACTGTCCGTACACCTCCAGATATGTGACGGACATCCTTCCGGCAATAAACGCAGACCTCGGACAGCGAATCACATGGGAGCCTCATTTTATAGTGAGGATAGACCCGGCGGGAAAAGTGGTTTCAATGCGGGGAGACGCGGAAGCGGAAGAGGACAAGTTCCAAGTGTGCGTCGCGCGAGAGCAAAGTCCGGCAAAATGGCATGAATACGCAAAATGCTATGCAGACGCTTACAGCTCGGAAAAAGCGGCGGCTCAGAGGACAGGAAGACAGGAACAGCAGGAACGCTCGACAAGGATGTGCGCCGAGCAAGCCGGCATAAATTACGCGGAAACAATGAAGTGCGTTTCCGGCAGGTCCGTTGATTATCTCAAGAAAGACGCGGAGCTGGTTCAGCGTTGGAGGACAAGCGGATCTCCAAGCTCGGTTTTCAACTGCTCCATGAGATTTCAGGGCGGCGCGGTTCCTTATCCGCAAGCTAAACCCCACATCTGCGCGCTTTATCCGAGGGACGCTAGACCTCCGGCATGCGCAAACTGACTATACCGTCTCGACATGGTTGTTATTCCGGGAGGGCGGAGATTATGGATAAGAAAAGAAGCGTCAAAGGATATTTGGCATTGATTGCCGTCGCTTTAATATGCGTTCCGGCAGTCTCTCGCGCGCAGACTAAAACAAAGCTGCCCGAAGATATAGTCAAAGCTATTTATGATAAATTCATCTCATACGACATTAAGACAATGACTTATGACGAGACTCGCGTCACATCTCACGAGCAAACCGGAGGAAAACAGCCCGGCTCGATGAAGATTGATCCGATGAACACCGCGACATTAAAGACGAGATATTTTTTTCAGGCTCCAGACAAGCATGGTTACAGAGTGATATCGGCTCCTATTGAAAACTATTGGGCGGGCAGTCCCAATCAGCCCGGCGCTTTGCCGATGGACCGCAACTGGCTGGACAAAGTGCTGAAATGGTTTGATATTCACCGCGCCCCTGACGAGTCTTACAGAAACGTGAAATGCCATAAGCTAGTTCTGATCCCGAAACCCGGCGCGCCTGAAAACCTATATACAATGACGTGGTATGTGGACTCCGTGAACTTCGTGGTTTTGAAGTTCGTGTTCATGATAAGAGACGCCAACAATCGAAACATACGATCTTCCGGAGAGCTTTTCTACGAAAATATTAACGGGCGCTATCTGGCGTCCAACGCCACTTGGAGAACTAAAGTGAGCATTCTTCCCTATATTTTTGTTCATAAATCGGTGTTCGATAATTATAGCTTCAATATGCCTCTTGACGAATCGGTTTTTCAGGAAGAATTTCCGGCCAAGTGGTTTGAAGCCCTTGATGAGCCGAATCCTTATGGCAAGTAATATTATCAGATCGGCTGAGTTTTATTAAATTCGTTCGGGACAATTCTGATGGATAACCGATGATTATTCGCTCTCTTATTGTTGAGCGTTTAAGCCCAGCGCGCGGCTTAATCCGCTCAATTCCAATATTTTGAGAGTCTGCTGAGAAATGTTTGTGATTTCCATCTTAACGTTTCTTTTTGCGCATGAAACGTGAATCGCCAGCAGGGTTCCGACGAGCGAGGAGTCAAGGTAAAAACCGCCAAGATCAAGCGTGATGGATTCGCCGCTCGGAAGAGAGTCCAAGGCCCGTTTAGCTCTTTTGTGGAATTCAACGCCGCCCGCGAAATCGTTTTCACCCTCAAGCATTCTAACCAAGGCCATGTTTTTCACCTCTTCATTCAACGGCAATAACTGTGCGCCACATAAATATAACATGAATGCGGTTGTCTTCTCAAACAACCTTGCGGCGAGAAATTCAATTTTTTATTCAAAGAGCTGCGATTGTCCAAATTGACACGAATGAACATCGCGGCTATCATCCGTCCTAAGATGGCGAACAAGAGCATAAATGCCGATAAAACTCCATATTTGTTATATATCACGTCCGTAGCGGTCGCGATTCTGGCTGTCGCGGTATTATATATCTTATTGAAACCGGATAGATCTCCGGAGAAGTTCGTCAATTCGTATGTCGCGGCGATCGGAGCAGGGAAATGCGACAGAGCATATGCGATGCTTTCCTACAGCGCAAAAAAGAGCATTCCCGAAGCCGGTTCTCTTGATCGTTTCAGGGAAAGCGTTTGCGACAGGGCGGCAAAGGAATTCTCTTCTGTCGAAGTGAAAAAATTCATTGCCGTAAGGCGCCACGGCGACAATGTCTCAATTGATTTTGTCGTTCATTACATGGCGAATTGGAGCGCGAGACCGATTGAAATGACTCGAACATTCGAGCTTATACGGGAAGTCGGAAAATGGAAACTGTACGGACCGGAGCTTTCGCCATGAAAGACTGCGCAGAACAAAAGACTAATATTTGAAACATAAAACACTATTGCGAGGCTTGTTATGAGACACACGACGATTATTGCCACGATAGGGCCTGTCACTGAGTCTGCGGAAATGATCGGAAAACTGATAAACGCGGGAGTTGATGTCTTCAGGATGAATTTCTCTCACGGCGATCATTCGACGCACAAAAAGATTTTTCGCTCCATACGCCGAGAGGCAAAAAACAGAGGGAAATATGTGGGCATTCTACAGGATTTGCAAGGCCCTAAGATAAGGGTCGGAACTATGGAGAACGGAGGCGCTAAGCTGACTTCCGGTGCGGAAGTGACAATCGTAACAAAAGAAGTGATAGGCAACAGCGAGGTTATTTCAACCACTTACAAGCATCTGCCTAAAGATGTAAAAAAGAACGACAGAATATTGCTGGACGACGGCAATCTGGAGTTGAAGGTTTTGCAGACGTCGAAAGAAAGCGTGAAGTGCGTTGTGGTGGACGGCGGAGTTCTAAAATCAAAAAAAGGCATTAACCTGCCGGGCGTGGCGGTAAGTTCGCCATCTTTGACTCAAAAGGATATAAGCGACTTGAAATTGGGGTTGGAACTCGGTGTTGACATGGTCGCCGTTTCATTTGTGAGAAAACCTGAGGATATCGACGACGCGCGGGCGCATATCAGAAAAGCGGGAGCCGATATCCCAGTAATCGCAAAAATAGAAAGGCCTGAAGCAATAAAGAAT
The DNA here is from genome assembly GCA_029564595.1 of bacterium. Taxonomy (GTDB): domain Bacteria; phylum UBP15; class UBA6099; order UBA6099; family UBA6099; genus UBA6099. Next base: position 21,720 of record JAKQPS010000019.1, on the reverse strand, counting down.
CTGAAGAAGATACTGGATAAAGCTGACGCGGTGATGGTCGCCAGAGGAGACCTCGGAGTGGAAATGCCCCCCGAAAGAGTGCCTGATTTGCAAAAAACGATAATCAGGGAAGCAAATGAGAGAGGCAAGGTGGCGATAACGGCCACTCAGATGCTCGAATCGATGATTGCCAATCCGAGACCTACAAGAGCAGAGGCCTCGGATGTGGCCAACGCGGTTATGGACGGCACGGACGCCGTCATGCTATCCGGGGAAACCGCCGTTGGCGCTTATCCTGTCGAGGCTGTCGATATGATGTCCAGAATATGCGGCGAATCCGAACGGCATATTTTGAACAAGCTTATGATAGAGCCGTCCAGATTCTTGTTTTCAGCGGCTGGTTTCAGCGGAGCAGTCGCTTATTCCGCCGCCCGGACTGCTAGAGAACTGGGAGCAAAAGGGATCGTCGCTTTTACTCAGTCAGGGACGACCGCTCAGCTCGTCTCCAAGTTCAGGCCTGAATGCGCGGTGATAGGCGCCACGTTGAAGGAAGACGTGGCTTACAGGATGAGTCTTTTGTGGGGAGTGGTCCCCGTGGTTTTTGACAAGGTTCATAAGATTGAATCACTGGTGGCCGATGTCGATGAACAACTTATTCAGACTAAGATGTTCAAAAAAGGCGATATCGTCGTAATAACTTCCGGAGTGCCAATAAGCGCAAGCGGCTCGACAAACCTTATGAAAATTCACCGAATCGGCGAATCGGATTGACTCATTCGCATATGCGCGACTTATCGCGTAAAAAACAAACCCAAACGCATCGTTAGGATTTGCGCGCAAAGTCAGCCTTAGCGGAGGCTGTTTTCTAGGCTTGACAAACTTGTTTCGCAAAAAATATCAAAAATCTTGCGCCGATATAAATCAAGCGCGCGGCGACGGATGGAATTTCCGGACGTCAATTATTTGAATTCGCGAAAGAGTTTGCTCCGATCTTATCCATAATTTCAATCACGCGCTGTTTGATGGCGTCGAAAGTTCCGAACGTTGACGACGCGGCTTGTGCGATTATCTGAAGCGAAGCGAATCTTGAGATTTCAGACGCCAAGTCGGCGTCGACGATGATTGACTTGGCGGATGCTATATTGACTTGAGCCGCATAAAGGTTGTCGATGATCGTGTTTAGACGCTGTTCTTGAAAGCCTATGGAGGCAAAAACTTCATCGAGGTAGTCGATGGAGTCATCGATGGCGCTCAGAGCATCGAGCGCGTCCGCGGATGTGCTTAAAGTGACGCCCGCTAGCGCGTTCGTGCCTCCCGCGATGGTGTCTGCCGTTATTTCGGGCATGATTATGGACATTACATTGCCTCCGCCGCTGTCGGGGCCGACTTGAGAATCCTTTCCGGGCGTCGCGTATGTGCCGTCTAGCAGAGAGATGCCGTTGAACTTTGCCGCTTCAGCAGTCGAGGTTATCAAATCCCTGAAGGATTCAAAGGCTGAGTTCAAAGTCTGTAGATTGGCTGTGGTCAATGTCGCGTCGTTCGCGGCGTTCACGGCAAGATCTCTCATTTCCAACAATAGATCGCTTATCTCCACAAGAGCGGTGTCCGCTGTCTCTAGAATGGACAGAGAAGTTTCAGCGTTGATCACCGCGCTTTGTATGCCGCCGATTCTCGCGGAGTGGTGCAAGGCAATGCCGACTCCTATGGGGTCGTCGCCTGCGGTGATAATGCGTTGCCCGGTCGCTATTCTGTGTATGGTCGAGTTGAGTTGCCGCTCGAGCCAATTGATTTGAGACGACCAAAAATCCGAGTTGAAGTTAGCGCTTATGGTCATTAGTTCGTTCCTCCCTGTTCTGACCAATGCCGACATCCATGCCGACAACATAGCAATATTAAGTTTTATCCCGGGTGTTTTTGTTTGTACTTTAAGCGTTTTTGTTCATCCGTCAAAGCGGATGAATCATAGTATTAATGCTCGCTGCTTTAATTTGATTAATCGCATCGCCTCCTTTCCTACTTGTTTCTATTATAGGCGAAGATGAAAAAATGTAAAGTTTGTGGAATATTTATCGTGCAGGTTTTGAGATGGGATGTGGACTGGGCGGAGCGTGTGGATATAGAATTATTTGCATATGTCAATTTAGGAGGTCAGACAATGAGGGAACTTGCGGAACTGCTTCTGAAGAATGAGTGCTTCAAAATGGAAGATGGACAGATAAAGCCTGATATCGCGGCGGCGTTAAAAAAAATAGATTCGGACATTTACGAGCGGTCGGCGAGAAAGAACGTCGGCGAGATATTCCTGTTGAAAAGAGTAGGGAGAGGGCGACGGCTACTGGTTTTTTCTGTCGATGGAGGGGAACCGGGAAAAGGATTTGCCGGAGAGATTTCGCAGGAAAATTTCGAAGGAAAAGCTGTAAAATTCAGGGTTTGCGAAGCGACAGAAGAGAACGCAAAAAGATTGAGAGAAGTTTTTCCTTTCACAAAACCTCGTCCTCTGGGACTCAAGACCAGCTTCGGGATGGGGGACAGAATGGGGATAGCGACTCCCGGTCATATACGCGCGACTCGCGGTTTCAATATATTTCCCATATACGCGCAGCAGTCGATACGAGAGATGGAACGGACGGGAAGAACCCCGGAAAATGTGATGGATGACGCGTGCTGGGCGGTGTTTCAGGAAGGATGGACAAGGCCATTCGGCGCAGACGCGGACCACTTGAAGACAGAGAAAGATGTCCGGGCCACCGCGGCGGCGGGTTTTACTTTTTTCACAATTGATCCTTCAGACCATCTGAACTTCGCCGCCGATTCTCTGTCCGGCTCGGAATTGGCCGCGGCGTTTGACGCTCTCTTCTCTGATTCGGAGATTAAGAGTTTTTTGATTGAAAGATACTCCGAGCCATTCATGTTGCGGGATCCGGAGAGCGGCGCGACTGAACAGTTCAAATATGATTCTAACGAGTTGCGCCGAATAGCGGTAAAATTCCTTCCCGCCGTTCGCCACACGGTCAAAATGTATAGATTGTTGCTGGAGATATTTATTGACGCCGACAGGTTTGATTTTGAGATGTCCGTCGACGAAACGCCTGCGCCTACGACTCCGAAAGAGCATCTTTTTGTGGCAGTCGAACTCAAGCGCGCGGGCGTTCCGGTTCAGAGTTTGGCTCCGAGGTATCCCGGCGAGTTTCAAAAGGGCATAGATTTCATAGGAGATCGAGACGAGTTTAAACAAGGGCTTGAGAGTCATGCGCTGATTGCGCGCTGCATGGGGCCTTACAAATTGAGCATACATTCCGGCAGCGACAAGTTTTCGATATTCCCGATAGTAGGAAAAACAACGCGCGGACTGTATCACGAAAAAACCGCCGGGACAAGTTACCTCGCGGCGATTAGAGTCGTCGCGCGAAGAAACCCTTCGCTGTATCGCGAAATACATGGATTTGCGCTTGAAAGGTTCGAAACCGACCGCGCTTCTTACCATGTGACAACCAAGCTTGATATGATTCCGAATGTTAACAATATCGCGGACGATCATCTGGAATATTTGTTCGACTCCATAGACGCTAGGCAGCTTATCCATATCACTTACGGGTCGGTTCTCACATATCGGAATGAGGCGGGCTCTCTCGTTTTTTATGACCGCATAATGGATACTCTGGACGAACATGAAGAAGAGCATTATTCTGAGTTGGAAGCGCATTTCAGGCGTCACATGGAATCGTTGGGGGCAGGCAGGCTGAACGTGAAGTAGTTTTGTGAAGGATTGCGACTCAAATAGAGTCGGCGAGGGATTGAGAATATGATAAAGGCGCTTATTCTTGTGGCAATAGCCGTGGCGGTGATTATTTACATAAGAAAACGCCCCGGAGGCTGAAGTTCCTGTTGATGTCTCGTGAAGACATCGATCAAGAATTAACGATTGTGAAACATAGATGATAGGAGATGCAAGTTGAGGGCGAGAACTATAACGGCGGCATTATTTGCCGCAGTCTTGGCAATGCTTCCTTGCGCGAAAGCGTTGGGCGCTTGAGGCGCTAAACGCGCCGTCCCGTTGGGACAGCAGTCAGGCCAACAACAGTCGGCATCTGATGCTCGGCAGACGGTCGAGACAGGCTTGAGCTATGTAAAATTGTTCAATAGCGCAGATATCCCAAGCGAGACGGATTTGGGGTTGCCGCAAGCTCAACGCGACGCCGTAGTCCGGCGTTTTCTGGATGTTTTGGATGCGCCTCCTTTTGTCGAGCCGGATTCAAAAAGATTCCGAGATATCTTGATTGTAGTTTCGCCGCAGTACGAGATTTCCAACACTTCGCGCGCAAGAATGTCTCTCGAACACAAGATAGAACCGACAGAGATTAACTCGGGACTGAAGGGCTTAATCATGCACGCGACATCAGAGGACGAGTTCGACACAACGGCTAAAACATGGTCGCTGCCACCGTCTGAATCCGGCGCGCCTTTGAAGAGAGAAGCAGATTCTTGGTTGATGTTGTGCCCTGATTGCCCTGTAACTTTCGACGCGTCTGCGGCAAATGTCGCGACCCGCGCCTCGGCTTACTCAACCGAACTGATTCCAGCAGGTTCAGTGGCTGAGGAGCTTGCATCGGCCAACAAGTTGATTGAGAGATTCGGAATCAGGGTTTCATCCACGAAGCAAACTCGCGCCATTCGAGTTAGAATCTATTATCAATAGACCGCGCTATTCGAAAAATTCATTTAAGCGTAGAATCCGGCGACAACTGTTCAAGGAGAAAATCGAGTGTTCCAACGCGCTTTTCGTCTGGAGTGGAGTCCAAATTGATGACGCACTTCATTCCGACGGCGTCGCATTTCTCTTTTACCGCCTGAGGGTGTCTTTCATGATGAAGGATGTCTCCGCCGGGCAGTTTGCTGGTGAATGTCGTCATAATCAAAGGCGGATCGTTTGCGTCCATCAGGGACAGCATGTCGAGGTCGCGAAGCATCGGCTCAAACTCCTTCGATTTCAACTGCTTGGCGTTCTTTGCGTGATACATATCCAGCATGGTCTGGTCGAGTATCATCATCCATGCTTTCACCGTCTTCGGATCGACGGAATTCTCAAACAGTTTTTTCCAAAGGGGGAAATGGTAGGTGGCTTGAGTGGCGATAAGCCCTGCGGCGGTCACTCTTGACGACTCTCTCAGAACAGGATCCTGAGAGGAGGGATCCGCGAGGTCGTCGTGGGAGGCTATCCAGAGAGAAGACCCGGCTCCGGCGGACTGGCCGTAAACGACCACTCTGCTTTTATCTATATTCCAATCTGCTGATTTGTGTCTGATAAACTGCACGGAACGAGCGATATTGTCCCTGATAATTTCATGTAGTGGCATGTCTTGGTAGTATGGATAACTGATTGAAGCGAAAGACACTCCGTTTTCGAGACATTGTTTTATATCAGCTTCAGAGACGTGAGATTTATCTCCGAGATAGAAGCCGCCCCCGTGTATGAATATGACGACCGGCGCTGGATTCTCCGTGTTTGCTTTCCAGAAATCAAGGACGGCTCTCGGATGCGCCCCATAAGGGACATCCTTGAACGTGGGATCATTTTTGATTGAGGCAGCGGCAATCCCTCCGCTTAAAACCAGCGCCAAAACGGAAAATAATAAAATCTTAATCGCGGCGGTTGCCGATAGAAGCGTTGATTCTCTGCGGAACATTCTAAGAATTCTCCTTTTTTACATTAGTCGCATAAGAAATAGCATTTATTCCTTTTTCTCTCTGAAGCTAAACAGCGATAAACGGCCCAATCCGGCTGAAGCTGCGATTTCGCTGAAAAAGCCGGGAGCCTGTTTGATATTTTCCCGTATGAAATAGGAGAGCGCGTTTCTGTGAACGCGGGCCGGAACGGCGACGCTTCGGGAGGACAACATTTCTGAGGCGAGAGAAGCGAGATTGTCTGTTATTATATCGACGGTTTTCTCCCCAAGCTCAGTGGAAGCGCCGTCCGCCGGGTTTTTGCCTTGAATTCCTTTCTTCCATAAATCAAAAGAGCTGAGGCCGCTTAATTGTTCAAGCTCTCCGGCGTCGACGAGTTCCGGGAACAGAGCCATCATCAGAGAAGTTTCCCAGACTGCGGCGTGGTCTCCCGCATAGCCTGTGCCTTCAGCCATAGCAAACTCAGGTATAGAGACCACTGGCGCGCGGTATAGAGCCGTAAATGTTTCCGACAGCGCCATGAGAGCAAGAACCTGTTCGACAGGGTAGTGGCCGGTTAGTATGATGATTGATTTGAATCCGTATTTTTTGAGCGACACGAGGATGTCAAAGTAGTTTCGTGCGAATACGGCGGGGTTCTGCCTGAATGTCCATGGGAACCGCATTCCGAGTATTGAACAATAGTTGGCGGGAAGAACGACGCCGCCCGCGACATCCGCCGCGCGAAGGCAAAGGGCGCGCGCTTTGATGGCGTCGAGTCCGACGGGCAAATGTCTCCCGTGCCATTCCAGCGTGCCCACGGGAACCCAAGCTACGGGCGTTGATAGAACCGCCCTCTCCAGTTCGCCGGGAGTCATCGTTTCAAATCTGACGTTCTTTCCGGGTTTCAATATTTCGAGACCTCCGTTAGCGAACCGAGCCGCGCGCGTGGCAATCGCACCACGCTTCAAGCAGGGCGAGCGAGACAGCGGGAGTTTTGTCTGCGGCGTTCTTCAAGGCGAGCGTCTGTTCCCATTTGAAAAAACCTCGCGCGCGCGTCCGTTCCTCGGTTAGGTATTGTTCGATGAAGGATATGACTTCGGACGGAACTCGGCGGGCGCGGAAGCGGCGGGCCTTCTTTCCGTCTCTTGTTTCCAGAGCGTAAGAGTCGGCGATATCCCGAAAGCCGCGCGCTCCCTCGCGTCCGCGAGGAACTGACCGGATTATATTCTCATTAAGAAATGGGAACTCTACGCGCGTCCGGTTCAGGGCCGACACGGCGTCCAGTCTCGGCAGAACGCAAGACGGCATCAACGTGTCGAAAAGAAAAGCGGCTACCGAGGCTGTCGCGCGCGAGGAACCTGCTTGAGAATTGTTCGCTATGACGCTGGAATGGGACGCAAGAAAACCTGACAACGCGGTCGAGACTTGGGCGGAGTACAGTTCTTCTCTAACATTTGAGGGAATGACGCAGAAGAGAGCGTCGAAAATGTCGGGAACATTTCCGCAACCTGAGAGCGCCGCCGCGACGCGGATTCCTGAGACCGGGAGGGAATTCAATCCGGGCATGAAGCGGGGCGCGCGCCGTAGAAAGGCGGCGGTCGCGGCGCGCGCCCATTGCGGGCGAATGCCGGCGACAGACTTTATCGATGCGATAAAACTGAAAATTGCCGCAGCTTCCAGCGCCTCCGATAACCCGGCGGCGGACAATATTCGAGAGCCTGCCGCGGCGGAACTTGAAATCGCGGTGTCGAGAAGCAAAAAAGAGAAGTCTGATGGGGGCGCGTCCATTATTTTCAGGAGCGACGGAATTCTAGAGAAATCTGGGGCGCCGGGCGAGAGGGGTGATTCGAAGAAGGCAACGGATGCAGGGTCAGGCTCAATGATATCCACATGGCCGCCGGCAAGCGCGAACGTGAGAGCGGCTGCGGGGTTTGGCGAGGAGCCGTAAGGCGGCTCGATTATGCAGACCGGTGGCGCTGCTCCATCGGATTTCTGCTGCGAAAAAGAGCCGCCAAGCTTTTCAACCGCATTCTCAAGCCAATCCGGTTCCGCGTCGGAGTCCGTCTCGGGGGCAGGTTCCCAATACTTTGACACTCTGACCGCTCCACGACGGCATATCATCAGATGTCCGGGCGCAAGTCTGGTGATGTTCTCGAACATAGTTCTTTCGCCGGGGACATATCCGAATGCAACGCGAGCGTCGAGACTTCTGACGTCCAATCCGGCGTGTTCGGGGTCGCAGGCGCGCAATGCGGCGGAGCTTGACGCGAAAAGAAGTTTGTCCTGTGAGACGCTGAAACACAAAGGCCTGACGCCGAACCTGTCGCGTCCCAAGACAAGAAGGAATTCGGACTCGTCCCAGAGGGCGAAAGCGAAAACCCCTTGAAAAACATCTAAGAAACCTAGCCCGTGTTCTTCGTAAGCGTGCGCGATAGTTTCAGCCGGAGAATCGGTTTTAAAAGCGTGTCCGGCGGCGAGAAGCCTGTCGCGGATATCAGCCTCGTCGGAAATGTTGCCGTCGCAGACGACGCACACGCTTTTATTTTCGTTGAATGCGAGCAGGGGCGTCGAGGGGTCGCCTTGCGGCGGCGCGTCCTGACAGACGCCGAGGCCGAAATCGCCGCCACGGTAGAATTTCAGAGGAAACCCGCCGCGCCATTTCATGCGGTCGAGCATTCTGTCTATCAGAGTCTCGTCCCTCGCGCCTATAAAACCGCAAATGCCGCTCATAAGTGACATATTATCCGTTGTTTGCGCCCGCCGCTCAATATGCCGCAATCATAATCTAAAAAATAGTTTTCAACGACCTGCAGCCTGACATTGATTATATCACTGAAGAGCAACATTGCGGCGTTTTGATTGATTTTAATTTGTTGGTTTGATTGGATCGGAGAGTTATTTGTCTTCTTCTGTGTATTCGTATAAATCCGAGGTGTCGGGGTAGGCAATCGGCTCAAAGCCGTCTTCGGTTTCCTGAGTTTCAGAAGAAGGCGTTCCGCTGTCTGGTTTTGAGTGTTTTTTTCTGTGGGAACCGCGGGATTGTAAATGAGCATGGGCAAGCAATGCAACGGCAAAAACGTTGATCAGAGTGAAAAACACGAACTTCGCCGCGCTGAAAAAAGCGCCGGAAGGCGGTAACAATGCGGCAAAAACCAGAATCGCGCCGAAAACGCATAATAGAAGAAACGTCTTGGGAAAATGCCTTGCTCCGAAAGCGGTCGCTCTGACGAATCCTTTTTCCATGTTGTTCTTGTCCAAGGCGATTACCGTAAAAGTAAAGGCAAAGTAAGCGGGGACGCAAAGCGCGATAAAAGGAATAATCGGTTTAATGAAGAACAATTTGAAACCGAGCTCAGCCGCCAGCCGGCGAAACGCTTCGAACAGAAAGTGAAACAGGGTTCCGGTCCCGAACATTGCAATGAGGATGAGCAGAACCGCGCCTGAAAGCGCCGAGTATCGCTCAATAATCTCGGCAATGGCTTCCGCCGGGGATATTCGTCCGTCGCGCGCGTTCTGCTTGACCATAATAGCGCAGAGGCCGTAGAACGGAGAACAGACCAACGCGAATAGCGCCAGTTGAGACGAGTAATAATAAATCGCGGCTTCGTTGAATGCGGCGTCGGACGATATGAAGAATTGAGTAATAGGGACAGTCCGCATGTCCGGCATGAAACGCGCGAGAAAAGAGCCTAAAAAAGCGTCTGCGGCAAACAAAATGGCGATAGCGGCGGCAATGGGGAGGATTATGACAGGGCGCGAGAAAATGTCTTTTAATGCTTCAACAGCCGCCTTGCGGAAAGAGGCATGTTGAACGGACTTCTTTGAGGATTTTTTCCTGATGCGTCTTTGGCTGTCATCGATTCTATCTGAAAAGTCCCCTTCCGGGTCTCTTTCCTTGGCGAGGTCGAAAGCCACCGCCGATTGCACTAGCATTCCCTGTTCTCCGTAAGCTTTCCCAAGCCTGTACAACGTTTCGGTCTGCAGCGGGTTCAAATCCAAAGACTTCTTGAAATATGACACGGCCTGAGCGAAGTCTTTCTTTCTATAGTAAGCCTCGCCGAGTTTTGAATATGCGAGCGAGAAGTCGGGCTTATGTGATATGGCGCGGTGGTATGCGGCAATGGCGTCGTCAACGTCGCCGCGGACCATCGCGTTGTTGCCTTCAAGCAGATGGGCTATGAATTCTGTTCTGCCGTGCAACTCGTCCATGTGATATGTCCGCCCGCCAGTTTCTGCGCTCTGAATGTAGTTGCCACCATAATCTATATCAATATCCATTAAAAATTCAATATTTAACAATATCCTTAAAAAGCGGAGTTTTTTGTGGCGCCGAAACAGCGGCGCGCGCGGATATAAAAAAACGGGCCTTGCGGCCCGTTTTGGATTGCTTAACGTCGCGGCTGAGCCGCTTTTTATCAGAAAGAGAAACCCTTCGGAAGCTTGCTCTGGGGAGTTCCTTCGGGAACCCAAGAAAGGTCGGTTATCGTGTAGGTCGGGTTCTTCGTTCTGAATATGGGCACGACCCGCATTCCCATCGACGGCTCGCCGAGATACAGGTAGCTCATCAGAATCGTCGCCGTTCCCTCAATCTTCACGTTGATGAATTTGATGGGTTTGTCCAGAGTGTTGAAAGCTCCGCTTCTCTCGCACACCATATAGGTGTATATGCGGGCGGTTTTCTTAGCTGCCGCCGTGAGATCGACGATCTTCATTTTCTTCAGGCAGTCCGGGCAGTAAATCCTGAAAGGAATGTACACCGAGCCTTTATATTCGCAGGCCGGGTTTTCGCACTTGGTTCCCTTCAGCGAACCTTTCGACAGGCCCTCGAAGAAGGGGGCTTCCGCGCCGTACGAGTGAATGTACGTCATGTCGCGCGGATTGGTCACTCCGCAGAGCTTGCCCTGCTTGTTAAAGATGGGAGTGTTCGGGTAGATAACGGAAAAGTCGCCTTTGACAATGTAGCGATTGTTGTCAACTTTTACTTTTCCTCTGTTCTGTTCGTGTGCGCAGCTCATCAGGCTTTGCCTCCTTTCAACTGGTGTTTCGGGTCAACGACGATGGTGGCGGTGACGTGAGAGCCTACGCCGGCGTGGCTGATTGCCAGACCGCGTTTCGCGCCTTTGACCTGAAGGTCTTTCCAGTCTTTGGGCTTGGTCTTGCCGAATGACTTCCAGCGTTTGGCGTCGCCGTGAACTTCGGCGTGCCTGCCCCAGATTTGAAGCATCAACTCGCACACCTGCATCAGGCCGGTGGCGCCGACGGCGTGCATGCAGCCGATGAGGCCGCCGGAGGGGTTCGCCGGGAGTTTTCCGGGCTTGCCGGTATTCGGATTGGTCACATAGCAGTCGCCGGATTCGACGTACGTTCGGCCTTCGCCGTACGGCCTGATCCCCACGTCTTCGTAGCTCTGGATGTCGCTGATGGTGAAAGCGTCGTGCAGTTCCACAAGGTCGAGATCCTCGCACGGATCGTATACGCCGGCCATCCTGTACGCATAGTAACAAGCCATTCGCGCGGCCAAGAATCCGGTGAATCCCGGATACAGTTCTCCGCCGGGGAACCGCTTGTCGAGGTCTTTGTAAGTGTTCTTGGTCTCGTTGGGAAGCAGAGGGATTTCCATATCTCTGCGGTCGGCGGGTCTCAAAGTGTGAGTTCCGGCGGCGACATATACCAACAACGGGTTTTTGCACATCTTGAACGCCGTTTTCTCGTCCGCCACTATGCAGCACGCCGAGCCGACGCTCATCAGGCAGGCGTCGAGCGCGCGAAGCGGATCGGCGATAACCGGAGATTTGAGAACATCTTCCACTGTTATTCTCATTCCGCCGTGCGCGAAAGGATTATGGCATGCGTAGCCTCTGTTTTTGACCGCGATTTCGGCCATTGTCTTTCTGAATGAATCTTCCGACTTGCCATAAACCTGCCAGTATTTCTGCGCCATGACGGCGTAATAGCCTGTGTAGATGTGGCCTAGCGGGGTTTCCCAGTCTTTGTCCGCGGCGCAGGAAATAAGGTGGTTTCCTTCGTCCGTCGGCACTTCGTCCATGCGTTCCCAGCCGAGAGCCAGCGCGCAGTCCGAATATCCCGAAGCGACGGCTTTGACAGCTTCCCACAAAGTGGAGCCGCCGGTGGCGCCGCCTGTTTTTACTCCGATATTCCCGAGCGGATCAAGCCCGAGTCTGTCGTGTATCACGGATTCGCCGAGCAACTGATCCCCGAAGTGATCCGCGAAGTGCCCGTAATAGCATGTGTGGATGTAGCTCTTCAACTCGGCGGGCGTCATGTTTATCATCTCCGCCGCCATTGTCAGCGCTTCCACGCACAATTCCTCTGTCCTTTTCTCCGGAAACGCGCGCCGGAACTCGGACATACCGCCCGTCACCAGATACACCGGCCGCATCATCTTCGGAATCTTCAACTGCTGCTTACTGAATTTAATCATCTATGCGCTCCTTTCATTTTTTTGCGTCGAAAGAGTCTTCGTTCATTCCGTTCGCCGGAGGAACGAAAGCCATTATATCAAAACGCGCGTTATAGAAGCAAATAAAATATTTGCGGCTCATCGGCGCATAAACATAAATCATTATCGAAGTTTGGCTCTCAGGCCCGCGCCGGTTTCGCGTTGCCGCGCTATTTAAAAAAGTTCTTCCATCATTCATAATATCGGAAGTTTAAATGTGGGAGCGTGGCGGAAATGATAGTGGCGAAATTCGGCGGCAGCTCGCTGGCTAACGCGGCGAACTTCAACATGGTGATGAACACCATAGAAAGCGACGACAGGCGGAAGATTATCGTGGTGTCCGCCCCCGGCGCAAGATTCAAAGGCGACACCAAGGTGACGGACCTTTTGATTAAAGCCGCAAGGGCGACCCCCGGCTCTTCAGAGGCCAAGGGCTTTGTCGAAGACATTTGCGCGCGGCTGGCTGAAATTGCCGAAGGCGTCGGCGCCGGAACGCAATGCGTCTCCGGGGCGGAAGCCGACCTAATGGGCCGTCTGGCGATGGACGCCTCGCAGAAGGAAATGCGCCTCGACGCGGTGAAGGCGTTCGGAGAAGAATGGTGCGCGCGCGTTATGGCCGCCGCTTTCTCGGCGAGAGGCAAGAAAGCGAAGTTTATCGACCCGCGCGAGGCGGGCATGTCCGTCACCACCGAATACGGCAACGCCCGGCAGACTAACGGTTGCTATAAAAAGTTGTCAAAGCTGGCCAACTACGACGGCATAACTGTAGTCCCCGGATTCTACGGAGGAACCAGCAGAGGCTCTATCGCCACGTTCAGCAGAGGCGGTTCCGACCTTTCAGGCTCCATCATCGCCGCCGCAGTGAAAGCGGAAGCTTATGAGAATTTCTCGGACGTGCCCGGAATCTGCGCGGCTGATCCCGGAATAGTCGATAACCCGCGCCTTATCTCCGAGCTTACTTTCAGGGAGCTCCGCGAACTGACTTATTCCGGTTTCTCCGTTTTTCACGACGAAGCCATTCGCCCGCTCGTCGAACACGCGCCGGACATTCCAATCCTCGTCAGACATTCTGACGGCAGAGACACTTTTACTAAAATCGTCAATGACAGAAAGCAGGACGACAACTGCGTGGTCGGAATCGCGGCGGACACGAACTTCGTCAGCTTCAACGTTGAAAAGCACCTGATGAACCGCGAGATCGGCTACGGCCGCAAGCTGCTTCACATCATCGAGAAAAAAGGTCTGTCTTTCGAGCACACTCCTTCCAGCATCGACAGCATATCGGTCATCATCAGGCTCCCCAAGGAATACGACCCGAAAACAAAATCCATCAACCAAGAGATAGTGGCAGCCAACAAAGCCACTGTCGCCGGGTTGCTGGAAGACATCAAAACAAAACTGAACCCCGCTCCGGACATCGTGAAGGCGGACACCGGGCTGGCTATGATCGCCATAGTGGGAGAGGGCATGAAGGAAAGCGTCGGCACTGCCGCCAAGGCCACAGCCGCTTTCGCCTCCGCTTCAGCCAACATCGAAATGATTTCTCAGGGAGCCTCGGAAATCAGCATCGTCTTCGGCGTCATGGAAAGCAGAGTCGGCGACGCCGTCCGTTCCCTATACAAGACATTTTTTGCATAAAATATTTGCCCCTCACATCGAAACCCAATAAGCCCGGAGCAATCCCCTCCGGGCTTTTTACATTCCAGATTCTTCATTTGAATCGGGGGTGATTGTTTAGCGCATATTTTTTGCCGTGAAAATCCGGGATAGAGCGGATGAAGAGCAGACCGCAAGGCGCACCCGCGCTGTAGGGGCGGGGTTGCCCCGCCCCAAATTGTCTCCGTTATAGGGCGCGGAGACCGCGCCCCTACGAATCTATCTTATTTCCGATTATTCCAACTGCATATACCACGCAATGGAATTCACGGTGTGCCGAATTTCTCTTTCGTAGGGGCGACCCGGTGGGTCGCCCGGATGGAGTGACGCCATCGTATTAAGGCGACCCGCCGAGTCGCCCCTACGGCATAAAGACAGAATAGAATCAGAACAGAAAAGCCACGCTGAATCTCCCTCTGTGCCTACGTGTTTCCCGAATCCTTTAACGCTAAGCGAAAAACGGGGACTTGTAGCGCGCCTCTCAGCGATGCATGTACCCGCTTTTCGCCCATGAGCTTTCATCTTCAGTTTGATTTTTCTTTCGTTCAATGTAAAATGCCGTCATCAGGGAGAAGAAAAACGGGCGGGGGATGATTGCGGCGCGCTTTGCCGCCCGCGCGGGAACATCCGACATTCGGAGGCGGTATGACGGAAAAACGCGGTTTCTGGGACAACAGAATCGTTTTCATCATGGCCGTAGTCGGCTCCGCCGTAGGGCTTGGCAACATCTGGCGCTTTCCTTACGTATGCTACTCAAACGGCGGCGGCGCGTTTCTCATCCCCTACATGGTGGCATTGCTCACCGCAGGCGTCCCGCTCCTCATTCTAGAGTTCGGTCTCGGCCATAAAATGGGAAAATCCGCTCCTATGGCGTTCGCCGAAATCAGGAAAAAGTACGAGTGGATAGGCTGATTCGCCGTTCTGATAGGTCTCATGGTCATGACATATTACGGCGTGGTCATGGGATGGTGTTTCAGCTACCTGTATTACTCGATAGATTTAGCGTGGGGCGCAGATTCAAACGCTTTCTTCTTTAAAGATTTCCTGAATCTGTCAGGAGGCATAGGAGAAATCGGCGGAATCGTGCCGATAGCGCTATTCGGACTTTTCCTCTGCTGGCTGTGCGTCTTCTTCTGTATCTACAAAGGCGTTGAAACCGTCGGCAAAGTTGTTCTGTTAACAGTTCCCGTTCCAATCGTGCTGTTAGTTATATTCATCGTTAGAGGCGTCACGCTTCCCGGCGCGGTGGAAGGGCTGAAATTCTTTCTCACCCCCGACTTTTCCGCTCTGGCAAATCCTAAAGTCTGGCTTGCCGCATACGGACAGGTGTTCTTCTCCCTGAGCATAGGGTTCGGCGTCATGATAGCCTACGCCAGTTTTCTGCCGCAAGACAGCGACATCGTCAACAACGCGTTCATCAGCAGTTTCGCGGACGCGCTCATCAGTTTCATCGCTGGGCTGGCGGTTTTCTCCGCGCTCGGATATCTGGCCGTCTCAACAGGCAAACCCGTCACCGAAGTAGTGTCGAGCGGCCCCGGACTCGCCTTTGTCACATTCCCCGCCATAATCGGCATGCTGCCTTTCTGGGCGTCGGCGTTCGGCGTGCTTTTTTTCCTTCTCCTTCTCACTCTTGGCATAGATTCAGCGTTTTCTCTCGTAGAAGCCGGAGTGGCCGGCGCGATGGACAAATGGAAAAACGCCCGCATCGTAGTCAACGCTGTCATTTCCTTCATCGCGTTCGCCGTCGGCGTCATCTACACCACACACGCGGGCCTGTACTGGCTGGACATCATAGATTACTACTTCACCCAATACGGACTTGCGGTGGTGGGCGTGCTCGAATGCCTCATCGTCGGATACGTGTTCGGCGCAAAAAAACTCAGAGACCACGTCAACGCCACATCAGATTTCAAAGTCGGACCGTGGTGGGACATCTGCATAAAAATCATAACCCCCGCCGCGCTCACAGCCATGTTCATACAAAACCTGATACAGCTTGTAAAAAAGCCCTACGAAGGATATCCCGGATGGGCGCAGTTCGCGGGCGGCTGGGGACTGTTGGCCCTAGTGTTGATAATAGCGGTGGCGCTCTCGCTCGTCAGAGCGAAACAGACAGAGGAGGAATAATATGCCTATCTCAGCATGGGCGATGCTTTGCTCAATATCAGTCATTCTCGTCGGCGGCCTCTCAGCTTTTATTTATATCGCGGTAAAGGCTAAAGGAAAAACAGGTAAATAATTCGTTCTGAGAAGCTAATCACAAACGATGTATTGAAACTAATTAATTTTATATAATTTTTTTCAGAAGCTTTTCCGCAAATACTTTACAGATGATGATTATTTGGATTTCTGGTAGAATTGTTCAAAACGTATGCGAGGTGAAAAGATGGCTGGATACTGGAATAAGATACTTGATATCAATCTGTCGAGCGGAGAAATACGCGAGATTGCCGTTCCCGACGATGATTATAAAGCGTTTGTGGGCGGGTCGGGGATGGGGGCAAAGCTGTTGTTCGAGCGTCTCGACCCGGCGCTGGACCCGCTTGCGGCAGAGAGTCCGCTGATAATCACAACGGGGCCGTTGACCGGCTCGACTTTCCCCGGCTCGGTCACGCGCTATTCGGTGGTGGGCAGGTCTCCGCTGACAGGGCTTTTCGGCGAGTCGAGCAATGGCGGGAATTTCGGCGTGACGCTGAAAAGGTGCGGTTTCGACGGCATGATTATCACCGGAGCGGCTTCCGGCCCTGTTTTGCTTGAGATAACGGAGAACAAATGCGAGATAAAGGACGCGGCTGACTTGTGGGGGAAGGACACCTACGAAGCGCAAGATGAGATTGCGTCTCGGGCGACGGCCGCAGGCGGAAAGAAGCCTGCTGTCATGTGCGTCGGCCCGGCGGGCGAGAACCTCGTCAAATTCGCCAATATCATGAACGGTGACGGAAACGCGGCGGGCCGGTGCGGCCTCGGCGCGCTCATGGGCAGCAAAAAACTTAAAGCGATTACAGCTTCCGGCAATTTGAGAGTGGCTTTTGCCGACCCTGAAGGGATGAAGGCGACGAGAGCGAGAACGTCTGAAAAGATAAAGGAAAGCGTGGCCGTGCAGTCGATGAGCGCTTTCGGAACGGCAGGCTCGGTTGACCTTGGCTCGATGGTGGGCGACCTGCCCATCAAGAACTGGTCTCAGGGCACATGGGACGAGGGCGCGGAGAAGATTAACGGCCCGACGATGGCCGACACCATACTGACGAAGACAGCGGCGTGTTTCGGTTGCCCTGTGGGCTGCAAACGCGTTGTGAAGATTGACGCGGGGCCGAACGCGATGCTTGAAGGCGCCGGGCCGGAGTATGAAACGGTCGGCATGTTCGGCTCCATGATGCTCGTGCCCGACCTTGAGCATATCGCCAAATGCAACGAGATATGCAACAAGCTCGGCATGGACACGATATCCTGCGGCGGCTCGATAGCGTTCGTGATGGACGCGATGGAGCAGGGGATAATCACCGCCGAAGACACAGGCGGGCTGGAGTTCAAGTGGGGCGGGGCCGAACAGGTCAAGGCGGTTCTGCCGATGATAGCGCGCCGCGAGGGCTTCGGAGACCTGTTGGCGGAGGGCAGCCGGGAAATCGCGCGCAGGCTGGGCAAGGGCGGCGACCTTCTGGCTGAGGTCAAAGGGCTTGAGGCTCCGATGCACGACCCGCGCCCGTACTGGGGCATGGGGCTGAACTACGCTGTGGGCAGCAGGGGCGCGTGCCATGTCAACACCGCCCAGATGTTCGCCGAACACGGATTCGCTTTCTACCCGGAACTCGGTCTCAATGACGAGATGCCTCAGTACGAGACGGAGGGAAAGGCGTTCGCGAATATTCAGACTCAAAAGCTGGGCGCGCTGCTCAACGCTTTCTGCACATGCCATTTCCCTTCAATACCGTTCGACGAGCAGGACTATCTGGATATGGCAAACACCGCCACCGGGTTCGGATACTCGCTGGAAACCCTTATGGAGGCGGGAGACAGGATATGGCTGCTCAAGCGCGGCATAAACAATCTGCTGGGAGCCACAAGGGCGGACGACTATCTGCCGAAGAAATTCCTGACACCGGTGGAAGACGGAGCGGCAGCGGGAATGGTTCCGGACATAGAAACCATGCTGGCCGATTTTTATAGGTTGAGGGACATCGACGAGCAGGGCAGACCGTCCCGCGCTTCGCTCGAAAAAATCGGACTTAACAAGTTGGCGGACGCGCTGAGTATTTGAAGAAAAATGCGAGAGATAATGGCAAATGCAATAGAATAAGAGGAGTTCGCCGAAAAAGGCGGGAGAGGTGACACAATGGCTCTTGCGGAATATTTTCAGTTTCTTGACAGGACGAAAGTGATATACGGGCCGGGAACTCTCGAAAGCGCGGGAGATGAAGTCCGGCTGCTCGGCGGCACGAAGGCGCTGATAGTGACTGACGCCATAATCAGGAAGCTTGGGTATGTGGACACGGCGATCAGCAGTTTGAAGTCGGCGGGCGTGGAAGTCGTCGCAATAATCGACGACGTGCCGCAGGATTCCGGGGCGCAGTACATCCAGAATATTTATGAGAAGGTGAAGGGGGCCGCGCCGGACGTTTGCGTAGGCATAGGCGGCGGCAGCGTCATCGATACGCTTAAGATGGTGGCGCTCCTTCTGAAAGAGGGCGGAGACCTGCTGGCGGACCATCAGGGCGCTTACGTTCAGGAACGGCCTATCACCCCGATGCTCATTGTTCCGACGACGGCGGGAACAGGAAGCGAGATAACTTTTGCGGCTGTCATCAAGGACCATGAGGCAGGGATGAAACTGAGTTACGTCAGCCATTATTTCGGGCCGAACACGGCGATACTCGACCCGATGGTTACTCTGTCCATGCCTCCCAAGATAACCGCGTTTACAGGGATGGACGCCCTGACTCATGCCGTTGAGACGCTGGTCAGCACTGAAGCCAACCCGGTCACGGAGTCGTTGGCGCTCGGCGCGATACGGATGATAAACAAGTGGCTGCCTGTGGCGGTGAAGGATGGGGAAAACGTTGAGGCGCGCGGGCAGATGCTGCTTGCGTCCTGCATGGCCGGACTCGCTTTTGCCAACTCGCTGGTGGGGATAGTCCACGCGGTGGCGCATTCGGTGGGCGCTGTGGCGGGCGTGCCTCACGGGCTGGCAAATTCTATTCTTCTGCCGTGGTGCATGGAGTTCAACGTGGACGCCGCTGCGGAGAAATTCGCGCTGGCCGCGCAGGCAATGGGCGTGGCGCTGACAGGCGACGACAGGGCGGACGCGCTAGCGGGCGTGGAGAAAGTTCGCGCTCTGGTGGCCCAAACCGGGCTGCCCATCAAACTGAGCGACGTCGGCGTCTCCGAAGACAGTTTCGAGGATATCGCGGCTCTGACTATGGGCGACGGCTCGCTTTTCACTAATCCGCGACCTGTGGAAGATATGGAAGAGGTCGTGGAACTGCTTAAAAAAGCTTTCTAAAACTTTATTAAAGGATGGAATATTATGCCGGTATTCAAAGACACGGATGACATGTACGCAACGCTCGTGCCGTTTTTCAACAAACTGAAAGACCACCCGGACATCGGGCCGAAGATTATGGCCAGCGGGCTGGTCATTCAGTTCAGGTACACCGACCCCGACGCCGTAATCACAATCGATTGCCCGAAAGAAGTGATAATTCAGGGCGAGCTTGAGGGCGAGCCGACTGTGACCATGAGCATGAAGTCGCTCACCGCCCACAAGTTCTGGCTCGGAAAAGTGTCCCTGATGGTGGCCATAACCAAACGCGATATCGTCGCCAAAGGCCCCATCCCGGCCATCATGAAGCTTCTGCCGATTATCAAGAATTCCTATGCGATGTACGAGGAATACCTGAAAGAAATCGGCAAGGCCGACAAGATTACCGACTGGAACTGAATGATTATTTGAAGTTTGGTCGTATTGATTATTGAGAATAATATCACAGCGAAATAATTTAGTTAATTGACCTGTGATTAATGGTGTTGCTGACAGCAGCTTCTGTTTGATGTTATGATGAAGCATTAAAGGCTGGGGATGCCCTATGATCAAAAAATTAAGAATTCAAAACTGCTTATCATTCAAGGATTTGACCATTCGTTTCAGTCGACTTAATGTTCTGGTCGGTGAGAATGCATCCGGAAAATCCAACCTTTGCCATATCCTGCAATTTTTATCGCTGTCTCCAATGGTCGGTGACTTATCCGAAGCATTTTTAAGAGCGGCAGGCGCAAACGCCATGTTTAATCATATTGACATTGATCCAGAAAAAAACAATTCACATTTTAATGTCGAGTGCGTGATTCCTCATAATGGAGAAAAACTATTATACACTTATGATTTAGAAATTAAAAGGGGGGGGAACCGCCTTATCGGGACTGAGTTATCTGTTGTGCGCGAGAAACTCACATTAAGAAAAAAAACTAAAAAGGAGGAAGTGATTCTTTTCGAGAATTTAGACGGCTTGGCAACAATCCTAAGAGAAAAATCATCAACTAAGAGACGCCCTGATTACATAACTGAAAAAATCTACAATAACAGAACAATGTTATCAGAGGTCATTGACAGCGAAGAATACATATCGGCGAATCTATTCAAAAGATTTCTTTCCACGATATTTCATTTTGATCCTATGTTAGAACATTTGAAAGACATGACGTTTTATCCTTCTGTTTTTTTTATTGAATGCAGAGGGAAAAATCTATTCTACTCAATTAACCAGATCAAGAACGATAAATATCAAGAATATAATAACGCTAACTCTTCAGGAACAGCCATCGCTTCCAAGACAAAGTCAAATAGAAAAGACACAAATGAACTGTGGGAGGGTTTCATAGAACGAATACGCTTGCTGGATGAGAATATCTGCGATATTGAATTGAACGAAGAAGCATTGCGTCAAAATATCACGATTCCGGTTTTTACGAATGGAAAAGGTAATAGATATGGCATCGATAGTCTTTCGAGCGGAACTCTGAGAGCAATGGGGATACTAGTTGCGTCAATCAGGGCAGAAAAAATTAGAATGACTATCGGAGTAACGCCTACTGTGTCCATTGAAGAACCCGAGAATGGTATTCACGTCGGGTTATTGAGAATGCTATATGATGGTTTCGAAAAATCAACAGGACAATATATTCTAACAACGCATTCTCCTTATCTAATTGACCTGTTCGAAGATAATCTTGATGGAGTCAAATGTTTCAAAAAAGTGAATAACGAAACAAAACTGATCAAATTAGATAAAAAAAGAATCAAGAATATATTAGAGGAAATGCCACTAGGAGAAATGCATTTTAGAGGGATACTCGGCAAATAATGATTATCGGTTATTCAGGAGAAGGCTCTAACGATGCTTTCGTAATTGAGGCCCTTCAGGAAATGTGGTGTCCTGAAGCGCGAGTTGAAGTTGCGCAATGGAGGGGAGCCACAGGAAGTAGAAGAAAGCATGAAATCAGGAAGGCGTGTATAGAACTTTTTGAAAAAAATGCTTCATTGATTATATTTTTTACTGATTCCAATAACCGCGATTATAAAATTGTGAAAAGAAATGAATCAGAATGGATACCTGATAATTATCGTGCCATGACGATTTATGCGGTAGCAGACAGGAATATTGAATGTTGGATAGTAGCAGACAAGGAGAAAGCAAAGAAGGAAATGGGCATTAACAAAAAGCAGTTGGAAGGAGATCCGGTAAAGTTTGTGAACAAACATTTCGGCTCTTATCGCGATAGTGATAAAAAGCGGAAGATCAAAGAATTTGTTAAGAGTTCGGACATGCGCCCCGAAAACAGTACCACCCGGAAAGTTAGGAAAGCAGTAAAATATAGCCTAACGGGGGTAGCATGGAATGAAGAAGAAAAGGTACACCGAAGAGCAGATAGTGCGAATACTGAGCGAAGCGCGTGAAGGCAAGAGCATC
>JAKQPS010000197.1 GCA_029564595.1 bacterium | reverse complement strand
AAACCCGGCTCGACGAAAATTCTATACAGTTTCCAGCCGCGGGATTTGATATAGTTCTCGACCTGTTCCTGCTGAATGTCGAGCGACAGCCCGTCAACCTGCGTCGGCGTGCTCACTCTGCAGTATCCCGCCGCAACGATTGCCTTCTCGCTCATTTGCGCTCCCGAAAGACCGATTTCATGCCATGAATAGTAATGGATTCTGTAATATTAATCAAGCTGTCTGTGGAATAAATAAGCTTTATAATAAAGCCAATAATCGTTAGCAGCTTCGTCTATACATACTCGCGACGAAACGTTTCAAAAGTTTTCCCTTAATACGCCCTATAAAACCAAAACAAAAAAACGGGGCGCGGTTGCCGCGCCCCGTTCGGAGTCTATTCGTAGAAAGCCCCGGCTCACAGGTCGTAGTAGAGGTCGAACTCGGCGGGGTGGGGGCGTGATTTGACGATACGCAACTCGTCCCGTTTCAGGGTCGTCCACGCGGACACGATTTCCTCCGGGAAGACGCCGCCGCGAGTCAGGAAGGCGCTGTCTTTTTCGAGAGCTTCGAGAGTATCTTCGAGAGAAGAGGGGGCGGTTCGTATCTTCGCCTTCTCCTCGTCGGAGAGGGTGTAGTTGTTGAAGTCGAACGGGCCGTAGCCTTCGGCTGTGGGGTCCATTTTGTCCAGCACGCCGTCGAGGCCGGCCATGAGCTGGGCGGCGATGGCGAGGTAGGGGTTGCACAAGCCGTCCGGCAGCCGGTATTCGACGCGCTGGTCCGTCTCGTTTTTCGAGTAGGAGGGGATGCGGATGGCGGAACTGCGGTTGGACTCGCCGAAAAAGAGGCTCATCGGGGCGGCCATGCCGACGCCGAACCTGCGATACGAGTTGGTGCTGGGGTTGGTGAGCGCCATGAGGGCGGGTGTGTGCCGGAAGAGGCCGCCGAGGTAGCTAAGCGCCATTCCGCTTAGTTTCGCGTATCCGTCATCCGAATAGAAGAGCGATTTGCCGTCCTTCTCCAAGTACTGGTGGAAATGCATTCCGTTGCCGGGAGTGTCGAACAGCGGTTTGGGCATGAAGGTGACGGTCTTGCCCGCTTGGCGGGCGGTGTTGGCGACCATGTATTTCATGACCATAACGCTGTCTGCGGCGCGCAGCAGAGGCTCGAAGTAAGGTTCGATTTCCATCTGGCCGGGGCCGCCGAGTTCGTGGTGGTGGTATTTGACGCGGTATCCGGCGTTCTCGATGCGGCGGACCATCTCTGTGCGCAAGTTGAACAGCCTGTCGCGGGGCGCGTCTGCTTGGCCGCAGCCGGAGGCTCCAAGCTTTGAGCCGAGCTGAGGCCATTTGTCGTTGTCCGCGTTCCAGAATCCCCACTCGCAGTCCACGCTGTAGAACGACTTGTTGATGAATGAGCCGTAGCGGACTTCGTCGAACACGTGGAATTCGAGTTCGGGAAGCCACAGAGAGCGGGCGTTGATGCCGCTGTCGAGGATGTATTTTTCCGCGGCGCGGGCGATGCGGCGCGGGTCGCGCTCGTAGGGCTGTCCGTCCGGCAGCAGGATGTCGCAGATGACGCTGAGGGTCTTGGCATCGTAGAACGGGTCTATGAAGGCGGTGGACGGGTCGGGGACGACTTTCATGTCGCCCTGAGTTATCTGCCTGTAGCCCTGATAGGGGGAGAGGCTGATGCCCGTGCCGTCGGTGAACACTTTTTCGCTGATGTGGCGCGTCGAGTACGTCATGTGATGCCATCTGCCGGGAAGGTCGATGACCTTCAGGTCGAGCATCTCGATGTCCGCGTCTCTGACGAACTTCATCAGGTCTTCGTGGTTTTTGAACATGGGCTTGCTCCTTTTATGAAATGGAATTCGCAATCACGAATTCCGAACTGTATAATACTAAGCCATTTCGCGAAGTGAATAAATGTCCTGTCAGTCTTTTTCTATGATCCTGATGTCGGCGTCGGCAATTTCGTAAAGCTTAAAAACCAGAGAATCTATGCGGCTGTCGGTCGCTGTCGCAAGGCGTTCGACTCGGATTATTTCGTCCGGGGTTTTTGAGTTGATAATTTTTATTCGCAGGTCGAGCATTGTTTTGACGAGCGACACTATCGTATCGTGAGCCTTTTTGTCCTCATCGTTGTTGAAATTGATTTGCCGCACCGGAAGCTTCTCAAGGAACTGCGTCCAGAACCTGATGTAACCGCCGCGAAGAGAAGTTCCGATGGATTTTAAATGGTGAAATAGAAGCTTTGAATTAAGAAGCCCCAGCAAATACAACGGCGATAATGATTCGTCTTTTAAAATAATCCCATAGCCGGTTTTGAAAAAAGAAGCGGAGGTGTCAAATGTGAAAGAGGGCTCATCGTTGTAGTCTGGAACAACGATTTTTGTTTTGTCAAACAAGGGCATGCTTTTTGGATAGCCGAAAGCGTGCCACGGTTTGCCTTTGAATTTCCCGTTTTCTCTTTTTTGAAGATTCTTTTTGTTTCTTTTCAGATAATCCCAAGCGAGGGGATATTCGGATGTCAATTCCTGTTCAGAGTAAAGGCGGCAACCAGTCTCGTTGATTTCATAAGGACACACCAAGCGCGAATCAGTGACAAGAGGGTCATACCTCCTGATCTGCCGTCCGAAAAGGAATGGTTTTGTCAAATCCCGTTCTATCTTAACATTTTCATTTAGAGATCTTGAGAATCCCGACACATGCTTTTTTTGTTCTTTGCAGTTTTCGAGGACGAATATGTCGTCTGCGCTGGTTTGCGTGCCGACAAATATATTGGCGATATCGCCTAGCTTGACAGGCATTTTGCTCAATTTATTAAACAACCGTTTTCCATCGCCGACTATGAAATTCCACTCGGCGTCCGATATTTTGTCAGCGCGAATCAACCCGTTGCGCGTCTTTCCTGTTTCCGACCATTCGACTATGTCGTCGACCACGTTAAATCTCATTGACGATGTTCCTGTTTTTTCAAGAAAAAGCAGGCAGGTGTAGGTGGTTGAGCCGTTGAAAACTTGCTGATCTCCGAAATGAATCACCTCGGATAGGTGCTTTCCATCGGCTAGTATTCCGCGAAGAGGCGCGCCATATCGAGAATTGAAAAACTTGTGAGGAAGTATGTATCCTAATCGTCCTTTGGGGTTTAGCAGACTCAGTCCCTTTTCCACAAAGACCGCGTAGATGTCGAAGTTTCCCGAACCGGCTGAACGGTAGGTTTTTTTATAATGCTCTACCTCAAACGGAGCCCATTCTTTCATTGCCTGAATGCGAACATAAGGCGGATTGCCAATCACGCAATCGAAGCCGCCCGATTTCATTATCCGGCCAAATCCATAAACCGGGTCGTTCCAATCAAAAACATTAATGCGGTAAATTTCTTCCTCGTTGAAAAGGCTCAATTGTCCGTTGCAATAAAAATCTGGGCCGATCAGCGAATTGCCGCATTTGATGTTGCCGGCAAGATCGGGCAATGCGCGTTCTCGCCACATAGCAAGCTGAGCGCGCAAAGTCTCAAAACTCTCGTCTTCTAGAACCTTCAACAAAAGAGAAAGCTTCGTCACCTCGACAGCTTGCGCGTCTATGTCCACCCCATAGATGTTGTTAAGAAGAATCCTTTTTTTTTCCGAGGACGATAGTCGCCATTCATTTTTTCTCGCTTCATAGATAGCCTGCCGTGAGCCGGCTTTTTTTCTTGTCGCGGTTGATGGGGAAGACGGAATCTTGCCGGTTGTCTCTTTTTTTTCAAGGTACCATTTCAGGTGATAATCTAAAAGAAACTGGTATGCTCCCAACAGGAATGATCCCGATCCGCATGCGGGATCAAGTATGCGAAGCTTGCTGATTTCAGCCGGAGATTTTCGTTCGCATAACTTTCCGAGCGACTTGGCGACAATGTGGTTGACGATATATTGAGGAGTGTAATAAACGCCGCCAGCCTTGCGGACTTCTGGTTTTTCCTCAACAATAGCTCGCTGCTTGCCTTCGTCTATTCGAATCACTTTTCCCAAGAATCGCTCATAAACATTGCCGAGAATTTCCGCAGGGATGACTCCGAACTCGTAGGGCGATTCAGGATAGTAAAGGCGAGAAATGATATGTTTCAATGGAGCGTCTCGAATGTCCAGCTTCGGAGTCAGGTTGTCCGGCTCTCCGGGTCTGCCGGGTTCGATTCGAAAATGAAATAATCCCGAATTGAATTTATCATCGGCTTTCTCAAAGATTTCGAGAAGTCTAGGATATATGCGAGGTCCGGCGCAGAGAGCTTGCAATTGACCGTGCAACTCTATATTTCTATCTTCGCACATCCGTAAAAAAACAATTCGGTCAATAGTCGTTTGTACCGCATAATTCAGGTCGCGCGCGCCCAATTCAGGATTGCGCGCAGCAATTTCATCGGCAAGAAGATCGCGCCATTCTTCAATTTCGCTAAGAAACTCGGCATCCACTTCGGATGTGCCGCGCCTTCCGTTAACGGCGACCGCGTATTTGTCGAATGAACCTTTCAGAACGGACTCGCGCGCAAACACTCCGGCAATATCATCCCATTTGCTCACATAGTCTTTATAGGTGAAATAGGAGATTCTAGCTTTAGACGCTTTATCTGAGGCATGTGGGCGGAGTCGACCGTCATAAATGGAGAGTTCTTCAAAATTGGTCAAAATTGATATGGGCAGCTTGCTGCTCCAAGCATAGCGGCGCAGTTGGTGCGCGGCGGCGGCGTCTTCTTTTATGTTCAATCCGGGTCGTTTGGCTTCGAGAAAAAATTTTCTCATGCCGCCGACGCGAAAACAATAATCGGGAACTTTTGAGCCGCCGCCGGAAGATATTGGTTCTTCATGGACGACATCGCGATATATATGAGCGTAGCCGGACTCGTTGTCAACGTCCCATCCAAGCTCTTTCCAAAATGGATTGATGAACTCGACGCGCAACTCGGTCTCGTTGTATGAAGAGCTTCTGTAAACGTCGATGTTACGCTCGAAGCGCTCGACGATTTCAATGATTTTATCAGGCGTCATAACGCAATAATATGCGCCGCGTCGCATTTGTCAAATCGCGCGCGGCTCAGGTGGCCATGAAGCCGCCGTCGACGACCATCTCGGCTCCGGTCATGAATTTCGACTCGTCGCTGGCGAGGAAAAGGGCGGCGTTGGCGATGTCTTCCGGCTCGCCGAATATGCCGAGCGGGATGCAGTCGAGAACGGCTTTGAGCCACGCGTCGTTCTTCATGTATTTGTGTTGCATGGGCGTGTTGACCATGCCGGGATGAATTATGTTGCAACGGATTTTGTCTTTGGCGAACTGGATGGCGATGGATTTTGTGAGGATGATGAGAGCGCCCTTGGAGGCGTTATAGGCGTCCTGCGGGATGGATGAGCCGGTGAGGGCGGAGATGGAGCCGATGTTGATGATGGAGCCGCCTCCGGCTTTCTTCATTTCGGGTATGCCGTGCCTGCATGTGTAAACCGCGCCCATGAGGCAGATGTCGGTGATTCGTTTCCAGTTTTCCATGTCGATGTTGACGAGGGAGACGTCTTTGTCTTTCCAGAGGACGCCCGCGTTGTTGTAAATGACGTTGAGTTTGCCGAAAGCTTTCACGCCGGCTTTGACGATGGCGGCGCAGTCTGCTTCCTTGCCGACGTCGCAGCGTTTGAAGATGGCGTCGCCGCCGCTTTTTTTGATGAGGGAGACAGTTTCCTTGCCGGCTTTTTCATCGACGTCGCCGACGATGATTTTAGCTCCTTCGCGGGCGAAAACCTGAGCGGCCGCGCGGCCTTGTCCCATGCCCGCTCCGGTGATCAGAGCGACTTTGCCTTTGAGTCTTTTCATTTCCATATCCTCCGCCGGCTTCAGCCGGTTGATATCGCGGTCGCGCGAGGCGCCGCGTTTTTTTCCATTGTCTCGCGCCCCCCTTCGGGAGCGGGGCGCGCAGCCGCCGACTCAGGCCATCTCGAAATATCTGCGCCTCTCCCAGTCGGTGACGTATTCGTTGAACCGGTCTACTTCCCACTGGGCGATTTTTACGTAGTGGTCGATGACGCCGTCGCCGAAGATTTCGCGGGCCGGTTTGCTGGCGTTCAAGTTGCGCGCGGCCTCGGAGAGAGTGCGGGCCAGCGGCGGCAGGGATTTTTCCTTGTAGGAGTCGCCGGTTATGAACGGGCCGACGGGTTCGAGTTTGTGTTTGACGCCGTAGAGTCCGGAGCCGAGGCAGGCGGCGAGCGCCAGCGGGCCGCAGGCGTCCGAGCCGGGCACGCGGTTCTCGATGCGGAACCCGTTGCCGTGTCCGCAGTAGCGGAATGTCACCGTGCGGTTGTCTCCGCCCCAGCCGACGTTCCACGGCGCGAACGATTCGGGCACATATCTTTTGTACGAGTTGATGAGGGGCGCGTAGAAATACTGCATGTCGGGCGCGAGCCTCATCATGCCGCCGAGGAAGTGTCTCATGGTGTCTGACATGTTGTGCTCTTTCTTGGGGTTCCAGAACATGTTTTTCTTGGCGGCTTTATCCCACAGGCTTACGTGGATGTGCATGCCGGAGCCGGAGTCGTCCGTCTTGTGTTTTGCCATGAAAGTGGCCATGACGCTGTTGAGGGCGGCGATTTCCTTTATGCCCTGTTTGAGGAGCATGTGGCGGTCTCCGGCTTCGAGGGCGGTGGAGTATTTGATGGCAAGCTCAACCTGCCCGCGCCCCCATTCGGCCTTCGAGCTTTCCACTTCGAGGCCGAGTTCGTTGAGGTTGTTGCGCATCGCTCCGATGAGCCACTCGTCCATCGAGCCTCGGAACACGGAGTAGTCTGAGTAATATTTCGAGAACGGCTCTACGTCGCGGTAATCTTTTTCGCGGGCCGAATCGATGGAGTCTTTGAAAAGGAAGAATTCAAGTTCGGAGGCCATGAACGGGGTGAAGCCCATTTTTTCGGCGGCTTCGTGCTGGCGGCGGAGGATGGTTCGCGGGGCTATCTCGACGAGCGAGCCGTCTTCGTATGTCGAGTCGCAGATGACGATGGCGGTCTTGTCGAACCACGGGTAAATGCGGAGCGTGCTGAAGTCCGGCGCGGCTTTCATGTCCTGATAGCCGGTGTGCCAGCCTGTGAATTCGAGGCCGGGGATGAGTATGAGGTCCATGTCCCAGCCGAAGTTGCAGGCGCAGGTGTTGGTGGAGCCGTCCGCGCTTTCCAAGAAGAACGAAGCTGTGACTCTCTTGCCGTACAGCCGGCCCTGCATGTCGATGCCGCAGACGATCACGGTGTCGATGGCTCCCTCGGCCGCTCTCTTTTTGAGTTCCTTCAGGTCGATTCTGCCTTTCGCTGCCATGGATGGGATCCCCTTCCTTTTTTTTGCGCGCCGACTGCGGGGCGGAGAATCACTTGCCGCCGATCGCGCGCGCCCCTCTTGTGTCTATGTTGCAGATATGTATTTTAGATTCCAGCCCGTTATTTTTAAATGCCCGCTTCATTGCCTCGCCGATGCGGTCGAGAGGCAGGCCCTTGCGGGCGACAGCGAAGATGGAAGCGCCTCCGCCGCTGATGGAGCAGCCGAGAGCGCCCGCGCCGAGCGCGGCGGCCTTCACGTCGTCGAACCCGGGTATCAGTTTTCTGCGGGCCGGCTCCACTATCCTATCGTCTATGCAGCTTCCGAAAAGGGCCGCGTCCTTTTTCGCGAACGCTGCCACAATGAGCGCGGTGTTCGCCATGTTCGAGACGAAATCCTTCATCGGGACAGTCTTCGGGAGGACGGCGCGGGATTTTTTTGTCGGCATCGGGAACTCCGGGGTGGCCAGAATGATTGCGGCGTCCGGGATTCCGCCGAGGCGGGCGAGTTTGAACTTTCCGTCGGAGAAGGAGCTGACGACGCAGCCGCCGAACAGGGCGGCGGCGGTGTTGTCGGCGAAGAATCCGCCGCTGACGGCGGCCTCCGCCTCGGTGCATGCCAGAAGCAGCTCGTCTTTCGGAAGTTTATCGCCGAACAGCAAATTAGCCGCGACGCCGCCCGCGACCGCGCCGGCCGCGCTGCTGCCGAGGCCGGAAGGGAAAGGCACGCCTTTTTCGACGACGATGTTCATGCCGCCCTTTGCGCCGAGGCGTTCGAGGACTTTCGCGGCGGCGATGGACGAGGTGTTTTTCGCCGGGTCCACCGGGAGCTTGCCGCCGTCGCCTTTGATGTCGATTATGGAAACGCCGGGGGAGCGCCGCCGCCGCGCCTCCACCACGTCGCCGAGGTTAGTCACTGCCAAGCCGAGAACGTCGAATCCGGGGCCGATGTTGCCTATCGAGGCGGGCGCGTAAACTCTCACTGTCTGCATGATGTCAATCCTCTCCGCCCGCGCGCCGCGCGGGTCAGGCGTCAGCCGCCCGCGGCTATGGCGGCGAAATTTCTCATTACCGCCGCGCCTTCCGCGGCGGCGAAGTCGGCGTCGGACACTACCGCCCAATCCGGGTCGAACTCGTCGACTCCCGGCCCGACTTCGGGATGGAATTGAACTCCGTACACCGGCGCTCCCCGCATCTTCATCGCCTGAACCGGGCAGTCGCCGGTCGAAGCGATGATGTCGAAACCCGGCGGCGGAGCGGAGACCATCACCTCGTGCGCGACAAGCTGCCGCGTAGTCGGGCCGAGGCCGTAGAACAACGGGTCGTCGGGGGCCGAGATGCGGACTTCGCGCGAGGCGACAGTGTGCTCGTCGCGTCTTGCAAGGGCGCCGCCGAGCGCGGACGCCAGAACCTCATGCCCGAAGCATATCGCCAGAGCGGGCAGTCCGGCGTCGGCGAACCCGCGCGCGAACTCTTCAAGCCCGCGAATCCACAGGTCGGAGTCCAGAGGCGAATGGAGCGAGCCGCCGATAATCGCGGCGCGCGCGCCTTGCTCCCGCAGCCACGTGGGAACGTCCGCCGGGAACTCGCCGGACATCGCGCGGAGCCTCGGAGCGCTCCAGCCTTCGGGGGCGAACGCCGCCATCCGTTCATAGTAGAAATCGGCGAGCGCGCCTTCGAGGCAATCGACTATCAGAATCGAGTTTTCGCTCACTGCGGCTCCGGGACCGGGAAGAGAAGGGCCGGAGTTTCGCCCGCCTTCCCGCAAGAATGGAATTGTAGCACAATGGTGACGCCATATTCAACGCGCGCGCGGAGAGCGGCGCGGGAAGTTTTCAACCCGAATCCTTCATTAGGATTCGGGAGCGATTGTTCAGAGCGGATGAAACGCAGAACGCAAGGCGCATTTTTGCAGCGAATAGAACATAGGGTTCATGAACAAAAAAAATGCGGCGGCAACGAAGCAGTTCGCCGCTATGAAAATCGCCCCGGTTCGTCGGCTCTATCGACGAATCCGGGTTCAAATAATGGCGCGGGCTTTTCTCAGGCCGGCGATCTCGTCGTCGCCCAAACCGAGCCAGTCGCGGAGAATCTCGTCCGTGTGTTCGCCGAGGCGAGGGCAGGCGGAGCGTATGTCCGGCGGGCATCCGCTCAATTTCACCGGGTCGCCGGGGACCGCTATATCGCCCAGAACGGGGTCGGTCGCGACAGCATGCATGGCGCGCGCGGCAAGTTGCGGGTCGGTGTTGACCTGATGGAAATTGAGCACGGGCGCGCACGGGATGCCGCTCTTTTCAAGGATGGAAACGACCTCGGAGACGCCGCGCTCGGCCACCCACGGAGCGATCATTGCTATGCCTTCGGCGGCGTTTCTGATGCGGGCGACAAAGTTGTTGAAACGGCTGTCCGTCAGCGCGTCCGGCCTGCCGATTGCGCGCATGAAGTCCGCCCACTGCCGCTCGGTGAGCGCCACTATAACCACGTGGCCGTCTTTTGCTTTATAGCTATACCAGAAGGGAAGCGGGTTGTCGTCGTCCGTGAGCAGGTTGCTCATGGAGCGCCCGATGAGCTTCTCGATGTCTCCCAAGACGGGAGAAAGCGCGTTTTCGCTCAGCGCGGAGAAGTTCTGGAAGTACATGACATCCTGCATCGATATGTCGACGAACATGCCCTCGCCCGTTCGCTCGCGGCAGAACAGGGCTTCGACCGCGCCGAGGGCGGCGTACGCCCCGCTCACGAGGTCGCCGAAGTAAACCTTCGGGGTGCGGTCTTCCATTTTGTACGCGCTCATTATCCCGGCGGTGGCTTGAGACACGATATCGAACGCCAGCCTGTCCGCATGAGGGCCTGTCGCCCCGAAGCCGGAGATGGAGACGTACACGAGCCGGGGGTTGGACGCCTTGAGAGTGTCGTAGTCGAGGCCGATTTTTTTCATCAGGCCGGGCGCGAAGTTCTCCACGAGCACGTCAGCCTTGTCGGCCAGCCTGCGCACGGTTTCAAGCCCGAGGGGCTTCTTCATGTCGATGGCGGCCCCGCGCTTGTTCTGGTGCAGCACGCTCAGCATCCGCTCCGAGCGCATGAACCCGGCGAGCAGGCGCATCGTCTCGCCCTGCGGCGGCTCTATTTTCACAACGTCCGCGCCCTTCATCGCCAGAAGCTGGGAGCAGCGCGGCCCGCTCAGAAACTGAGACAGGTCCAGAATCTTCACGCCTTCGAGGACATTAGTAGCCATAAAGCAACCCCTTCCCGGCGGCGGAGCCTCCCGCCGCGCCCGACGCGATTCGGGGCTATTATATCATTGCGCGGGGGAGCGTGTGCTATAATGACGCGTGAAAAGGGGGCCGCCGGGCCTCCTGAAAAAGAAAGCGGCGGAGGCTAGCGCGATGAGGTTTAAAGGAAAAGTTGCCGCAGTGACGGGAGCCGGGCGGGGCATCGGCAGACAGATAGCTCTGGAGTTCGCGCGAGAGGGAGCCGCGCTCGCGGTGGCGGCCACGCGGGAGGGCACCATCATGCCCGCCGCGGATGAGATGCGCGCGCTCGGCGCTCATGTCCTGCCGCTCGTCGCGGATGTCTCCAAAGAGGAAGACGTCGAGAAATTCGTCGCGGCGGCCTACGAGAAATTCGGCAGGGTGGACATATTGGTGAACAACGCAGGAATGAGCAGGGACAACCTTTTCCTGCGGATGAAGGCGGCGGACTTCGACGAGGTCGTGGCGGTGAACCTGCGCGGCACGTTTCTGTGCATGAGGCATTTCTCCCGCAGGATGATGAAAGACCGCGCGGGCAGGATAATCAACATGTCGTCCGTCGCGGGCGAGGCGGGCAACGAGGGACAGGCGAACTACGCGGCTGCGAAAGCGGGAGTGATAGCCCTCACCAAATCCGCCGCCCGCGAGCTTGCCCGATACGGCATAACCGTCAACGCGCTTTCGCCCGGCCTAATCGACACGGATATGCTCTCCGGCATAGAAGCCCCCGTGATGGAAACTCTGAAAAAGAACATCCCGCTCGGAAGGCTCGGCTCGGCGTCGGACGTCGCGGCGGCGGCCCTCTTCCTCGCCTCCGACGACGCCTCTTACATAACCGGACAGACCATCAGGATAGACGGCGGCCTGTATATCTGACCGAGATTTTTCATGCTAATGCTTAAATGAATTTTTCTGCAAGTTTGCGGGGCAACCGTTTTTGCAAAAACCGGTTTCCCCGCGCCCCTTCCGAAAAAACTCTTGGACGCCGATTTTGAAGAACTTCGTTCTAAGCAAAATCGGCGCTTATTGCTGAACCGGTCGAACTCGATCGCATACGAAACAGCAAGCAACCCATAGCGTTGTCGCAGGGCGGGAAACAGCGGGTTATTTTTCTTTTTCCACTTGGAGGATGGAGAGGAAGGCTTCCTGAGGGACTTCGACGTTGCCGATGTTCTTCATGCGTTTTTTGCCCTCTTTCTGGCGTTCGAGGAGTTTGCGTTTGCGGGTGATGTCGCCGCCGTAGCATTTCGCGGTGACGTTTTTGCGGATTGCGTTGATGGTTTCGCGGGCGACTATGCGGTTGCCGATGGCGGCTTGAATCGGGATGACGAACATATGTCTGGGAATAAGCTCGCGCAGCCGTTCGACTATGCGGCGGCCTTTGTAGTACGCGTTGTCCCGGTGGACTATCATGCTGAGCGAGTCCACGCTTTTCTCCCCGATTAGGATGTTGAGCCGCACGAGGTCGGATTCAATGAAGGAGTCGAACTCGTAATCGAGAGAGGCGTAGCCGCGGGAGCAGGATTTCAGCTTGTCGTAGAAGTCGAATATCACTTCGCTAAGCGGCATCAGGTACACCATCTTGACCCGGTTTTCGCTTATGTAGTCCATGGAGACGAAGCGACCGCGTTTGTCTTTCGCAAGCTCCATGACCGGGCCGATGAATTCCTCCGGACACATTACGACGGAGCGGACGAAAGGCTCTTCGACTTTTTCCACTTTCAGGCTTTCAGGAAACTCGCTCGGATTCTTAATCTCTATCATCTTGTCGCCGGTCATGTGGATTCTGTAGATGACCGTCGGCGCGGTGGCGACGAGATTTATTCCGTATTCTCTTTCGAGCCGTTCCTGAACTATTTCCATGTGGAACATGCCGAGGAATCCACACCTGAAGCCGAAGCCGAGCACGGACGAGGATTCAGGCTCGAACTCCAGAGACGAGTCGTTGAGGGAGAGCCGTTCGAGCGCGTCGCGCAGGTCCTCGTAGTTCTCTGCCTCGGAGGCGAAGAATCCGCAGTACACCATGGACTTGAGTTTGCGGTATCCGGGGAGCAGGTCTTCCGCGGGGTCGGAGGCGAGCGTGACGGTGTCGCCGACGCTTAGTTCCTTGATGTTTTTTATGTTTGCGATGACGTAGCCGACCTCGCCGGGGCCGAGGGTTTGAAGCGGGGTCATGTCGGGAGCGAACACGCCGATTTCGACAGCTTCTGACTCGCGGTTGGAGGCCATGAAGCGGACTTTGTCTCCTTTGTTGATGGAGCCGGAAAAAAGGCGGACGTATGCGATTGCGCCTCGGTAGGTGTCGTAGTGGGAATCGAAGACTAGGGCGCGGGCCGGGCCGGCGTCCACCTTGGGGGGCGGGACGCGATCGATTATGGCGTCCATCAGTTCTTTTATGCCCGTGCCTTCTTTGGCGCTGACCTCGACCGCTTCCGAGCCGTCTATGCCGAGCACCATCTCTATCTCGTCCCTGACCCTGTCCGGGTCGGCGGTGGGGAGGTCGATTTTGTTTATAACGGGGATGATGACAAGGCCGGTGTCGCGCGCCAGATAGAAGTGGGCGAGCGTCTGCGCCTCGATGCCTTGCGCGGCGTCCACGAGCAGAAGCGCGCCTTCGCAGGCGGCCAGACTGCGCGAGACTTCGTATGAGAAATCCACGTGGCCGGGAGTGTCGATGAGGTTCAGCGCGAACTCCCGCCCGTCCGCCGCGCGGATGTGCCGGATGCGGACCGCCTGAAGCTTCACGGTTACTCCGCGCTCGCGCTCGACGTCGAGCTTGTCCAGATACTGCGGCCTGAAGTCTCGGTCGGGAACAGTGCCGGTTATCTGCAGAATCCTGTCGGCCAGCGTGGATTTGCCGTGGTCTATGTGGGCGATTATGGAGAAGTTTCTTATGTTGTCAACCAGCATGAATACCCTGCTATCTCAACCCTGTTTGCGCCTGAATCTTTTGAGCGTCATGCCGGTCATGTCGTCAATTTCGGCCACTTTCAGGAATTTTCCCGCTGCGATGAAGACCGCGCCGCATGCTGCCAGCGAAGCGATGGTTTGCGCCGCCGGGTCAAGCCCGGAGGTGGCGGACATAGCCGCCCAACATGCCGCCGCCGCCGCCGCCGTCGCCGCTCCGACCCGCGCGAACGATTTCAGAACTCCGCGCGTGTCGAACCCCGGCGCCTTCCTGTTAAGGATAGCGAGCAGAGCCGCGAAATTAAAGAGCGCCGCAAGAGAAACTCCCAGCGCCACCCCGCCGAACGTCAGCCCCGCGAGCGCTTTTCCGAGGTAAAAGAACGGCGAAATCTTGAATACCCACATGCTCCATCCCATAGGGATAGTCCATGAAAAGAGGTCAATGGAGAAAGCGCCGAGGCCGACAAGGCCGAGGCTGAACGGGATGGTGATTACGGCGACGCTGAAGAGGCCGACGAAGAGGGGCGTTCGGGTGTCGTTGAGCGAGTAGTATCCTCTGCTGATGACCTGAATGGCTGTGTGGGCGGGAAGCCCGACGGAGTAGAACGAGAGAGCGAACGCGGTTGCCAGACAGTCATCTACTGAGAACTGTCCTCCGCCGAACAGCACGCGGGAGATGGGCGCTCCGGCTATGATGAAGACGGCCATCGAGGGAAGGGAGAACGCGAAGGTGGCGCTGATGCCGCGCGCGAGGGTGGACTTGAACTCGTCCATGCGCCCGCTTCCTGCCTGTTGCGCGAGAGTGGGGAATATCGCCATCGAGATGGCGCTTCCGAAAATCCCCAGAGGAAGCATGAGAAGCCTGACGCTGCCCTGAAGGGCGGTGACCGCGCCTTCGCCCATGAACGAGCCGAACGTCACGGGCAGTATCAGCAGGTTTATCTGGGAGATAGACATGCCGAGCATGGCGGGCAGGAACAGCTTGAGCACGATTTTCACATTTGGGTCGCCCCGGCCCATAACCGGCCTGTATCTAACCCCTTTTTTGACCGCCACCGGCAGTTGCACCGCCACCATGCCGATTGTCCCCGCGAGCACGCCGTACGCAAGCCCCTTTATGCCGTATATGGAGCCGAGGAACACAGCGGCGGAAATTATGCCGATGTTGTGCAGGCACCACGAAATGGTCGGGGCAACGAAGTGCTGGTGCGCATGCAGAACTCCGCTAAGGATGGCGGACATCCCGGTGAACACCACCATCGGGAACAACATCCGCATAATCTCGTAGCAGAGCTTGTGGGTTTCCGGCGAACTGTTGAATCCGGGAACGATGGCGCGGGTCAACTGCGGAGCGAATGCCATTCCGAGAGCGATGCTCGGGAGAATGACCGCAAGTGAAATATTGACGATGGCGCTGAACAGCCGCCAAGCTTCTTCCTTGTTTTCCTTTTCCAGCAGCCGGGTGAACACCGGGATGAAGGCGGCGGTGAGCGCGCCGCCAGATTCGAGGATGTATATCAGGTCCGGGACGGCGAACGCGCCGAGAAACGCGTCCGTCTCCGGGCCGCGCCCGAAATAGTAGAATATCGTTTTATATCTGACATAGCCGAGCAGGCGGCTGACAATCATCCCCGCCATCACTATGAGCGCCGCTCGTTTGACTTTCCCGTTCAATGCGTTCCTTTCATTCGGCGCGCCTTGGGCGCTCGCGACCTGTGTCTAACCCGTTTAGAACCTAACCGGCGAAGAACGCGGGGCCGGCAAGCTGTCGGCTGTTTTCAACAGGCTCTATAATACAATCCTATATTCGCGGTTTTTTCAATACGCGCAAGAAAGGAAAATAGCGCGCGGACGGCGCAGAAAGCGGCGGGCCGGAATGTGACAAGAGTCGCGCCGGGGCAAACTTGACGAAACATCCGAGGAAATGTACCATTTGAGGTATGAATAAAACATCCTTGAGAAAAGCGGCGTCGGGAGCGTTGGCGTGCGCGGCGGCTGCGGTTCTGCTGACATCGGCTGCGGTTCTGTTCGCCGGGCAGATCAAGGAGGGCGGGCCGTACAAGATAATGTCGGACTCGCTGACGTCCGGCGGGTCGGCGGGGGTTGTGGAGGATTCGACGTACAGAGTTCTGTACAGCGTGGGGCAGTCGGCGGGGGCGGGCACACAGACCGGCGGGGGCGGGATTTCGCTCGAAGGCGGTTTCGTGTCGGGCATCGAGGCGGCGTTTATACTGGACAACGCGATAGCGGAGATTGAGGCTCCGGCGGGACATTCGGGCGGGCCTCAGGACGCTGTCCCCGGCGCGAGGATAACCTACAGGCTCGAATTTGAGAACAGGGGCGAGGCGGCCATCAATGCGGTGGTTTCCACGGACGGCCCTCTGCCCTCCGAACTGGAGTTCGACAGGTTCGCCACCGGCTCGCTGAAACTGGTCCTCAATAATGTTGAAACCATTCAAGACCCGGCAGTCGGGGTCGATTCCTGCGACGTCGTGGCGGAGGAAATCGTGTGCGAGATAGCCGATATTGCCGCCGGAGCGACGGGCGCGGTGGTATTCAGAGCAGTAATCAAGTAACCGAACGGCGTGACGCCAATCACAGTTAATATATATATATAATTATTTACCCGCTAAACCATTAATGCTAGAATAGAGAAAGTCAGTCTTATTATGCTTATGCGAAACAAAAGAGCCGCAATAATGGCGATGTGCGCGGCGCTCCTCTGCGGGGCGGCCTTTGCGCAGCCTACGCCCGGCGGGACGATTATCACGACGACAGGAAAAATCAGCGCGGACAACGCGAGCATACACGCGGATAATCTAGCGTACACCACGGCGCAGGCGGCCACTTCGGTCGTGTCGATATACGGCGTTCAGCTTGACTATGAAACGCCCGACCTGAACGCGCCCGCCGGAACAACGGCTGATTACACGTTCTCATTCGAGAACTACTCGAACGACGCGGCGGCGGACTCGATAAGGGTGGAGTTGGGCGCGAGGAGTTACGGCGCGGGCGCGGGGACGACCGCCCAGTGGTCGGCGCAGATAGACGACAACGAGCCGTTCGTGTCAGGTCTGACGTGGGCCAACAGCGGGACGGCGGACGCTGCGGCGGGGGGCGACTATGTGACGGCGGCCCTCGGCGCGTCGCAGAGGGCGACTTACACGATACGGATAACGAGCGCGCCCGACGCGACGGACGGAGCGACGATGACCGCGTCTCTGCAGATACAGACATTGTCTTCGCCCGTGTCGATGTACGTCGGCTATAACGGAAACGGATACGGAGGTCTGGCGATGGCGCAGAGGACGGCGGGGCTGCCCGGAACCGCCGAACTGATAACCACCACGGTGAACGGAGCGACGATATCGGTGGTGAAGGCGGCGGCGGTGACGTCGCCCGCGCAGTATCAGGCTCTCGGCGGCGGCGCGGCGGCGGCCGTGCCGGGCGCGAGGATAACATATACGATAACATACGGCAACGCCGGGGCGTCGCCCGCGCTCGGCGTCTCGATTGTGGACTCTCTGCCGGCTCAGACTACTTACAGGCCCGGCACGATAACGACATCCAAGTTCGGGGCGATGACGGACGCGGCGGACGCTGACGAATGCGAATATAACGGCGTCGCGCGCACAATCACCTGCGACATAGGCGACATCGCCGCCGGAGAGACTGGCCGGACGATTCAATATGAGGCGTCGATAGACTGACGCGCATGGAACGGAAGAGATGATTTTAAGCAGGATCAGAAAACAGACGACAAGCCCCGCTGCGGCGGTTCTTGTGGCGGCGCTATGCGCCTCAATGGTTGTTTTCAGCTCGCCTGCGGCGTTTGCGGCGATGCCGACGCCCGCCGGAACGGCGATAAACCATCCTGTCGCCCGGATATACACCGTGAGCCTGCCGGGCGGAGAAGCGGAATCGAACGCGCCCGCGCCGTCAACTGTTCAGCCGATATACGGATTTATGGATAACCCGTTCGCGCCGACTGCCGTGCCGCTGAAGATAGAAGGCGGCCAGCCCGCGGAATACACTTTCTCGGTCGTCAACAACGGGAACATTGCCGGCGAGGTGCGGGTAAACGTCAGCGCGATGAGCAACGCCGCGATGTATCCCGGAGTGACGTGGAGCGTGGAAGTGGACGACGCCTCGCCGTTCGTGTCCGGGTTGTCGTGGAGAAACAGCGGAACGAGCGTGGCGAGCATGGCCGGGGACACGGCGACATCCGGGATAAGCGTGGCTCCCGGAAGCGGGGCGACATTCACGATGAGGGTAAACGGCGCGGGGGCGACGCACGGGGCCACCGCCGCTTTTTCGATAACGCTGGAAACGATAGGGCCGACCCCGGGACTTCCCGGAGGGGCATACGATTCGGAATACAACTCTCTTAGCTATGCCGGACCGGCGTCGGTTTCCAGCGGGGACATGGTGAACACCTTGCCGCCGTCGCTGACGATAACGTCGCCGATGGAAGGGCAAGAGACGTCCGCCGGGCTGCTGGCGTTTCAAGGAGTGACCGCCCCCGGAGTGACGGCGACGGTGAACGTGATGGGGCCGCTGCCGGGACAACAGTACGTCGAGAGCGTGCCGGTCGGCCCGTCGGGCAGCTTCAACAAGAATGTTCTTCTGTTCGCCGGAGCAAATCAGGTGCAGATTACGGCGATGGACTGGATGAGCAACACGGCGGCACAAACGTTGACGGTCCACAACGACGAGCAAGCCCCCGTTGTGACGATATCGATGAGCGACAACGTGGTGGGGCCGAACGTGGCCGTGCAGGGCAGGGCGTATGATACGCTCAACCACATGCAGAGCTACACGCTCGAATACGGAGCGGGAACAACTCCGACGGTGTGGAGGACGATAACGACGGGGACAAGCGCGATAGGTTCGGCGTCCGCAAACGGCACGCTTGCGACGTGGGACACCACCGGACTTTCGGGTGTTTACACCCTGAGACTAACGGCGGCGGACCGCGCGCCGTTCAACACGACCAGCGAGGTCAGGCGGACGATAAGCCTGACCAACTTGACTGCGCTGACAGGGACGATTCCGGCGGGGACATGGACGATGGTTGCGCTTCCCGGAACGCCTACCGAAAGCGATCCGAGGACTTTCCTCGGCGGCGGACGCTACGAAGTTCAAAGGTGGGACCCCACAGCTCCGACCGATCCCGACCTGCTGAAATACAAGATAAACAATATCTCCATCAGCGACGCGGGCATGGGTTTCTGGGTGAAGCCTTACGACGCGCCGATAAGCTATTCCGTGAACGCATACACGACAAACACTTCCGCAACGGTCGAGATGCAAATCCGACAGGGATGGAACCAGATAGGCTCGCCGTTCAAGCAGCGCGGAACAAGTCTGGACAATTACGAGTGGGGCCGGGTTCAGGTGATGATAAACAAGGGAGCGCCCGGACAGGAAACGAAAACGATGGCGGACGCGATAACCGCCGGATGGATAGACAGCAGAATATACGAATACTCGCAGAGCGGATATGTGGGGCGGGGGCCTGAGGACGGGCTTGTCCCGAACATGGGGTATTTCATCCAGACCTTCAGGGACTGCCACCTGTTGTTCGACCCCGGAGCGGGGCTTCCGATGGGGCTGGCCCGCATAGTGAGACCGGCGTACGAGTGGAAGATGAGGCTGGCCGCCGAGGCGGAAGGATTGACGGACGCGGACAACGTGGCGGCGGTTCTGCTCGGAGCAGCGGACGGGTTCGACCCCGCCGACTCCGGAGAGCCGCCGGTGGTGAAGCCGTACGTCGCGCTTTCGTTCCGCGGAGAGAGCGACCCGGCGGACGGACAGGACGCAAGGCTGGCTATGGACGTCAGGCCGAACCTAGTGGTCAACCAGACGAAGACATGGAACTTCGTCGTGGAGATAAGCGACCCCGGCAGGAACGTCGCCCTAACCGTCCCCGAAGTGGAAAACCTGCCGGACAACTACACGTTCACCATCAAGGACGAATTGACCGGGGCGGAGTTCGACCCGAAACTTCAGAACACATACAGTTATTTTGAGACCGGGAGCGCCAGACAGTTCACGCTGACGGCCCGGAAGATGGCGGATCTGGCGGCGGCGCGGCTGACGAAGCGGTTCCCGCGCGGCTGGACGATGTTCTCGGTGCCGCTTGAGCCGGATCCGACGGACGTCCGATTCCAACTCGCCGATCACATCCGCGACGTGCAGGTGTTCCAGTATTTCGACCGGGAGTTCTACGACCCCGACCACGAGCAGAAGGTGGACATACAGGCGGGAATCGGGTATTGGGCGTACCTCGAAGACGAGAGAGACATAGAGTTTACCGGCAAGAAGCTCGAAGAGGGCGCGGCGGTGGAGATACCGCTGACGCAGGGATGGAACCTGATAGGAAACCCGTATGAGTCGGTCGAGGTGGACGGAGAGAGGATGCGGTTCGAGAGGAGCGGGGAAAGCGCGAGCGCGGAAGAGGCGGTGGAGCGCGGCTGGATCGCGCCATTCATATTCGAGTTCAACAATGTCACCGGAGGGTATGAGCGACACCAGATCGGAGTTCCATTAAGCCCGTGGAAGGGATACGCGATCAAGGCCGCGGAGGCATGCAGCTTAATAATACAACCATAAGAGAAGCCATCGCGAAAAAACCACGAGCGAAGAGACGGTCCATTCTCAAAGCGGCGGCGCTGGCGGCGGCGATAGCGCTGGCGGCGCTCGCGGCAGGGGAGTCCCGGGCGCAGGTTTCCGCGCCTGAGCCGAAGATTGTCGTCAACGGCATGACGCTGCCCACGGACGAGACTCCTATTGTGAGGAGCCTGACTCTTTTCGCGCCGCTGGACGAGAGCGTTCTGGACGCGCTCGGCGCGACTCTCGCGCTGTCGCCTTGCGGCGACAGGGAGTGTTTGACATTGACCGCTATGGGAAGAGACGTCACATTCGAAATCGGCGGGGTGTTCGCGACTTACGCCGGAAAAAGGGTCGCCGCGGACGCCGCGGCGTTCCGGGACTCCGGCATCGTTTACGTGCCCGCAAAAACGCTCTTCGAGGCGCTGGGACTGAACGTCAACTGGGACGAGCCTTCGGGCGTTCTCTCCGCCGACGTGACTATTATCTCCACGCCCCCTTCGGAAAGGCTGGCGGCCCTCCTTCAAGTTTCGGAGCCTGAACCCGAACCTGAAC
The DNA here is from genome assembly GCA_029564595.1 of bacterium. GTDB lineage: Bacteria > UBP15 > UBA6099 > UBA6099 > UBA6099 > UBA6099. The sequence continues at coordinate 44,316 of JAKQPS010000197.1, read as the reverse complement.
CGGCGGCGGAGGAATTCAAGACCACCGTTCCGTTCCTTGCATACACATACGAAAACCAGACGCGCATCCTCTCGGCGTACGTGTCGGGAGACAAGACGCTGAGCTATCACGACGACAAGGAAGAGGCATACAACAACCTGAATATACGGTTCGTCGGATTAATGAAAAACGGATATGACTTCACGGGCGTCATGAGGACATCGCAGACATCCGACCCGTCGTTGAAACAGGGCGAGTTGAAAAGGCTCGAACTGGGATTTTCAAAGAACAAAATAAAAATATCGGCATACGACGTTGAACCGAAGTTCGGTCGCTACATGTTCAGGAGCTATCCGATACAGGGGCTGGACTACAAACGGGTGGGCAACCGGTTCACGCTGATGGGGGCCGTAGGAAAAGTGTCGAAGAAGATGAGGTCGTCCGAATATTCCAGATACGTGGCCGGGGCGAGGGTGGAAAAGACTGTGGACGCGCCGCGCGCGTTGAAGGCGCTCCAGCCTGTGGCGCTCGGAGCGGGCGTAGTCCGCGTGCGCGACACAGGCGCTAGGCCCGGCTATCTGAAACAGGACAACGTCGCCGTCGCCGTAGACGCCGCGACGCAATACCGGGACTGGAAGATAAACGCGGACTTCGCCGTCAGCGACAACGATTTCATAGGCGTCTCGTCGAGCGGGTCAACGGCGAGGTCCATCGAACTTGACCGAACCACAAAGAAATCAAGCTGGAAGACGACGCACGAGAGGACTGGGTCGGACTTCTATTCGGAAACGTCTTATTTCACGCGGGGGCGCAACGAAACATCCACGATGTACAACACGCGGATAGGCTCGAACGCGGTGGGCGGAGCCGGAGTGAGAATCAGGAACCACGCCGGAAGACAGACCTACATCTATCCTTCGAGCTTGAAGTTCAGTCCGCTGAAAAGCCGGAGCAGAATGAACGTGACTGTAAGGCGCAACTTCGAGAAAACCATTAGAGACCAGATGCGGATACAGGACACGCGCGAGATAAGGATAGTCGACAAACTGGGCACAAGCAGAGTGGACGCCTCGTTCGAGCGAAGAAAAAGGAAAACGACGACCGACCTGTCGTTCAGACAGAAACATTCGGTGTCCGTGAGGACGAATATCAGCGAGAAGCTCAGCGCGGAAACGCGGACCCAGCGCGAGAGGTGGTATCTCGACAGACAGTCGGTGACAAGACAATCGGACTTGAGCTTCAACTATGAAATAGCTCCGTGGGTGGAACTAACGACCGGCGTAGGGCGCTACTACAACACGCCCGCCAACGCGAGAAGCACGTTTAAGCTCGGCTTCCACAAAGTGGACATCATAAACGATTGGGAAGTAAGGGTTCAGTGCCAGAGGCACAACTACAGGGACTACGACGCGACGGCTTTCGAACTGACGTACAGTTTTTTCAGATAGACGGAACGCGCCCGGAGAGCCGGGCGAAAACAATGAGAGGAGGGGACATCCGAACAAATCGCATCGAAAGGGAAAGGCGCGCAATGAGCGCGCAAAAATTCGGCAGGGAAAAGGAGGCAACAACATGAATATCAGGACAGTATTGGCATGGGCGGCGGCGATAGCTCTTACGGCGGCTCTGGCGATGACATATACGGCGGGGTATGCGCAGAAACAGAGAGTGGCGTCCATCGCGAACGTGAAGGGAACAGTGAGCGTGAAACAGTCCGGGCAGAAAGACTGGGCTCCGGCTGCTGTGAGAATGGAGCTTAAAGAAGGCGACGAGCTTAAAACGGACGCCGGCTCGACGGCTATCATCCGCATGGACGATGGCACGATGGTAAAGGTCGGCCCGCTGGCGACGATGAAGATGGACAAGCTCGACAAGACCGGAGCCGCGAGCAAGACCAACATCGACATGGGATCCGGCAAGACATGGAGCCGGGTGAACAAGCTCAACGAGCAGTCCGATTTCAGCATAAAGACCCCGACCGCGGTGGCAGGCGTGCGCGGCACGTTCTTCTCCTCGGAAGTGGCCCAGACTTCGGACAGCACGTTCGACGTTTTCGAGGGAGCGGTCGCTGTTTCCAGCTTGACCAATCCCGATCAGGCGGTTATGGTCGGCGCAAGTCAGCGCTCGACGGTAGCCCCGAATCAGGATCCGTCGGCCCCGTCGGCCATCCCGGCGAACGAGTATGACGCCGGGCGCTCCGGGTTCTCCGAAGAGGAGTTCGCGGCGGCCACATACGACCTGCAGATTTCTGTTTCCCCGCAGGTTGTCGAGCCGGGCAAGAATGCCACAGTCAACGTTCAGCTCTTCAGAAACAACTCCCCGTTCAGAGGGGAAGTCAACGTGAAACTCAATCTTTCCGGCTCAGCCACTTTCGTGAGCAACGGGTCGCCGGAGATATCCGCGACGACGGACTCGAACGGAGCTCTCTCTCTGGAGATCACCTCGACGTCGACGGAGACTGTCACTGTGTCCGCGCAGTTGACGATAAAGGTTAAGAAGTAAGGTTTTTACTGGGACGGCGGGCGGTTCGAAAGAGTTCGGGCCGCCCGCGCAAACCCGGTTTTATTTCGATGCGATAACGTAAACTTGAGACGATGTCGCGGGCCGAGCGGCCGGGCGGCGCGAGTTGCGCGGTTGTTTTGTGCGGGTGTCCCTTTTCCATAGGCGGCGGAAGATGACGAAGAACAGATTTTTCATGTGTGTTTTTGTGAGCGCGGCTGTGATATTCCTCACGTCCGGGGTTTCGGCCCAGCAACTGCCGGACCCGGTTTTGGCCTCGGTTAACGGAGAGGCGCGGCTTCTCAAACCCGGCATGGCGCTGTGGGAAAAGGCCGTCGCGGGCGCGGCAGTGGCTCCCGGAACCCGCGTTCGCGCGGGCGAAAGATCCTCCGTCCTGATTAACTTCCACGAGGGCGGCTTCGTCAAAATCTCCCCGCTCGCGTCCATCGCCTACGAAGTCATGGCGGAATCCGACGGAAAACCCAGCAGGGTTCTTTCTGTGGAAACCGGCGGTCTGTGGATAAGCGTTCAGCCGGCGGAGTTGCTGGAACGCTATATCATCGAAACTCCCGGCGGGGCGGCGGACACCCGCGAAGGGGCTTTCTTCATCGAGGCGAACCCGGCGGACAAAAGCTCGTGCGTGGACGTGTTCTCCGGAGCGATGACAGTGCGCTCGGCGTCGGCCCCCATGAATCCTTCCGCCATCCAGCAGAATACCCGCGCTCTTTTCAAGCAAGACCAGCCGGAGCCTGAAACCGCAGAGATGCGCTCCGCCTTCGACGTCTCCAACGACGCTTATTCGTGCAGAGAAAAAAAAGTGGCTCAGGCGACCATCAAAGCCGGGCTGACGACGGTCGAAGCGATCGAGACCGATGACGGATATACGCTCATCGTGATATCCTCCTCCGGCTCGGCTTCATTTTCAGGCGGAGAAGCGGCGGCGCAGGCTCAGCAGGCCACTGTCATAGAAGGCTCTTCCAGCGATTCGGAAGAATACATTACAATCAGCTTAACCTCCAACTCTACAGTGGCGTTTCTGCGGTGTCTCGAACCCGGACAGTCATGCGCGTCGGACGACGAATGCTGCGGCGTCTGCGACAACGGGACCTGCAAGGAAGTCAAAGACGAGAAGAGCATTGTGGATGAAACGGGCCTGCTGGTGTTTTCGGCGGAGCCTCAGGCGGAAGCGGCGTATTATGAGACAATCGTGATAACGCGCACAACGACGGCGGCGTTCAAAGTGACGCAATGCGAGACGCCTCCTGTCATAAGCGAAGTCGCGGCGGGCGGGGCGGCGGCGTCGGAAGGCGCGGCGATGACCATCGAAAGCGCCGAATGCTCGGCGTCCGCTCAGAAAATTGTAACTTGGAAGGTTTCCGCCGAATGCGGTTACGTCGCTTCTTCGGCTGTAAAAGTGGGGACGGAAACGAAAACTTTCAGCGCTCTAGCCGAAGGCCAGACAGGCTCCCAGCAGGTGACCCTCAACCTTGCGGACGCCGAGCCTAAGACGGTGGAGATTTCGGCGACGGACAGCTTCGGCAACAAAACAACATTTACATTCACATCGCAACTGCAATTGCACGAAAGCATGACGACCCCGCCGACGATAAAAGATGTGACATACGGCGGAAGGGCCGCGCAGCAAGGCGCGGCGCTTAACGCGACCATCTCTGGCTGCGACTCGCAACTGTTCGCCATCGCCGGAAAAGCCACGGCGCGCTGCGGCTCTGTAAGCTCGGTGTCCATCACCCAGAACGGAACTCCGTTAAGGGCGACCGGAACTTCGGACTGGAGCGCGTCTCACTCGGTTTCATCTCAAGGCGGCTCCGCGTCTTTCCGCATAACCGCAAAGGACTCCAATGGCAACGAAAGCGAGCCTTACGACTTCGATCTCGAATATACGGTAGAGCAGGACCCGCTGGCTCCGCCGACTCTCACAGACGTCGTGTTCGACGGCGCAACGGTTTCTTCCGGCGACTCACGCGAGATAACGCTGACCAACTGCGCGAGCCGCTCTTATTCCATATCAGGAAAAGCCTCCACGCCGTGCGGGACTATAACCGGCGTGAGCGCGACTCGGAACGGGACGCCGCTGACGGTGACGGGGACATCCTCATGGTCCGCATCCTTTAACATGGACGCCACTCAGGCGACTGATGAGCCGGTAAGGCTTTCAGTCAAAGCGGCGAACTCGGCGGGGGTGGAAAGCGAACCTTTCGAAGTTGAAATATCATTTGAAAAAGATATAGCGCCGCCGTCGGCCTCGCTGCTGTCAGTCTGCCGAGTCCCGGCGACGGACGTGTACGAGCCTGTCAAAATTTATAGAAACGATCTCGAAAGCGGCAAGATAGCGATCCGGGGCGCGGCCACAGCAGGAGCATGTTCACTGGCGCGCGTCGAGGTCTCGCTGGACGACGGGGCCTCTTGGCGTCCGGCCGAGGGAACTTCCTCTTGGAGCCTCGCCTTCAACCCGTCTTCGGAATCGTACCTTGCCCAAGCGCGCGCGGTGGACGCCGCAGGCAATCTCTCCGACGAGGCTTTCCAGTCGCTCGAAATCCAATACTCCCCTCTCACTAGAGAAGAGGAATTGCTCGACATCTTCCGCAGGCTTATCCAAGCTTATATCGATAAAAATTCGTCAGGATTCATGGAGCTGACTTCCGACACTTTCACGTCGGACTATCAGGGTGTCGAGGACTCCAGTTCCCTAGAAGCCTCGCTTGACAACAAATTCATAGCTGAATCTTCTATCTATCTGAGATATCAGGTTTCTGCGACGACTGTTTCAGGGGACAACGGACAGGTCTCATTTAACTGGGACGCTAACAGCTCTACGACCGGATACGCGCAGAGCGCGGTGTTCTTTTTCAGCCGCGAGGAAGAGGGCTGGCGGTTCGTTAAAGTTCAGGACCCCAACACGTTTCTCAGATACACCAGCGTCGCCGCGTATGTGGTTATTTCAGCGGACAGCGCGATTCTCACCGCCGACGACGAGGATGAAACAGTCGTCTATGCGACAGTCCGGGACTCGGCGTTCAACCTTATCAAAGACGGAACGACGGTGACGTTCTCGACGACGCTCGGCTGGATAGAGACGACGGCTCTCACGGAAGGCGGCAGGGCGGAGGTCAGGTTCGAGGCGGGCACGATTCCCGGAACTGCCACAGTCAGGGCCGTCAGCGGCTCTGTCTCCGCGACCCCGTTCTCAATAACCTTGAAGCAGGCAGTCGCGCCGCCGCCTCCGGGCTTCTGATGCATGTTGACACCCGACCGGTTATCCGGGCTTGAACCCGGAACCGCCGCAAAAGACATCTACGAGGAAATGACACTTTCCAAACGAAAACATAAAAGCGCAAACCATCGGCAAAGGAACCCGGCAAAAGTTGCCGCGCTGGCGTTTGCCGCGTTCATTGCAGCTTCAGCCATTTCCGGCTGCGGCGGAGGAGGGGGCGGCGGCGGAGTCGCGCCTGTTCCCACTCCGACTTCAGCCCCAACGCAGAGCAACTGGTCGCCGGCAAAAAACGGTTTCCACAACTCAGGCTCTTTCAACTTGACTTTCAACACCAATATATCCGCCTCATGCCGGTGGGCTTTGACGGATTCGGCGTATTCGGCGATGTCTTCCAACTGTTCCGGCTCCGGAACAACTTCGCAGTCATGCTCCGTGTCCGGCCTCTCGGACGGCGCGAGGGTGATATACCTCGCGTGCTCCGGCTCCGGCGGCGCGGACACCGCAACGACGAATACTCATGTCCCCCTGACCATCGACACAGTCCCGCCTGCCATCCAGATAACCGCCCCGGATAACGGCTCCTCGTGGTTTACCTCCCAGCCGCCTTCGGTCGTGTCGGTGTCATATTCGGATGACCGCTCAGGAGCTAACCCCGCCGACCTCGAAGTGAAATTCACGCTTATGGAAAGAGAATTAAGCATAACGGACTTGTTCGGGCGGGATGCTGTAGCAAACGCGGCGACATCAAGGACGGACGCGGGCAACAACAACCCGCTGTACCGGACGTCCGTTACACGATTTGATTCGACCGGCTTCGACATTCCTGACCGCGTTTGGACAATCGACAGATGCGGCGGCGGTTCGAACCTGCGGGCATCTGTCACGGGGTCGGATTTCCCGGTTCTTTTCTGGGATACTCTCTGTTCTTATATATGGGCGGTTCCGGCGGCGGACGCCGAAGCGGTTAAGATATCCGCGCCGGGGGCGGTGACTGCGGCGGCGGCAGCTCCTGAACGGAACCTAATCTTTGCGGCAGTGTCAGGCTCGGCGACGCTCAGGATATACAACGCCGCAACCGGCGCGGCGGCGGGGACAGTAGTTCTGCCAGACGAGCCGACCGCGCTTTCCTATAATCCCGCGAACAGCCGTCTTTACATCGCCTATGACAGCCGCCTCGAAATCGGCGTTTACAGCCCCGCCTCCGGGACGCTGCTTTCACCGATTCCTGTCAGCGCGACACCGATACATCTGAGGGCTTGGCCCACAACAGCCGGCGATGTTGTGTACACCGCGTGGAACGTTGTTTACAGGCTGTTCAGAGTCGGGGCGGCGGGAGCGGAACTGGCCGCCGCAGACATTGGCCCGCAGTCGCCGCGCGGGTTGGCGCTGGCGACCGCCTCGAACAAGGCTTTCGCCCCGCGCCGCGCCGAGGGCGACGTCCGCTCCGTGAACGTGTCCACCGGCGCCGCGACCACCATATCGACCGGTTCCCTGCCGTCGGCCATTTTCGACGCGGACAGCGAAGTCGTCGTCATAAACGCGGGAGACGAAACGGCGTCAGCGATCAACGCCGCCACAGGCGCGGTGACGCGCACGGTTCCTCTTTCCGCTCCCGCTTCCGGCGGCGCTAGGGCGGGCGGACGCAACTTCCTCGTCGAGGACTTGTGGCAGATTTCTTCCAGCGCTGAACTCGTAATCGAAGCCTCTATCAGAGACCGCGCCGGAAACCTGTCGTCCGCGTCTATCTCAATAACCGTCAGGCCGGAAACCCCCGGAGCCGGCCGAGAAGCCGTCGCGGCAACCCCGTCAAGAAAAACAGAATAGAAAACAGACTCTCTTTTCCATCGACTGCAACACGGTTATTGACCCCGTCATTTTTCGGGTTTTTCAAGTTCACGCGCGTGAATTTATTGACACTGTATATGTAATAAAATAGAATACTGAAACTTGCCCGGAAGCGTTTTTCCGGGCCTGCAAAGGAGCCGCCTCGTTTTGTTCATAACCATAGCAGAAAGAATAAACGCCACAAGGAAAAACATCCGCGAGGCTATAGAGAAGAGAGACGCCGAAGCGATAAAAGCGGAGGCAATCGCGCAGGCGTCCGCAGGCGCGTCGCTTATCGACGTGAACGGCGGCACTAGGCCGGACGAGGAAAGGGCGAACCTCGACTGGCTGATTGATATCGTGGCGGGCGCGACGGACAAACCTCTGTGCGTCGATTCGGCGAACCCGTCTCTGCTCGAAGAAGCCGCGGCGAAAATCTCGTCCAAACGAAGCGGCCCGCCGCCGGAAAACGGACTCGAACCCGACGGCTCTCCGTGGCTGCTGCTCAATTCCCTGTCCGCCGAAAAAGACAAATACGACGGAGTCCTGCCGGTGGCGGTCAAACACAATGCTTCGGTGGTGGCGCTGCTGATGGACGACTCCGGAATGCCGGAAGACGCGGCGAAAAGGATCGATACGGGCAGGGCGCTTGTGAAACGGCTGGTCTCCGACGGCGTTCCGCAAGAGCGGATTTTCGCCGACCCGCTGATAATGCCCGCTGGAGTAAACCCGGCGCTCGCGGCGGGGATACTCAAGGCGGTCCGCGCGTTGAGGGACGAGTTTCCGGGCATTCACATCACGTGCGGGCTGACGAATGTTTCCCACGGTCTTCCCGCCCGGCATCTGCTGAACAGGACATATCTGGCGATGCTTATCGCCTCCGGTTTGGACTCGGCGATAATGGACCCGACGGACGTAAAACTGAGGTCGGCTCTCCGCGCGGCGCTGGCTTTGACCGACAAGGACCCGTTCTGTTCGGCCTACATCAGGGACTATAGAAAAAACCTGCTCGATGCATAGAAAACACGCGCTTTCACTTACATGGTTTGCGGCATATCTGGCGGCGGCGGCCGGGCTTTCCATCGCGCCCGGACTGGGCTTCTGGCAGAGCGCGGCGCTGCTGGCTCCGCCTGTGGCTCTCCTTATCGGGCTTTCTTGGGCCGCTCCCAGCCCCGACTTCTCCTCCGACGACTCTTCCCCCGCCGAGCCTATCGAGGACCTCTCGAACCCGTCCCGTAAAGTCATCTGGCTGAACGGCCCGTGGGAGTTCAGGATAGAGCGGGAAAAAAGGTGGCGGCGGCTCGACGTTCCGAAACCTTGGAACTCCGTGCCCGGCCTGAAATATTACACCGGAAAAGCCAGATACCGGCGCATCGCGCGCGTTCCTTCCGAATGGTCCTTCGGCAGCCTTTTTCTCCGCTTCCGCGGCGCAAACTACTTCACTCAGGTTTACATCGACGGCAAACTTGTGGGAACGCACACGGGCGGCTTCACGCCCTTCGAGTTCGATGTGGCCGACTTCTTCGCCGACGGCGGCGACCACGAGATTGAGATCGCGGTGGACAACTCGTTGAGCAGGTCCACTGTGCCTAACGTGGTAGGCTGGAGCAACGACGGGGGCCTTCTTCGCGAGGTCTATCTCGAAACCCGCGCCCCTATACACATAGACGACATCTATATCTATTCCGAGCCGGACCTCAAGGGCCGCGCCGATATCGCTTTCATCGCGAAGATACACAACCCGAAACTTGAGCCGAGGAACTATTCCATACAGGTATATTCGCCGCAGGGCGCGGTGATACACGAGCACGTCGTCGAAGGCTGGACGATGCAGACGCTGCAGCACAGGTTCCGCGCCCAGTTCGTGTCCCTGTGGGAGCCGGACAACCCGGCGCTGTACAGATGCCGGGTGAGCGTGGCGGAGCCGGGCGGCGACGAGCTGAACTTTAAATTCGGAGTGCGGAGCTTCGAGGCGGGGCCGGACGGATTGTTGCTGAATGGAAAATCGATAAGGCTTCGCGGAGCTTCCGTCCTAAGCGACTCCCCGGCGCGCGGGGCGTCCCTGTCCGCGGACGCGCTGAAGAAAGACCTCGAAGCGGTCAAGTCCGCCGGGTTCAACGCCGTGCGGTTCGGCCCCATGCCGGCGCACAGGAAGGCGCTGGAGCTTTGCGACAGGATGGGGCTGTTAGTCCTTCAGGAGATACCCGTGTGGAGGACGCTGGCGCTCGACCTGAGCGATCCCGGCTACCAACAGGCCGCCGAGACACAGTTGCGCGAGATGGTGTTGCGCGACCGCAACCGGGCCTGCCTTCTGGCGTGGGGGCTGGCCGCCAGAATTGAGAGCGACACCAGCGAGGCCCGCTGGTTCGTCGAACGCATGGCCGCCATAGCCCGCGGCCTCGACGCCCGCCCGGTTTATATCTCCACCTCCGACCCCTCGCGCGAAACCTGCGCCGACATCGTGGACTTTCTGGCGGTCGAACCCGACGTGAAATCCCCCGAACGCGTGGAAGCCGCCGTAGACGCGGCGGCGGCCCTCAATATCCCCCGCGTCGTGTTTCTCCCCGGCGCGGCCGCGTTCCGCTCCGCAGGCTCCCGCCAAGCCGGCGCTCCCGGCACTGAGGAAAATCAGGCCGTTGCCATTCTCGACTTGGTCGAAAGGCTCGACGCCAACGAGCGCGACAGCGGCTGGGTTGTCTCCACCCTGAACGACCACCGAGACCCCGGCATCTTTTACGGCTCGGACCCCTTCATGCGACGCACAGGGCTGATGACCATCGAAAGGCGGGAAAAACTCGCCTTCGGCGCTCTGGCGACGTATATTAAGGAAAACGTCAGACCTGAAATCCCCGTAGCCCGCCTGCGCACCCCCATCACCACCATCTCAAAAAGCTTCGCTCTGCTGTGGATAGCCTTCTCCGCTTTGTTTCTGGCGCTGAACCCGTCCGTCATTTCCAAACTCGCTTACGATCCCAAAGGCTTCGTGTCGGCCTATCCCTCGCCGACTCTTGCAGTGTTCTACGCGACGCTTTTCACCGCCCTTAGCTGGGCGGTGCTGTTCAACCGTTTCTTCAGAAGCGCGCCGCGCGTCCTGCTCGGCTCCATCGACATGCCCTTCCTCATCCTCATTTCCCGCGTCTTCAGAAACGAGTTCACGCTGTTCTTGATCACTTACGCGTCGTTGATATGGTTCTGGTTCTTCAACACCACGCTGCTAAGCTTCTTCATGCCCGGCGCGGAGTTTTATTCCCTGCTGGCGCTAACGGCAGCCGTGAGCCTTCCCGATATAACATTCGCGCTCGCCGCATTCTTCCGAGTGTCGCTGCCGGTCTCATTCCTGCTGTTCAACGCGTGGAAGATATTCGTGTGTCTGATGGCGCTGGGCGTGTCGGGAACCATCCTGTTCGTTCTTGCCGGCCCGGCCGCCGTGATCGGTGTGCTCGCCATCCTTATAGAACGCAAATTCCACATATTCAAATACCTGCGCGAAATCGCCCGCTGAGCAGAAGGTTCGATATTTAATACAGCGCCTAAGCGGACAGATGGGCGACTATATGTAAGCATTGTTAAACATGCTTTGCGCTTCCGGCGCATTCTTTTTTTTCTTCTTTTTTGCTACAAAAAAACATGTTGACATATTATTGTATATATAATATATTAATTCAGATATGAATAGGCAAGTATATGCAAACGCGACCTGTTTGGCATCGATAATACACTTTTTTATTTGTAGAAACCAATTCGGCATGCCAAGCAACTGAAAAGGCGAATACGGGGCGCAAGCCCCCTGCAGTTGAATTTACGGAGGAATGGCAATGGCCAAAAGCGGAAGCGAGAAAGAAACGCAATACACGGCAAAACAGATACAGGTGCTTGAAGGTCTGGAGGCGGTGCGCAGGAGGCCGGCGATGTACATCGGCAGCACGAGCGCGCGCGGACTTCATCACCTTGTGTACGAAGCGGTCGACAACTGCATAGACGAGGCGATGGCCGGTTACTGCGAGAATGTTACCATAGCTCTCAACGAAGACGGCAGCGTTACGGTGATAGACGACGGGCGAGGAATCCCGGTTGACCTGCATCCGCAGGTGAAGCGGCCCGCGCTCGAGGTGGTCATGACCAAGCTGCACGCGGGCGGCAAGTTCGGCGGCGGCGGCTACAAGGTCAGCGGCGGCCTCCACGGCGTCGGCATATCCGTCGTCAACGCTCTCAGCGAGTGGTGCGAGGTAGAGGTCGGCAGGGACGGAAAAAGATATATGCAGCGCTACGAGCGCGGCAGCATCGCCCACGACCTCAAGGTGCTCGGCCCGACAGAGACAAGAGGAACCAAGGTTACTTTCCTTCCGGACGCGGATATTTTCCCGGACAGGGATTTTTCCTTCGAGGTGCTCTCCAAGCGTCTGCGCGAGTTGGCATACCTCAACAGGGGCCTGCGCATCTTATTCGAAGACAAGCGCCCCGACAGGAAGAATAAGGCCGAATACAAGTACGACGGGGGCATCGAGGAATTCGTTCTCATGCTCAATAAGAACAAGGAGACGGTGGGGCGGCGGCCTTTCTACTCGATTAAAGAGAAGAATGACATCGTGGTGGAGATCGCCCTTCAGTATTTCGACGGCTTCACGGAGAATATCCTTTCGTTCTGCAACAACATCAACACCATCGAAGGCGGCACGCACCTTGTGGGGTTCAAGGCCGGGCTGACCCGCTCTCTGAACGACTACGGCAGGAAGTTCAAGCTGCTCAAGGAAGGCGAGAAACTTTCCGGCGAAGACGTGCGCGAAGGGTGCGCGGCGGTCGTGAGCGTTAAGATAAAGGACCCGCAGTTTGAGGGGCAGACGAAGACTCAGCTCGGCAACAGCGACGTCAAGGGCGTGGTCGAGTCGATATTCGTCGAGGAGTTCGGGACGTTCCTGCAGGAGAACCCGGCGGTGGCCAGACAGGTGGTGCAGGTCGGGCTGAGAGCGTCGAGGGCGAGGGAGGCCGCAAGGAAGGCTCGCGACCTCACCCGCCGCAAGGGCGCGCTCGACGGCGGCTCTCTGCCCGGCAAACTCGCCGACTGCTCCGAGCGCGACCCGGCGAAATCAGAACTGTTCATTGTCGAGGGAGACAGCGCCGGCGGCAGCGCCAAACAGGGCAGGGACAGGCGTTTCCAAGCAATACTCCCCCTGCGCGGCAAAATCATCAACGTCGAAAAAGCCCGGCTCGACAAAAGCCTCGGCAACGAGGAAATCCGCACCCTCATCACTGCCATCGGCACGGGCATCGGCGACGAGTTCGACATCTCCCGCCTGCGCTACAACAAGATAATAATCATGACCGACGCCGACGTTGACGGCGCTCACATCATGACCCTGCTGCTCACGTTCTTCTTCAGATACATGCCCGACCTGATGAAGGCCGGAAACGTGTACGTGGCGTGCCCCCCTCTCTATCAGGTCAAGAAGGGCCAGCAGGCCGTCTACGCGTACACCGACGAGGAAAAGGATAAAATCACTCAGGAGATGGGCGACAAGCTTTCGATACAGAGATACAAAGGCCTCGGCGAAATGGACCCGGACCAGTTGTGGGAAACCACTATGGACATGGAAAACCGCAAACTCTATCAGGTGACGGTGGAGAACATACTCGAAGCCGAGCAGATATTCACAGTGCTGATGGGAAGCCAAGTGGAGCCGAGGCGGGAGTTCATCGAAGCCAACGCGAGAATGGTTCAGAATTTGGACGTGTGACGACGCGCCGCCGCCGGCGGAGCGATGAAAAACAGCGAACCGAACTGAAAGGATAAATCCGAGAGATGACCAAGAAGAGAGAAGAATACGAAGACAGCTCGACAGTGGTGGACGCGCCGGTTGAAGAGCAAATGAAGACTGCGTACATCAACTACGCCATGAGCGTCATAGTGGGGCGCGCGCTGCCCGACGTCAAAGACGGGCTGAAACCCGTGCACCGCAGGATACTGTACACCATGAGCGACCTCGGACTGACTCCGGGCGCAAAGCACAGGAAATCGGCGAAGATCGTCGGCGACGTCATGGGCCGCTTCCATCCCCACGGCGACTCGGCCATATACGACGCCCTCGTCAGGATGGCTCAGGACTTCAACATGCGCCACACGCTCGTCAACGGCCACGGCAACTTCGGCTCCATCGATGGCGACAACGCGGCGGCATACAGGTACACCGAAGCCCGGCTCGACAAGCTTGCAATGGAACTGCTGACGGATATCAAGATGAACACCGTCGACTTCGTGGACAACTACGAAGGCACGGAGAAAGAGCCGCTGGCGCTTCCGGCCAGATACCCGAACCTGCTGGTGAACGGCTCGTCGGGCATCGCCGTCGGCATGGCCACCAGCATCCCTCCCCACAACCTGCAGGAAGTGGTGGACGCCACCATAGCGGTCGTCGAGGAGCCGGAGATCGAGCCTGAGAAACTCATAAAGATGATCAAAGGCCCGGACTTCCCGACCTATGGCGAGATTGTCGGCAAACAGGGGATCAAGGACGCGTACCTGACCGGCAGGGGCAAGGTCACTCTGAGAGGCAAAATCGAGCCGGAGGAAACAAAGACGGGCAAGCAGCGCCTCGTCATCACCGAGATTCCATACATGGTGAACAAAAGCAACATGATCGAGGGGCTGGCGGATCTCGTGCGCGGCAAGAAAATCGAAGGCATATCCGATATCCGCGACGAATCCGACCGGGGCGGCATCCGCGTAATAATCGAGCTGAAAAAAGACGCCAACCCGTACGTCATTCAGAACCTTATAATGAAGCACACGCAGATGCAGACGACGTTCAGCATAATCATGCTGGCGCTCGTGAACAACGAGCCGAAGACGCTGGCTCTGAAAGAGATGCTCGAATATTTCATCGAGCACAGGCGGGACGTCGTGCGCCGCCGCACCCAGTTCGAGCTGGACAAGGCGAAGGCCCGCGCCCACATCCTCGAAGGCCTTCGCATCGCGCTCCAGAACATCGACGAGGTCATCGCCATAATCAAGAAGAGCAAGGATGTGGCGACGGCCCGCGAGACCCTCATGAAACGCTTCGAGCTTTCTGAGATTCAGGCGCAGGCCATACTCGACCTGCGGCTGCAGAAACTCACCAGCCTCGAACAGAAAGCCATACTTGACGAGTACGCCGAACTGATCAAAAAAATCGCGGAGCTTGAGGACATACTTGCCAATCCAAGAAAAGTCGACGCCATCATCGTCAAGGAACTGACGGAGATAAAGGAGAAATACGGAGAGAAGAGGCGCACCCGGATAGTGGTCGGCGGAGCAGAGATAGACATCGAGGACCTCATCCAGCGCGAGGACGTCGTCATCACCGTCACGCGAGACGGCTGGGTCAAACGGCTGCCGGTCGACACCTACCGCACGCAGGGCCGGGGCGGGCGCGGCGTCATCGGCCTCACCAAGAAATCCGAGGACATCGTCAAACATCTCTTCGTCACCTGCAGTCACGACATCATCCTGTTCTTCTCGAACAGGGGCCAAATATACCGGATGAAGGCGTACCAGCTTCCTCAGGCGAGCCGCACCGCGAAGGGCATCCCGCTGGTCAACCTCCTGCAACTCGCTCCTGCGGAAAGAATCACCGCCGTCATCCCGATCAAAGAGTTCGACGACGAGCATTATCTGATGATGATCACCAAGGACGGCCTTGTGAAAAAGACCAAGCTTAGCGAATACGACACCCAGCGCAAGGGCGGCATCAAGGCGATAACGCTCAGGCAGGGCGACGAGTTGCGATATGTCATCATATCGAACGGAGAGCGCGAGGTCGTGATTGGCACTAGGAAGGGCCTCAGCATAAGGTTCAAGGAGTCCGACGTCAGGGCGATGGGCAGAGGCGCGGCGGGCGTGCGCGGCATCATGCTCAACCGCAGCGACGAGGTCGTCGGCGCGAGCATAGTGGACGACGACAAAGCCATGCTGGCAGTCTGCGAAAACGGCTACGGCAAACGCACGCTCTTGAAATACTACAGAGGCCAGAACAGGGGCGGAAAAGGCATCCTTAACATAAAGGTGAGCGAACGCAACGGCGATGTCGTGGGCATCGCGGTCGCGGGCGTGGAAGACGAACTGATGATGATATCCGAAAAAGGCATCATCATCCGCGTGCCCGTCAGAACCATCTCCGCCACAATCGGCCGCAGCACTCAGGGCGTCCGCCTCATGCGCATGGACGAAAGCGACAAAGTCGTCGCCTTCGAGGTCTTCAAAGAGGAGGACTACGACGACACCGTCGCCTCCGTCAACGCATGCGCGCCTGAACCCGGCGACGAAGTGGAAGACACGGAAGAATAACCCAAGCTGTTTGAAAAAAAGAGAAACTTTCATTGAAAGTTTCTCTTTTGTTTTTTAAATGCTTTTGTGTTCATAAAGGGAAAACTTTTGAAAAAGTTTTTCCTTAAAATCCCTTTCAAAACTTTTCATGCTGGCGCCAAAGGCGGAGCTTCGCCTCCGCCTTTGGCGCGTGTCAATGAAAAGATTCTGGAAAAGGTTTTCAGTGGAATCTTGCACATAAACGATTTCACATCATGCGTTGCGTAACCGCAACCGCAGGAGCGACCCTTGCGGTCGCCCGAAATGTTAAAAGGGCGGGGGCAAGCCCCGCCCCTACGATTACGATATTACATGAGGCGTCGGGAGGGAAGCGCGACAGCGATTCTGCTGCCGACGACCATTGAAACGTTTTGAAGAGATTCCAAAGAGAAACTTTTTCAAAAGTTTCTCTTTGGTCTTTGTCTTAAGTTTTTGTTTGTCTTTTGGCCGCCGGAGGCGCTGAAAGGGTTAGTTTCTATTCGGAGCTTGTTTTGGCGCCTTTTTTCAGTTTGCCTTTGCCGGGAGATGGTTGCTCGTCGCCCATCATGCGCCTGTTTTTTTCGCCTCTTAGTTTTTCGATAAGGTTTCGCTGGACGAGGGGCCAAGCGACGACGAATCTGGCCTGTTGTTCGGGGGTCAGGATTTCTTTGACGCGGTCGAAAAATTTCTCCTCGGAGTCGAGCATTTTCTTCCGGTTGGTCTCAAGGACGTCGAGGGCTTCCTTGATTTTTTTCTGGTCGACGCCGGAGGAGGACTGGTTGATTTCGGAAAGCCGGCTCATGGCCTGATGATGTTGTTCGGCAAGAGCGTGTCGCTCTTCGAAATGGGCTTTGAACTCTTTGAGGAAGACGGTTTCGGTGTCGCCGGAAAGTTCGAGTTCGTCAGAGAGTTCCCAAGACATCATGGCGAAGACGCGCTCTTTGATTTTTTCTCTGAAGGCGGGGTCTTTTTCGGCGCGCTCCATCATCTTTTTGCCGGGGCCGTGAGGGCCGCCGGGAGGGGGTGGCGGATCCGGTTCGACCGCCAGAGCGGCGGCTGCCGCGAAAATGAATGCCGCGAGCGCGGCGAAGATGGAAAGTCGAGTTTTCATAATAGTTTCCTCCTTATGAAACGCCCAGCGGCAGGGCGGATTGTCCTTGATTGTCGTCTAGCAGGTCGTAAATTTCCTCGGCCTCTTCCTCGGTGAGCGAGATGATTTCAAAGAACAAATCATCGGCTTCGTCGCCCCACATGGAAGACATCTGGTTATCTACGGCGTCCATGTCGGCGTCCAGCGCGCGGAAGGCCGGTTCGGAGGGAAGCGCCGACGCGGCCTGAGAGTCTGACGATGCCGGAGTGTCCGGCAGGCTCGACACCGGGCTGATTTCGCCGGGGAAGTCCCCAAGAGCGGTCAGAACGATGTCTTCCGGCTGGGTAGGAGATGAAAGGGAATCGGAGACGGCTTGGATAACGGCTTCCGAAGGAGCGCTCCGGAAGGGGAAGCCGCTGTCGCGTCGGAACAGGTATGCGGCGGAGACGACGGCGAGGACGAGAGAAGCGGCAAGCGCGGCGGATGCGAAACGCCTGAATGCGAGCGTCCTGCCGGAGGCGCGCCCGCGCCGGGCCGCAGCGTCGCGGTATGCGCGGTCGGCGATGTCGCGGGCGAGACCGGGCCGAGGTTCGGGGAGCGCGGGGGCGGAGGCGAGCGCGGCTAGCGCGGCGCGGGTCTCTTCATAAACGGCCCGGCAGGCCGCGCACTCTCTCAGGTGGCGCTCCGCGCGCTCCGAATCGGAGGTTTCAAGCGCCCCGTCCGCCAGCAGAGTTATCAGTTCCGCAAGCTCTTCACATCGTTCCATTTTGTTTCATCTTCTTTCTCAGATTTTCCATTCCGTAATGAAAGTTGACCTTGGCGGTCTGTTCCGAGCACCCGATGATTTCGCCGATCTCCCGGTAGCTCAACTCGTTGAAGACGCGGAGGGAGACCGCGAGGCGCTGTTTTTCGGGCAGAGACTCGACCGCCGCGGAGGCCGCGGAAGCGGCTTCCTGTTTGATGATTCCGGCGGAGGGAGAGTCGTCTTGCGAGCGCTCGTCCCGCGTATTTTCGTTAAGTTCGGCCGTTTCCTTCCTGCTTCTCAGGCGGGTGTTGCAGAGGTTCACCGTCACCCTGTACAGCCAAGTGTTGAAAGCGGCGTCGCCCCTGAACGAGTCGATTTTCTCGAACGCCCGCAAGAAAGCCTGCTGAGTTATGTCCTCGGCGTCTTCGGCATTTTTCATAAACCGGAGCGCGAGGAAATAAATCTCGCGGTGATATCTATCGACCAGAGAGTCGAACGCAGTCCGGTCTCCGGCTTTCACGCGTTGTAGCAGCAGCGTTTCGTCGATCATAGTGTCGCCGGCTCTCGACTGATTTGACGCGGCGCGTCGCCCCCAAGTTAAATGATAATACAAAATAACCGCGTTTAGGCTCAAAAACCGATTGAATCCGAATCCTTCATTAGGATTCGGGAGCGATTTTCAGAGCGGATGAAATGCTTCAACACCCCCAAGCGCAACTTGGGGCGCCACCCGGAAGGTTTTCGCGGATTCGGGTTGCTATGTTGTCTTATCGGCTTCCGACATAATAAAAAGCGCCCGAAACCAACTGCTCCTCGGGATTCATGCGACAGGATATCAGTCGATTTCTTCTTCGGTTTCTTCCGCTTCGATTTCCGGCTCTTCGACCTCGTTGTCCCAAGAGTCGATGGCGGAAAGAATCTTCTTTTCGAGGCATTTCATAAAAATTTCGCGGTGGGTTTTGCGGCGGAGTTCGACTATTTCCTGAAGGGGGAGGGTTTTAGCGGGTTGGGCCGGAGCGGAAGGAACGTCGGGAGACGAGTTTTTTTTCTGTTTAGCCGCAGGGGCGGGAGGCGCTGATTCAATTTTCTTTTTTACAGGAGCAGGTTTAGGAGGTTTCTTTGCCGGTTGTTCAGGCGCGGGTTTTTTAGCGGCGGATTTTTTTGCCGCAGGCGCGGCGGTCTCGGGCTTTGTTTTAGCAGTTTTGGCGGGGGCTGATTTTTTAGGTTCGACGGATTTGCGCGCCGCCTTCGGGGCGGGCGCGCTTTTAGCTGTTTTCGCAGCTTTGGCGTCTCTAGCGGCGGGTTTGCCCGCAGGGGTCTTAGCGGTGGTTTTCTTAGTCGCCATTTTCTGCCTCGCGCGTAAATGTCAAGCGGCGGTTCACCGCATAATATAGCTAATAGAAAAAGTCATTTCAAGTATTTCGCGCGCGGGCGCGCGGACGGAAGTTCGTGTCTTTGTGTCTTCGTGGTAAAAACCGCGTTTGTGCTTGCGGGAGGAAGAGCGCGGGCGCGATTAAGATAAGGTTAATCAAGGACTTCTTTTGCGGCTGCCACGGCGTAGAGGGAGCCGGTGACGCAGACAAGCCCGTTCGCGCCGGCGGTTTCAGCCGCTTTTTTCAGAGCGGTGGCGATATCGGGGGCGGAGCGGACTTTCCTGAAGTGGATGGAGGCAATTTTCGCCAGAGGCTCCGGTTCCCAAGCCCTGTCGTAAGGCAGGCCGGCGACGACGATTTCGCCGCTGATGGCGCGCAGTTCCCTGAGGGCGCTTTCGGCGTCTTTGTCTTTCATCATGGAGACGACGAGGGCAATTTTGGGTTTCGACGGCCTGCCGGACAGGTGGCGCGCCAGCGCGCGGGCGGCGGTCTCGTTGTGAGCGCCGTCCAGCAGCACGTCCGGCCCTCCGCCTGAAGGGCGCACAAGCTCCATCCTGCCGGGGAACTCCACGCTTTCGAACCCGCGCTTCATCTCTTCGGAATCGATGTAGAACCCCGAAGCTCGGAGCGCGTCCACCGTCTCCATGACCACCGACATGTTGATTTTCTGGAATTCGCCTTCGAGAGGCAGGAGGACGTCGAACTTGGGAAGGCCTTTGGGGCGCGCCCTGAATATGGCGCTGTCGCAGGCGTTGGGGACAGCCGTAACGAGGCGTTCGGGGGCGGCGAAGGAGAGCGCGGCATTTTTCTTTTCGGCAACCTCGCGCAGGACGCGGGCGGCGGGGGCGCGCTGCGGCGCGGAGACCGCTCTACCCCCGCTTTTAATTATCCCGGCCTTTTCTCTGGCGATGTCGGTCATCCTGTTGCCGAGCACATGCTGGTGGTCCCAGCCGATGGTTGTGATGACCGAAACGAGGGGTTCGACGATGTTGGTGGCGTCGAGCCTGCCGCCGAGACCGGTCTCGATAATGGCGATGTCCACGCCGCGCGCGGCGAACTCGCCGATGGCCGCGGCGGTGATAATCTCGAAATATGTGTATTTGTCAAAATCCCGGCCCGCGAACTGAGCCACTCTTCCGACGGCCTCGCCGAACGCCTTTTTCGATATCATCTCGCCGTCGAACCTGACGCGTTCGCGGATGTCGTTTAGGTGAGGGGAAGTGTACAGGCCGGTGGAGTAACCGGCGGCGCGCGCCACCGATTCCAGCATGTGGCAGACAGAGCCTTTGCCGACCGTGCCGGCGATGTGGACCGCTTTCAGCGAGCGCTGCGGGTTTCCCATCATGCTCATCAGAGAGCGAATCTGGGTCAGGGTGAATCTGGCTTTTAGTTTGTGGGCGCGTTTTTCCCAGTTGGAGAAGTTGTCCAAGTAGGCGATGGCTTCTGAGTATTTCATGTCATAAAGCCTTAGACTAGGCTTATGCGGAAAGGCGCGTCCGTTTCAGCCCCGTCACACCTTGTCGAGCTTCTGTTTGCCTATCTTCACTTGGAACCACGGGCGCACTTCTTTGTCCAGCTTCTTCCAGCCCTTGGATTCCTGAGTCGCCCACACGAGGTAGTCTTTGGTTAGCTGTTGTTTGAGTTTCGTTATCGAGAGTTTCTTGTAAATCTTCATTTCGCCGTAGCTCTCGCGCATGCTCTTGTCTTCGTCCATGTCCCAGTGGAACTCGACGAAGGCATTCGCGACGGACTCGTCGAGGGTTTTTTCGGGAATGAGCGGGACGATGAACATGTGTTTTTCCCAGTCGTAGACGGAGTTGCCGCTGCCGGGCACGAGCATGACGGTCGGCAGCCCCAGTTGTTTGATGCGGGTCTGCGCCGAGTCGAATATCTCCGGGTCCACGTTGTCGGCGAGGAACAGGTTGATGATGTCGCGTACTCTTGTTTTCGTGGCGATGTCCTTTACGCCGACCAGCACCGAGGCGGAGTCCATCTTGCATTTCTTGGCGGTCATCAGCACGTACTTCTTTATCCTGATTATCTCGTTTTTGTAGACGTTCTCTTTCTGCTTGATGGACATCGTTTTCATGGCGCGGATGTGGTCGTTGATTTTCTGTGTTTTTTTGGCAAGCTCGTCCTGCAGTTTAAGCTCTTCGAGGACGCGGCCCTCAAGCTCCTCTCCGATGGTGCGGAACTGGGTCAACTGGTCTTCCGAGACGCGGCCCTTGAGGGTGGTGATATATTTCATGAGGTGAGCGGCGATCTGGGTCTTCATGTTTTTGATCTGCTTGATCTTCTCGCGCTCGTCCATGGTTATCGACTGGCCGGATTTCATTTTCCTGTCGAGCACGGCGGTCTTGACGACTATGCCGTCGAGCTGCTGGACGAACTTGGCGGCGTTCTGCCCGCCGGGGAACGCCATCACCATGTCCGAGCGGCCCTTCACAATGGCCCTTATCCTGTCTTGACAGGCCTTGTATTCGGCCTCCGACTTCTTTTTGTCCTCTTCAAGCTTGTCGAGTTCGTTCTGCCCGAACGCCTGTTTGTAGACGTCCTGAAGCATGTCGGTGAGGTAGATGTATCCGAGGGGATGTCCTTCGCCCGGAGAGAACTTTTTGTCCTCGGCCATCTGTGCGGGCACGTTCGAGTCGTCCCGGAGGAATTCGGGGTCGAGCAGGCCGAAGTTGATGAGTTGCAGGTCTTTTTCCTCGAAGGGGATGATATTGTCTTTTACGCGCGGCAGTTTCTTCTGCACCACGCCGATTATCATGTCCCAGTATAGGGCGTTGAGTTTGGCAAGGTTCTCGCGGTCGCTGGGGTCTTTGCGGAAGGCGGCGATAATCTCGTTGATAACGGATTCGTCGGCGACTTCTTCGCCCTCGACGCTGATTTGGTCGGGTATGTGCATGACCTCGCAGATGGCTCCCTCTTTGTAAACGAGGGCGACTTCCTGCTCGGCGCGTTCGACGAAGAACTGCAGGGAGCGCAACACGTAGTCGCGGTCGAACTTCTGGGCGCCGGGGGTCATGTCGAAAACGAGGAACTGGCTGGGGAACGACTCGCCGTAGTTGATGATGCGCCCGAAGATGAACTCGTTCCAAGACGCCTCGGCCACTTTCGCCTGTTTGAGAAGCTCGATGTGCCCGAACTCCACGCTGCAAGCGCGGAACTGGTCTTTTTTCGGGTTGAGCACGAAATTGATATGTTCCGAATCGAGGGTTTCAAGCTCCTCGATTTTGGTTGCGAAGTTGAATTTGGGGGCGGCGAAGGGCTGGGCGGAATCGGCTCCGCCGTAGGACTTCGGCCTGAACCCGGTGTCCGAGCAAATCTGTTCGTACTCCTGATTTATCATCTCGAATCCGGACGCAAGGTCGGAGAGCATGGACTCGGCTTTCGCGGCGAACTGGGCGGCGGCGTCTCCGAGGTCGGCGGTCTCGGACTTAATGCGAGGGGCCAAGGCTTCGAGGGCGGTCAGACAGCCTTCCGGGCCGTTGCCGAGCAGCGACACGAGCTGGCTCATCTGCTGGGCGGACTTCATCATGGTGGCGTTCAGGAGCGGAAGCCGTTTGGCGAACATCTTAAGGGTGTGAACGACCAGCGGCGGCTTCTTCATCATGTAAGGCTCTATCTGAGCCGCCGGAACCGGCATCGCGTGGACTTCGGTGAGGGCGCGAACGCCGCTGCTTCTTTCGAGTTCTCCGAATATCGCGTTCTCGCCGAAAATGGCTCCTTTTTCCTGCAGGGTCTCAATGGCTCTCATGCCGACGAACACTTCGAGTTTTCCCGCCAGCAGGAAGTACATGCTCTTGTCGATGCTCTTGTCCGGGCAGATGACATCGCCGGGGTTGAACGCGGCCAC
Source organism: bacterium (assembly GCA_029564595.1). Classification (GTDB taxonomy): domain Bacteria; phylum UBP15; class UBA6099; order UBA6099; family UBA6099; genus UBA6099. The sequence continues at coordinate 21,401 of JAKQPS010000197.1, read as the reverse complement.
GCCGGGCTTCGGGTCTCCGGCAGGCTGGGGGGCAGGCTCTCCTCCGGTCTTTTTCTGGTATATCCTGTTGTGGTATATCGTGTGGTGCGCGGAGAAGGGAACTCCGAGAGTCCCGTAAATGTCCATCGGAAGCGAGCCGTACTTGGAGACCATGCGGCCTATCTGGCAAGGCTCCATCTGTTTGGCTTCCGCCAGAAGGGGAAGCTCTTTCTGGGCGGCTTGGGCCGCCTTGTCAAGCTCGTCTATCATCTCGTACAGCGCGCGGGCGGTCTCTTCGAGGAACCCTTTCGCTTTCAGAGACAAGGAGTCGATTCTGTTGATGCTGTGGCTGGTCATGCCGAGGCGCTGGGCAATAGTTTTCGACAGGGAGAATCCGATCTTGGGATTCTGCATGACGGTGGCGTCGAAGCCTTTGCCGCGCAGGTCGATGACCATGACCTGAGCGGGGCCGTCGTCGGAGACTCTGATGGAGGCGGAGCGAGGCTCGCGGAGGATTGCGCCGATTTCGCCTATGAACGCGCCCGCTGTGTCCACCACGCCGACCAGCATGCCTTCCGAATCGACGCGCTCCGGCCTGACCGCTCCCGGCCCGTCCGAGTCCACCACGTATATGTGCAGAGACCCGGACCGCAGCACAAAAATCTCGTTGCTGTCCTCGCCTTGCAGGCACAGGTATTCGCCCGGCTGTAGATTTCTGATTGATTGAGTCGAAGCTCCGTTAGACATCTCGATTTCTCCTTCGGGCGGCCTTTTGCGTCCCGCCTCGGTTCGTTTTGCTTTTTATCCGGCTCCGCGCAGCGCGAGCGCCGGGTTGATTTCTTTTTCTCTCAGCGCGCCGTCGTCATGGCGGCGACCCTGCCTCTTTGCGTGCCCGCGTAGAGAACGCCGTCCGCTACCGCGACCGACCCTCTCATCATGCCTTTCATCAGCTTTTTCCAGACGATCTCGCCCGTCTTGACGTTCACCGCGTACAGGTACTGGTCGGTCGAGCCGACGTATGCGACGTCGCCTGAGACGACCGGCCCGGCGTCGAATCCGCCCATGACTTTGAAGCTCCAGAGGATTTTGCCTGACAACCTATCGAGACCAACTAGAGTTCCATCGAACATTCCGCCCGTCACCAAGATGTCGCCTGCGAGCGCAACCGAGGCGGACACCTGTTCGTCGATTTTTGTTTTCCATAACGCGCGGCCCGTGCTGGCGTCGAGCGAAAACATGTTCCCGTCCCAAGAGCCGAAATAGACGCGTCCGAAGGCGACTACCGGAGTCGAGTATACGCTTTGCTTCGTGATGTGCCTCCAGAGGATGTCGCCTGTCTCGGCGCTTATGGCGTACATTGCCCCGTCGTCCGAGCCGCAATATACGACGCCGTCAACCACCGCCGGGGCGGCCTCCACCCAGTCTTCCGTCTCCACTATCCATGCCGGAAGCAGGGTTTCTATGTCGAGGGCATATATCCGTTTGTCGTGCGCGCCGAAGTAAACCTTTACGCCGTCGGCCGCCGCGCCGCCCTTAATCGGAGCGCGCGCCTCGAAACTGCCCGCGACTTTTCCCGTCCTCAATTCCAGCTTGTAGAATTTCTTGTCGAACGAGCCGATGAAGACGTATTCGCCGACGATGAGCGGGGAAGCGATAACGTCGTCTCCCGTCTCATGCCGCCAAAGTTTTTCTCCGGTGTCTGCTTTGAGGGCGTGGACCGCGTTGTCAGCGGAGCCGAAAACAACTATCCCGTCCTTGACGGCCGGAGACGAGCGGACGGCTCCGCCGGCGTCGTAGTTCCACATCTCGGCCAGAGGAGGCGCGAGGGTATCCACCGCGACGCCTGTTGCTCCGGGCGCATTGCCCCTGAACGAAAGCCACGCCGAGCCTGTCTTCTGTCTGGCGGGTTCCAGCCGTGAGTCTTGATTTGCGCAACCGGAGAGAACCGCTGCCAGAGCGAGCGCAAGCGCCGCCGCGCGCGCGAGCGCGCCATTCATTTTTACTCTTCTTGTTATGTTCTTTGTCATAATCATTATTCGCCAGAAGTTTAGATTAACATTAAACATGCGAAAAATGAAGCGCCGAAAAAAAAATCGCATTAGTTGGAAATGGAGGCGAAAGCGGCCAAACCGGGTTTTACAATGAAAAAAAATCAATTTAGAAGCGAGCGTTCGCGCCGTCTTCCGGGCCGGGCCGCCTGTAGTTGACTCTCATTGCGTCGAAATGCGGCAGCAGACTTTCCAGCCGCGCGAGGAATCCCGCGTAATCTTTCGTCTCTTTCGTAGACCATGCGACTTCCGCCAGCGCGGCGCCGCGAGGCCATGTCATATATTCGGCCAGTTCCTCGGAATCAATATATTCCGTCCAGATGTTGCCCTGCGCGCCGATAATCCGTTCCGCAGCCGGGGTTCCGGCCAGAGCGGGGGGCACAGGCTCGAAACCGTACACTTTCGCCAACTCTATCGGCCTGCCCACTCTCCGCGGTTCGCCATTCTCAGCCTGCATGTAGTCGAAGTAGCAGTGAGATGTGGGACTCATCACGACATCGTGGCCTTCGAGGGCGGCTGTTATCCCGCCTTCCATTCCCCGCCAGCTCATCACCGCCGCGCGCGGCGGCAACCCTCCTTCCACTATCTCGTCCCACCCGATTATGCGCTTGCCGCGAGATTCGAGGAAGTTCTCGATTCTTTTCATAAACCAGCCCTGAAGCTCTTCTTCGTTCGCAAGGCCCTCGGCCCGGATTCGCTCCTGACATTTCGGGCATTGACGCCAGTTGTGTTTCGGAACTTCGTCTCCGCCCACATGGATAATCTCGCCGGGAAACAACTCGGCCACCTCGCCAAGGACTATTTCTAAGAACTCGAAGACCCGCTCGCTGCCCGCGCAGTAGACGTCCTTGTGAACGCCCCAGCGGGTGGAGACTTTCAGCCTCTCGCCTTTGCAGGATAGGCCGGGAACGGAGGCGATGGCGGCGACGGCGTGGCCGGGCATCTCGATTTCGGGAACGACGGTTATGTGGAGCTCGGCGGCGCGCCGGAGGATTTCCCTCATGTCCTGTTTAGTGTAGAAACCGCCGTGCGCGGGGCCGGAGGGGGACATCGAAAGCTCGTCCGCAGGAGAGCTTGCCCCGCGCCATGCCCCTGTCTTGGTCAGCGCCGGAAACGCGTCTATCTCCAGCCGCCAGCCCTGATCGTCCGTAAGGTGGATGTGCAGTGTGTTCATTTTGAGCGCCGCCATCGTTTCCATCATCCTGAACACGAACTCTTTGGGGAAGAAATGCCGGGACACGTCGAGCATGAGGCCGCGCCAGCGGAAACGGGGCGCGTCCGATATTTTTACGCACGGCAGAGAGGCGGCGAGTCCCGGCTCGGCAGGCATCATCTGGCGGAGGGTCTGAGCCGCGTAGAACAGTCCCGCCGGAGCCGGGGCGCGCAACTCGACTCCTTCCGGGGAGACGCTCAACTCGTAGCTTTCAGGCCCGGCTTGCGCAAGCGAGGGGTCGAGTTCAAGGACGAAGCAGCTGGAGTCCGACGGGCAAGGGGTTCCGGCGGGCGCGACTGACGCGGGGCCTTCTTCTGTTTTCGACAACAGAGAAGAGAGCCGCAGAGACGCGGCGCCCGCTTCTTCGGGCGCAATTATGACGGCGCTCGGAGAGATTGTAAATTCGCCTTCACATCTCTCTATAGATGCGGGAGCGGGGATTACGCGCAACGCGGCTCCCCGCTCCGCCGGAGCGCATCTGCATGCCGTCGAAAGCGCGGACAGCGCGAGCGCCGCGGCCGTAAAAATTGTCATAGTCAACTTCATATTATTCCTCGCAACTGCGGCTGTGCCCACCGCGCCATGACGCGACCGCTTGGGCGAACATAAAGCGGTCAGACTGTAATTATAGCAATACTAGAGGTTGTTGAAAAACTTCAGGTATCATCTCGGGAGCCACCCGCCAAACTCGCTTGGGGGCGCTGTTCGTCAAAATGCGGCACGAGCAAACAAATTTCCCCGCGGCTCCCATTTGTGAAATTCTTATCGGGGCAAGTTTCTACATGACTGTAATTAAATCACGATTAGGGCGTCGGGCGCAGGGCTGGCCTGATCCCAATCTCCCTCTCCTTTGTTTTCATTGTTCATTGATGATGGGTGTTCTTCCTTTATCCTTAACTGCTCTTGAAAATAATGGCTTGGGCCCGATAAGCACGTCCCCGACGAACATGCATCCGGTATCCATATTTATCAGGGCTGCATCATTGACTTCGCTATACTGTACGGATTTTCCTTTCTTTATCTTTCTACTGACATTCACAACGAACTCGCGGTCCGTGACCCATTGGACCGCCGGGGGTTTCGGGTCGATGGTGTTCCGAAACGAAACATTGGAAAACCGGATACTATCAAGCTCTTCTCCTTGCAGGTTTACCAGCTTGAACAGTAGCGCGCCGTTTTCAGAATCCGATATCAACAAATTGTGGCTGCCGGGTTGAAAACGAAGTTTCCTGCAATCATCATATGAATCAGGAAAAACATCAAGGTGTCCGCTTTCGGTGTCGTAAATAAACATTTCGTTAGATGCGCATATCGCCAATTTTTTTGCGTCGTCAGAAAATTCAAGGGACGAAAACATGTAATTGTGCTCGTCGATCTCTACAATATTGAGCTGAATAAAATCCTCTTCCATCAGCGAATATTTGAACAGTCCTTTGTTGCTTATCGTGTAGAGCGTGTTGTTGTCGAGCCAAGCGGCGTCCGCTATACTGATGTCGTCCGAATGATTTACAGCCGTTTGTTTACCGCCGGAGACAATCAGCGACGTCCAGTATGGGCGTTCTCCACCGCTCAAAAAAAACGACTTTCCGTCCGGGGATATGCTGAATACCGACATGGGATCGCCGATGTCGTCGCGGTAAAGGATGGTATCGCCGGACCCTTTGACAACGACATTGGTTCCCTTTGCTTCCATATTGATGAAAGAAATAATAGCTGACAGCAGTTGCCTCGATCCGGGACTAAAAACATTGACGGCGCTTCCAGATTTATACAGGGGCTTTTGTCTGCCGAACTTCACGAAGACGCGTGACTGCGTGTTGTAAACCCACACTGTTCTGCCTTTGATGAATGCCACGGTTCCTTTTTTAGCCTGATACAGGGCGCTGACATCGATGGTGTTCATTTTTATGAAATTGGAAACAGTTAAGACAGCAATAGTAAGCGCCACCGAATACGCTACGAGCAGCGCCCCGGCTTTTATCCTCTCCTGCCGTTTGATGTCCAAGACGTCCGAAACCGGTATGTCTCGTAGCACATGGTAGATGGTCTTGTGCGTAACAACGAGAATCAAACAGAACACAAACGGATGATAATATGAAAGCGGCGGCATCATGACAGACATGTTGATGTACTGTTCGGGAAGGGCAATGAAAATTTCTAAAATCCAAGCAAAAGTAAAGCCGGATATCAGAGAACAGAGTATGGCGAATGTTGTGTCGTTTCCTTTTTGCGCAGCGCTTCTGTCGCTGGAGAACATTCCGATGACCGATGACATGTAAAACGGCAGGTAAAAAATGACCGATAACAGCATTGTCGTGACAGCAATGCAGCCGAGGCCGGTCGCCACGACGGTTGACACATAAAATGAAAGCGGCGAAATGATGACTATAAGGAAAAGGAATACCAGTGTTTTGTATCGTTCGCCGGCGACGAAAACCAAAGTGTTTTTGATGCTGAAGAGAACATTAACGGCAAGATATAAAAACATCTGAATTATGATGAAACCGATGGTCTGTGTGATGAAGTAACTGAATGGTGAAGGAGTTTTATACGTGTAAAATTTTGATGTGACTATCAGAGCTGGGATCGAGCCGAAAGCGGAACTGATGACAAAAGCGATGAGCAGGGCAAGCGCGAAACGAGGCGCCGCCCGGAATGAATAGTCCGGAAGTCTTGTTTTAAAGGCCGGTTTTTTAAAGCCCATAATGCGACAAAAAACCGGGAACAGTCCGGTTTTGCTCCTTTTTAGATGTGACAGCTTAATTTATCGGTCTTTCACATTTTGTGTTGATGTTTAAGTTTCTAATAAATTAACTATCTGTCATATAACATATCATGTGGCGACATCAGCGACATACATGTTCTCATGTCTCCGATTGGATGTCAAGTCGCACGTGAATCGGGGCGGCGGCGCCGAAAGAATTGGGGGTGTGTGCGGGGCGCTTCTGCGCCCTCGTTTCGCCGCGCCTACTCTTTTGGACTTTCGTCGGGCGGAGCGCCTGAGCCGGTGTATGGGTCGTGGCGGAGTCCGGCGAAGGGGCGGATGTGGGAAAGCACGGTGAACATATCTCTCTGGATGGGCTGATCCACCTTCCGCACTTCTCTTACTGTCGCCATGAACAGGAAGACAAAGACAAAACGCAGTCCGGACGAGATGAGGAATATGTGTTGGAGCGGGGAGGCGTAAATGATGGTGACGGCGCCGGAGGCGATGGCCGGAGGGGCGGAGACGGCGAGCGCGGCCCCGATCAGAGAGCCGATGCAGATGCCGAAGCTGTTGAAGAAGTTGAGGTAGGCGGCGGCGCGGGCGCGTTTGGGCGGCGTCACGGCGTCAAACAGGAAGTTCGCCGTCGCCAACGACCATCCCGCCCACGCAAGCCCAGCGGCTATCTGGATGACCACGATGAAATAAAAATCAACGGACAGGAACCACAACAGAGGCACTACTGGGATTATCGCGCTGGTTATCCGCAGGACAAGGCGGTTGCCATACTTGTCCGCGAACGGTCCCCACTCCCTCATAGCTAGAAACTGCGAAGCGGTGAACACTCCCTGCGCTATCGTGTATTGCAGATAGCTGAATCCGAGGTCGCGCAACATGTACACCGCGAAGAACGGAGCCGCCAACTGCACTGACAGGCTCATAAACGCCACGAACAGCACGAAGTGAGCGAAGTTCGACTGCGGCGTCCTCTTTATGAACTGCCAGAAGCTGAAATACGAGTCCTCGTCTTTCCTGTACGGAGCTTCGAAATGGCAGGACAGCGAATATATCGAGCCGAGCCTGCACAGAAGGGCGGCGGCCAGCACCAGCGTGAATCCAAGCCTCGCATCGTCCCGGTTGTCGAACTGCTGCAGTATCAGCCCCCCGGCGAATATCGCCGCGAAGGAGATAAGCTGCGAAAGGCCGTTGCGCCTCCCGAAATATTTTCCTCTCGACTCCGCTGTCGTCAGGTCTCCCATCAGGCTGTTCCACGCCGGAAGCGACGCTCCGTTCACAGCGAAGTAGAACATCGTAAGCAGTATCATCGTCCACGGCGAGAGCAGATTGTAAAACGTCAGCGCGGTTATCGCCAGAAGAAAAATTGACTGGATGGACGACGTGGCCACAATGATGCGTTTTCGCACCATGTATCTGTCCACTAGGATTATCGAGAGGAATTGAGCAAAAGCAATCCCGAGCTGCGGGGCCGCCGAGTATATGCCCACCTGCGCGTTCGTGGCTCCGAGAAAAACCAGCAGCGGGATGAAATATGTTTCCGCAAAACCGACCATGGCCGCGTAAAATGACGCGTCCCATACGCTGAAACGGAGGCTCTTCTCCCGCTTCGACTCCGGTATGCGCCCGCCGTCCTGTTCCTTCGAGTCCGTTCCGGACATTTCTTCCCCCATAAACGCTTGAATTCTAAGTTTAATACGTTAAAGCGGCTTTGTCAGGATGCTTCGAAGGAAAAAGAGCGAGTTTTAAGGTTTTTTCAGACACGAAGCGCGCGCCACAATGTAAAGGCATGGCTCCGCGCTAGTCGCCGACACTGTTGCGTAAATCCAAAAAATAACGACTTGGTGCGCGCGATATCGTTTCGCAATTCGGAAACGACAGAAATCATCATGCCGATAGAGGAATTTTTTGTGTCGCGTTGTCCGGCGGCGGCGGCGGAAAGTTTTTTTCACGCAAAGCGGTTCAAAATGTCCTTTCATAGCGCTTTTTTGGGTGTAAGCGAAAATACGGCGCGGAGGAAAAAAAGATGGAAAACTCGAACGAGGAAAGAAATACGCCCGAAACTTTTGAAATCAAGGATGTGGAGATATTCCGGGCGGGAACATGGACGGACAGCGCGGGAAGGACGGTCGCATACACGGAAGATGATTTGAAGGAGATGGCGGAGTCGCACAGGGCGCTGGAAGGCAGGCTCGACCCGCCGGTGAAGCTGGGGCACGACCCGGAGCAGCCGCTGTTGAGCGCGGACGGGCTGCCTGCCGCAGGTTGGCTGAGGAACGTGCGCGCGCAGGGGGGAAGGCTGTTGGCCGACCTTGTTGGCGTGCCCGCAAAAGTTTACGACCTGATACGGGCGGGAGCATACCGCAAGCGCAGCCTCGAAGTCCTTCACGGATACCTCGACGAAGCGACAGGCGCGACGCACAAGCATGTGGCCGCCGGACTGGCGCTGCTCGGGGCCGCGCTGCCCGCCATCGGCTCGCTTGCGGATATCGGCGCTCTCTACGGAACTTCAAGCGGCTGCGCGGCTTACCTGTACGAATCCGGCCCGGCGGGCATCCTCGATGACGGCTGCGCCGATGTGTCGCCCGAACCGACCGACGCCGATAATCCGGAAGACGAAATGACCATGAGCGAAATGATTGAAAAGATAGCGGCGCTCGAAGCGCGGATAGTAGAACTTGAAGCGCTTCTTATCATTGCCGAAAAACAGGATGCGGAGCTGGATGAAGGCCCTGAAGCCGAGAGCCGCGAGGAAACCGCAAGCGAAGACGGGACCGGCCTTGACAATGCGGACGCGGAAGCGACCGAAGTTGCCGGCGATGTCGCCGACGCTCCACAAGAGGATTCTTCCGAACAGGATGAAGCAAGCGGCGCAACCGAGCCGGAACTGGAAACGGACGCGGCGGAGGATGAGGGCGGAGACAAGGCGCAAGACGGCCTCGCGGCGGACGGCGCGCAGACGGCTGATGAAACGGAATCGGAGCCTGCGGAAGTCATGGCGAACGAGGGCGAAGCCGCAGACACGGCGGAAGAGGAAAATCAGGAAGCGCGGGCAGAATCTGAAGAGATGGCGGCGGCGCTGGACGTTGTGCTTGAAAACCTGCGCGAGGCCCGCGAACGGCTCGACGAGCACAGGATGCGGGAGGCCGCGGTTCGCGAGCGCGCCCGCCGCCAGTTCGTGTCCCGCAACGCGGGCAGAATTCCGCCCGCGTTCAGGGGCCTCGTGATAGACCTGTTGGCGATACTGGACGGTGACGCGTGCGCGGCGTCGGACTACTCGCTCGCGCCGGAAGCCGGGCGCGGGATAGCGGAAGGTTTCAGAGGGTTCGTGTCCGCTCTCAGCGAACATCCCGCGATGAGCGAGTACGGGAGAGAAGGCGGAAGCGGGGGCGGCGAGGCCGGCGGGGCGGGGGACGACCCCGAAGAGCTGATAAAAAGCTACTGCGCCGCGCGCGGGCTGGACTACGACGACGCGTCCGACTACTCCCGCGCCGCCCTCGCCGCTCTGGAATATGAAAAACCGCGAGAAAAAGATGGCAAAGTGGCTCCTTATGGCAACGAAAATCTTGAAACGTCTCTTTGCGTTCAATGCGGCGGCGAGTATGATAATGATATGGGGACGCAAACCGACGAGCGGCATATTCGCCATGAGAGCGATTATGCTAAAAGCGGCGGCGTGGCCGAGAAGATTAAAAATGTCGTAAAAGCGGGAGCGGAGGCTGTCTCCGGCAAAAACAAATCCTGTCAGGCCGGCAAAGTTTGGATTGCTCCTGTATGGCAGTTGAAAGCGGCGGCCGCGTTTGAAAAAAGAATAGGCGACTTTGAACCGGGGTGTTATGGAGAGATGGAGTTTGCCGCGTACTATGCCATGAATATGATCGCTCAGAATGTTATGAGGAAGCCTCGCGACAAAGAACACATCAAAGGTTGCCTCATGAAATACATGGAATTCAGGGAAGAGGGCAGGAAAGTGTTTTTCAAAAAGCTTTCCGAGTCAAAATAGCTCGGGCTTCGCGCTTCTTGCGTTGACGCTGTTTTATCGAAAAACGACCGGAGGCGAAAAATGAAATCAGCTTTCATGAAGGCGGTTCTAATGTCGGTTGCCGCAACTGCGCTCGTATGCTTGCCGGGTTGTTTTAAGGAGGAGAAATTCGACTCATTCACGCGGCAACTGAAAAGTGACAGTCCGGGAACATATTCTCGGATTCTGATGGGAATGGCAAGGAGCGTTTTTGAGGAAAACGGGAGCGAAGACGCGATGCTCATGATAAAGAGAATGCTGGAAGAAGTTCCCGGAGTCAGGGAACGAAGCGGGAGCAGCGTGGGGGCAGTCGCGGAAACCCTAGGCTGTATGCCCCCGGACGCGCTCGAATTCATAGCGGAGCGGTGGGCAGTGTTCTTTATGGAAAAAACGGGAAACTCTGGCGAAGCGGCCAATCATCGCCGCCGCGCCGAAGAAATCTGGACGAGAAGATGGATATCGAGGGCCGACGGCGCGGCTGTCGGGCGGGACGATCCGGACGAAACCGCAAAAATGATGACGTTGATGTTTTCAGACCTGTCCTACATAGACAGTTCGCCGCGAAAAGAATGGGAATGGAAACGAAGAACAGGCGGAGAGGATTTTCTGCCTTTCTGTTCGGAATCCGACGAGTATCGAACCGGCGATTCGGCGGAAGCGAAGCGGATTATAAAAGGAAATCGTCTATAAGACGGGGCGCGACAGAGATGTTTCACCGCGCGGATGCGGTTAATGTTTGCGCCGTCAAAGAGCGTTGAATTTTGAAAAAGGAGCGGCGAACTCATGAAAAGACTTGTCGCGATCTGTCTTTGTCTTATCGCATCTTTGTTTCTGACAGACTGCATTCTGAGCAAGAGCGCGAAGAAACGGTTCAACGAAGAGTTCGGCAGGAATCTCGAAACGCTGGGTTTTACGAAAGAGGACAAAGAAGTTTTCAGCGTGTTTTTAACCCTTGCGACGGAATCATATATAGGAGGCGAAAAGAATCCCGAGTATGGATTGCTGAAAGCGCGGGAACTGGAGGAATATGCCGAGGGCGCGGCCGGGCATGTTTTCGCCAGTGGAAAGGTTTTGAGGGAGAAATCCACGATGCTGGGGTATGCGTATATCGGATACGCGCGAGCGCACTGCCTGATGGGCGATAAAGAAAAAGCAAAATCATACATGAGGAAACACGCGTCGCTTTTCTATGGCGACATCACCATTATTGATCCGCTGAGATGGGAGATATTTGACTCCAATGCCGACAAGGCCGTCATCGAAGATAAGAAAGAGGAAATTTCGGAACGGATGAGTTCCTTCATGTGGCAGGACAAGGATTGTCTTCCCGGCGAGGGAGTGAAAGACATCGTTTACGTGAAGGGCCGGACGAACCCATTTGCCGTTGAATCGAAATGAAGAAGCAATCCCTGAAGATTTGACATTGTTTGCTAATTCACAGTGAAGAACGACGGGTGGAGAATATGAAGCGGAGCGAGATAGTTTTTCTTCTTGCGGGATTGCCGGTGGCGACGCTTATTTCGTTGAAGCTTCTCGTGGCGTCATCATTTCTCGTCATAGACGCGACAGAAGGACGAATGGGGCGCGTCCCCGCGACAATCATAAGAGTATTCGGCGGACATAAGGACGCCGAAAGAATGATTCGCTCGGTTCGCGATTACAGAGACGCTCAATATGCCTTGACCGGAAATCTGATTAGGATGGGCGAACGATATCCTTTGAGCGACGAGCCTCGCCTTTCTATGATAATACAGGGAATTCTGTCTGAGGAAACAGGAGAAATGAGCAGGACGCATCTAGCGAACGCTCTTTCCACGGCTGTAGGGACGCGTTTTAGTTGCTGCGCGGCGAAGCATTCCGATGTCGACGGGTTGATCGGTTGGGTCTGCGAGCCGGGAGAAGAACTTGGAGGCGGAGCGGACATGGTTGAGTATGGCGCGTCCCAACGCCCGGCCTCGTATTACTTTAACGAATGTGTGATGAAAAAAGTTAGTAAATGGCGGGAACGGAAAGGAACGCTTCCGGGCGCTGTCGAAAGGGAAACGCCATGACGGACGTCAAACGGGATAAAGGCAGAAAAAGGACTTTCGTAGTTTTGGCAGTGGCGATTGCTTTTTTTCCGTACGGCGCGTGGGCGACGGGCTGGTGGACGGAGTTTCTAATGTGGAGACACGGGGCGATGCGTTTGACCGCTGAAGGAGCGGCCATGCTGCTTGCGGGGCCGCCGTTGACTCTGCTAGCCGGAGCGGTGATCGGGATATTGACGACGCGCGCTTTCATCTCAGCGGCGCGAAAAAACCAGAACGGCGCGGCGGGCTATCTGCCGGGCGCTATTCTCTCGGTGGTCATAGCTTCTCCATCTGCTTTTCTGTACGGATTTGCCATGCTCGCATTTTCGCCATTGTTGCGAGTTCCGCTTTTCGGAGGCGATAATCCTATAAACTATCTGCCCGGAATACTTCTTGCCGTCGGAATCATGCCGGCGCTGATGATTTGGATCTCGGCCCGGTTGGGCGGAGCCGTCGCTGCGGGATTGTTCCGAGCCGCGCGCCTCTGATGGCAAATCCAATTTGAGCTTTATGGCTATAGTCTATTTCACAAATAGCCGATTTTGAGTTGAACGGAGTTCAACAAAATTGGCGCGCCAAGAGTTTTTTCAGAAGGGCGAGGGGGAACCTGTTTTATGCAAAAAAATGGTTCCCCCGCAAACAGATACAAAACTCTTTTATACAACAGCAAAAAGCTATTCAGCGCCGCATTGGAGGCCGAGGGTCGGGTCGTAAAGGTTCATTTCTGAGAGAGCGGACCGCCGAGCGGTCAGCCTCATGAAAGCGATGTATTGCCCGGCGTCTTTTTCCAGAGCCTCGGCGTCGGACGGAAATATGCCTTTTCCCGACTTTTCGATTGCGCGCTCGAATTCCATCCAGAGCCGCCAGCCGTCGGGTTGAAGATCGACTTTCACATCTTGAACCGACGCCGAGCCTTGCCAAAGAGCGTTCCAGAACCCGGCGGTTTTGAAGCTTCGGCAGGCAGGCTCCCAGAAAGCCTTTCCGTTTGATTGCGGCTCGGCAAGATGGGTCGGAACGACGCCGTTCTCGAACTCGCGCGCGAGGCCGGGCACGACGACGCCGAACTGGCCGCCCTCCCGCACGAACTGGCCGATGTAGTCAATGTAGTGTTCGTCCGTGCCGAAATAATGATAGGCGTCTATCGAGATGACGGCGTCGAAGAACCCTGCGGCGAACGGAAGCGCGTGGGCTTCCATGCGGAGCGGGCAGACCGAGTCCTGAGCGCCGGCTTCCTTGACGCGGTTCCAGTTGTTGTCTTGGCTCATCCACAGGTCCGCCGCCCATACGCGGACGCCGAACTCGCGCGCCAGAAATATGCTGGTCATCGCTTTTCCGCAACCCAGATCGAGGACCCTCATTCCGGGCTTCAGCTCCATCGCCTCGCAAAGCCATTCGCACAGCCACAGCGCGTTCGGCCCCATCTGGTTGCTTAGCTGCCAGTCGGGATCGTAACCCGCCGAGCGGGGAAATTCCGGTTTGATTAACATTTCTTTAAGGTCTACCATAACACAATCCTCTTTTCTGAAAAACAAAACAGCTTTTATTTATCAACAAAAACTTCGTTCGCTAACTTGCCGCGAGAAATGAGGGCGGCATTTCGCGCGTCGCCGACCGCCCGCCTGAATTTCGCGGCGGATTCAGGATTAATGATAGCGCGCAAGTGGCGAAATGGCAATAGAAGAAAACGGATAAACGAGAGACAAACGCCTCCGGCGAGGGGGCGATAAAAAAGGGGAGGTGAAAGAGAGATGGCGGAGATGAACGAGTTGTTGGTGGCGACGTACGCGCTGAAGGAGGGCGAGGAGCCGCTGGAGCAGTGTTGCGTGGCCGTGCTCGACACCGAGACGGAAGGGCAGGTGAAGAGGCCCGGCGGAGAGGGAGCGGGCAACGTGGCGGGAGCGCTGAGGGACGCGGCGCTGACGGAGGGCCGGACAGGCTCTTTTCAGGTGGCCGGGATCGCAAAGGTGAAGATAGCCGAGGCGGTCGAGATCGGGGACACGCTTATCGTGGCGGACGTCCAAGGAAGGGTGAAGCCGAAAGGCGAGGGAGAACTCGCTGCCGGAACCGGAATAGTGGGCCGCGCGATAAGTTCGGCCAACACGGCCGGCTCGCTCGTGAAGTGCATCCTGTGCATTCCGGGCGAGATCAACGCTTGAACCCGGATTCGCCGATTGAACCTGCGAACCGGGGCGATTTTCATAGTGGCGAACAGCTTTGTTGCCGACGCATTTTTGTTCATGAACCTTGTGTTCTGTTCACCGCAAAAACGCGCCTTGCGCCTCGCGTTTCATCCACTATGAACAATCGCGCCCGAATCCTAACGAAGGGTTCGGGTTGGAAAAACTTGCCTGAGGAGGCGGGAAAATGAGCAACAGAGGAACGATACACATCGATCAGGCCCTGACGAATTTTTCGTTGAAGCACTCCAACGGAGCGCTAATAGCGGACCTGATCATGCCGCGCATCGACGTGGCGAAAGACAGCGACGCCTATTTCGTTTACGGCAGGCAGGACTTCAGGACGACACGGGACCTGCGCGCCGAGAAGGCGGACACGAACTTCATCGATTCGTGGAAGATAGAGTCCACCCCGACGTACAGGTGCGAGGAGAGGGCGCTGGCCGACTTGGTGAGCGACCGCGAGAGGCGTAACGCCGACGCCCCTCTCGCCCCCGACTTCGACGTCGCCGAAAACCTGACCAATATGCTGATGCTGAACCGGGAAAAGCGCGCGGCCGACATGCTATGCGACCCGGCGACGTTCGCGGCGTCAGGCAACTTCATCGAGTTGAGCGGTTCCCGGCAGTGGAACGACGCCTCGTTCGACAGCGACTCCAAGGAGGACGCAATCGAATCGAGGATAGACGCGGCGAAGGAAGCGGTGCGCGGATCAATCGGGCGCGAGCCTAACGTGGTGGTCATCCCGGCGGCGGTGGCAAAATGCGTCAAGCGCGACCCCGCAGTGCGGGAACTTATCAAGTACACCGACAACACGCTTCTGGTCAACGGGGACCTGCCCCCGGCCCTGTGGAACCTTCGGGTGCTGATCCCCGGCGCGGTGTTCGACTCCGCCGAAGAGGGACAACCCTTCTCGGCTTCCGATGTCTGGGGCGGAAACGTCCTCGTGGCGTACGTGGCTCCCAACCCGCGCACGCCCAGAACCATGACCTTCGGCCTGACGTTCCAGAGCCAGCCGCGCCAAGTCGCCAAATGGCGCGAGGACGGCCGCAAGAGCGACGCCGTCGAGGTTTCCGAAATCATCGTCGAGAAAGTCGTCAGCGAATACTGCGGCTACCTCATCAAGGACGCCATCGCCATGTAGGCGGTCGCATCTGCGGCGCGTTGAGCGACAGCGCGCGAATCCTGTCACAAAAACAAAGGTGTCTCCCGCGAGAGCGGCGGCTTTTGCGGCGGCAACACGAAGGGCACAGACCTTGAATAATGCGCGCCTGCGCGGCGTCCGGAACCGCGCGCGCCGTTAGGCCGGTTTCGCGAAGCCGTTCGCCCTCGCGGGAAGACATCTTTTTCTGATGGCAAAAAACAGAGAAATTTGTTTGATTCTAACACAAGCGCTCGAGATGGAATTGACTGTCATTTTGTTCTGTGGTATAAAATCGCTTGTATGGTAATTTTCGAGAAAATATATATCATTATATTGAAGTGTCTCGTGGGAAGCGGTTTTTAGATAGAGAGGGGACGGCGAAGAATGACGAAAACAGATTATCTATATGCGAAGCCGTCTTTTTTGGGCGGAATGGCAAGAGTATTGGATTTGGGCGGCACGTTGAAAGAGTATAATTCAAGTTCAAGCTCTGAAGAAGCAGACGCAAGGGCGATTTCAAGTGATTGGAAAATGGTCGGGAAAGATATCAAGGCCGCTATGTTAAGACATGACGAAGAAGAAAAAAAGTAAAAATCAATCTGAATCTAGCTCTTCAAAGCCTTCTCTGGTTGGCAATAGCAATCAACCGAGAACGCAGCATATCACAGCATCTTATCATGGTCCGATTCCGCTCCCGGCGCATCTTAGGGAATATGATTTGATTGTGCCCGGGTCGGCAGAGAGACTTATTGCTATGGCTGAAAAGCAAGCAGAGCACAGGCGATATCTTGAGAAAAGTGTGATTGAATCGGAAATCAAAGACTCGCGAATGGGGTTGTGGTTTGGTTTTATCATATCAATCATCGCTCTCGTTGGGGCAACGATCTGTGCTGTTGTGGGCCAGTTCGGAGTGGCGATTGCTATGGGTGGAGGCAGTATAGCGGCGCTGGTTTCAGTTTTTATATACGGTTCTTCTACAAGAAGAAAAGAAAGAGAAAATAAATACAAAGCAGAAGTCGACGATTAACAGAAGCGCTGCAAAACCCACAAGGTTATAACCACACAAATATTTTGATAGCATCCATCGGCGCAGGCTCGGTTTTGCGCGCGTCGTGATTTGCTTTGAATAGTTCTCAACAAATCAATCAGACATGAGTATGAAAGCAACACGGAGTTCATCCGCGCGGCGGTTTGCGTTGCGTGAGAATATGAGGGGTGAATAACAATGGGAAGAAGAACGAGTTACGACAGGGACGGAATGGCAGTGAAAACGACAAGGCTGTATCAGTCCGATGGGAGCGCGGACGAGGCGGCGGCTCTTCCGACGATCGAGTGGAACGCTGCGAGGGAGGACTACAGGGCGCTCAGTTGCGCGCTCGAATTCAACGGAGCGGTGTATAACCACTCATCGGAAGGCCCCGGAACGATGGTATTCATGGGGACTGAGCAGATGTTCGTCGTGATTGACGGCGAGCCGCACAACTTGATGGCGTCGGGGATAACCGGCGAGAGCGGGTCTCTGGCGATAGCGCTTGTGACGGACGGGGAATCGCGCGCGACGATAGTGTGTCCGAACTCCGTGGCCGAGACTCTTGAGGCGACCGCCGACCTCGTCATCTTGAGTGTTTTCGCTGCGCCTGAAGGGCCGGGCGCAGACTTCGGCCCGGTGAACACTGCCGCGATTACGGCCGCCGGCGCGGCGCTCTGGGGCGGCGACGGGCGAGGCGGCGACAGACCCCTCCCGGAACCCGCCGTCGAATGGACTCCTGTCGAAGGCGACGCTCCCGCCCTCTGGGGCGGCGATGGCGCGGGCGGCGCAAGAATGTCTCCTCCCTCCATCGTGTGGAACGATGTCAGCGAAGTTTTCGAGGGATACTGCTCCGCGCTGTCGTTCGACGGAAACGACTACACGGACGATCCCGGACAGTATCCGGTTTCCAACTTCTGCCATTATGTGAGCGGAGGATACGGCGTGACCGGTTGGGGCGCAAGGGTGGCGGCTGATTCCGAGCCGGAAGAGTTGCTGGATGAGGAAACGCCGATACTCGACGGGCTTCAGGACATCGACGCGCTGCTGGTGGAGATTGACGCCGCCGCGATGGAACTGGGGTGGCTGCGGCTGACGCTGCTGTGTCCGGCGGACCAGATAGACGACTTGCTTGAGAGCCTGAGCGCGGGGCCGATGGCGTCGATGCTGATGCGGATAACAAGGGTTCCCTCGCTGTTTGAAGCGGCGGGCGCGGAGGAAGACTATGTTTTCAACGCAGACGCTTTCGGCGACGCTGTCGAAACGAGCGTGTCCGGCCCCGGAACGTCGTTTCCGGAAGGCGCTGAGGTGTTCTCTTTCACGCCGCAGAGAGACATTCTCGTCATCGGAGTGGCCGGAGAGTTTGCGGCCGCCGGAGCGGACAACAAGTTGCGCTGCATGTTGAAGATAGACGGCGCGGACGCGTACCCGGTCATATTGTCCGAGACGCCCGCGGTGATGGAGGTGGTCGGCAGAGCGCATTGTCCCGCCGGAGGGAGAGCCGCGCTTGCCGTCGTTGTCGAAAACGAAACCGGCGGAACCGCCACCGCCGCCCTGCTGTACGCCGAGGAATAAGCGATTGTTTCCGGGCGCGGCCCCGCGCCGCGCCCGGCTTTCTTTGCATAAATAAATCAATAGCGACATTGCCCGGCCGCGCGACGGTCGGAGCTAAGGAGGACTTCCATGCCTTACGGAACTGAAAACGGAATCAGCAACAACTTGATAGACTATGCGGACCTAGTCGTATGCGAGGCGATAACAGAGGAGATGGCCGCCGACTGCCGCGCCGCCGCGGACGCGATAATCGACGCCCGGCTTGCCGTCGCCGTCGGGTTCGCGACGCTTCCGCTCGTGTCTCCGCCCGCCGTCGTAAACGGGATATCGGACGATCTGGCGACGTATTTCCTGTTGCGGCGGCTCTTCACCGGGAGCGCGCCGAACGACTCCGAATGGGTGGACAAATTTTACAAGCGCCCGCTCGAACTGCTCGACAAATTGGTCGAGAGCGGAGGAGCTTTGACGACCGGCTCCGGTTTCGGCATGGACTCAAAAGTTTCCACCACCACTCCGAATCAGGACAGGATTTTCACCGTCGAGCGCACATCCGGCGGCGCCAGCGTTTGCGAGCCGTTCGAGGGCACGATGGAGGATTGGTGAGAGAGCAATGCCAAAAACAGATGACAATCAATAAATGGCATTTCATGTTTAAGGATTAATCTAAACAACTGGAATAAGCCATACAGCCTTTATGTTGGACTAAAACCCCTGCGAAATCAAAGAGAACAATGGATATAATAGCGAGGGCGATGCGATATGGCAAATAGAGACGATCCAATTGGTGATTATATATTTTACGGCGCGGATTGTTTAGAGTTGATGAACAAAGAACATAAGTTAACGGTGTATTCAAATGGCGACAACGCTGTGTCGTCAAGATTGCCTTTGGCATGGAGCGGTATTATTGAAGGCGATTTTCGCCAGCTTGTCCCGCAAGAAGCAATACAGATGAAGTTTGATACCCAGCGCTTTAAATTAAAGAATAAAAGCAACCTAGCAAATCATGTATTGCGTGTTGGAGAGGCAGCAGAAATGGAGTTTCAAAGGCTGAAACGAGCTTATTATGGATATTGGATATCGAAGATAAATTGTCCCTTAAAAGGTTGGAAAGCTAATTCTGGAGTAAAATTATTCAAAATAAAGGGATGCTATGGATGTTTGGAATGCCAAGCGAGAACATACTACCTTTTGATCAATATTGTTCCGCCGATTCAGCTTTGGAATATCGATCCTGTCAGAATACCCGGACATAGCGCGGTGGCAGTATATGAAAAAGGTGGCGACCTAAAAGAAGGGTATATTTTTGATCCGTGGTATGAACAAAAGCCGGTAATATATAAGTTCGATGATTGGCCGCCAAAAACAAAGAAGAACGCGCGTGTCGAAAAGCTATGAAGCCGTTTAATGCGGAGATGTGATAGGAAATGACAATACTGCGCTGAGGAGGCGTATATGTCTCGAAATATATCGATAGCTCTGGGCGTTGTCATAACAGTTGCGGTATCCGTGGTTTTTTTCATGAAGACGCCGCTCGAAGATCATGTTGTGTTTGATATCGCGGAAATTATGCCGATTGTTTTAGGAGTAGTCGTCGCTTGCAATATAGCGAAAGAAAAACGGTTTGTCGCAGCAATATACGTGGCGCTTTATTCGAACATCGCGCTTTTCATCCTTTCGATGGTTTTTGAATTGATTGACAACGCAATATTCATGATGAGCGAATTAATTAGGTATGCAGTGAATATATCGGTCGCGGCGATTTTAGGATATGGGTACTCGCTAAAGGAAAACAAGAAAAACTAAGGTTGCCGATTGTTCCTCGCGCATCGGCATGGAATCCGGATCAATCATCCATTGCGCTTATTGCAAAAAGTGAAATATCTCTCCTTGCCGTCATTACAACGAAAACTGAATGTCATATTTTGAAAATAATTTGTTTTTGCTGTCACAGCGAAATATAGACAAAGAGACATCTTTCTTTGCTTAATGCCATGTGCTATTTGTATTGGGCGTGAAAACATGCGAAGAATAAGGGCGAACATTAATTTGGCATGTCGGACAATTCACTGGCGCTATCAGAGAATCATTCAAAATCAACGAGGGGGACTCTTATGGGAACGTTCAGCGGGAAGGAAATCGCGGAAAAAGTGTTGAGCTGCCTCAAGGCGGATGCCGCTTTGTCGGGATATGTGAAGAAGTTCTCGGCGGGCGGAATTGACGCCGCGAGGAATATCTTTCCTTTTGTGTCGGTGAGCGCGATAGAGAACGAAGCCGAGGCGTTGACGATCGGGAAGGCGGGGCAGATGAGAAACGACTGCGCGATCCGCATATACGGCGGGACATTCCACACTCTGCCTGAGACCGCGCACGCGGGAGATGAGAAGTCCGGAGCGAAAGGAATACTGCAACTAAACGCGGACATCCTTAACGCGGTCGTGATGAACGATTTCGGGGGCGCGTTCGAGGCGCCGGTCAAACTGTTGAATTCGTCCACCGCGCACAAATCCGGCTCCGGGGGCAGGTCGTGGGCCTGCGAAGTCTCGCTGAGCGGAATGACAGCGACGGACAAACAATCCGCGTGAACCCTGCATAAGACGCGATTGACGATAAGGAGCGCCGAACTATGAATATCGACAATAAAGAAATACTGGACAACATTCTGGAAACATTGAGGAGCGACCCGAAGCTTTCCTCATACGTTAAAAGAATATCGCACGGAGACATGAGCGTGTCGCGAAAGATATTTCCGTTTATCGATGTCGGCAATTTTCATATCAGTCAGGACAAGGCGACGACCGGAAGCGTGGTTCTGACATACATGATAGAAATAATCGCGGGAACGAAGAGTCTTGCGCCGGGAGTCGCGCGCGAGGGCGCGGAGTGCGGCGTCGTTGGAATAGTCGAGCTTTGCGACGACATCTGCGACGCGCTGAGGGGGCGCGCATTCGGAAGGTGTTTCGAGCCGGCGCAGATAGCAAGCGCCGATCCGAACCACACCGGGAGCGACGACGAAACAACGCGCATAGGGTTGGTCGTTATCACCTGCCGCCTGCGAGCGCCATTGTGATTTGAAAAACACGCGAAATAATGGAAAAGATATTATGAAAAAAACAAAAGATATCGGCGCAGAATACATCTATGTAGGCGCTGACAGAAACAGACTTACAAATAGCGCGTCAAATCATTTAAGGCGTTCTAGTTCTGATGAGCGAATAGTTCCGAGGCTCAATGATAATGACTACGCATCATTCTTGTCAAAGAGTAAAACAACGTCTCGCGACATAGGAAAGTCGAATACGGGAAGAGAGTAAGCATTTAGCTTTGTGAAACAAGTGTATCACAGAGCACAGAACCTTGAAAATTGCATAGATGATGACGGAGAGCTTTGAGGAGGAACGGAACGAAGCTGACGCCGTTGAGGCGGCATGTCTGTGAGAGGCTCAACAG
>JAKQPS010000186.1 GCA_029564595.1 bacterium | reverse complement strand
GATAGAGAATTCCCTGTTGTTTCTAGATTCTTTTTCACTTCCTATTGCCGCGCATTAGAAATCTACGAGGTGAATACCATGCCAAAACATACGGCTGATTCTTCCTGATTCTAGGGTTCTATTGACGAATCCGGGATAAATCCGTTTGCGCAATATCGAAATTCAGCATAGAATAACAAAAAATATTTTTATGCGCGTAACATGCCTGCTTTGTCTAATTGAAAGCAAAACTAGAAAAGGTGATGAAGATGACTAAAACCGCCAAACAAATAAAGCAGGAAGGAATAAGCGATTTCAAAAAACATATCAACTTAACACAGACGATATTTTTGAAATCGGTGGGACTAGAGGTGCTGGAAGGCAAACGGCTTGGCGTTCATCTGTGGGATGTGGACACGCAGGAGCGGTACATAGATTGTTTCTGTTCCGCCGGAAGTTTCAATGTCGGCAGAAGAAACACGGAGATAGTGAACGCGCTGGACGCCGCGATTGACAGTTGGGGGATGGGAGACGGCATGTTCCCGTCAGGCCCGAAGGCGGCGCTTGCGGAGAAGCTGGTCGAGATTGCCCCTGAAGGCCTTAACAATGTTATGTTGTGTTCCGGCGGCGGAGAGGCGAACGATTCTGCTCTCAAGATGGCGCGCGGCGTGACAGGTCGCAAAGAGGTTATTTCGTTTGTTAAGGCGTATCACGGCCACACCGGGTTCTCGCTCTCGGCGATAGGAAAACCGATTTACAGGGATTCTTTCGAGCCGCTGATTCCGGGGTTCACGCACGAGCCGCCTATGAACGACCTCGAAGCTGTCAAGCGGATTGCCGGAGCGGACACTGCGGCTATCATTCTCGAACTAGTTCAGGGCGAAGCGGGCATTTTCGTGGCCGAACAGAAGTTTTTAGAAGGCCTCAGAAAGATATGCGACGAGAGGGGCATAATGCTCATTTTCGACGAGGTTCAAACCGGTTTCGGTCGAACGGGCAAGATGTTCTGTTGCGAGCATTACGGAGTGACCCCCGACATAATGACGACGGCGAAGTCGCTTAGCGGTTCCGTCTATCCGATATCGGCTGTCATATTCAACGACCGCGCGCGCAAGTTTATGGAAGCCAATCCGGATATGATTGTGTCGACTTTCGGCGGCGGGGATTTGGCCTGCGTGGTCGGGCTTAAAGCAATTGAATATCTTAAGAAAAACAATATCCCGCAACACGCTGCGGAAATGGGTGACTACATAGGCGGCGCGATTCTGAAGCTGGTGGAAAAACACAAAGGGCTTGTCAAAGAAGTGCGCCGCAAAGGGCTTATGATCGGCCTTGAGTATACTCACGACATGATGGGGCCGCTGATGTCGTTCTTCTTAGGCACAAACGGAGTTATGGCAATCTTCAGCGCCAACAACCCGAAAGTCATGAGGCTCATGCCGCCGATTGTTATTAACAAGGAGGAAGCCGACAGACTTATTGCGGCTCTGGACAACTCGATGACGTCGGTCAAAAAATCCGCGAAGATTATCGAGGCGGCTTCAAAAATTCCGCTCGTCGGAAACGCTATCGGAGTGCAGGAGTTGCAAGTATTCCTGATTTTAATCGCAAAAACAATCGGAAAAGTTATTCCCAAAAGCGGACATTGATTCGCGACAGAATCAGCCTGCGGAGGCGATATATGAGCATGCCTACGGAAACCAAAGAAATTATCGAACAGTACGCCCGGCGCGTCAGCGAGGCGCGGGTGTCGAAGCTTGAGAGATACGGACTGAAAATCGCTCTTGCTGAACGCAAAGGCGCGAAGGCGACCGACACCGACGGCAAAACCTATTATGATTGCTATTGCTCAGGAGGAAGACAGGTTCTCGGACATCGAAGGCCGGAAATCGTCTCCGCGATGCGCGAAGCCATCAAACAGTGCGATCTCGGAAATTTCATTCTGATGTCCGCGCAGAAAGCGGCGCTCGCCAAGACATTGTCGAATATAACTCCGGGCAATCTTAAGAACACGGTGTTCGGCGTCAGCAGGGGCGAGGCGAACGATTTTGCGATGAAGTTGTCACGAGGATCTACGGGCAAGAAAGAGATTGTATGTTTTGAAGGAGCCTCCCACGGCCAGACGGCGTTCGCGCTCACAGCCACCGACGACCCCGGACAGGAAAAACTTTTCGGACCGCTCATTCCGATGTTCAAGAGAGTCCCCGCGGATGAGGCGGCGCTTGAGAAGGCCGTTACGGACAAGACGGCGGCGGTCATAATAGAGCCGATCCAGAGCGACGCTGGAGTGATATTCAAGCAGGCTTCGCTGTTGAAGAAGGCGAGATCGGTTTGCGACAGACACGGCGCAGCCCTGATTTTTGACGAGGGCCAGACTGCTTTCGGACGCGCAGGACTGTTGTTCGAGAGCGAGCGTTCGGGCGTCGCGCCGGATATCCTAACGGTCGCTCAGGGGATGGGCGGAGGAATGTATCCTATTACCGCGACGATTTTCACATCCCGGCTGAACAGATTCATGCTCACGCATCCGCTTGTGCATCTTTCAACTTTCGGCGGGGCGGATATAGGTTGCATGGTGGCGATGGCGACCATAGAGTTGATAAAGAAAGATCAGCTCTGCAAAAACGCGGAGGAACGAGGCAGGCAGCTTCTTGAAGGATTGAAGAGAATCGTCGAATCAAGCTCCGGGCTTAAGGAAGCGAGGGGCGCGGGGCTTCTGATCGGCGTAGAGGCTGACGGCGCGGCGCGCGCGGAAAAATTTGTTTCGGCGCTTGCGGCTTCAGGCGTCATTGCGCTACCGGCTCCCGCAAATCCGGCCGTCGTAAGATTCACTCCTCCCATAGATATCCTTCAGAAAGAGATAGATGAAATTCTTGAAGCGACGCAGAAAGCGGCAAAGTAGCGAGGCGGCGCGGTTGCCTCCACGCTTGCTCGTAGATATAATTACCGGGATTCCAATGCGCGAACTGTTGGGCGCAAATAACATAGAGAGCCGAAAGGAGACTCCGCTTAATGAAGTACAACACAAGGCATGTCATCGAAGGGCCGCTGGAAGCGGTTGAGAAAGTCGGACTCGACCGTTCAAGAGACGTGAAAGTGTATCCTAACGTCACCAAAACCACTGTGAAAAAGAGAGAACACAAAGGGAGCAAGATGACTGTGGTGGTCGAAACAGTGGCCAACGGCGACATACCTCCCAACCTCAGAAAACTTATTTCTCCGAACATGCTGACATGGACGGAGTATGGAGAACACGACTTCGACACTCACACATATAAATATGAAGTTAAAACTTTTTATTTCTCGAACGTGTTCAAAATGTCCGGCGTTATAAAGTACTTCAAGGACGGAGAAGATAAAACCGTCCGCACTCTGGATGGAGACATCCAGATAAAGATACCCCTCCTCGGCGCTATTGCGGAAAAGAAGATAGTTGAAGTTCAGAAGCAGAATCTCGAACTTGACATCAAGAACATGCGCGAGGAAGTGAGAGAACTTCTAAAGAAGGAAGGCGGCAGTTGTTAAGCGCCTGACAGAATCGGTCATGAGTTGAATGCGCGGGACGCGGACTATTCGTTGCGTTCCGCGTTTTAGCAAGCAGGGCTTTTGTTTATATATGCGGATTGCCGGGAGGGCTTAATGGAGTGTAATGAAAAAAGAGGAATTGCCACTAGGATAATTCACCATCAGGGCTGTTCATGCGGCAACACCGGCGCTGTGTGTCCTCCGATATACCCGGCTTCCACCTACAAACAGGCCGGCCCCGGTGAGAGTTCGGGTTTTGATTATTCAAGATCAGGGAATCCGACGAGAAAAGCCCTCGAAGATTATATCGCCGAGCTTGAGCGCGCTCATTCCGGTTACGCTTTTTCATCAGGCATGGCGGCGATATCGGCGGCTCTGATGATTTTTCAGGCGGGAGATCACATCGTCGCCACGGAAGACCTCTACGGAGGAAGCTACAGGCTGCTGACATCAATCCTCAACAGATTCGGAATCAAACACACATTTGTGGACACTTCCGACGCCCGCGCGGTGGCAGCCGCGCTTCGCCCCGAAACGAAAGCGTTGTACGTGGAAACTCCGACAAATCCTCTGATGAAGATAGCCGACCTCGACGCTCTCGGCGCTCTGGCGAGAAAAAAAAGAATTATGTTGATTGTTGACAACACGTTCATGTCGCCGCTCTTGCAGAACCCGCACGTGTTCGGCGCGGATGTGGTGGTTCACAGCGCCACGAAATACCTCGGCGGCCACAGCGATCTCGTGATGGGGCTTGCGACCGCTCGAACGGAGAAAACCGCAAAAAGCATTAAGCATATTCAGAACGGCGTCGGCGCGGTCCCCGCGCCCTCTGACTGCTGGCTTCTGATGAGAGGCATGAAAACCCTAAAAGCCAGAATGGAATCGCAACAGAGAGCCGCCCGCTTGATTGCGGATTGGCTAACCACTCGTCCTGAAGTGTCAAGGGTTTTCTATCCGGGGCTTTCTTCGCATCCCGGATACAACATTCACAACGGACAGGCCTCAGGGCCGGGCGCGATGATTTCTTTTTACGCCAGAAACCGCGCCATCGCAGACGCGGCATTCAAGAATGTCCGTCTTTGGACTCTCGCCGCAAGCCTCGGAGCAGTCGAGAGCCTTATCGCGTCTCCGCCTCGCATGACTCACGCCACATTCCCCAAGAAAGAGCTTCAAAGACTCGGCATCAACGAAAAGCTAATCAGATTGTCGGTGGGGCTTGAGGATCCGCACGACCTTATCAAAGACTTGGAAGAGGCGTTCAAGGCCGCTTCCAAATGATGAGCCGCCAGCCGCCATTGATATAAGCATTCAGTTGAACCGCCCTTCAATTGCCGAAATCAGCCTCTCGAAAACTTTTCGGGTTTATTATAACGTCTCCATAATATATGATAAGCATGGTGGTGATTGTATCCGCTGGCAATCGGCGGAACGGAGGCGGGGATTATGTTTTCTATTAAACGTTCAGCATCAACTGTCTTTGCGGCGCTGTCGCTGATTTTGATATCGATGAATTCATCGGCGGTTGCGGCCTCATATCTGGTTGAGAAACCTCGCGCGGAAAAAAACGCCGCTGATTATCTTGTGATTTCTCCCGCCGCATTCGTGGAAGCTCTGGAGCCTCTGCTTGAAAAACGCGTTTCGGATGGTCTCAGAGTTGCGGTGGTCACGCCGGAATCGATTCATAAGGAGTTCAAACGATGGCCCTCCGGCCCAAAGACAATTCGCGCCTTCATCAGATACGCATATTTCAATTGGGAAGAACCTGCGCCGAAGTATCTGCTTATCGTCGGCGACACGGATGTCGCCGTTTCGTATGATCCGAGCGGCGTTTCAATCCCGACTTTCATAGTGAATATCTCCGACTTTTCAGGGAAGCCTTACACTGGCTCGGACGCGCCGTACTCCGACATGGACGGCGATGAAATCCCCGATATCTCAATCGGTAGACTGCCTGCGGACACGCCCGAAGACATAAAAAGCATGGTTTCGAAAATTATCGCCTACGAAACGAATCCGCCGCCCGGACTCTGGAAGCGCCGCGTCTCCGTATTCGCAAGCACAGGCGACTTCGGCATTTTCGACTCCACCCTCGAAGAGCTTACGAAACGGATGTTCCGCAGCAGTTTCAATCCTGAATTCGACGTGAATATGACATACGCCGGATCGGCCCTCCCTTATTTCTTGGCTCCTGAAGAATTCGACTCGAAAGTGGTCGAACGTTTCAACGAGGGCGCGTTAATAATGTCGTACATCGGGCACGGAGACGTGGACGGGCTTTCGACCGTCTGCTGGAGGGGAGACTGCCGCAGCATTATGGAGGTTGCGGATGTTCCCCGCGTGGCTTCGGGCGGAAAGAACACGTTTTTCTTCAGCATTAGCTGCCTGACTGGCAAGTTCAACATTCTGCACGATTGTATCGCCGAGGAACTTGTGAAGTCGCCGGAAGGGCCTGTCGGCGTTTTTGCCGCATCCGAGGTTTCTCATCCTTACGCCAACGCCCTTATATCTAAAGACTTGCTTTTCTTCCTGACCATGAAGAAGCCGGAGACGATAGGCCAAGCTCTTCTGAGCATTCAAAAAGCCATGATTCGCAGATATGACGAGGACAGGCGCTTCATGGACAAGCAGTTCACTTTGATAATGGGAAAAGACGAACTCAGAGACAACGCGTACGATCATCTGTACATCTACAACTATCTCGGCGACCCTGCGACCCGCATAGCGTACCCGCAAGGCAAAGTCTTGATGCAAGCGCCGAAAAACGCTTCCGCCGGAGGCTCTTTCAGTGTCGCGATTGATTCCGGCGACGTCCCGTCAGGGAAAATATTTCTCACTCTCGAGGCGCATCCTACTGAGATGATTTATCCGACCACAGGCATCGAAGGACTCGAAGGCGAAGCCCTCAAAGCCGCCGCCAGAACGAACTATGCCAACGCCAACAATAAAGTGGCTTTCTCCCTTGAAACATCTCTTGACGCTTCCGGCTCCGCAAGCGCTGTCGTCGAGGTTCCTGATTTTATTCCGACAGGAAAATATTACATAAAGGCTTACGCATGGAATGACAGTTCCGACGCGTCAGGCGTTTTTGAGATTGACGTTGAAAGCGACAAGCCAGTCCTTAAAACTGTCCCCGCAATGGAAAATCCGCCTACCGAGCTTGCCCGTCTTACCGCGATAATCAATTCGGTAGCCGAGCCTCCGGTTTCCGCTGAAGAGATAGCGAAGGCAAAGAAGAAATCGGAATCGCACAAAGAGTTCTATAAAAATGTGGAAGCTCTGGAGTCCCACAAAGGCTCTTCGCGCGGGTTGGTAGGACGCAGACAGTTCTTAAAAGACATCATCTCAAGCGGGTCCGGCAATGTCGAGACATATTTCGCCCTGCACAAGCTTTTATTGAAGACAGGGGAGACAGAAGAGGCGGAATCGGCTCTGGCAACAGCGGAAAATATGGCCCCGCCGGATCATCCCGTTCGCATCGAAGCTTTGAGATATTACCGCAACCGCAAATACGACTATCAGCGTTCCGAAGAGAAGGCGCGCCGGATAGTTGAGAACATGGTAGGGGCTTTCCTGCCCGAAGCGACTCGCATTCTCGCGGAGCTTGAGTTGAGGAAGGATCGTAACAACCCCGCCGCGTCCATTTCGATTATGTGGAAATACCACAAGCTTAATGGAAGCGCATGGCCAAAGGAAATGGCAATAGCCGAAGTCGGCTCGATGTTGGCTATGCAAAGAGGTTTTTCGCAGAGGGCTGAGATGTGCTACGACATTGCCGCCGGGTTTGCTCCCGGATGCGCGGAGTGCAGGTCTCTGAACTGGAGGAAGTTGGCCGCGACTATGGCTTTGAGAAGATGCGCAGAGGCAGTTAAAGCAGACCCGGATCACGTTCAGGGTTATCTTTGCCTTGGAAAAAACTACCATGACACGGAGATGTGGGAGAAGTCTTCGGAGAATTATGCCGTCGCCCGAAAGCTTAAACCCGGCTTGCCGCCTGAACCCGAAGAAATATATTCGCTGTATAAATCGGAAGGAAAAGACAAAGCTTTGAAACTTGTTTCCGAAGCGGAAAATGTGGCCGCGCCAGAAGGCCGCGCTCCCTCAGAAAGCAAAGCGATAGCCCTGATGAGGATGTTTGCCCGGATGGAAGACTACGACGCCGCGCAAAATATTTATGAAAGTTACATTGCGCAAGATGACGCTTCGGCGACAACGCACCTCTGTATGGCTTCGGCTTTCGCCGCAAAGGCGGAGAGCATATTGAAAACCGCAGAAAAGAAACGCGGCGCAAAAGCTCCCGGAGGCGAAGAAAAAAGCGTCGAGACATCCGACCCAGCGACCGAAGCGGTCTCCATATATGAGCTTGCCGCCGCGCTCGCTCGGAAAGCTCTGGCTTCCGATGAAAGATGCGAGGGGTGTCTGCGCGCTCTTGGCGAATATAACATGAAGACTGGGCAGTATGGGGACGCCGAAGAAGCTTTTGCGGAAGCCGCGGCGCTGGCTCCCAAAGACGGAATAATTTTGAGAAATCTTGCTCAGGCAATGTTGAAAAGGGGAAAACGCGCCCAAGCCGAAGAGACTTTCTATAAATCGTTTGAACTTAAGCCTGAACCGAGAAATCCTGAAGACGCGATGAAGGAATTCATAAATCAAGAAATCAATTTCGATTAATCGACTACGTCGGCGGCATTATTGCGCGGTTTCGTTCAGTCGGGATAAAATACTCTTGATACGGAGGCGATCCCATTGGCGGCGAAACTTGACGGAATTTGGAAAGCGTCTGATGTCGTAAGTTCTGATTTATCATTCGTAAAAATCGAATTCGACGATTCGGCATGGAACGACATTCAGGTTCCCGGTCACTGGCAGACGACGACCGCGTTCGAGAAGTATCCTGAAAAACTTCTGTACAGAAAACGCTTCGAAGCCGCGGCTCCGGCTCCCGGACGCCGGTTCTTTCTTCGCTTCAACGGCGTGTTTTATTTCTGCCGGGTTTGGTTGAACGGGGTTTATCTCGGCGAACACACCGGCTATTTCTCTGCTTTCGAGTTCGAGGTCACTTCTTGCCTCCGCGATGGAGCGAACCTGTTGTCCGTATTCGCAAGGTGTGAAGTCGAGGCGGGCGCGAACGACAAGAGTCAGGTTCTTGGGGTGTTCGGCAACTGGGATTGCAAGCCCAAAGAAATTCAGCCCGGCGGGATTTGGAACAGCGTGGAACTGATAGAGACAGGGCAGGCCCGGCTGTCGAGATTGAACGTCAGCGATTTCCAGATAAGCGAAGACGAGGCTGTGGCGCTGGCGCGGGCGACTATTCTGTCTCCGGCAGGCCCCGGCGGCGCGGAGATGAAACTGGCATGGCGCGTCGAACCGGCCAATTTTGACGGTGATTGTCAGGAAGGCGAATTTCTTATCGACGAAACGAATCCCGCAGGGATGGAAGCGACGTTCGAAATATCGATTCCCGAACCCAAATTGTGGTGGCCGTGGGACAGAGGCGGCCAACCATTGTACCGATTGCGGGCGAAGTTGATTTGCGGGGATGCCATGGCTGACGAGGCCGAAACGCGTTTCGGCGTCCGAACGGTCGAAATGAAAGATTGGGTATTGAAAATAAACGGCAAACGGATGTTCTGCCGAGGCTCCAATTATGCTCCTGCCGACATCAGACTGTCGCTCGCGACGCGGGAGATTTATGAGAAAGATGTCGAAATGGCGGCGCGGGCAAATCTGAATATGCTGCGGGTTCACGCTCACATTGAGAAGAAAGAATTTTATGAAGCCTGCGACGAGCGGGGCGTGCTTGTGTGGCAGGATTTCCCTCTACAGTGGCATTATTCGAAAGAGATACTAAAGCCGGCGGTCGAGCAGATTGCGGACATGGCCCGCGAGCTTATGTCTCATCCCAGCGTGGCCGTGTGGTGCTGTCACAACGAGCCTTTCAAGATAACCAAGGCCAGAACCGCTAAAGACATTCTCGCGCCGGGCGCGCTGAAAGAGTTTATCCCTTCGATGGCGTCGATGCTGGGGCCGGACTGGAACAAGGACGAGCTTGACCCTCGGCTCAAGGGCGCGTTGTTGAAGGAGGATAAAAGCCGGCCGGTCGTTCAATCATCCGGGACGGCTTCTTTCCTCAAGGACGGCTCTGACACCCACCTTTATTTCGGATGGTATTACGGAACCATGAGGATGCTGAAGAGTCACGCGTCATTGTATAAAAAATCATACAGGTTCGTCACCGAGTACGGCGCGCAGGCTTATCCTTCGATTGAAAGCTTCATAGAGCTTCAGGATGCGGACGCGATAAAAGACATAGATTGGGACGCTCTGGAAAAGAAACACATGTTGCAACGCGACCTCATGGATAAATATGTTCCTGCTAGACGAGGAAGAAAACTGGAGGAATATATCGAAGTGTCGCAGTGGTATCAGGCAAGGCTGGTGAAATACTTCAATGAATTTCTGAGGAGAATGAAGTACGAGCCTTGCGGAGGAGCCGTTCATTTCATGTTCAACGATTGTTGTCCGGCCGTCACGTGGTCGGTTGTCGACTGGAGGCGCAAGCCCAAAAAGGGATATTTCGCGTTGAAGCAGAGCTTCAGCCCGGCTTTGGCAATATCGGAGTTTCCCAGACGATGGTATCCGCGCGGCGAAACGGTTGGTTTGAAGCTGTGGGCAGTGAACGATTATGACAGGGAGTTTCCGGACGCTGTCATTAGGTGGATGATTTGCGATTCCGAAGGGGCATGCAAAGCGGAAGGATTGTCGGCATCTCCGCTTCCGGCGGACTCAGTTATTGAAGCGGGAAGAGTCAACTGGAATTCCACGGACAGCCTTCCGGGCGGATACGCGCTCGTGGTGGAGTTGAAAACAGACGAGGCTTCCGAGCCGGTGGTGAATCAATACGAGTTTGAACTTAGGAAATAGCGAATTCCGGAAATAGCGAAGGAATCATTGTCGATTGCAAAAATGTTTTTCATAGATGATTCTTAACTGAAAGCTCTCCGCCGGTTTCTATGTCCCAAAGATTCTGATGCTTGAGTTTCAAATCGGGGTTTAACTCCAGAGCGCGCTTGAAATGCTTGTCTGCTTTTTCTTCTTCTCCGAGTTTCATCAGCATTATGCCGATATGGTTGTGAAGGACGCCGCTTGAAGGAGCGAGTTTGACGGCGATATTCAAGTTGTCATAAGCTTCCTGATGTTCTCCGAGATGGTGCAGACAGATGGCTATTCCTTGGTACGCTTCCGCCGCCGGGCCGTTCAGCTCAAGACATTTTCTGAAATATTCGATAGCGTCCCGGTATTTTCCGTGGTCTCTGCCGAGCATAACCGCGATTCTAAGAAGCGCTTCTGGATGATCAGGGTCTAGGCCCATAGCTTTCTTGTAACAGACCAGCGCCTGATCATGCCTTCCGCCTCTCTCAAGTATCCTTCCGAAATTAACATAGACGTCGGGGTCGTTCGGCCTGAAAGCCAGCAGTTCGCGGAATCTGTCCGCGCTGTCCTTGTGTTTTCCCGCCTTGAAATATGCCACGCCGAGGTTGTATATCGCCGCGTCGTGAGAAGGGGAGGCGGCTATCACTTTTTCAAAACATGAAGTGGCGCGTTCCCATTCTCCCGAGCGCGCCAGATTCAGCCCCTCGCAAAAAACAATGTCCACAGCCGATTGTTCCATTTCCGTTCCATTGCGCAAAGATTCGACCACATGGATATTCTAACTGTTTTTTTCGATACCGCCAGAACGGAAACGCAAGATACGTGATAGCGCGAAAACTTTATGTTGATGTATGTCGGCTATGTGTTATAATAAATTTCCAACCAGACAGAGAAGACCGCGCGGCGGTGTTGTCTGCCGGAATCTTAAGATTGCGTAGAGGGAAAGGATATGGAAAAGGCCGACCTTAAATACTCGGAGTTGCCGTTCGGTTATATAAAGACGGATTGGAATTACAGGAGAGTCTGCAAGGATGGAGAATGGGGCGCGGGGGAGTTGTCCGACAGCGAATATATGCCGATGCCGGTGGCGGCCGCCTGCCTTCACTACGGCCAATTGATTTTTGAAGGGCTAAAGGCATACGAAAGACCCGACGGCAGGGTTCAGACTTTCAGGCTCGAAGAAAACGCCAAGCGAATGATACGGTCGGCGGAAAAGCTTATAATGGAGCCAGTTCCGATTGATATGTTTAAGGAAGCGGTTTGGAAGGTCGTAAACGCCAACAGAAGGTTTGTGCCGCCGTACGGCAAGGGCGCGAGCTTATATATCAGGCCTTTTCTTATGGGCACTGGGATTCAACTCGGAGTCAATCCGTCTACGGAGTATACCTTCGTGGTTTTCGTGTCGCCGGTGGGGCCGTATTACAAAGGCGGAGGTCTGTCCACTGTGAATCTCATGGTGGAGGAGAATATCGACCGCGCCGCCCCGTACGGAACGGGAGACATAAAATGCGCCGGCAACTATGCCGCCGGGCTTCGCGCCACCATCCCCGCAAAGAAAAAGGGATTCAACGAGGTGCTCTATCTCGACGCGAAGGAAAAGAAGTACATTGATGAGTCGGGGTCTTCGAATTTCTTCGGCATAACCAAAGACAAACGCTATATCACTCCGAAATCTCCGTCCATACTTCCCAGCGTAACCAACATGAGCATCAAGCAGATAGCCAAGGACGAAGGATTTACTGTGGAGGAGAGGCCGATTCACGTGGACGAGCTTAAAACGTTTGTCGAGGCCGGAGCGGTGGGGACAGCCGCCGTCATATCTCCGATCGGGTCGATAACATACCGGGGAGAAGTCATTAGGTATGGCGACGGAAAGACTGCCGGCGATATGTGCGTCGGACTGTACAAAAAACTTTCAGGAATCCAGAACGGCGACATCCCCGATCCTTATGGCTGGACGGAGATAATCCCGGAAGATTTCTGAGTTTTTTCTTCGAGAAAGCAACAGATCATATCAAAAGGTTGCTTTGGCCATTTCTCCGAATCGGCATGTTTGACGACTGTGTGCTATAATCGCATTGTTTTTTTATTTTGGGGGTGTGGAACGCGCCGCGTTAGATGTGGCGGAGCAGCATTCGGATCAGAAAACCATTGCTCAGGATTTGGAGCGATTACATGGTTAGAATTCACATTCGGTATAATATGGCGACCTCGCGATTTATGTCGCAGCAAACTTAATTCCGCGGGAGGATTGAACATGAGAGAGCCTGAAGAACTTAAGACAAGAGTAAGCGAAAGCGCGCAACTCGGGGAATACTCGAATTTTGTGAAGATACAGCATTCTGCGATAGATTTTATGCTTGACTTCGCAAAAATACTTCCCGAAGAAAACATGATTCATGTGCATACAAGGCTGTTTATGAGTCCAATACATGCCAAGCTTTTCGCCAAGGCGATGATCGAAAACATTGAGAAATATGAGCAGAAATTCGGCACAATCGATCTAAAATTTGAAAAGGGAGCGCCGATTCCGGGCGTTGTTTCTAAAGAAACTCACTGAAGAATTTTTTTCAACGATTATTGAATAATCGAATTCTGTTGATTTTTGTCGGGATTGTTTGATATATTCTAAACTTAACAAGCCGAAAAATAACGGCGGAGGAACCATAGATTATGCGCGTGATAATTGTGTGTGTTGCAACGATATTAGCGTTGTTCTCCGGAATATATGGGAATTTTTACGCTCTAGCCGAGGACAAGGGAATACTTGACGAGAAATTTTCGCTCTACTATGTCGAGCGGAACAGTCCCTCGCCAGTCGAGCAATACATGCTTGAGAACGACCCGCCGGAATTAAAAAATGTGATGGTTTCGCCGAAGTCGCCCGGTCCCGGCGACGCTATCACAATAACTGCGACAATAGTCAACGATCCTATAAAAACTTCAGGAAAACCGATTTCCGCCTCGCTTTATTATTCGAGAGACGATGGAGAAACGTGGAGAACAGTAGCGATGGAGGAAGCAGGGGCGTCTAGGGAGAACTGGAGGGGAGTTATTCCCCCGGCGGGTTACCCCGGAAATCTGAAATACTTCTTCACAGCAGAGGATGACGGCGGAAACATGCTCATAGAGCTTCCGAAGGCCAAAGTCGAATGGGGAGGCATTAGACACCCCATATTTCCATTAGAAGTCTACGACGATAATGACGATTTTAGAATGGTTCCCAACAACCTTGACATTTTAAGCGCAGGGGTGGCATTCGATGGGGATATCTTATATTTCACAATGAGGGTTGAAGGGAAGATTTCCAGTGGAACCGTGACGCCTTTCGACGTTCATGTTTACAGCGTGGGCCTTTTTTATCCTGACAGATTAGTGGATGGAAGCATTCGCACCGACCATGTGCTTGTGCATACTCAGCACGGGCAGTTTTTGCAATTCCCAGTCATCGGATTGCTGAACACAGACAGGCAGCTTGCCGAGATACGAACGGCGGACGCCCGTTTCTACACAGATGGAGAAAGACTTTTCATGAGATTCTCCGCTGAAGCTTTGAGAAACGGCAAGTTTGACAAATTGCGAATCGTCTTCGGCTCTGCGAGGGCTGTCAGCTACTCGCCTGTAACATTGCAGCCTGTTGACGTTACGATGTTTATTAACGTGTCTCATGTGGACAGGGAGATTGAAATCAAATAGCCGCAATAACTGACGACACGCGCGCATACAGGATTATACATGATTTCCGACGTTGCATTGATCCCGGATTGCGTCGATAAAGCCGACGAACCGGGGCGATTTTCATAGGCGAGAACTGCTTCTTTGCGGCCGCATTTTTTTCTTTATGAACCCTATGTTCTATTCACTGCAAAAATGCGCCTTGCGCCTCGCATTTCATCCGCTCTGAACAATCGCTCTAGAATTCTAATGATGGATTAGTGTTGAAAACGGTTGTTAATTTGTGTTGAGCTTTGTCAATTCAGAGGTCTCTTATAGCCTCAGAGGTTTTCTTCAGTTATCAATCTCGCCATTGCCGCTATAGATAAAAAGTCTTTTTGTTGGCTCTTTTTGAATCCTTCCGCGATCATTCTTTCTATTGCGTCCCCGATTATCGGCACTCTCACTCGTATATCGCATTCAATAGACCTTTCAGATTTATCTCCTGTTTGGTAATACTTCGTGATGCCTTTCCATACCAGTCTGTCTTTCTGCGCTCCCGGAACCATTTCCCACTTGAGAACGTTAGAATTCTTGTCCCAAACCGCGCTCTCTATGAACCTGAACATATCCGGGGCAAGCATTTTTTTTATTGACGCCGGAGTTCTATCCAATGCTATGTTAAACTCGCGTTTGGTTTCGATTCTTTTTTCGTCTTCAGTTCTTTCAATAAACTTGGGTTTTCTCATGCCTTCAATTTTGTCTGAATTAATAAAACGTTCTTCTCTTGCTCGCAAAACGACGTCGAGAGGAAAGTCAAAAGGTTGTTTCAAGTTAACTTTCATTCCGAAAACCTCAATTGGCTAATTCAAAATCAGATGACAGACACTGTGAATTGAATATACACTTTTTTCCTTTAAAGATAAACTGATAGAATTTAATGATAGTGTAAACTTTTTTCTGCGAAATTGTAGTGGCGAAGGAAAGAGTCAGCCATTAGAGTATCTCCTAAATACTTTGGCAAATAGAAAGGAGAGAAAATGGCTGACAAGAAGATTATTGCATCAAAGGAACTGGTTGACA
>JAKQPS010000185.1 GCA_029564595.1 bacterium | reverse complement strand
AAACAACAAAGACATCCTGGATTGGCTCTCTTCTCTATGAGGGGTGTTGTGATTATGTTGAGTCAAAAAAACAGAAGCCCCTGAGAATCCTAGTTTTTTTCGCCCGACTCAACATAATTTGCGGCTTTACATAAACCGCCTTATGTAGAGCTCTACATAACCTTGTAAAGTTTGTTGAAAGCCAGATTTGCGAACTCGAACAGTTTCAGTCCGGGAGCCGTGCGAAGTATGATAAGGGCGAAGAATATCTGAAGGGCGACGCCCCACGCCACCAGCCGCCAAGATATGCGTTTGCGGTCTTTGGAGATGAGAATCGCAAACCCGACGATTGCCAGCAGTCCAGCAAAGCTTATCAGTCGAGAAACCATAAGCCGCCTCCAGCGCGGAGCGTCAGGCCCCGCCGTCGTCCATGCGCTTAAGTATCTTCTTGCAAAGCTCGTCGTCCTGTCGCTCGTTGTTCTTGAGGACCTCGATAATGAAGTTTTCGGCGACTTGCCCGACAACCGGCATTTTTACATTAATGCTTATCTCGAAGTCGCGCACGAGTCTGTTCAGCGCGTCGCCGCTGTAGATTGTCCTGCCGGCGCACTCGACCACATTTTTGAGAACTATCGGTTCAATGCGAAAATTGATTGTCTTGGTCGCTCTGATCCATTCAGCATAAGCTATCCAAGTGAGCGCTTTTGGAGGGATAACATGCTGAAGCGATTTGGGCAATTGCGCGTGCGCGCACCACTCGTCGACGTCTTTCCTCACCTTTCCGTCGTCCGTGCGCTTGATTTTTTTTACGGATGTCACGTTTTGCAGTTCTACTATGTCGTAGCCGAGTTCTTTTTCGATAAGATAGTCAACGGATTTTTCAGCGTCGTGATCATAAATTCTGACTTTTTTAAATTTCACCATTCGAGGGTCCCCGCGCGTCTTCGCAAGGCGGTTGGATTTTCGAAACGAGCCGCCTGCCGCTCAATATCATATCCGCATCGCGCCGCGCTGAAAAGCGGAAGCTTTAGGGAAATTGAGGGAAAACTTTTTGAAAAGTTTTCCCTTAAACCCTTTCAGGCCTTTTCATGCTAGCGCCAAAGGCGAGGCTTCGCCTCCGCCTTAGGCGCGTATCTTATTAAAAGATATTGGGAAAGAGTTTTCAGCGGAATCTGTTTATAAATGATTTTACATGGGGCGTCGGGAGGGAATCGCGACAGCGATTCACTCCCGACGACCATTGAAACGTTTTGAAGAGATTCCAAAGAGAAACTTTTTTAAAAGTTTCTCTTTGGCCGCCGGAGGCAATCTTGAGGTTTTTCTTCCTTTATTCGTTTAGGCTGGCGGACTAGTATCTGTTTTTCCCGAAGATGGCTTTCTGCCAAAGGTCGCGGCGGTCAAGATAGCCGTTTTCCTTGTACCACTCAATAGTTTCGCGCGCGCCTTCCAGCAGGTCGGGATGCTCGAATTCGAATCCGAGGGAACGGAGCTTGGTGTTGTCGAAGGTGTAGACGGCTTTGAGGTAGTACACCATGTCTTTCTCGACGAAGGGACGGGTTCCCATGATTTTTGCGAACGAGCGGGAAGCGTCAGCGATATGGTCTGCGGCGCGCACGAAGAGGTCGCGCGGGATGAACACGGGCATGATGCGCACGCCCATCAGCGGGCATACGAACTCGACGAACTCGCGCAGTGTGTACCGGCTGTTGTCGATGACGATGTAGGTTTCGCCAATGGCTTCCTTTATGTCGGAGACGAAAAGAGCGGCGCGGCAGACGTCCCGGATGTGCACGCCGACGATGTAGCTGTCTAGGTTGACGGGGAAGGGGAGGATGGGGAATTTCGCGAGCAGGAACAGTATGGTGGCGACGCCGTAGACGTTGCGCGGGCCGTACACCGGGGCGGGCTGAACTATGGAAACGGGGAGACCCTTTCCTACGTATTCGACGCCGATTTCCTCCTGCATGAGCTTTGAGCGCTCGTAGTTCGTGCCGGGCCGTTTGGTGTTGGATTCGCGCACCGGAAGCTCGTCCGGCTCCGGGTGTCCGTACACCGAAACGGTGGAGAACAGAACGAAGCGTTTGAGGTTCTGCTTAAGCGACATCTCGCAGATATTGCGCATGCCGAACACGTTGACTTTTTCGCATATCTCCCACGGAGCCTCATAGTCGAAGATGGCGGCGGGGTGGTAGACGTAGTCGATTTTTCCTTTGAAGATGGTCTTCAGAGAATCAACATTCGTGATGTCTGCGGGGATGAATACGGCTTTCGGATTGACGAACTCGCGGGAGGCTCCTTCGAGGTCGGTGGCGATGACGCGGAATCCTTTTTCGACGAGCAGGTCGACCATGTGGCCGCCTGCGAAGCCGCAGGCTCCGGTGACAATGGCGGTGGGAGTGGAGCGGATGTCCGTCACGGCGGGACGAACCGTTTTTTTCGCGGGAGCTTTTTTCTTCGAGGCGGCTTTTGCGGCGGGCTTCTTCGCCGGAGCCGGTTTGGAAACGGGCATTGCGGGCGTTTTTATCGCTGAGGCCGGTTTGGGTTTCGCTGCGGGCTTGGGCGCCGCTTTCGCCGCGGTTTTCTTCGGTGTCTTATCCGCAACAGATTTCGGAGCGGCCTTCGCTGCCGCTGTTTTTTTTGTCGTCGCTTTCTTCGCCATGTTTCCGGCCTCCGGTTTCGCGGTTTGGCGGACGCGCCGGGCGCGCCGCCGAATAAACGCATTATACCGCAAGGGGCGAGCATAAGTGAACCCCGTGGAGAGAAACAAGTGAAATAGTTCACATGAGCTTTGCCGCAGAATAGAGGCGAGGAAGCTTTGCAAAAGAAAACTCCTTAAACGTTTATAAGGCGACAAAGAGAATCTTTATAATTTACTATTTGGCCGCCGGAGGCGTAGATGGTTTTTTCTATGGAGGGCGAAAGGTTGTTTTGCGCGAGCCGACAATTGAAGATTGCGAAGTTGAATACTGAATTCAGACACTTATAATTCAGTTTTATTGATAGTAAGATGGGGATTGGCTATATTAGTAGATTGAAAACGAGGCGAGGTGGACGTATTGGACTACGACCCGATGAATCAGGAGTCTGTGGAAATACCTGAAAACATAAAGAACTATCCGATGATACCGTTGCGGGACATAGTGATATTTCCGCACATGATAGTGCCGTTGTTCATAGGGCGGGGCAAATCGGTGAAGGCGCTGGAAGAAGCGATGATGAACGACCGGCGGATAGTGGTCGTCGCGCAGAAGCAGCCGGGCATAGAGGACCCTGACAGGGATGATTTATATGGAGTGGGAACGCTGTGCGAGGCGCTGAACATGGTGAAGCTGCCGGACGGCACTATCAAGGCGCTCATCGAAGGCGTAAACAGGGTGAAGATTCTGGATTATCTTGTGGACGACGAGTATTTCGTAACGCAGGTGGAGCTTATCGAGGAAGAGGCGTCGAAGAACATGGAAGTCGAGGCGCTGATGAGGGAAATTCTCGGCAAGTTCGACAAATATGTGAGATACACGCGGTCTATGCCGCCAGAGGCGTACACGTCGGCGTCGTCGGTGGACGAGCCATGCAGGTTGGCGGACCTGATTGCGTCTCAGTTAGTGCTGAAGGTGGACGTCAAGCAGAGGGTGCTGGAGGCGTT
Source organism: bacterium (assembly GCA_029564595.1). Classification (GTDB taxonomy): domain Bacteria; phylum UBP15; class UBA6099; order UBA6099; family UBA6099; genus UBA6099. Next base: position 59,306 of record JAKQPS010000185.1, on the reverse strand, counting down.
TTTTGCGAAGGAGCGCTTGATAGCTCTTTCTTCAATCCTCGATGATGAATTGGAGATTCTGGACATACAGAAAAAAATTCAGTCGCAGGTGAAGAAGCAGATTGAAAAATCGCAGAAGGAGTACTATCTGAAGGAGCAGTTGAAGGCGATTCACCGGGAACTTGGGGACGCGGAAGAGTTCACCGGGGAACTGTTGGAACTAAAAGAGAAGGCGGACAAGGCGGGGCTGCCGGATTACGCGCGGGAGAAGGTGGAAGCGGAGTTGAAACGGCTGTCAAAGATGCCGTTCGGCTCTCCTGAAGCGGTGGTGTCCCGTAATTATATAGACTGGATACTGGATTTGCCGTGGGACAAGAACATAGTTGAGAACCTGAACACTGGGCATGTGAAGAAGATACTGGACGAGGATCACTACGGGCTAGAAAAGGTGAAGGAGAGAATAGTCGAGTATCTGGCGGTGAGAAAGCTGAGCAAGAAAGGGCACGGGGTGATACTGTGTCTTGTGGGGCCTCCGGGGACTGGGAAGACGTCGCTGGGCAAGTCGATAGGAAGGGCGCTTGAGAGGAAGTACGCGAGGGCGTCTCTGGGCGGCGTGAGGGACGAGGCGGAGATACGAGGTCACAGGAGGACATACATCGGCTCAATGCCGGGCCGGATAATTCAGCAGATGAAGAGGGTTGGAGTGACCAACCCGGTGTTTCTGCTGGATGAGGTGGACAAGATGAGTTCGGACTTCCGGGGCGACCCGTCGGCGGCGCTGCTGGAGGCTCTAGACCCGGAGATAAACAAGGAGTTCGTGGATCACTATCTGGAAATACCTTACGACCTTTCGGGGGTGATGTTCATAACGACGGCGAACCTGACGCAGCCTATCCCGCCGCCGCTGCTCGACAGGATGGAGGTCATCCGGCTGTCTGGCTACACCGAAGAGGAAAAACTGAACATAGCGAGGCTGCACCTGCTGCCGAGGCAGCTCAAGGAACACGGGTTGAACGAGGAGTCGCTGAAGATATCGGACAGCGTGGTGCTGGAGATAATCAGGAGATATACGCGGGAGGCGGGAGTTAGGAACTTGGAGAGGGAGCTTGCGCAGGTGTGCCGAAAGCACACGGCTTGTTTGGTGGCGGAGCATGAGGAGAAAAATGGGCGCGCGGTTGAGAAAGGCGATAAAGGCAAATCGGAAAAAGGCGGAAAGAAACGCGCTGCAAAAGAAGACATCGAGCAGAAATGCGCGGTGGTGACTAAAAAGAATCTGGAAAAATATCTTGGAAAACCGAAGCACAGGTACGGAGTTATAGGCGAGACGGACGAGGTTGGTCTGGCGACGGGGATGGCGTGGACGCAGACGGGCGGAGAGATTCTCAGCATAGAGGCTACGCTGATGCCGGGCAAGGGAGAGCTTATCCTGACGGGGCTGCTGGGGGATGTGATGAAGGAGTCGGCGCAGGCGGCGTTGAGCTATGCGCGGGGGCATTCGGAGGGACTGAATCTGGGCACGGATTATTTCAAGAACACGGACATACATCTGCACGTGCCGGAGGGGGCGATACCGAAGGACGGGCCGTCGGCGGGCATAGCGTTGGCGGTGTCGCTGATATCCGCGTTATCCGGCAGGCCGGTGGACAGGAACGTGGCGATGACGGGAGAGATAACGCTTAGAGGCAGGGCGCTGCCTGTGGGCGGCATAAAGGAAAAGGTTTTTGCGGCGCACCGGGCGGGGATAACGAAGATCATCCTGCCGGTGGAGAACGAGAAGGATTATTACGAGATACAACCAAACGTGCGCAGGAAGCTAGAGGCGCTCTTTGTGGATCACGTCGAGCAGGCGTTGGAAGCCACGCTCAAGAGCGCGGGCGGAAAAGGCGGCGGCGGAAAGAATAATGCGGCGTCACGCGGAGGCGGAAAAAGTGCGAAAAAATGACAGCGCGCCCGGAGAGAACTCCGGAGCTGCTCCGGAATCGGAGCTTTCAAAACGGTTCGACCCATCGGCTTACGAGCCTGTGTGGAGGGAATATTGGGAGAGGGAGGGAGTGTTCTCCCGCCCGTCTATCAATGGCGCAAAGAGTTTCTCGATGGTCATCCCGCCGCCTAACGTAACCGGCAAACTGCACATGGGCCATGCCCTGAACATGACTCTTCAGGATGTTCTTCTGAGATTCAATTTTCTGCGGGGCAGGGACGCGTTGTGGGTTCCGGGGACTGACCACGCTGGCATCGCCACTCAGAACGTGGTCGAGGTGAAGCTGGAAAAAGAGGGTCTCGACCGGCACAAGCTGGGACGGGAGAAGTTCGTCGAGCGCGTGTGGGCATGGAAGGACGAATACCACGCGAATATCAAGAATCAGATAACGCGTATGGGCGCTGGAGTTGACTGGAAGCGGGAGAGGTTCACTTTGGACGAGCAGTGCTCGCTCGCCGTTCGCACGGCGTTCAAGCAGTTGTTCGACGAGGGGCTTATCTATCAAGACAGCCGGATAATCAACTGGTGTCCGTTCCACAAGACCGCTCTGTCGGATATCGAGGTGGAGCATGTGGAGGAGGACGGTTTCTTCTACCACATAAAGTACCCTGTGAAGGGCGAGGACTACGCGCTGGAGATAGCGACGACGAGGCCGGAGACGTTGCTCGGCGACTCGGCGGTGGCGGTGCATCCGGACGACGAGAGATACAAGAAATATCACGGGAAGACATGCGTACTGCCGCTGGTGGGCCGCGAGATACCGATAATCTGCGACCCATACGTGGACTTGGAGTTCGGCTCCGGGGCGTTGAAGATAACTCCGGCGCACGACCCGAATGACTTTGAGATAGGGCGGGCGCATGGGCTGCCGGAATATGTGATGTTGACTGAGGACGGAAGGATTTCCGACGACTATCCGGCGTACGCAGGGATGGATAGGTTCGAGGCGAGGGAGAAGATAATCGCGGACCTCGAGGCCGCCGGATTGTTCATAAAGAAAGAGCCGTACAAGCATTCTGTGGGCCACTGCTACAGGTGTCAGAGCGCGGTGGAGCCGTACTTGAGCCTGCAGTGGTTCGTGAGGATGAAGGAGCTTGCGGGGCCGGCGATGGACGCGGTGAAGGACGGCCGGACGCGCTTTGTGCCGGAGCGTTGGACGAAGGTGTACCTAGACTGGCTGGAGAACATCCGGGACTGGTGCATATCAAGGCAGTTGTGGTGGGGCCACCGGATACCGGTGTGGGACTGCGGCTCTTGCGGAACTCGCTCATGCTCGATAGAAGACATCGACGCGTGCCCTAAGTGCGGCTCGAAAGAAATTGCTCAGCAGAGCGACGTGCTGGACACATGGTTCAGTTCCGGATTGTGGCCGCTTTCGACTCTGGGCTGGCCGAACAAGACTGCCGACCTCAAGACTTACTATCCCACATCCGTTCTGGTGACCGGGTTCGACATCATATTTTTCTGGGTGGCGCGGATGATGTTCTTCGGCCTGAAGTTCGGGGGCGATGTGCCGTTCGGGGACGTGTTCATCCACGGGCTGATAAGGGACGAGACCGGAAAGAAGATGAGCAAGAGTTCGGGCAATGCCATGGACCCGATGGAAATAATAGACGAGTTCGGCGCGGACGCGATGAGGTTCACCTTCCTGTATCTCGGTTCTATGGGGCAGGACGTGAACGTGTCCGCCGATAGATTTAAGATCGGGGCCGGGTTCTGCAACAAGCTGTGGAACACGGCGCGGTTCATACTGATGATGGCGCCGGACGCGCCGGGGATAGCGGCCTCGGAACTGAATTCGGCGAAACTGGACTTGAAGGACAGATGGATGCTTTCGCGGGCGGCGTCGGTCGTCAAAGAGGTGTCCGAGCTAATTGAGTCATACGACCTGAACGAGGCGGCGCAGAAGATATACGACCTGATGTGGAGGGATTTCTGCGATTGGTATATAGAGCTGGCAAAACGCCCGTTGCGAGAGGGCGACGCCGAGACGGTCGGCGCGGTGTCCTCGGTTCTGCACCACACGCTCCGCAGAATACTCGTCATGCTTCATCCGTATATTCCCCACATCACCGAGGAGATATGGAGCAAGCTGCCGGGGACGGACGGGACGATACTGGACGCGGGATGGCCTGCGGACGACTGGAAGATTGACGCGGGAGCGGAAGAGGACGTGACGCTGCTGCAGGACGTGGTGCGCCGGATTCGGGACATCAGGGCCGGGCTGAACCTGCCGCCGTCTGAAAAGCTGCCGGTGACGCTGATAACGCACGACGAGACGGGAGGGCGGGCGCGACTTCTTGAATCCGAGGCTCGGTTCATCAGGGACATGGCGGGAGCGGGCGAAATCTCGGTGGACAAGCCTCTCGCGGAGGGCGTCTCCGCTATGAGCGGCATCGCCGGGGGCGTGGAGATATTCGTCCCGGTAGCCGCCGATGTTCTCGAAGCGGAGTCCGCGAGGCTAAGGAAAAACAGGGAAAAGGTTCTCGTCGATATCTCTAAATCAGAATCGAAACTGGGCAATGAACAGTTCGTCAGCAATGCCCCTGAGGAGATAGTGAGCAGGGAAAAAGAGCGGCTTGCCGGGATGAAGAGCGATCTGGAAAAGCTCGACGCCCGGATAGCGATGCTTGGCGGAACGGCATGACAGGCGCGCGACCGCAGGCTTGAGGCGGACACTTTTAAGCTCCGCGCGCGGACACTATATTATGGGCGGGGCCGGGCGTCTCGGTTTCGCAGGGAAAAGAGGTCGGTTTGATGGACAGGACACCTAAAGACGCGCCCGAAGAAGTCGGGCAGTTGCCGAGAAAGGATTACTTCTGGGCGATAATCGCCGCAGGAGTGATCGTGGTCGGCGCGGGCGCTTGGTTTCTCGGCAATTTCATCGCCGGAAAAATCGTGAATAAAAACTCGACGGAAATTGGCGAAATATCGACTATGGATTCGGACTCGCCGGTGGATTTGCCATTGGCCGCAACGGACGCGCAGAGGAGGGGCTACTCCGACCGAGCGACCGATTCCTCGAAAAAAGACGCGGCGGACAAGCCGGATATCCCTGAAAAGACTCAGGTGGAAATCGTGGCTGAGAGGCCGTCGGACAATCAGGATTCCGCAAAACCGCCTGACGACCGAAAAACTTCCGGCGACGGGGACGAGCCGGAACGTGCTGCGCAATACGAGCCGCCCCGCAAGCCCGCTCCTTCTCTCCAGCCGGAAGCTGCCGACATGGAAGATAAGGCTGAAAAAAAGGCCGCTTCGGAGACGCCGAAGCCTCAGACGTCGGGAAAAACGATTTATGTGCTTCAACTGGGCGTCTATGACTCAAAAGAAAACGCCGACCGGATGAAGAAGAACCTTATCGACGAGTACGGTCTTGAAGTATTCGTCGGCAAGGTCGATTACGACGGAGTGACGAAATACAGGGTGCAGTTGGGGGCGTTCACGGACAAGGCGAACGCTCAGAAACTTGGCAGGGAGTTGCAACTCAAAGGATACAACTACTACATCGCCGAGAAGGTCGTAGAATAAGGGCGCGAGGGCCTGATCGGCGGCGCTGTTATGAAAAAATTTCTCCATACCAAACGGGCGGCGGCGGCGATATGCGCTGTCGCGTTGGTCATCGATCAGGCTTCCAAGCTGGCGGTTAACGGTTTCATGGAGTCGCGCGGCGGCGAAGACCTCGTTTTAATTCCCGGATTCCTATCGGTGATTCAATCGCACAACACGGGCGTGGCGTTCGGCATGTTCAACGGAGTCCCGTGGCTGGCTCTTGGACTGCAGGCTGCGGCGGTTGTTGTTCTAGCTGTCGTTTATGTAAGGACGGGGCTTGGCGGAGGCGCGGCGGGAACCGTCGGCGCGGGGCTGCTGTTCGGCGGCGCGGCGGGCAATATCATCGACAGGCTGCGCATCGGCCATGTGTTCGACTTCATACTGGCGCACTGGGAAAACTACTACTGGCCGGCGTTCAACGCGGCTGACATTTTTATAGTCGCGGGGGCCGCGCTTTTCGGCATTGCCGTAGTAAGGAGCGGAGCGGATGGCTGAGCGGACGTTCCTTGTTCCGCTGGACAGCCGTCCGGCCAACACGGACATGCCTGAAAGGATGTCCGCTTCTGCGGGCATAGCCGTTGACCGGCCACCTTTGAGCGTTCTTGGCTCGTTGCGCCGCCCGGCTGAAATCCCGGCGGTTCGAGGCTGGCTCGAAGAAACGCTGCGCGCGGGCGCGCGCCGCGTCATCCTATCGACCGACATGCTGGCTTACGGCGGACTCGTCGCCTCCCGCTCTCCCGCAACTTCTCTCAGGGATGCGGAGCGCAATCTGTCGTTTGTTAAGAAACTCAAAAAGAAATATTCTGATTTGAAAATCTACGCGTTCGGAGTGATTCCGCGCGACGCGACGACAGCGGCTGATTCAGAGTCTTTCAGGCGCTGGAGCGAGCAGATGCGTGGCGCGGATACAAAGGCGGCGGCAGCCGCGCGGCCCGGACGTGAAAGAAATTTTAGAATCAACATGAATCTCATTGAGTGGGCCGCCGAGGGCGCGCTGGACTTTTTCGCGCTTGGCAAGGAGGACACCGCTGCGGGCAACCCGAACGCTGCGGAGCTTGAGGCCCTCGAAACAGCGGCAAGGGCGGCGGGCGGCGACCGCGCGGCGGTTCTTACGGGCGCGGACGAACTGGCTCAGATTATGCACGCAAGATGTTTCCTGCGGCGCGCGCGCGCGCCTCTGAAGTTCTTTATCGACTCTTCCCGCAAGGACATGGAAATCGTTCCTTTGTATGAGCCGGGACCGATCGGGGAAAACATAAGAATGCAAATAATGTGCGCCGGGGGAGTCGAGGCGGATTCGGCGGCGGACGCCGACGCGGTTCTACTGCCCGCCGTGTCTCGCGGCGCGGAAGATTTGTTTCTCGCGCAACTCAGAGGCGGGCGGGCTGCTCCGGACGAAGTTCCTAACGCGTTGCTGGAAAAGATCGGAAGGCACGCGCGCGCGGGGCGCGCGGTCGGATTGATCGACGCTTTGCGCATAAACGGCTCGTCTCCGGCGCTGGTGGAGGCGCTTCTGAATAAGAAGTTGTTCTTCAGGCTCGCCGGGTACGCTGGCTGGAACACCGCGTCGAACTCGTCGGGAACAGTTGTCGCGCAAACCGCGCTCGCGGCGGCCGGAGCCAGAGAGGTTCCGCTGGGAAGCGCGCGGGCAAACAACCGAGCCGTGGCGCGCGCCCGATTCATGCTCGACAGGCTGGCGGAAGACTATGTTTTTTCAGCGTTCGCTCGCGGCGAACTTGCCCGGAGACTGGAAAGTCCGATGGACATGAAATACACTGAAGATGTTCGGTTGGCGCTGAACGAGAGAATGGAATTGAGGTTCGGCAAGACGCTGAAGAGGGCGTTTGCGGGAGGCGCGGCAAAGGTTTATGCGGGCGGGGCGCGCGCGTTGTCGGCAGACGTCGCGACTGTCCGGATACATGCATGTCTTCCGTGGAAACGGCTTTTTGAGGCGCGCATCGACTTGGATGTCAGATTGAGAATGATAGACGGCTGAGGGCTTGCGGAATACATGAAAAAACGTTTTTTAACGCTTGGAATAGAAACGTCCTGCGACGAGACGTCGGCGGCTGTGCTGGAAGGGCCTCACACGCTGTTGTCGAACGTGGTGGCGTCTCAGGAGAAGATACACGCCCGATTCGGCGGAGTGGTTCCAGAGATAGCGGCGAGGAAGCACGTCGAGGCGATAAACCATATAATTGCGGCGGCGCTTGAGGAGGCCGGGGCCGGGTTCGGAGATATCGACCTGATAGCGGTGACTACCGGGCCGGGGCTGGCTGTAAGCCTGCTGGTGGGGATATCGGCGGCGCGCGCGCTGTCTCACTCGCTAGGCGTCCCGGCGGTTGGGGTAAGCCATCTTGAAGGGCATCTGTTGGCGAACTGCGTCGGCGGCGCGGGCGCGGATTTTCCGGCCGTCTGTCTTTTAGTGTCCGGCGGGCATACGGAAATAATTTACGTGGCGGGAATGGGAGACTACGAGCCGATCGGCTCGACAGTGGACGATGCGGCGGGGGAGGCGTTCGACAAAGTGGCCCGCGCCCTCGGTCTCGGATATCCCGGCGGCCCGGCAATACAGCGCGCGGCGGCGGCGGGCGACCCGAAAAAAATTTCCTTCCCACGACCGATGCTCCGAGAAAACAACTTCAATTTCAGTTTCAGCGGCCTGAAAACCGCAGTGATTAACCATATCCGGGTGAACGGGCTTGCCGCGCCCGGCGAAGATGGAGCTACAGCCGAGGATGTCGCAGCGGCTTTTCAGGAAGCGGTGGCGGATGTGCTGACCGAGAAAACGCTCAGAGCCGCCGAAGACAGAGGCGCGCGGGACGTGTGGCTCGGCGGCGGCGTAGCCGCCAACAAGCGGCTCCGCGAACGACTCAGAGAAGAAGCCCTTCGGCGAGGGTTCGGGTTCTTTTCACCCCCCATGACGCTCTGCACGGACAACGCCGGGATGATAGCGAAGGCTGGGTATGAGATATATTCCCGCGGCGGCGCGCTGCCGGGTCTCCTCGCGAATCCGTCAATGGGATTGAAGAGCGGTTGAGCATAAGAAAAATCATTTCAACAGAAGAAAAATTCGAATGCAACACATGCACTTGGCGGCTTGTGCGGCTTTGCTACAGGCGCGCCCCGTGGTTCATGCTTGTGAGGGAGCCTCTGGTCTTTGGCATGAGAATTCTGGCCCGGTTGTATGGGATAGACATCCGTCGCGGCCGCCGAGGACACCCAGACTGCCGGGGTTGCGTCAGATACGCTAAAAACGAGTTGAAACAAAAGTCTTCTGCTTTTGTTTGGTTGAACGGCATTATAGACCCGGTGTTCAATAGAATGAGGAATTCAATCATAACTCAACTGGAGTTAGAAGAAGCAAGGAACTTCGCGAGGGACGCCGCCGAACAGAATCGTTGTTCGGGAACAGATGGGAAAGATAACTGATTACAGGTCGCCTGATGTTTTCATACGTCATTATTTTCATTGGATCAGTTTATTAAGAACCTTAATATGAGGCCAAACATAACCAATGCTTATTAGGTATAGATATAAAAAAGGCGATGAAAATTAGACAAAACGGACAACTAAACAATCATGGACTGAAAAAAAATAGAAATCGACATTGATTTTTTTAATGATTTTTATATCAATATTTATAAAATTAAAGTATCTCATATCATTTATATTATATATTGACAAGAGGGAGTGTTTTTGTTAATATTTGCGAACTATGGAAAAAATAACAATCGGCGGCAAAAGGGTAGTAAGGCAGGCTTATGGATTTGACGATGTGTCAATCGTCCCGTCAAATGTGACGCTTGATCCGGAGGACGCGGATGCGTCAGTGGAGATAGCCGGATTCAAATTTGAAGCGCCCTTCATGGCGTCGGCTATGGACGGAGTAGTGGATGTGCGGTTCGCCATAGAAATGGGGAAGCTGGGCGGGCTGGCGGTTCTCAACCTCCACGGACTCCAGACGAAGTTCGACGACCCGGCGGGCGTGCTGGACGAGATAGCGCAGAAGTCGCCCGAAGAAGTGACGGCGTTCATTCAGAAGGCGTACCGAGAGCCTATCAAGGAAGAACTGGTAGGCAAGCGGGTGGAAGAGATTAAGAAGGGCGGAGTGATTTGCTCGGTCTCATCGATTCCGCAGGATGCCGAGAGGTTCGGCGCGCTGGCGGCTGAGGCCGGGGTGGACATATTCGTGGTGCAGTCCACCGTGACATCCACAAAACACGTGTCGTCCCGCGCGAAGTCGTTCGACATCGCGTCGTTCTGCAAGAGTTACAAGAAGCCGGTTATCGTAGGCAACTGCGTGACATATCAGGTGAGCATGGATCTGATGGAAGCGGGAGTGGCGGGCATACTGGTCGGAGTGGGGCCGGGGGCGGCGTGCACGACCCGTGGAGTGTTGGGAATAGGCGTGCCGCAGATGACCGCCACGGCGGACGCGGCGGCGGCCAGAGACGATTTCGAGAAGAAGACCGGCAAGCGCGTCGCCGTCATCACGGACGGCGGCATGAGGGTCGGCGGAGATATATGCAAGGCGATAGCCGCGGGAGCGGACGCCGTTATGATCGGCTCTCCGTTCGCCAGAGCCGAAGAGGCTCCGGGGCGCGGGTATCACTGGGGAATGGCGACGTCGCACGCCGCGCTGCCGAGAGGCACACGGGTAAGAGTGGGCGTCCACGGCCCTCTGAAAAACATCCTGCTCGGCCCTTCGCTGGTCGACGACGGCTCCCAGAACCTGCTAGGCTCGATCAAGAACGCCATGGGGTTGTGCGGGACGAAGACGCTTCGCGATTTCCAGAACGTCGAGATGGTCATATCCCCGTCGTTCATGACGGAGGGGAAACTGTTGCAGTCAGCCCAGCGGGTCGGCATGGGCCGCTGACGAGAGCTGACATAGATTATGGACCTGCACAAACTGAAAAGAACAGCCAAGCCGCTTGAATGGGCCGACGAAGACAGGGAGTTGGCTCTTGGCATTCTGCGGACGGACCCCTTGTTCCGCAGGGTAGAGGACTCTGCGGTGGCCGGGTTGCTGGACTGCGCGCTGTCTGCGGGAGCGGAATGCGCGGAGGAACTTATCGAGGAGCAGGACTGCGCCGACCCGCTGCGGCTGTCGAGGCGCATGGGTATAAGGGTGCTGTTCGACATCAGCCGGAGCGCTTCGGCAGGCTCTTTCAACATCCTTTCGACTTACACTCATCAACCGCCGACGATAACCGTATATGAAAACAGGCTGCGCTTGTGCAGGGAAAAGCTCATGGGGCGCGGCAAACGCAACAACGTGTTCCTCGCCAACCTGACCAACATCTGCGTGGCTCACGAGATATATCATCACATAGAGCGCAAGTCGCTGAAGTTCATCAATCTGCAGCACAGGATAACGATAGCCGATCTTAGAGTTGTCAAGATACAGAAAAGTCTTTCCATGCTTTCGGAAGTGGCGGCGAACGCCTTTGCGATGAGGCTGATGGAACTGCCGACGCTTCCGAGCATAATTCACGAGGGGTTCGAAGTCTGAGCCTCCCATGAGGAGGAGACCCAGTATGCGGGGAGATTCGGAAAAACTGAAAAGGTTCAATATGGTGGTCGTGCCCTCCGCGGGCAGGTCCCTTTACAACGTTGTGGTGTCGTATCATTTTCTTTACGCGGCGGCGGCGGTCTTGGCTGTCGTTCTGTGTCTCAACGCGTTGTTGCTAACCGGCTACATCGGGGCGCGGGGAAGAGCCGGCGCGTTCGGCGCCGCAAATGCCGAAGAGTCCGTTGAGGAACTTAACCGGAAGGCCGAGGAACTGAGCGTCGAACTTGAACAGGTGAAGGAAATCGGCCAGAGGATTCAGGACAAGACGGGCATCAGCGTCGAGCCTGACATGACGGAGCGCTCGAGCGAAGAAGGTTACGACGGGCTGTCGAGCAGATGGTCGGGAGCGGACGGAGCCGACTACGCCGCCCTGAGGATGCGCGAACTTGACGCCGAAGTGGAGTCCCGCAAGCAGGCGCTCCTGACGGCTGAGAGAAGAATTGAAAAGAAACTCGAAAAATTCGCCGGCGTTCCATCCATCGGTCCGGTGAGAAACGGAGAGGTCAGCTCCGGGTTCGGATACAGAGTGCATCCGATCACCGGCTCATGGGAATTCCACGAAGGGATAGACATCAGGGGCGATTACACGACGCCGATATACGCGACGGCTGACGGCGTTGTGGAGTTTTCCGACTGGCGTCACGGATACGGCAAAGCGGTCGGCATCGACCACGAAAATGGATACTTCACGATGTACGCGCACAACTCAAGAAACCTCGTAAGAGAGGGCGAAAGAGTGCGGAAAGGCCAGATCATCGCGTATGTGGGCGGAACCGGATCGACCACCGGCACGCACGTGCACTACGAAGTTCATTTCGACGGAAGGCTGCAGAACCCCGTAAAGTTCCTCAGAGTGGACCCTAGGGATCTCGACAAGTTCTGATCCCGGGGCCTGACTAGTTGATGACAGATAAAAAGAACCCCGCAACGTATAGAGACTCCGGCGTCGATATAGACGCGGGAGAACGCGCCGTCTCTCTCATAAAAAACATGGCCAGAAGCACTTTCTCCCCTCAAGTCGTATCCGACCTCGGAGGCTTCAGCGGTCTTTTCGCCATCAAGGATTTGATCGGCCCGGACCCGGTTTTGGTCTCAGGCACGGATGGCGTAGGCACAAAACTTAAACTGGCATTCATGACGGACATCCACAACACGGTCGGAATCGACGCGGTGGCGATGTGCGTCAACGACGTGATATGCACGGGCGCGCGCCCGCTGTTTTTTCTCGACTACCTAGCGGTAGGACGGCTCCAACCCGAAAAGGTTGCGGACATCGTGTCCGGAATCGCGGAGGGATGCCGCCGGGGGCTTTGCGCGCTGGTCGGCGGAGAGATGGCCGAGATGCCCGGTTTCTATCAGGACGGCGAATACGATATCGCCGGGTTCTGTGTCGGGTTGGTCGACCGCTCCCGCGTCATCAACGGCTCAACAATCGAATCAGGCGACACGCTTATCTGCCTTCCTTCGACGGGAGTCCACAGCAACGGATTTTCGCTGGTTAGGAAAGCGGTTTTCGAGATAGGCGGGCTGACAGTCGGCGACACCGCGCCCGAACTTGGCGGCAGGACGGTCGGCGAGGCGTTGCTTGAGCCGACGGCCATCTACTCGAAGGAAGTAACGGCGATGACCGGAGCGGCGAGGGTCAAGGGGCTGGCGCACATAACTGGCGGCGGACTCGAAGGCAACCTCATGCGCGTCATTCCCGAAGGGTTGAGTCTGGACATCGACTGGAGCGCGTGGAAACGGCCTGCGGTGTTCGACATGATACAGAGACTGGGCGGCATCGAGGAAGACGAGATGCGGCGCGTGTTTAACTTGGGCGTCGGGATGGTGGCTGTAGTGTCGCCGCAGGACGCGGAAAAGACGATAGCCGCCGCGCGCGCCGCCGGCTGCGCGGCCCCGGTCATAATGGGCAGCGTGAAATGAAGTTGGAGAAGCTTTATTTCATCAGGCACGGCGAGACCGACCTGAACCTTCAGCAAAGATGCCAAGGAAGGCAGGACATTTCTCTCAACGAAACAGGCAGCGAGCAGATGAGACGGACCGCCGAAAGATTGGCGGGGGTCAGGCTCGACGTCATATATTCAAGCCCGCTGAGGCGGGCGGTGGAGAGCGCGGAAATCGTGGCGGAGCCTCGCGGAATGAAAACCGCCGCGCTTGACTGGCTCAACGAGATAGACCACGGAGCTCTCGAAGGATTGAACAGAGCGGAGGCGGACGCGGCGCATCCCGGCTTGATGAACGTTTGGTTGGAGCGCCCGCACGAAGCGGTATTCCCCGGCGGCGAGACGCTCTCCGATGTGGAAGGACGGGCGCTCGAGGGTTTGCGGGAACTGTTTAACTCCGCCGAGGGAAACATCGCCCTCGTCACTCATCAAGTGATAAGCGGCGTCGCCCGGTGCGCCTTTCTCGGACTGCCGCTGTCGTCGATGTGGGAAGACAAGCTTGTGAACGGAGACTGGTTCGAGTTCGCGCTCGACGAGGAAACGAAAAAAAGGATCATGTCCCGGAGGCGACCGGGTTTTTAATCAACGCCGTGGCGGGATGCCGCCGGAGGAAAAGATGGGCACAATCTCTCGCGCTCTAATCAGTGTGTACGACAAGACAGGCATTATTGAACTGGCCGCGCTTCTGGCGAAAAAAGGGGTGTCGGCGATATGCACGACCGGCACGCAGAAGTTGCTTGACAAGAACGGAATTAAGACGGCTGACATAGGCTCGGCGGGCGGAGCCGGAGACCTCTTCGCGGGCGCGATAAGGACGATGCACCCGGCGATACTTGCGTCGCTGATGGTCAAACCGGGTGACGCGGCGGCTCTAGACCAGTTGAAAAATATGGGCGGCGAGCCTATTGACCTTCTGGTGGTCAACCCGCTTCCGATCGAGTCGCCGGAAAACGCCCCTCGCGGCAAGGGGGCAAAAGCCTTCGACTCGATGGACATCGGCGCTCTGAACCTAATCAGGGCCGCGCTTCGCAACGCCGACAACGTCGTAATCTTGAGCAACCCTGCGCAGTATGAGGGGTTTATGGCGGCTTTCGCAGACGGCAATGGCTCGATAACGGAGAGCCTGCGCAACAAACTGGCGCTTCAGGCCGCCGAGCTTCTGGCCGAATACGATATCGGCATCTATCAGCATTTCAATAACCTCGCCGGAGGCGGCGAATTCCTAGCTGACACGCTTTTCCTGAGATATAAAAAACAACTGCCGCTCAAATACGGGGAAAACCCGCATCAGAAGGCGGCTTTCTTCCGAAGGCCGGAATTCGAAGGCGTCTCTCTGTGCGACCTCGAACAGATCAACGGCCCCGAATTGTCATACAACAACCTGAACGACCTGAACACGGCGCTCGAAATCGCGCTCGAATTCGACCACGACATGGCGGTAATCGTCAAACATGGCAACCCCGTGAGCGTCGCAATGGAGAAGGACGCGCACACTTCGTTCGTCAAGGCGAAGGAGTCGGACAGGATATCGTCGTTCGGCGCGGTGGTGGCGTTCAACTGTCAGGTGGACAAAAAGACGGCCAAAGAGATAGAGACGGCGTATACGGAAGTGCTGATGGCGGTGAAATTCACGGACGGGGCGTTGGAAGTTCTGCGCGCGTCCAAGAAGACCGCGAATATGAAAATACTCAAGATAAACAGCAAAAAATGGGCGAAGCCCGCAAAGACGATATGCGTCAAAAGCGTGCTCGGAGGCGTAATTGTTCAGGAGAACGACAACCTGCTCGTCCCCGAAGACGGACAGATAAAAATGGCGTCGAAGAGAAAACCGACACGCAAGCAGTTGGCGGATCTGGTGCTGGCGTGGAAGGTGTGCAAGTACGTTAGGTCGAACGCGATAGTGATAGTGAAAGACGGCAGGACGCTGGGGATAGGCGCGGGCCAGATGAGCAGGCTGGACGCGATGAAGATAGCCATTGAGAAGGCCGGAGAGGAAGTAGTGGGGGCGGTGATGGCGTCGGACGCTTATTTCCCGTTCAGGAACGTGATAGACGAAGCGGCGCAATCGGGGATATCGGCGATAATCCAGCCGGGCGGCGCGCGCAGGGACGACGAAATCGTTATGGCCTGCGACGAGCACAACGTGGCGCTGTGCCTGACCGGAATGAGGCATTTTAAGCATTGATTTTTGTTCAGGATGCCGCGATATGGAGAGATTTCGAGGAAAAAGCGCTTCGCGGCGGAAAACAAAGGTCTATTCGACGGCGGAAACGGATAATTGTCAATTAAGCGTTTTTTTAGCCGGTAGAAGTTGACAATTATTTTTTTAAATGTAAAGATACTATGAACAGCGGCATTGTATTGTATTTATTATTGGTGTGATGATGGAAGAAAGGAGGTGAAATCTCTGGAATCATCATCGCATCGAATGCAATAAGCAGGGAAAGGGACGGAAGGGAAACTGAAGGCAAGGAAACGTGGAAACTTGTCTGGAAGGCGACCTGAAAGTCCCGAAAAACAGGAAATTTCCAGGGAGGTTGTAAATGAAGAAACTAGTACTAGCAGCATTGGCATTAACACTCACGGTGGGAATCTCCGTGAAATCGTATTCCGCGACGCTTGTGGACGTTCATAGCGGCCACTGGGCTGCGGACGCGGTGCAGAAGCTCGTCGACAGCGGCCTCATCGAAGGCTACCCCGACGGGACGTTCAAGGGGGACAGGCCCCTCACGAGGTACGAGTACGCGATGGTTATCGCCAGAATGATGGATATTCTGGACAAGACGTACTGCCTGAAGAGCGAATGCAAGGCAGCCCCTGCGGCTCCTGGAGCCCCCGCGGCTCCGGGAATCACCCCGGCTCAGCTCGATGAGATTCGCGACATAGTGAAGAAGCTTGCCGCGGAATTCAAAGACGAACTGGCTGCCCTGAAAGTGAAAGTTGACGAGAACTCCAGCCGCATCGACAAGTTGGAGAAGAAAGTCGACAACGCTTTCCTCGGCAAACTGCAGGTCGGCGGAAGCATCCGCCAGAGGATCGACGCTCCCGGCACGGATCTGTCAGACGCGGCATTCGTGACGACGTACAACACGCTGTACAACGCGGCGCTCGGCGCCGGCACGGAACTTGGCGCTGGATACGAAATGCTCGCCAACCTGACGTTCGACGGCGAAGCCGGCAAGAACGTAACGTTCTCGCTGGGCCTCGAAAAGACGCTGTTGAACCGCTCGACAATCGGCGAAGGCTCGACCGCTCCGCAGGATGACGATCTGAAGCTCGTGCACGCTTTCGTAGATTTGAACTTCTCGGACAACGTGTCTGAGTTGGACGTTCTCAAGCTGCGCTCAGGTTATCAGGACCTAGCATTCGGCCCGTACGGAATGATGGTTGACACGACAGGCGCGGACTCGATGGTTGCTATGAAGCTCGATGTGGCAAAGAGCATCGTGGCCCTGACGGGATTCGCCGGCGCGCTCGACCTCAACTCGGCCGGAAACGCTGCCGGAGTCGAAGGCCTCGGCGGTGGAGAAAGAGACCTTTACGCCGCCGCCCGCCTCGGCTTGGATCTTCCGTTCGTTGACCTCGGCGTCAATTACCTCGCCTCGGGCATCGACAAAGAGAAGGCATGGGGCGTTGATATGGTCGCTCCGCTCCTGAAGGACTCGATGTTCCTGAAGGAACTGCGCGGCGAGTACATGAAGGTTGTGGACTTGGACACGGGCGCCAGCCCGGCGGCCGGTCTGACGGATTACAGCTTCGTGGTCGGCCTCGACCTTTACAAGAGCAAAAAGGCCGGCATCAGCCTCACATACGGGGACATCCCCGCTGTGACAGGCTTCACGAGCGCCGTCTCCAACCCGTTCACGGAGTATGACACCGTTTGCCCGAGAGGGCTTGACGTTTCGGCTCCGAACTGCATTTCCTACAACTCCGGCAACCTGATTCTTCCCGCCGGCTTTGAAGGCTTCGGACTCGAAGGCTCATACACCGTTCTCGGCGATGTCGAACTCGGCGGAAAGGCCGTCATGGGCAACTATGCCGGTGGAACTTCCCCGAACGGCGCGGACCTCGACGGTCAGAAGTACACTGGCTTCGGCGCGGTTTCCGTGACAAAGCCGATCAACAAAGACTCTCTCTTCAGAGTAGAGTACATGCAGCAGGGCGCTTCCGACTACGTTCTCAACCGCGTCAGAGGCGAATTGCTCATCAATTTCTAATTTTTTCACTCTGTGACACCTACCCCCGGAGGACAGATGTTCTCCGGGGGTTTTTTTTCATCCGGTTTCATTCTAGAATCATACGTACGTCCTGAATCGGAGAGACAACATTGAAGATGACACCTCACAAAGGAAAACGGGCCGGAAGAACCGCGCTGGCGCGGAAATGGTTGTTGTTTATTGCGGCGGCGGCGCTTGCCTTGTCCGGCGCGGCGGCGGCTCAGGATGCGCCGGTCGCCGAGCGCCTGATCGATATATCCGCGGACAACTTCGAGGGCGACGCCGAACAGGGCGCAATGTCGCTTCGCGGCAACGTGAAGATCGAGTACGGCGGGATGTTGATGGAATCCGGCGCGATGGAACTGGACAACGAGACCGGCGAGGTCTCCGCCGAAGGAGACATCTCGGTCACGCGGGACGGGCTGGAGTTCAAAGGCTGCGGTTTCAGATACAACTACAAGACCGGCGAAGGCTCGTTGAAGGCGGCGTCCGCGCGGATGGAGGGCATGTATTTCTTCAGCGGGAATGTGGCCATATCGAACGATAGCGTGGCGATGAGCGACGTGTCGGCGTCCACATGTCCGCTGGACGCGACTGATTACACCATCAAGGCGAAAAAGGTGGAGCTTTCGCAGGACGGGCGGGCGAAGTTCAATAAAATCTCATTTCACTTTAAAGACCGGCGGGTGATGAGCTGGCCGTCGTACACGATGAGACCGGGAGGGCGCAGAGACGCCGCCGCGGGTTCGGGCGTTCAGTACGGCAGTTGGATTTTCTCTCCGCCCTCTCTCGGATACTCGGATATCGGGGGCGCGGAAATCAGGTCCGGGGTGGCGCGCGCCAGAGCCAAAGGCGACACGGTGGGGCTTTACACAAACTATTATTTCAGGGAAGGGTTCTTCACTGAGGCAAGATGGCAGAAGCCGATGGGAGATTTCAACGCGACGCTTCGCTTCGGCAAACAATTTAAGGAAAACAGAGGGTATTTCAAATACGCCAGTCCGGAGACGGTGTGGAACTCTCCGACAGCGGAACTGAGAATGCCGCAGAAGGCGTATCGGGGCGCGCGGCTTCTGGTTGACGGCGGCGTGGAGGCGGGGATGCTCAAGGAAGACCATCTCGACAAGGCGCAAGGCCGAGCGCACGCGAATGTCAACGCTAAATATATACTTAACCCCAAACATGCGATTCAGCATGCTTTAATTACGGATTTCCGGCTGGGGATTTACAAGGGATGGGAGCGCTACCGCGTGATAGGTTCCGGGCTTGAAACCTCTTTCGTATTAGGGGAGAAGAAGAATCTCAGGGTACAATACTTGATGTTCAATCACAATGGGGACACGCCGTTTGATTCGGACAGGGTGAACACGAACAACAAGCTGTTCATTTACGCGGATCAGAAGATAAGCAAGAGGACGAGCTTGATGGCGGATGCGCAGTATGACGACGATCTGAACAAGTTCGACGAGGTGGTAATCGGAGGTTTCAGGCTGTATAAGTGCGTGAAGTTCCAGTTGGCGTGGCGGGCGAAGAGGAAGATGATAAACATGAGCATGAGCATAAAGGGGCCGGAGGGAAGATGATTCTGAAGGCGGCGAAGTTTTTTGTTGTCGCGGCGCTTGCGGCGGCGGCTCTCGCGGCGACGGCATGCGCGTCCGCGCGCAATGTGACGGAAAGCAACAAAACGGCGCTCTCGCGGCGGACGCGGGAGGTCCAGCGCGCCGAGCTTTTCAGAGTGAGCCGGGGCAGGATGCGCCCAGTCCCGGTGGTGTTTTCCCAGCATGGCATTTACCAGCACGTCCTTCAGAATCACGAACTGATAATCGGAGAGCACACGGACTATTTCGGCAACGCGATGTCGAGGATGGGGAAGTTTTACGCGGAGAGCGGGCCGGAGGCGCGGCGGGCGGGCGGCTCCGCGTCCATGGAATCTCGCATGAAGGAGTTGCTGAGGATTTACGATCTGGAGCCGGCGCTGGAGAAGTGCGAGACGCTGTACGAGATATGGCAGGCGGTGGAGGAGTCGAAAAGCGCGATGGAGGCTCTTCCTGCGCGGGCGGCGATGGCGGCTAACGCGGCTGTCTGGGCGTCCGAGGCGTACGGTGGCGACCCGCCGGAAAGCGTTTCGGCGCAACTGGAGGAACTGGCGGTCAGATGGCAGCCCGCGCGGAATGTTTTCGAGATTGAAAAGAATATGAAAGAGTTGGCGGAAGCGTATGCGGAGATGTTCGCCGGGATAGCGGCGGAGCGAGGGGAGGGCGTGAAATGAAGAAAGCGGTCGCATTGCTTATCATGGCAACCGCGCTGTGCCTGCCCGCGTTCGCCGCGCCGTCCGCGCCGGAGATGGCAACCATTGAGCTTGACGACCGGGCGGTTGTGTTGTCTGCGGACCGGGCGCTGCTGGAGAAGATAAGCCGTTGGGCGGCGGAGTTGGAGCCTGACGCGGCGCGTGGCCGGGTCGAGGATTTGATACGGGCCGAGTTCGGGGACAGCGTCGAGGTGGAGGTTTTCGAAACGGGCCGCGCGGCGGACGCTGCCGGCGTGAAAACGATTAGAACCACGTTGAGGGCGGGCGCGATGGACGGGCTTATACCGCCGATTGAAGGGCTTTCCGCGGAGCGGGCCAAGTCCGTGTTGGGCATGTTCGGGTTTTCGGCGCTGACTGTCGAGGAGTTCGAATCGCTGACGGAACAGGGCAGAATAAGGCTGCTGGCCGGAGCGCGCAGCGGCCGGGTGGCGGTTATCCACGGGCCGGACGCGTTCGACGCGGTGGTCATTCATCTAATGCCGGAAGAAGCGGGGGAGCCTAGCGGCAAAGTTGCCGAATAGTCAAATATGAAAATATCGTTATTGATATTGAAGACTTTCGCGGCGTTCGCCGCTGTTCTGGCGTGTCTATCGTACGCGACGCGCGCGTTCGCCGACGGCGAGCCTGAGCTTGACGTGTTCGTGGCAATGGCGACTACGGAACAATTGGAGGCCGGGTTCGTGATCGAGGCGGGCGGGATGCCGGTTTATGTGAAGGCCGAACGGACGCCGCCTTCGTGGGAATCTCTTGTCGTGCCCGTGCCCGGAGGGACGAGAAAACTGAAGGTGGTTCATGTCCCGCCGAGAGAGGCGACCGGGGATGAGAGAGAGGATGCGCGCGCGATTATTCTGCCTATTCTCATCGAGGACAAGGCGCTCGCGCGAGGCGCGACTCTCCATCTGACAACTCCGGAAGGCGGCTCTGCCTCAATCCCTATCCCTCCGAGAAAGGTTTTTATTTCCATTCCTTTCATCATTCCCGTCACCGAGGCTGTGCATCCCGATTTCGGCGACAGAGACAGAAACATCATCCTTCAGATAATCCCGAAGATAACCAAGAAGGCGCAGGTGGACGTTGACAACACGGCCACGGACGGAATAGTGGCGGACATCAAGTATGAGGGCATAGCGTACCTGAAGCTCAAGGACATCCTCAACCGCACGAACAGGCGCGATATGGACGGCACGTTCTTCGTCGGCAAGGAGAGCGATAACAGGTGGACGTTCATCACGGAGAATCTTTTCGAGAAGTTTGACGAAAGGAATGTCGGAGTGCAGAGAAACCGCCCAATCGGCTCGGATTTGAAGAGCCTGTGGCGCGTCGACCATCTGAATAATTTCAACAAAACAAAATATGGAGCGAACATAAGGCGGGAGGGCCGCTTAGGGTACGCGCAGATAGGCAATGTGGACAGGAAGGTGAAGGACAGGACTCATTTTGAAATGGGATATGGGGACGAGCGGCTGATGCTGGTGGGCAGGCTGGAGGGGCTTGAGGTGGTGAATCCTTCCTCGCGGCTGGGCGCGGCGATGAAGGTGGAGAAAGAGGGGTTCCAACTGAAGGCGAGCGGCGGGAACGACCGCAGGTTCTACGAGGGGCGGTTCGGCACTCTAAAGGTGCAGGACTTCGACGACGAGGGGGAGATAGACGATTATTTCAATTTCGACTTCACCTACACTACGGCGCTCGGCGGGGACGCGAAGAAATGGCGTCCGCGCAGGAAATGGCTTGTGTCCGGAGACGCCTCGATGAGGTTCTGGGGGCGTGGCAGCGCCTCGTGGCTCGAAGGGGAGTTCAGGCTGGACGCGACTTATAGAAGAGACTGGGCGGCGATTTTGAGATTCAACAACGACTTCGCCCGCATCACCGGGCGCGCGGATAATCCCCTCTGGGAATCTCTCTTTATTTCCTTCATGCGCAACAGGGATTATTTCAACCGCAAAGACAGTCTCGCAAAGTTCGGACTCGACTCGGTTTTTGTGGATCTGGATTATTCGCGGCAGGGAAAGGGAAGCAACTACGGAAGGCGCATCAGATACGGTTTTTCAAGGAATGTGATTATATACAAATATGATTTTCCGATGGAGTTTTATTTCGAGACAGTGAAGAGCCGGGTGTACAGGCCGGGAGCGGGCATAAGCATAAGGAGGTATCTGTGAAGCTGAAGGCGGCTCTTGCGGCGCTTATCTTGGCGTCTGTTTTCGCGGCTTGCGCCGCGCTCGCGGAGACTTCTTCCGCGTCCGGAGGCGCGGACAGCGGGCTTGCGACGCTGACTCTGCGCACATCCGACGGGCTTGCGCTTGTGGACGGCTCCCTTGAGTTAGTAGAGGAACTGCGGTCGCGGCTCGAACAGGAGCCTTTTCCGCCGGTTACCAACCGGCAACTGTTCGCATGGATGACGGCTAACGGAGCGGTTGCGGAAAACATCAGGCTGTTCGCGCGCGGCGGCGCCGCGGCGGATAGTTCGCCTTCGGCGCTCAGGTGGCGCAAAACGACCGTGCGGAAGGCGATACTCGCGGGCGACGCGCCATACATACTCGGCAGGCCGCTCTATGAGGCGTACATGGCGATAAGGGCTTCCGGCGCGAGGATGTTTCTCATCGACTCGCCCGCCGCGATCAACGGGGTTTCCGATTTCCCGCGGACCATCTTCATATTCTCTTCCGCTTACGGCGACGGGATGCACGGCATATATGTGGACGGAGCGGACAAGTCGCCTCATTCAAACGGATACAACGTGGTGGCGTTCGACGGAAAAAGCGGAAAAGTGACGGAGACGGGCGGATTCAATATGTTCATCGGGCCGGAGGAAGGCGAGAGAATGGAAGGGTTCCTGAGGGCGCTTCCTGCCGGCTCTTACGCGGCTGTTTCCATCAAATGGGGCTCAGGACCATTCATGACGCCGGGTGTCGAGAGCGCCCTGAGCGAGTTTGGCTCCCGGCAGAGCCTCGACCCGGAGATGCTGATATCCCACGCGATGTTCGGCGGCAAGATTCCGGGGGCTGAAGCGGAGGAGGCTGCGGCGGTGAACCTCGGCTCGAAAGTGGTGCTTTTCGGCGCTGGCGACAGATTGTCAGAGTCGGACATCGCGGCGGGAAGGGTTCCCGGCCCCGGACGCGCCTTGGCCATTTCGGGAACGCGTCCGGACGACGCTGTTTATATCCTCGAAGAAATCAGATAATCAGTCTCTCCCGCATTTGATTTTTCATCTCCTCAATAATAGAATATATATTCGAAATTGAGTTATTCATGCTATGGAAGAATTAAGCGGAAAAGGGAAGAAAAAAAGGCGCGTGCTGATAATCAGCGACGGCAAGCGCGGCCACGTCCATCAGACGGAGGGAGTGGCGCGCAAGCTCAAAGGAATTATCGGCAAAAAACTCGAAATCAAGATGAGCAAGCCTTACTATCTTTTCCTCGTGGCGATGTCTTATCTGGCGAGACGTTTCAAATTTTCGTCTCCTCTGATTCTCTTCTGGATACAGAAAGTCACGAACGTGTCGATTGAAAGCTTGGTGAAGTTCGCGCCCGACCTGATAATATCCGCCGGCTCGTTCACCCATCCGGTGACGTTCCTGCTTGGGAAGATATGGAACGCCAAGACGGTGGTATGCATGAGGCCGTCGCTGTTATCGGCGTCGGATTTCAATCTGGTGGTGGCTCCGAGGCACGATCAGGAGAAGTGCAAGGGCGAGAATGTGATATACACGATGGGGGCCGCGAGCCATATCTCCGAAGGGTTCATATTTGCCGAATCTGTCGCGCTGCACCAGAAGATAAAGGGAGACCTTCATCGCCCTGTCGGGTTGCTCATCGGAGGGGAAAGCGCGCACGCGCGCCTCGACGCGGAGATGGCCGGGGAACTGATGAACGAGGTTCTTTTGGCCTGCGAGGAGTACGACCTGTCGCTGCTTACAACAACGTCGCGGCGCACGTCCCCGGCGGCCGAGGCCGTTGTCAGGGACGAACTCAAGGAGCATCCCCGCAACGCTTATCTGCTTCTGGCTTCAGAAAGCCCGGACAACCCGGTTCCCGGAATAATCGGCCTCTGCGAGGCGGTCATCGTCACCGAAGACAGCGTGTCGATGGTGTCCGAGATAATCACCGGCGGCAAGTACGCCGTTGTTGTGAAGATAGGAAGAAAGAAGAAAAGAAACAAGTTCGACAAAATGCTGCAGGATTTGACGGACGAGCAGTACATAACATACACCTCGATAGACGGAATCAACCGCGCGATAGGCGACGTGCTGAACCGCAAGAGGCAGGGATTCAGGCCGCTGGACGAATCGAAGCGGGTGGCGCAGGAGATCGAGCGCAGGTTTTTCGGGGGCGGGTCGAGCATGGGCGCGATGAGATGACATCCGGGAGCGGCGCGGCTGAAGAGAGGCGAGATGAGGTTTGACATATCGAAAGCGGCGGCGGCTTCAGTTGCGGCTCTGATAATTTTCTCAGGCGTGGCGCGCGCGGTTTCCGAAAGAGCGATAGATTACCTAAGCAAAGCCGCGCCGAGGCCGGCGGGCATGGGCGGCGCGTTCACCGCCGTCGGCGGCGACCCCATCGGGCTGGTATGGAACCCATCGGCGGCTCTGCGTTCGGACCGTTTCTCTTTCTCCCGCAACCACAGCCTCAGGCATTTTCCCGGCGACAAGCGCAACTTGGATCAGTTTGATTCCGACACCGTCGGCGTGGTGATTCCCGTTCAGGGCGAAGGCGCGGTCGGGGTGTCTTTCACTATCCCCGGCGAATGGGGCATAGACCATGCGGACACGAACGGATTGTTGCCGGACAGAGAAAAGCTGAGAGGGCGCGAGCGGCGAATTTCTTACAGCGAACTTGGCGGCTCGCGCGGCAACGCGGCGTATTCGGCAGACTCCAACTGGTTCAGATACGAAGACATAGACGACGCCTCAACCGCAAACAGGAGCTTTGAGACGGGCGGCATGTTCTCCTTCTACTATGAAGATGACAACGGGATGAGGTACGGCGTGTCCCTTCGGGGGCTTGTCGAAAGGATAAAAGGGAAAGGCGAGGGCCGCAAAAACAAGACTACGGCGACATTCGGAGTCGCGTACAGGCCAGACGAAAAGGCGTCCACGCTGTTGGCGGCCGACTTTGAGTTGTGCTGGAAAGACGATTTGCGGACAAGATGGTTCGCGGGCGCGGAGCGCGAGTTCGACGGAAGATATTTCATAAGGGCGGGGTCTATGAACGGTCTGCCGACTTACGGAGCGGGAGCGGAGGCGGGTTCGGTCAGGCTCGACTTTGCGACCGTTAAAAACCTGCTGCCGAAAGTAACCGGCAACGAGGACGTAAAAGAGTTTCAGGACGGGCATTTCATATCCTATACGGTAAGCATGTGAATCTGGAAAAGACGACGATATTTCTGCAGAAGTGGCGGGTGCGGCTGGGGCACGTATTCGGGTTGCTGATAATAATCTTCGCGCGGCCCGAATTCAAATGGCTGATTTTAGGCGCGGCGGTGGCGCTGGCGGGCGAGGCCATAAGAGTGGTTTCGGCGGGAAGCATAATGAAAGACCGGAAGCTGTCCATCTCCGGGCCGTACGCGCGCACGCGCAATCCCCTCTATTTCGGCAGTTTCCTGATGTACCTCGGACTGTGCTTGGCCGCGAACAACATCTGGGTCACCGCCGCGTATTTTCCGTTCTTTTTCACAGTCTATTACGCGACGATATACAGAGAAGAGAAATTTCTCGCTGAGAAGTTCGGCGCGGAATACGAGGCGTTCAAGGCGGCGGTTCCAAGGTTCCTGCCGAGGCTGATGCCGGCGAAGGGCGCGGAGGCGGGCGGCGGGTTCAGCTTCTCGCTTGCGATGAAGAACAAAGAGTACGAGGCGCTGGTCGCCGTGATTGTGACGCTCGGCGCTCTGTGGGCTATGGGCCTGACCGGCTGGACTTTCAAGTTCTGAGCCGTCCCGGTCTTCCCCGGAGATTGAAAGATGCGAGATAAAGCGCGCTCCCTGAAAATAATGTATCTGCTGCCTGAGTTGAATGTCGGCGGAGTGGAGACTCACGTGCTGGCGATGTCCGAGGGCATGCGCAAGGCCGGACACGAAGCGATTGTGGTGTCCAACGGCGGCGCGTTGCTGCCCCGGCTCGAAGCGTCCGGCGTCAGGCATATAACGCTTCCGATTCACAAAAAATCCCCCGCGGCGGTCAGGAAGATGGCAGGCGCGGTGCGGGCGATAGCGCTCGAAGAGGGCGTTGACATAGTGCACGCGCATTCCCGCGTCCCGGCATGGGTGGCGCATTTTGCCTCGAAAGGCCTCCGCTCCGCTTTCATCATTACCGCCCACGGACAGTACGCGCCCCACCTCGGCAGCTCGGTGATGACGAAAGGCGACAGGATAATATGCGTCAGCGAAGTCATCCGCGAGCACATGCGGGAAAGTCTCGGCGCGGACCCCGCCAAGATGCGGGTGGTGTACAACGGAATAGACATCGAAGCGGCTGAGCTGAGCGTGGCGAACCGACGCCCCGGCTCCGAGGTGCGCGCTGAATTGGGAATCCCCGAATCTGCTCCCGTCATCGGCTCCGTCGGCAGGCTCACCATCGCTAAAGGTTTCAGGTTTCTGCTCGAAGCTTTCAGGCGGCTGAGGGAGAGAATGCCGGAGGCGCGCGCGCTTATCGTCGGCGACGGCCCCATGAACAAAGAACTCTCCCAACTGGCAGCGGAACTCGGCGTGGCCGACAGGGTTGTTTTTACAGGCGTGAGAACTGACGTTTATGACCTATTGGGCGCGATGGACGCTTACGTGGTATCCTCGGTTTTCGAAGGGTTTCCGATGGGATGCCTTGAAGCAATGGCGGCGAGGGTTCCCATAGCCGCAACCAACGTGGGCGGGATACCTGAGATGCTGGAAGACGGCCGCGCCGCTCTTTTGGTAGAACCCAAGAACCCGGAAGCTCTTGCAGATGCCGCCCGCAGACTGCTTGAAGACAGGCGTTTCGCGGAGGGCGTAGCCTCACAAGCCCGCGAGGATCTCGAAAACCAATTTTCCCAGCGGAAGATGCTCGATGACACGCTAGGAATATACTGCGAAGCGCTGCGGGAGAAGCGCGGCTATGTCGGCCCTGTGGCCGGAGCGCCGACTGCTGACAAACCGCGAGCGCTTCTCACATTGCCCGAACTGCGAGTCGGCGGCGTCGAGACACACGTTATCGATCTTGCCGTCGGCCTCAAGGAAAAAGGATACATCCCGCTCGTCGTTTCATTCGGCGGAAAACTAGTTGAAAAACTGGAGGCCGCCGGAATTGAGCATGTCAAAATGCCAGTGCATGTGAAATCGCCCATCCCAATCTTCAAGATGGTCGGGCCGATGCGTCAGATAATTGAGGACAGGCGCATCGAACTGGTTCACGCTCATTCCCGCGTTCCCGCATGGATATGCAGCTTGGCGCTGCGCGGGTGCGGAAGCCGCAGAATCCCCTTCGTCACCACATGCCACAGCACTTACAGCGTTCACGCCGGAAGCCGCGTCATGGTCGGCTCGGATGGAATGCTGGCCGTCAGCGAGTATGTGCGCAGGCACATGCTCGAACATTTCGGCCCGAACCCGGACGACATCCGCACCGTGCACAACGGCGTCTCTCCCGACATTTACGACGAAAGCCGCGAGGAGGAGATAAGGAACCGCTACCGCGCGGAACTTGGGATTTCCCCGTCTTCGAAAGTGGTCGGCATGGTAGCCTCGCTCACCCCTCGCAAAGGATACCACCACTTGGTCGGCGCTTCTGCCGCCGTTCTGAAAGAGAACCCGGACACCGTCTTTCTCGGAGTCGGCGGCGGCCCGCAACTCGACGAGCTTGAAAAACAGGCGCGCGAACTCGGCGTATCAGAACGCTTCAGGTTCCTCGGCGTCCGCAACGACGTCCGCGACCTGCTTTGTCTTTTCGACATTTTTACGCTGGCGTCCGCGAGCGAAGGGTTGCCGTATGTCATCCTCGAAGCCATGTGCATGAAGAGGGCGATAGTGACAACCGACGTGGGCGGGATACCCGAAGCGCTCGAACACGAAAACAACGGCTTGCTCGTGAAGCCCGGCGATGTCGCCCAGCTCGCGGGCGGAATCAACAGGCTGTTGGCGGACGAGGCGTTGGCGCGCCGCATCGCCGCCGCCGCCCGACAGACAGTCATTAATTCCTTTACCGTCAGCCGCATGGTGGACAAAACGGAGGAGACGTACCGGAAACTCCTTGCGTGATATGAGAATACTTCACTTCATCAACAACATTAACCTGAGCTGGCACAAGATGCTGATGGACACGTTGAGCGCGCAGGAGCGGCGCGGGCACGAGACATGGGTGGTTTTCCCTCCCGGCGGCGTAAATTTCAAAAGAATAAGCGCGCTCAGGCCCCGCTGCGTCCCGCTCCCGGTCAGAAGCAGCAAGTTCGACTATTTCGCCGCGTGGAAACTCGCAGGCATCCTCCGCGAGAAAAATATCGACATCCTACACACGCACCTTACAAGCAGCGCGCTGCTCGGCTCGGCCGCCGCCGGCTGGGCCGGCGTCCCTTGCGTCGCCTCAGTGCTCAAGATGACCAAGAAACGCCGGTATATGAAATGCGACGCGCTTCTGCCATGCTCGGACGCGGTCAGAGACAGCCTCCTTGAACAAGGCGTCCCGCCCGAAATGATGCGCCGAGTTTACACCGGCATCGACCTGTCCCGTTACGATGATTCCGCGCCCGGCGGCGATGACGCGAGAGCCGAATTCGGGTTCACTCCGGATGACGCCGTGATAGGCTCCGTCGCCAGACTTTCCCCGATGAAGGGCCACAGCGTGTTGCTCGACGCTTTCGCTCGCGTGTCGCGAGAAGAGCCTTCAGCGCGCCTGCTGATCGTCGGAGACGGCGAGCTTCGCCCCGGACTGCAACAGCAGGCCGTCGAACTTGGCGTCGCGTCCAAGACTGTCTTCGCGGGCGTTCGCGAAGACTTGCCGCGCATCCTGCGCGCGCTGGATATTTCCGTCCTCGCCTCTATTGAAAAAGAAGGTCTGCCCGTGATACTCGTCGAATCGGCGCTCATGGGTGTTCCGGCGGTGATGACTGACGTCGCGGGAATTCGGGAAGTGATCAGGCACGGAGAGACCGGGCTGCTAGCTCCTCCGGGAGACGCTCCAGCGCTGGCGGCGGCCCTTCTTGAGACGATTCGCGATTCTGCCTCCGCTCGATCCCGCGCCGAGGCCGCGCGCGTCTTCGTCCGCCGCGAGTTCGACGTCAACAATACCGCCGCCCAGATGGACGAGGTTTATCTCTCCGTGAGTTCAGCGCGCGGCAAGGCGGCCTCCAGATGAGCATATCTCACGACCACAGCGTCTCTTCCATCCTCTTAATTACGCTGTCGTGCATCGGCGACGTCGTGCTCACCACCCCTGTGATGCGGGCCTTGAAAGAGACCTATCCGGCGGCTAAACTCACCGTTGTCGCGGGGCCGACCGCCTCTCCCATTCTTGGCAGACACGAGTGGGTGGACAGACTGGTTATCTTCGACAACAAAGGAAAACAAAAAGGCGCAAAAGGGGCCGCCGCTCTGGCGCTCAGCCTCCGCGCTCACAAATACGACATCGTCGTCGACCTGCGCAACTCGATGATTCCTTACTTCGTGCGCGCTCGACGCCGGATAACTTCTCATAAGGCCCATCTCGCGAACCAGAACAACTTGTCGCGGCACGCCATAGACAGGCATCTCGATGTCCTCGAATCAGCGGGGATGATAGTAACCGGGCGAGACATGAAAATAACCATTCCCGACGACGTGGACGCGAAAGTCGCCGCGTTCATGCGGGAGCGGAACCTATCCGGCCCCGGCCTAGTCGCGGTCAGCCCCGGCGCGGGAAGCTCCTACAAATTATATCCGATGGAAAAATACGCCGCCGTTCTTGAGTCATTATGCAAGGCGGGAGATTTTAAGTTCGTCGCGGTCGGTTCCAATGTGGATTTTAAGGTTTGCGAATATCTGGCGGAATCAATCGGGCCGCGCGTCGCTAACGTCGCCGGACAACTCGACATCCTCGAACTCGCCGCGCTCCTTCGCCGTTGCGACGCTCTTATCGCCAACGACAGCGGACCGATGCACATCGGCGCGGCCGTCGGCGTTCCCACAGTGGGCGTTTTCGGCCCGACCAACGCCGAGCGCTACGGCCCGCGCGGCTCTCTCCACCGAATCGTTTGGCATCGCGAAAAATGCAATCCCTGCAAGGCCCCGGAATGCGGACGCGCTTCCTGCGTCGGCGACATCCCTCCGGAAACTATCGCGGACGCGGCAAAGGATGTTCTTAATCTGAAAAATGTATGACCTTGCCATAATCATTGTAAGCAAAGACTCTCGCGATAATCTCGACAACTGCTTGGCGTCCGTCTTTTCCTCCAATTACCCCTTCTCATACAGAGTCGTCGTGGTGGACAACGCCTCTCAAGACGGCTCCGCCGAAATGGTGATCGCCAAGCACCCGGACGCGCTAATAATAAAGAACGCCGAAAACACCGGGTTCTCCGCGGCCGCTAACCAAGGCATTCGCAAATCTGAATCGCGTCACATATTGCTGCTCAATCCCAATGCCGAGCTTCTTTCGGGAACGCTAGAGTCGATGGTCTCCTTCATGGACGATCACCCTCGCGTCGGAGCCGCCGGCTGCCAGTTGCTTGACTCGGATATGTCTCAGTTGCGCTCTTGGTCCGGATTCCCTCTTCCATTCCGCAAACGCTTTGAAAACAGCCGCATATACCCCAAATTGACCCGCGCTCTTCTCGGCCACAACGAGTCTGGCGCGGAGATATCCCGCGCCGACGCGCTCGGCGTGGACTCTCTTGCCGGCGATTGCATGATTGTTCGCCGCGAGGCGGCTAACCGCGTCGGCCTCCTCGACGAACACTTTCCCCCTTATGGTTGCTTCGTCGATTGGTGCATTAGAGTCCGCTCCGCGGGTTGGGAGAACTTTATTCTGTCCGGCTGCAAAGTCGTTCTTCGCGGAAACGATTCCTCCAGTCTCGACGCTTGCGCCGATGTCATGAACTCTCGCAGAGGAGCCTTGCGCCTCTGCCGAAAACACTACTCCGCTCCTCTTTCCTCCATCTGGTCGCTGATGATACAGTCGGAAATTATTTACAAATGGCTCTTAAACGCGGCGCGCGCCCGCATGGGGCGCCGCGACGAGGCGGTTGTTTCCCGTCGCCGCGCTTACCGCGAGTTGGCGACAGAGCTTTTTAAGCCAAAAAAACGTTGAAACGCTCCATAACAGCATGGCGATTGATAAAAACGAAATAAAAAAAATTCTAATTATTAAAATAAGCGCCACTGGCGACATCGTCCTTGCTTTCCCGGCGATCATCTCGGTCGCCAAAATGTTTCCGGACGCCAGCGTCTCTTTCATGACCGACGAACAATATGTCGAACTAATCGAACCGTGCCCTCACATCAGCGAAATAATCCCATACAAAAAACGCCGCAATCTTGAGCGATTCCCAGAATTCCTGAAGTTCGCGATGGGCATCCGCGCTCGCGGTTTCGACATGGTTCTCAACCTTCAAAACACAAAAAGGTTCGATATACTCGCCAAGCTGTCCGGCGCGAGCCACACCACGAAAATCATCAACCTAGACCGCCCGATTGACGGCGTGGAGAGCGTGTTCAAAGTCTTGTCCACGGCAGGCATCGAGCCAAAAAGACGTCATTACGAGTTCTGGCACACGGATGAAGACCGCGCTCGCGCTGACGGTTTCCTATCTCTCAACGGCCTGTCGCCTGCGGATAAAATTGCGGGCCTCAACCCCGGCTCAAGCTGGAAATCAAAACAATGGCCCGTCGAAAAATACGCCGAACTTTCAAAACGGCTCGTCGAAAAAGACGGCATGAAAGTTGTCGTGTTCGGCTCGGCAGAAGAAAGGAGCCGCGCTGAACGCGTCAAAGCGCTCGCCGGGGATGGCGTGTTTATCAATTCCGGCGAATCCTCAATTAGAGAAGCGGCCCGTATTATTTCTCGGTGCTCCGTGTTCATCAGCAACGACAGCGCTCTCATGCAGATCGCGGCCATTCAGGACGTTCCCACCGTCGGCATTTTCGGAAGCACCAATCCAGCATACCGCCGCCCTTGCCGCGAGGGCAATATCGCCATTTTCCATGCCGTTGACTGCTCTCCATGCTCTTCCCTGGAATGCAAGCTCGACTTTGAGAAATATTATTGCCTGTCGTCGATACCCGTAGACGAAGTTTACAAAGCCGCAAGGAGCATAAAACGCTGACGCGCGCGTTTCGCCCCGAACCGGCCCGTGCGGCGGCGAACCCGATAAAATACGATATGACAGACGAAAATGTTAAAAAAATCTGCGTCATAAGGCTGGGAGGATTCGGCGATGTCATATTGTTTCTCAACGCCGTAAAACACAAAGTCCGGCCTCTTTATCCAGACGCTAGAATCGATTTCGTGGTGGCAAAGGAATTCGCTTCCCTGATGGAAGGATGCGACTTTATTGATAGAGCGATATTTCACGACAGGTCCAAAGGCCTCGGCGGCGCTTTTTCTTTCATGCGTTTCTGTATGCGCCTCAAGGCGGAAAAATATGATCTGGTTTTAGATTTGCACAATAACACGCGAAGCAGAATCATGGGCGCGGTTTCGAGGCCTAAGAGAAGGATTTTCGATTTCCCGGAAAACCGCGACGAGCCAGACCCACAAGCCGTCACTAGTTGTAAAGGCGTCGTTTTTCCCGGAAAGCGCACCCCTGTCTGGGTTTCAGATTCCGACGCCTCGTTTATTTCTTCGCTCCGCAGCGAACCTGAAAGCCTCATCGTCGGGTTGTGTCTTGGCGGCTCATGGGAATCGAAGAGATGGCCGTCTTCTCACTTTATTTGCTTAGGCAACGAGTTAATTGAAAAGAGAAACGCAACAATCATTCTTCTCGGGGGGCCTTCGGACGTCGCCACGGCTAACGATGTCGAAAAAGGCCTTCGCGGCGGCAAAGTGATTAATCTTGCGGGCAAAACGTCTCTTTCCACCTCCATTGCCGCCACATTGATATGCTCGGCGATTGTGAGCGCCGATTCGGGCATTCTGCACGCCGCGCATCTGTCGGGAACGCCTCTTGTCGGACTTTTCGGCTGCACGGACCATGAGAAGTTCGGCTACTCCGGTCCGAATGCCGCTTCGATATCAGCCGGGCTTTCCTGCTCTCCTTGCCATAAGCCGGTTTGTCCCCTCGGCTCTATCGAGTGCATGGCCGCCATTTCTCCGCAGCGAGTGTATTCCTGCTTGGAGGCTCTGACATGAGCGGCGCGAACATTGGCGGAGCAACAGCTTGCGGATGGAGAAAACGATGATACCTAAAACGCTTCACTTTTGCTGGTTCGGCGGCAATCCTCAAACTCCTCTTTTGCAAAAATGCATGGAGAGTTGGAAGAAGCTCTTGCCAGAATATGATTTCGTCGAATGGAATGAAAATAATTTCGATGTCGCTTCCAACAGATATGTCCGCGAGGCTTACGAGGCGAAGAAATGGGCGTTCGTTTCCGACTACGTCAGGCTTTACGCCCTGTATCATTTCGGCGGCGTATATGTCGACGCCGACCTCGAAGTCCTGAAACCGCTCGACAGATTCCTTGAACACAAGGCGTTCTCCGGCTATGAAAGCGAGAACGTGATTCCCACAGCCGTTATGGGCGCGGAAAAAGGGCATCCGTGGATCAAACTTCTTCTTGACGACTACTCGGACAGGGCTTTCGTCAAGCCGGACGGCTCTTACGACCAAACAGCAAACGTGATTCCCATAACCCGGCGCACTGTCGAGCAATACGGTCTTGTTCTCAACAACGAGTTGTTGACATTCGGGGACGGCGTTGCCATCTACCCCAAGGAGTATTTCTGCCCCCTCGAGTTCAGCACGAGAAAAATATTCACAACTGAAAACACTCACGCCATCCATCACTTCAGCGCTTCTTGGTGGGAAGAGGGCGAATGGGAAGAGAGACTCCACAAAATACGATACCGCGAATCCATGAAAGAGAAGCGTTTCAAGGACGCGGCGGATGAAATGCGGCTCGCTTACGGTTTTTCCCGCAAAAAGAAGCACCTTCTAATCAGCATGGCGCTGTCCGCGCTGGCGTCCGTAAAAGGGCAAAGCAAAGTTGCAGATTGATTCTAAGGCTGCGGCCATCTTATCGGAGCGCTCTATTGCTCGAACACAACTCTGAAAACAGATCACAATCCGCCGGCCCGATGTTCAGCGTCGTCATCCCGTGCTTTAACTCGGAAAAAACCATCTCGGAAGCAGTCGATTCGGTTTTGAAACAGACAGAGGCCGACTTCGAATTGATTGTCGTCGATGACGGCAGTTCGGACGGAACTTCTCGAATAGTTTCCTCAATAAACGACAACCGAATAAGGCTCATAAGGCAGGAAAACAAAGGGGCATCCGCGGCAAGAAACGCCGGCATCGCTCTGGCAAAAGGCGTCTTCGTGGCATTCCTCGACCATGACGACTTGTGGTTTCCTTCTTTCCTCGAATCCGCCGCAGACTTCTTTCGCAATGACCCTGAGGCCGATATGGTTGTGGCGGATCAGTTCTGGCAGACTCGTCCCGGAGAAATGGACAAGACTTTTTACGAGTGCGCGAAGTTCGACGCGTCCGCAGGCGAAATGTTTTTTATGGATCTGATCAAAAGGAACGTTATTTCAACTTCCGCTTGTGTTGTCAGGAAAGAAACCCTTTTGCGCTGCGGCTGTTTCAACGAGAGCCTGAAAGTGGCGGAAGACTATCTATTGTGGCTGACTATCGCCGCGCGGAGGAACAAGATTCTCGTTCTGAAGGAGCCTATGGGAGTGTCAAGGCGTCACACAGGCGGCAGTCTTGCCAAAGACAAATTGGCGATGGCCGAGTGCGGTCTTCTGTGTCTCGATATGTTCTACAAGGAAAACGGCAGGATCCTTTCGCCGTCCGAGAGCCGCGCTTTTATCAAGATGCGGCGCAACACCCGTTTCGGCCTGCTTTACAGAAAACTGAGAATAAAATTATCCGGCGCGAGTCACAAATAAGAAAGATAGAAGGCTTTCGGCGCTGGCCGCGTCTTCCATCCGCCGTCCTATTCCGCGCTCTTGGGGCTTTCGATTATTATCGTTACCGGCCCGTGGTTCATCGCCTCTATCTCCATCATCGCCCCGAACACGCCGCAGGCTACTTGGAGATGTTCCGCCGCTTTCTTCTTAAAAAGCTCGTACAGCTTTTCGGCTTCTTCCGGCGGCGCCGCCCCGGTGAAGTTCGGCCTGTTCCCCTTCCGGCAGTCGCCTAGCAGCGTGAACTGGGAGATAGCCAGCAGCCCATAGTTCAAATCCAATGCGGACAAGTTCATCTTTCCGGCGTCGTCCTCGAACACGCGCAGGTTAACTATTTTGCGAACCATGAAATCGACATCCGCCTCGGTGTCTCCGTGGCCGACTCCGAGAAAAACCACCAACCCCGGCCCGATCCGCCCGGTTTCCACTCCATCAACGGACACCGACGCGCTCTTCACTCTCTGCGCGACCGCTTTCATATCGCTTCCCGCTTTCAGGGTTTTGACATATTCAATAGCGCCTCGACTCCGGGGTTCAGCGGCGGAGAGAAAGCGTCGCTCGCCCTGTATGGGTCTGTCGCCTCCGGCGTCACAATCATCATATCCGTCGCCGCGCTCTCCGGGTCGGCGTATACGTAGTACATGTCTTTCAGTCCGGTTTCCATGATTATGTTCACCGCGTAGCCGTACTCCTGAAGTTCTCTGCCGAGTTCCGCCGCTTCTTCCTGCCTGTCGAACATTCCCACCAGCACGCCTTCCGGCCCTTTGAAACTTTCGTCTTCGAGATAAACGTCCATGCCTTCCGCGCGCATGGACCACGCTATCTTGCGTAGCTTTTCGGAGACCGGTTCGGGGGATGGCGTGCGGGATATCCTAGAATCCGCAGTGGCGGCGCGCGGGCCTGAGCGCGCAAGGGCCGGGCTGTCATCCGCGCCGCGCGCGGAACTTCCGCGCGGTATAGCCGCCGCCGCAAAGGACGGCTCAATCGCCGCTCTCGCGGCCATGCCCATGTCGCCGGGCTTAATAAGACGCCGCACGACAAGCTTTTCCACGCCGTCGCCGGACGTTTTAACCGCAACCGAGCCTGTCTTAGGCCCTGCCGCCTGCGCCAACAGAAGACTCAAAGAATCCTCTGCGGAACCCGACGGAAGAACCGCCCGCGCTCGCCCGGCTCCCGGAAATATATGCTCCATATCATCCAGCAGCCCGCCTGTTGCAGCCCGCGTAGACTGTGTGCCGACAACATAGAAGTCCGAATCGATTTGCTTGATTCTCATCAGCAGATCCGTCGCCGCCGTCATCTCTGAGAACGTTCCCATTTCGATGGTGAAATACTTGTCTCCGTTTGACGCTGTTTCCTCGCGCTTGAAAGGATGGTATCCCTCTATGGAAAGAAGAGCCGCGCGCCGCTCGTATTCTTTGTCCGTGATAATCGGAGAAGAGCGGACGATAAACAGCTTCCGTGTCGCCGCAGCCTCGTCGGCGATTTGGGGCGCGGGGATTTCAGACGCTCCGCCGGGGACTGGCTCTTCTTCGGCGAAAGCCGCCATCGCGGATATCGCCGCAACAATCACAATCGCCGCCGCGCGCCGCGCGCTTCTCAATGCTGATATTCTATTCAACCTAGACATCGCTCATTTCGGCGCATGTGTAAACTTCCCGCGCCGCCGCAACATATTATAGCAGACAAAATAAAAAAGTCCGCCGCGCCGAAACAGGCGGAACAGCCACGCGCGGCTCCCGGCGCGCCGCCTCCGTTCCCGCTTGAACCCGGCGGCGGCTCCGCATACAATGTAAAGCCGTGAACTATACGGCTTAAGGAAGGCGGACACTCGCGATGATAACATTTGCAAAAACAACGGCGTCGGCAACAAAACTCGCGGCGGCTATCGTTCTGGCCGCGCTCGCGGCGCTGTTTCCGGTTTCGGCGTCGGCTGCTGCTTTCAACGTGGTTGAGCACAGAGACATCGTGTTCGCAGAAGTCGACGGCCTGAAGCTGGCGGGAGACATCTACGTGCCGGAAGGCGAGGGGCCTTTCCCCGGCATCCTCTCCATCCACGGCGGCGGGTTCGTCGGCGGCTCCAAAAACTGGTCGAGCCTGCCTCCCTTCATGAGATTCTACGCTTCGCTCGGCTATGTTGTGTTCAACGTGGATTACAGGCTGCTGGGCGAAGGCGGGATTTTCCCAAACAACATCAAAGACGTCAAATGCGCGCTGGCGTGGATGCGCGCGAACTCCGCCGCTTACAACATCGACCCGGCTAGAATCGCCGCGCTCGGCGAATCCGCAGGAGCGTATCTTGCCGCGATGGTCGCCCTCACTGCAAACATGCCCGAATTCCAGCCGTACCTGCCCGAATACGCGGACGCCGACACCTCCGTCGTCGCCGCCGTCCTGTACTACGCGCCCCTGAATTTCGTGAACTTCGAGAATCCGTTTTCGCGCCTGCTCGAAGCAGAAATGCAGCGGCTGGCGAAGATAAAATCGAAGAAAGAACTGATGGTATTCAAGAGAAAATATTCGCCGATAAACTACGTGAAGAACGCGCCCCCGCTGTTCATCAGTTACAGCGACCCCGACCGGACGGTTCCGCCCGACCAGTCGCGGGAGATGGCCGCAGCCCTCAAAGCCGCCGGAAAAACAGTCGATGTGCTGGAAGTCACCGGCGAAGGCATGGACCACGGCTTCGTCATCATGTCGCCAGACAGCGAACAAGCCGCCGAAGCCCGCTCCCGCTCCGCCGCCTTCTTAGAAAAATATCTGGCAAAAACGGACTGAGATTCTTATTGAATAATTATGATTGATGCGGGGCTATCTCTGTTTGTGACTTTCAAGAAAATCCACTAGCAAATCGACGCTGCTTGAAGGATTCTCCGTTTCAGCGTTGCCGTTTCTTTCGTGGGTGTCTCTCAAGTCTTTAGCGCGTTTCTTTGCCACTTCCACATTGCCGTGTATTCTCTGAAAAACCCCTTCATAATCATCGTCGTAATCCTTGATGCGCTTCTTCAAGGCGCTTTTTGCGGCGTCTCTTTCGATATGCCTTCGCTGGTCTTTGAAATGAAGCAGGAACCATAGCTCAACGCATGGATTTGAAATGGCTGTATTTATGCCGTTGTCTTTCGCCTGTTGGATGGCTTCGTTGAAATAGTCGTGTTCGTCCCTGTCGAAGACGCACCACACAGCGTCAAACTCATGTTTTCTTCCTTTTGCGTATTTGACGATGCTCTTAGGATTTGTGCCGGAGCCATCATTTCCGACAACTTCGACAGCCGGTTTCGGATATTTATAATGGCTCCTCATCTTCTCGAAATAATATTTCTCTCTTTTCTCGCCTTCGCACACGATTAAGAAACGAGGCCGTTCATCTCTGCTCGGAGGCTTTCTTTGCAGGCTTCTGTCGCGTCGCAAGGCTTTTCTCTGTTTCTTGGAGCCTTGCATCGGCGGGTTTTTCTTCATAATTCAAACTTCTCCAGAATCGGAATCGCGCCGTATCTGCCCGACAGATAGTTCTTTCTGTAATCCTCTTCCTTCCTCGGCTTCTTTTTGAAATCCCATAAAGAATAAAGGTCCGTAGCGCCTGTGTCATGTTTCTTTTCAGTAAACCATATCTGATCCCGTCTCAACAAATCTTTGTCAAGCAAATCCGTGTTGTGAGTCGTTCCCACGAATTGAGCGTTCTTAGGATTAACCTTCTCATTGTGAAACATCGAAACAAGCTCCCTGCTCAACGCTGGATGAAGCTTTGCGTCGAATTCATCCAGAATCAAAGAATCGCCGTTTGAAAAATGAATAATGGCAATCCCGGCAATGCTTAACCACCTTATTGTACCGTCGGATTCTTCGTTGATATCAAGCTCAATTTTTGATACATCCCCTTTATCGCTTATAATTCTGTGGAATGTCTTTATTGTGTCTGATTCAGGCGTTTTGACTCTAGTGTTAAAATTGCGATTTTTTGCATCCCATTTTTCGTCAAACTCATCAATATCGTATAAAAAGTCAGACATGCCTGTGTCCGCAATACCTAAGAAAGTTTTCATTTTAGGTACAATTTCAGGGAATAAGCGACAAATAAGCAAGATTCCATCAATCTGCCATTGTTTTTGTCCTGCGATTTCTCCAGTAAGTCCGGGTAAGCTACTATATTTATGGATTTGCTTAATAAGCAAGTTTGATAGTTCATGGTTATATTGTGCCGAGACAGTCAGAAAGAGAGAATCTTCCCGTGTAAGTTTTGCTATTGTGTTTTTTTCCCCTTTGAAATGTGAGCCGAAATAGAATGCATCTTTATTATTATTATTTCTTTCAAAAAGAATCCTTTTCTGTGTCTTTGGAAAACTATATAGCCATTCTTGATGAACTCTATGTTTATCGACTGAAAAACCGTAGTTATATATAGTTCCATCAACAATGAACCTGATGTCGAATTCGCTTGGCTTGTCCAAACACGATGCATCCATTTTAAAAGGTTTTGTTTCTATAGGACGGTCTGGTAGATGATTAGTTGATGAGTTCATAAAACCAGACATAAAATACAAAGCTTTTATCAGATTGGATTTGCCGGAGGCGTTGTGTCCATAGATTATTGCGGACTTCAGGAGGTTAAGTCCTGTTCCCTGCGCGTTTTCTATGACGTTCGTGTCCCATAGTGTCTTGTCAGGCGAAGCTATCATGCTGAACGTGACACTTTCTTTGAAAGACAAATAGTTTTTTACGCTAAAATCTACAAGCATCGGAATCAACTCCCAATCCATCAAGCTCGTGTCATATTGCCGCTATGCTATAAAATAATAGCAAATTATGCGGCGATTATGCATATTGTATGAATATTTTAGTCGAACATCAATAATAATTCGAAAAAATGTTCTGTAATCATTACTCCGCCCGGTGAACGATGCGGCCGGAGATGATGGTTGCGGCGCAGTTGAAGGCTTCGTCGAAGACTGCGATGTCCGCCGCTTTGCCGGGTTGGAGGGAGCCGAGCGCGCCTGCTCGCCCGATTATGCGCGCGGGTGTCAGGGATGCCATGCGGAACGCTTCTTCGGGAGCCGCGCCTAGCAGTTCGACGGCGTTTTTCACAGCCACGTCAAGCGTCAGCACGCTGCCCGCCATCGTTCCGTTCGGGATGGCACAAACGCCGTCTTTCACATTCACTTTGAATCCCCACACGTCGTATTCCCCGTCGGGCATTCCCGCAGCGTGTATGGAATCGGTGACGAGGGCCATGCGGTCTGCGGATTTCAGCGCGAACGCAATTTTCGCCGCGTCGATGTGGACGTGTTTGCCGTCGAGTATCAGTTCGACGGTCATAGCGGGGTCGGCGAGGGCGGCGAACGCGCAGCCGGGTTCGCGCTGGTGGAAAGCGCGGACGGCGTTGAATAGGTGCGTGAAATGGGTCGCGCCGCGCCGGGCGGCCTCGTGGGTCTGCGCGGCTGTGGCGTCGCTATGGCCGACAACGGGGAGGACGCCGGCGGCGACAAGCTTGTCTATCAGTTCCATTCCGCCGGCAATCTCCGGGGCGAGAGTCATCATCAGAAGCGCCGGGCCGGCCTCGCTCAATATCTCTTCCACTTCCTTTTCGGGGGCAGGCCGGATGGCGCTCGGAATATGCGCGCCGCCTTTTGCCGGGTTGATGTACGGGCCTTCGATGTTGACGCCGAGGACGCGCGCTCCGGCGGGCGCTTCCGACGCATTTTCCGCCTGACTTGCCATCGCGCTTTTGACCGCTTTGACCGCGCCGAGCACTGCGGGGTGGGGCAGGGACACGGTGGTCGGCACGAACGCAGTCACTCCCCGCGCGGGCAGCGCGCTCGCCATGTCCAGCAGTTCGTCCGCCTTGAAGAACCCCCAGTGTCCGCCGAACCCGTGCGTGTGGATATCGACGAGTCCGGGAGCGATCCAGCCGCCGCGCGCGTCTATCATCTCCGCGCCGGGCGTCTCCGGCGGATCTCCTGTCCCGACCTTCTCAATTATCCCGTCCGCCGCCGCGACATATCCCGTCTCCGGCGCGGTTCCGGGCGCTATCACCCTGCCGTTGTAAGCTATAGTTTTCAAGTTGTCTCTCCAGTGTCAGAGCGTTTTTGTCACCTTCTTGAGGAACCTCGGATTATCGGGGTCAAGCCCTCTGGCGACCGAAAGGAAGTTTGCGAAAAACTG
Source organism: bacterium (assembly GCA_029564595.1). GTDB lineage: Bacteria > UBP15 > UBA6099 > UBA6099 > UBA6099 > UBA6099. The sequence continues at coordinate 18,530 of JAKQPS010000185.1, read as the reverse complement.
GAAGGGAACGATATAGAGAATGGGGCTGACAAGCTCGCCGCAGTCGACGGGCATGCGAATCGCTTTAGAGGCGAGTTTGAGAGTGGCCGGGTTGCTCGACGCGATGACAGTTTCGAGTTGTTTGTCCCTCAGTTCGCCGCAGAGTTTGCGGATGGGAGCGGCCATGCGGCCTGACGGCGCGCAGACGAACGCCGGGAAGCCCGCGCCGGTCATCGCTATCGGGCCGTGCATAAAGTCGGCGGTGGAGAACGGTTGCGCCACCACGTAGCTCGTCTCCATCAGTTTCAGCGCCGCCTCTTTGACTGTCGCGTAATTGAACCCGCGCCCGATTATGACGCACCTTTCCATGTATCTGTAGCGCTCGGTTATCTCGCGCACGCGGCTCTCCACCGCGAGGGTTTCGTTTACGGCGTCCGGGACACCGTCGAGCGCGGCCAGCAGGGCGCGGTCTCCGGCGAGCGACGCCGAAAGCATCATCATGGCCATGAGCTGGCAGGTGTAGGTCTTCGTCGCCGCCAGCCCTTTTTCCACGCCCGCCCGCAGCAGTATCACGTCGTCCGCTACCGCCGCCATTGCGGAGCCGGGGGTGTTGGTGATTCCGATGGTGTACGCTCCTGAGGCCCGCGCGAGCCTCAGCGTCTCGTTTATGTCGTCGCCCTCGCCGGACTGAGAGACGCCGATGACGACTCCGCGCCGCATGTCTATCTTTTTCTTATAGACGGTGTGAACCGAGGGGGCGGCCAGCGAGCATGTCAGGCCGTTCTCGCACTCGATGAGATACTTGCCGAATGTCGCCGCGTTGTCAGAACTGCCCCGCGCCGCCAGAGACAGGAAGGCCGGGTCCAGCTTCCGTATCCTGTCCGCTATCCCGGCAATATTGCGGCGTTCGCCTTTCAGCAACCTCTCCAGCGCGGCGGGCTGCTCTTTGATCTCGGATATCATTTTTCCCATGTCTTCTACCTCGACTGTCTGGATGGAGCCAGTTTTTGAGTTATCTCGCGGTGTCCGGGCGGAGTCGCATCGGGGGGCGCCCCGGCTGCGGCTGCCGCCGCCGCTATCGCGTACGTCGCCGCGTCGGGCAGCGGCCGCCTGAGCGTCAACGCGCAGCAGAGCGCCGCCGCGAACATGTCTTCCGACTGCTCTCCGAACTGCCCTTCGCGCACGGGCGCGGGATAGTGGGCCGCTTCTCGGATTTCGCATCCGGCGGTCGCCCCGCGCGCCCCGTGATATATCACAGAGGCTCCCGCTCCCTTTTTCAAAAAGTAGTCGGCGGCTTCCTCGGCTGTTTCCATGTCCGACGGCCGTATGCGCGACAACTCAAGCGTCGCGTCGTCCCCGGCCACCAGCACGTCCAACATCCTCATGCGCGACCCGATGTAATCGCAGCCGGGAGCCGCCGCGCAGAGAACAGGCACGCCGAAATGCCGCGCTACTCGCAATGCGAAATCAAATGTCTCTTCAGGAATATCCGGGACTACCGCCATCAGGTGGCAGGAAGAAATCATCGCGCGGGCGGCAAGCAGGGCGGTGTTGGTCATCACCGGACGGGAACCGGGAGCCGAAGGCTCGGCCCTTTCCATGAAGTCCACGTTCACGCCGCGCCGCGCCAGTTCGTTGATAAGCCCCGCGCCCGCAGAGTCCAGTCCCGCGCACGAAAGGTGGAACACACGGCAGCCGAGGCCCGTCAGGCAGACGGACAGCCGCGCCGCGCGCGCCGCCCCGCCGGGATACCCCGGTTCGCCCGCCGCCGCTTCCGCGCCGTGCGTCGCTCCGACCACCGCGACATGAAGCCTTTCCGTGGATTTCAGTTTCATTCCGTTCCCCCGGCGCGCTTGCGCCGCTTCTCTCCCCGATAGATTTTATATTAAACGAGAAAAAACCGATAGAGACTCCGCGCCGCGCCGCCGGCGCGCGCTGCCCCGTGTTTCTGAAAAACATGTTGGCGGCGCGCATCCCCTCTCCATATAATCAATGAAATAAGACATCGCGGGCGAACAACGGCCCGCGCGGGAGCTAGCGAATATGAGGAAATTAATCTGCGCTATAGCCGTCGCCGCTGCGGCGCTCGCGGCAGGCTCCGCCGCTCTGGCCGCCGGCGGAACTCTCCACATGTTCATGTCCGAGAAAGCCGTCTCGAACGTCTCAGACCCGGAACTAAAAAGGTTGCTGGAAAGAAACAGGGATATCGTTCTCTGGGCGTCGTGGTATCCGGACAGCGGATACGCGGGCGGCAACAAGTACGGCGAATACTCCCACTGGTCGGAGTTCCACAACGGATACATTGATTACATCAGGAACGATATCGGGCCGTCGCATCCTGAATACGAGAGGCTGATCGCGCATCTGCTCGGAGCGATGGCGCACGGGTTCGAGGATCAGGTGTTCGACCACCTTTTCATAGAGAAAGTGACGGAGGCCGACGGCGGGACGCAGGACGACGTCGACCGGGGGCTGGACATGGTGTGCATGGGAGAACACGGCAGGAACGAGTTGTCCGCCGCCGCGCGTCTCAAGGGCAACCCCGCGCGCCTTACCCCCGTATCGCATCTTGAAAAAGTTTACGAAAAACTCGGCGCTCCGTGGCCGGACATCCGCCGCCAGATGATTTCAGGTCTCAGGTTCCTCTATCTGGCTTTTGAGGGCACAAAGATACTTCACAAGAACGAATCGGAAATAGTCAGGCAGAAGATACCGTGGGGCGCGGCCAACTATATGCAGGCCCCCGGCGGAGTGGAACACCTCGGACGCCTCACCGCCCTTTACTGGGAGGCGCGATGGAAAAAACTAAACGATATTCCGGTTGATCTAGTGTTCGCGACATATCCCGAAAACGGCGGCGCGCTTATATCCCGCCGCGCCGGGACAGTCGATTCGTCAATCAATATTTTCTTCTCCGAGAAATACGACCAGAGTTCAATAACTCCGGAGACAGTGTTCGTGACAGGGCCGAACGGCGCGCGCATTGATGGCGCGTTTCACTGGTCGTACGGGCACAACATGTTGCAGTTCCGTCCCGCCGCCGACCTTCCCGCAGATTCGCGCTTCGATGTGACAGTCAAAGACTCCATCCGCGACATGTTCGGCGCGCCGATGGGGAAAGATTACACATTCCACGTTCTCGCGCCCTGACCCCAGATTGAACAAGACTCGTTGATTGCGCATACGCAACACGGCTCGCTGAATAGAATGGGATAATGTGATATATTGCGTTAGGCTAGGCGATACGCTCATGATGCGGGCGACCCGCCGGGCCGCTGTTTCTACCGTATGTTTTTGCTGACTTCGGCCCAGACGTCCCGCACGTCGAGCGGCTCGAACTTGGGCTTGGCGAACTCGGCTTTGCACATCTTGAACACCGCCCGGTTGTATGGGATGTCCACGCCGAATTGATCCGCCAACTCGATTATTCGCCCGTTTATCGTGTCCAGTTCGGAATCTCCGCCGCCGCGCTGGATGATGTCCTGCGCCATGCTGCTGACGACCATCTTTTTGACGTTCTTGTCGAAGATGGGTTTTGAGATGAATGGCGGCAGCTTCGTGGCCATCTCCATCACCATCCAAGACGGCATGCCGCCGAGTTTGCACTCGCCGTATCCGGCGGCCTTCACCACTTGCACGCCTTCATACGTCAGGTTGGTCAACAGCTTCTGGAACAGGGCCGGGTCGGATATCTCGCGGAACTTGTGACCAACGAGCGTGGTCAGCGAGTTGGTCAGGTTGATGATTATTTTCGAGTGGGCGGCGTCCTGAATGTGCGGCGTGACAATCGTTTCGACGCCTTTGTTGAAGACGCGCGCGACCATTTTTGACTCGAACTTCATTTCGTCGTCGAGCGCGCCTAGCACGATCGGCCCGCGCTTCTGGAAGCCCACAGTCCCCGGCTTGTCCAGCCACGCGTTGTAACATATCACGCCGTACAGAACGCGGGAAAAATATTTTGGAAGAATTTTCTGGTTCTCAACGCCGTTCTGGAGCGCGACAATTATCGGCAGGTCGCCCACCTTGTCTTTCAACATGCTCGCCACGGGGTCGAGGCTGTAGTTCTTCACCGACACCACTATGACGTCCGGGTCTTCGATTTCCGAGATGTCGCAAGCCGCTTTCACCTTCACGTTCACGGCCCGCTTCTCTTCTCCCTGCTGGTAGAATGTGACGCCATCCTCGCGGAGTCTGTCGACAATCTCCGGCTTGTCCACGAAATACACTTCTTCGTGTTTTTCAGCTATCCAGCCGCCGACGGACGCCCCGACGGCTCCCGCTCCGAAAAATACCAGCTTCATCATTGTCGTTATCCTCCGCGCGCTCAGGCTAAAACTGAATTGGCGATTTGTATTTTGTATTGGGCAAATCAAAACAACTGTTCATGCCTCTAGCGAACCTCAACTGGAACGGCTGCCGTTCGATGTCCAGTTCGTTGAGAATCCGCGCCGACGGGCTGTCGCCGAACCACAGATATTCTCTGTCAGGCTCCGCGCCCTTTTTCAGCAGAAGGCCCATGTTTTTGTTCACCCGAAATGTCGCCTTGAAGTTCGTCTCGCTCTGCAGGAACCTGTCTCCCAGCCGGGTGTACAGGTTGGACTTCACGTCGAATGCCTCCGCGTTTCCTTCAATGGGGACGCGCACCCGCAGGTATTCCTTTCCCGACTCCTCTTTGGCGATTGTCACGCAGTCCCCGTCCTCTTCGTATATCTCGATCTCCTGCGTCACCTTAGGAAGCCCCCAGATATTATTGCCCCTCAACTGGTTTTCGTAGGATGTCACCGGCATCGAGAACACATAGTATCCGAACTCCTTAAACAGATTGGACATTACCATCGGCAGCACCGGGATGTCCGCCTGCGAGTCCACCATCACGGGGATTGTCATTGCGATTTCATTGTAGGGCGGCACTCCCATCACGTTCTTGTATTCGTAGCACGAGAACGCGACGATCGAGCGGCCCAGCGTCATCTTCACAGGCTTCACCTTCGGGTGCGGCATGATTTTCTTCGCTTTCTCGTAGTCGCACATAAAGATCGCCATCGCGCATGTGACGTCGCTGTAGAAAGTGGGGAACCTGTAGTTCTTTCTGATGCCGTCTTTGAGCACAATCGGTTCCGGCGCGTGGCGCAGTTTGAAGCGCTTGAAAAACTTGTCCGAGAACTTGTCGTCGTTGTTCAGAATGGATTCGTCGAACGTGAATGTCGGTTTCATGAAAAACCTCGCAAAATAAATGTTGGGAAGATTATAGAGAAAGGAGGCGCGCCGCACAAGAACGCGCGAACGATCCTCCTAAGCGCGGCGCGTCAGGCGTTAAGGACGGCGGCGCAAAGCTCGCAGAGGCTTCTCGCTGGAAAGAAACGCCAGATAGGCTTACAATATTATTGTAAAGGCCGGATCGACAATCGAGGTGGAGCCATGTTGAAGTTTAATGTGTTCATTGAAGAAGACCAAGAGGACGGCGGATATGTGATTGAATGTCCGGCTCTTCCGGGTTGCGCCTCGCAGGGGGATACGGTTGAAGAGGCCGTGGAGAATATCAAAGAAGCGATACGCGGCTGGCTGAAAGCCGAATACGGTTCCATTCCAGAAAAACTAAATATCAAGCAACAAGTTCTTGAGGTAGCTCTGTGACATGGGCAAACTGCCGGTCATATCGGGCAAAGAAGCGATAAAAGCGTTCAGAAAAACGGGTGGCGCGTAGCAAGAGTTGAAGGCAGCCATGTGACGCTGAAGAAAGACGGCATGGCATGCAATTTGACCGTGCCGGTTCACGGCAACAAGGATGTCAAGCGCGGCCTGCTTAGAAAACTGATAGCCAAAGCAGTTCTTACGACAGATGAATTCATAGAATTATTGGATAGGGAATAGTATCTGAATCCCGCTGTTTTGTCGCGCTGAGAGATTTCATTGAAGCCTCGCTTGCGAATATCCTAACAACATGAATCAGGCGTTCAGGACGGCGGCGCACAGCTCGCAGCGGTGGGTGTATTTCCTGTCGAGCAGGGCGCTAAGTCCCATTTGTGCGGCGAGGGCGACCGGGCCGCCTTCCGCAAGGGCGCTTATGGCGGGGTCGCGTCGCGCGCGGTCGATTATCGCGGCGAGCGGCTCGGCGTGTATGTTGCCGATAATCAATTTATTAGAGAACAAGTTGGCATTGCCGCAGCAGGCTCTGGCGTTGCCGTCGGGGTCGATCCAGACATAACCGACGCCGAGCGGGCCGAGGCATCCGAAGCGGGTTATGGGCGCGGGGGAGCCGTCGCGGGGGGCGCCTGCTCCGGCATCCTCATCGGCGACGTCCCTGAAAACAAACTCTGAGTCGGGCAGAGACTTCCATGTGGGCCGCGTGGGAGCCCAGAAGCCGAGCTTGATGCTCCCTCGCGCGGTTTCCATTTTCGCCGCTCCGACGCGGGACTCCAGCCCCATTTCGGACATCGCCCGGGCGACGCGTTCGAGCCGCGCGCGCGAGCGTCCCTCGTCTTTGTCGCAGCAGCCTATCGCGAACCTCGTCAGGTCGAAATAATCCGCCGCCGTCACTATGAATCCCGCAACGCTCTCCGGCGGAACCCGGCCGTGAAACTCGTCGCAACTGACGCGGAATCCGGCGGTGAACCCTGCCTGCTTCAACCTCGCAAACAAATCCCTCAGATACTCCGGGCGCGCGGCGGTCGCGCAGTTCGTAGGCGGCCTGTGCGGCTTCATGCTCAGCCGCCTGCCTTCCGCGACAACTTCCACCATGAAGTCCCCGCGCAATGTCGGCTCTCCGCCCACAAACTGGAACGAATGAAGCCCCATCGCCTTCGCCTCGCGCAACGCCCGCGCCGCAGACCCCGCGTCCAGTTCCGCCTTCGCGTCTATTCTATCGAACGGGATGTTGCAATGAAGGCAGCCCCCGGGACACTCGTAACTCGGCGCGAACGCTATTCCTTTAGGCGTGTATTCAGCTCGGTTGTCCAATCCGTTCCTCAAGTCCGCTTTCGCTTTTTCTCCGCTTCTTTCTCCATCGCCTGCCGCACCGCCCCGAAATATTTCTTCAAATTCAGCGTCACCATGTTTCCGATAAAAGGTTCGAGCATCCCGCACACCGCTCGCGCCACCGCAGGCGGTATCCCCCGGACTCCGTCTATGTTAATCTTCATAGAGCCGGCGACTCGCAATTCGCAGCCGCCCGCCGACTCCGTAACGGACGATGTTCCCCCGCAGTCCACATGCTCGGTGAACACCGGCGTTTCAACCCGCCAGTCGACGGTCCTGTTCGCCACGTCGGCGGTGTAATACTCCTTCCAACTCATCTCCGGCGACATGTTGAAGACCGCCCGTATCGGCGCGGGAATCGCCGCCCTCGCGAATATCTGCGCGGTGATAAATTCCCTGCCGTCCGCCATCGGCTCCCGCGATATCACTTCCACGCGGGTCACGTTCGGCGCGTATTTCTCATACTCGTCGAAATTGTGCAGCGTGCGCTCGAACAGTTCGCCCGGCTGACATGGAAATCTTTCTGATAGTCGGAAGTCGTACAAGTCCGCAGTTCCTGATAGCTCGCCGGCTCAGCAGTTTCGGCTCATTGCGGCGGTTGAGATTTTTCAGTATCAGTCTGGGGCGCGTCGTCCGCAGTCTGTTCCGGAGCGGGGGAGGGCGGCGGCTGAACCGCGGGATCGGCGCAACACCTTGCCCCGGAGTAACTTCTAGAAGTTCCCGGCAGCCCCCACCCGCTGTTTTCACAAGTCGGGGCCGGGTCGGCGCTTCCGGAACCGCCTCTGAGCGTCTTATATCTATCCTTATAGTTCTCGTTCGTCCATTCCCACGCGTTCCCGAATATATCCGCCACACCTTCGGGAGACACGCATTCAGGGCGCGAGCCGGATACATAAACCCCGGTCGCGGGGGTCATGTTGAGAGCGGCGTTGCAGGCGGACGCGTTGAAGTCCGGCATGTTGATTCTGTTCGGGGCGCAGGCGGGCCCGGCGCATGCGCGCGTCCATTCCCCGCCTTTGCACAGCCTTTTCCCGGCTTCCTCGCAGAACTTCGCCGCGGCAACCCAACTCAGCCCCGTCGCCGGGCGCTCTCCCTCTTTGTTCGGCGCCTCATGCGCGTCCACGCAGAACGTCCCGTCGATGAATACCATCCCTTCGGGACAGCTTATTCCTTTGTGCCTGTCGAAAAGCGCGATGAACCGCGACAGAGACTCCGGAAGAATCTCCGCCGCCATCGCGTCCGCGTCGGAAATCCTCGCGTCGATATTCTCAAGTCTCAGTTTCAGTCGGAAAGCGTAGTCGGTCTGCGACTTGCTTTCAGCCTCCGCGAGCAGAAGCGCGATCCTGTCGCGCTCCGGGAGGAGCTTTTTGAGTTCGTCCATAGCGGCGGAAACTTCGGACGCAGTGACGTCCAGCGAGGCTACGAGCGCCGCGAAATCCACCGGACACACTGAGCCGGGGCCGTCGAGCGCGGCGCGGATTTTCTCCCTGAACATCGGGGCCGCAGCCTTGGAAACCTCTATTTCGGATAGAAAAGCCGCCGCTTCTTCTCTAAGCAGGTCCGCCGCCGGCGCATATTCCCGCTCCTTAATTTCCGCGCATTCGCCGAAAAAGGGCAAAAAAACAAGCGCAAGCGCGGATAGTAGAATAGATAGAGAGAAGTGCGAGAGGAGCTTCATGTGTCGTTCCTTTCAGCAGAGCGGGGCGGCACGGTTCGAGCGTGTTTTGAATGCGGCCCGGCGCGCGGCGCTATGAAATCCGCGTCATTATATCAGATGTTTTTTGTTTTATCTATTGTGCGCCGCCTGCCGTCATGATATCATAACCCGCTCCGGGCGTCCGGGAAACATTTTTTCCCGAAATACGGACACTTTTTTTAAGAACATTATAATAGCGGCGACGGACGCGGCGCGCGTCCGGTGGAGAACGATGGAAAGAACCACTAAAGTTGTAGGAAAAGAACTCGAAAGACTTCTCAAAGAGTCCGAGGTAAAAGGCTCGGTCCTTTATGACGATATCATAGACGTCCTTTGCCTCGACGAGGAACTTGAGGAAAAAGACATCGAAGAGGTCATGGAGCGCTTCAACGCGCGAGGTGTCACCATAGTCGATGAGCACGGCGACCCGATTGTGCAGGGCGAGGATTTCGATAGTCGGGACATATTTGAAGACGAGGCTCGTCCGGCAAGCGAAGGCGACGCTCCCATAGATGACTCTATACAGCTTTACATGAAAGACGTCGGGCGCGTCCCGCTTCTGACGCACGAAGAAGAAATCGAGCTTGCAAAACGCATTGAAGTCGGCGACGAAGAAGCTCAGGCAAAACTAATCGAAGCCAACCTCCGCTTGGTCGTTTCCATCGCGAAAAAATACGTCGGCCACGTCGATATGTCCTTCCTCGACCTGATTCAGGAAGGCAACCTCGGACTCATGCGCGCGGTCGAAAAGTTCGACTACCGCAAGGGAACCCGTTTCAGCACATACGCCACTTGGTGGATACGCCAGAGCATCATCCGGGGCATCGCCGACCAAGGCGCCACAATCCGCAAACCTATACACATGGCAGACGCCATCCGCCGCCTTATCAAGACTTCCCGCCAACTCAGCCAAGAGCTTGGCCGAGAAGCCACAGGCGCGGAACTCTCCGAAAAAGTCTCCATGTCCGAGAGCAAGATTCGCGAGATGATAAAGATTTCCAAAGTCCCCATCTCTCTCGACACCTCCGTCGGGGACGACGACGACAGCCATCTGATAGACTTCATAGAAGACAAGCGCAACCCGCGCACCGAGGAAACCGCGTCCTACACCGCGCTCCGCGAGGAAATCAAGGACATGCTCAGCAACATAGGGTTCCGCGAGCGCCGCGTGCTGGAGCTTCGCTTCGGCCTTATCGACGGACACCCCCGCACCCTTGAAGTCGTCGGCAACGAGTTCGGCGTCACCCGCGAACGCATCCGCCAGATCGAGGCCAAGGCCCTGCGCAAACTCAAACAGTTCTGCCACGCCAAAAACCTCGAACGCTTCCTCGAAGAAGAATAACTCCGTCCGGTTTTTGCTCTTTTTCGCTGCGTTTCGGAACTGACGATAATAGTTATCAATTTTGCCTTCACGAATTCATTCCCGGCGTCTGTGTAGGGCGGGAACGCCGATTACCGCCGCCTATTGCGAAAAGAGGGGACTGGCAGCGCGCGTCTCCGCGATGCCTTCGCCCGCTTCTTGCCAATATTCAACCCGAACTCATCCATAGAGCCGACGAACCGGGCGGTTTTTAAAGCGGCGAACCGCTTCGTTGCCGCCACCCTTTTTGTTCAGTAGGGGCGCGGTTTCCGCGCCCAATAACCACGATAGTTTGGGGCGGGGCAACCCCGCCCCTACTGTAAAAATGCGGTTTGCGTTTCACGTTTCATCCGATCTAAAAATCGCTCTCGAATCCTAGTTAAGGATTCGGGTTGAAACGAATCTAAAATTAACGAATCAGGAATGATGCTCTGCCTTGTGTCTCATTCATTTTTTAATTTTCCGCCTGCAATTGTTAGAGATGCAGGCTAAAATAACGCCGTTGGAGAGAAACGCATTTAAAGGAGGCGGGGAGATGGCGAAGATGACCGCTGAAGGAAAGATATTCAACATAGGAATAGTCGGGCTGGGCGACAACGGGATGATGCATCTGAACGGGTTCAAAAAGCTGCCCGACTGCAAGGTGGCGGCGGTGTGCGACAAACGGGACGAAGCGCGCGAGCGCGCTATGGGCGTCCTCAAAGACAGCTCGGTCGTTTCCACCCCCGACTATAAGAAGCTTTGCGCCATGCCGGAACTGGACGCGGTGTGCGTCTGCACCCCGACGTTCACCCACACGCCTATCGCCGCCCTCGCTATCGAATGCGGCAAGGACGTGCTGCTGGAAAAACCCATCGCCCCGAACATCGAAGAGGTGGACGCGTTCATCGTCAAGGCGTTCAAGACGGACAGAATCGTGCAGGTGGGGCTTGTGTACAGGTACTGCAATCTTTATCGGACGCTGGCGGCGATGGTGGAGAAGGGCGATTTCGGCGATGTGATGATGGCTTACTGCAAAGAGTACCGCGACAACTTCCCGACGCAGTGGTTTTTCGAGACGGAGAAGTCGGGCGGCGCGCTGCTGGACAAGAACTGCCACCACTTCGACCTGTTTAGTTGGTTTATCCGGAGTCGGCCCGCTAGAGTCTTCGCGATGGGCGGCCAACACGTGGTCAAGGGCAAGAGCGTGAAGGTTAACTGCTCGTACGCGCCGGACCAGAACCTGATGATAAAGAATCCCGACATAGTGGATCACGCGTTCGTGCTGGTGGAGTACGAAAACGGGGCGAGAGCGAACCTCGGACTGTGCATGTACGAGGTGGACCCTCTGGAAGGGCTTGAGATAGGGATAATCGGCTCGAACGGGTCGCACGCGCTGGCGAAGAGGGATGTGACGTTGAACGCGGGAGGCGGGCCGCAGGGGATGATGCGGGAGGTTCCCGTGGACTACGTCAGCGACAACCTCGGCATCGGGCACATCGGCGCGCACATTCAGCACGTCGAATTCGTCCAGAGGATGAGGGACAGGCGGCAGCCGTTCGCGAGCCTTCTGCGCGCGCGCGAGTCTATGGTGGTGTGCATGGCCGCCGAGCGCTCGATCAAGGAAAAACGCGAAGTGAAAATCAGCGAGTACGACTCCCCGGCGATAAAGAGGCTGATGAAGAAATACGCCGCGGAGTTCGAGAGCGCAAGCCCGGCCCCGCTCCCGGCCCCCCGGCGGCCAAAAGAAGCCAAGGCGTCCCGCGAGAAGGAGCTTGTCGACGCGTTCGTCACGCTCGTCAGGTTGCTGATGGGCAAACGACCTCTCGGCAAAGCCGCCCCCTTCGCGCGCGACACGTTCGTCGCCGCCGCCAAGAGAATCAACGCGGACTCCGCATACTTGAAGATGGCGAAAGGGCTGAACACGGTGGTGACGTTCGAGTATCCCGGCAAAGAGCCTATAGCCGCGGTCATCCGGGATGGCAAACTGGAGATTGTCCCTTCCCGCACGGTGGTGGAGGAGGCGAGGGTCATCTTCACCGAGAAGGGCTGGGAAGAGCTTCAGGCGGGCGACAGCATATACAGGGTCTTTCTCTCAGGAAATATCAAAGTGGACGGAGACCCCGGAAAGCTGAGGCCGTACACGGAAGCGTTCCTGAGGATTGGAAAATCGCTCTCTGCGGATTGACGGCGAATAGGAAACCGCCTGCGGCCTAGCAGACTGTTGCGGCTTGTTTGTTTAGCCTTCCCTTGTTATAATTAACGCAGACAATTTGCCGTTTTTTATAATGTTTTTCTACGGTTTGAATGACCGCGTTATAACGATTGATAAAGGATTTGAACAGAGAAATGGGCGTAGAAGACACAAAAAGGGACGCCAAAGAAACGCAGTCTCGAGAGTCGCAATTGCGCGCCATCCTAGACGGGATAGACGAGGTGGTTTACATTGCCGACCCCGACACTTATGAAGTTCTATATGCAAATAAAGCCATCGAAAAGTTATTCGGAAATGTAATCGGCAGGAAGTGCTACGCCGCTTTTCAGAACCTAGACTCGCCGTGCGATTTCTGCACGAACGGGCTTATATTCGGAGAGAACGTCGGGAAAACGCATATCTGGGAGTTCAATAATCAAGCAGTCGGCAGATGGTACAGGTGCATAGACAGGGCTATCGAGTGGCCTGACGGCAGGCTGGTCAGATACGAGATGGCGGTGGACGTGCATGACAGGAAACAGGCTGAGGAAGAGCTTCTGCGGATGAAGGAGCGGCTGGAGCATCTTGTCGGAGAGCGCACGGAGGAGCTGGACGCGGCAAAGCGGCGGCTCGAAGAAGACATAGTAAAAATATCCGAATCCGCCAAGAAGGCGGAAAAAAGCGAAAAGGAATTCAGGCTCGCCTTCGAGGAGGCGCGGGACGCGATATTCTGGGCGGAAGCTCAGACGGGAACTCTTATAAACTGCAACAAGGCCGCCGAGAAGCTCATCGCTAGGGACAGGAGCGAAATCATAGGCGCTCCGCAATCCATTCTCCACCCTCCCGTAGAAGAGCGTTACTACAAGAAAGTGTTTGAAACGCACGTCGTTGAAAAAGGCGCGTTCGACATCGAAGCGGAAGTGATAACTTCCGACGGGCGCAGGATACCGGTGCTTATTTCGTCATCAGTCATGGAGATAGACGGCAGGCAGATAAATCAAGGCGTTTTTCACAACATCTCTGATTTCAAATGGGTTGAGAAGTCGCTCAAGGACTTCAGCGCGTATCAGTCCGTCGTCGCTGAAATGAGAGGGGTTGAGGACGACGCGCCTGAGAAAGAGCTTCTGGAAGTTTTCCTCAAGGGAATCGTGGACAACTTCGGCATTTTGATGGCGTGGCATGGCGCATACTCCGAGGGGAAGATAAAACCCGGAGCGCGAGCAGGAAAAGCCGACAACTATCTGGACGGCCTCGAATTGGACATCAGGCGGCCGGAAAGCCCGGACGCTCAATGCGCCATGAGCAGGGCTATTCTCGACGGAAAACCTTTCGGGTATTCCGACCTCGCCGCCGACGATGGATTCAGGCGGTGGAGGGACTACGCGTTGGAACTCGGTTACGCCTCGAATCTAGCTCTGCCGTTGAGCGTGGAAGGGGAAATCGAAGGCGGCATCATGTTGTACGCTCCATACTCCGGGGCGTTCGACGCGGAGAGGACGGAGCGGCTGGGCCTGCTGACGAGAGAGCTTGGAGCCGAGCTGAGAGCGCGGCGGATGAGCGGAGCCGCCATTCAGATGGAAGAGTCTCTGAAATCGCAACTGATGCAGGCTCAGAAGATGGAGGCTCTCGGCGCTCTTGCGGGCGGAATCGCTCACGACTTCAACAATATGCTGGCGGTCGTCATGGGAACCGCCGACGCCGCCCTCTGCTCAATAGACCCCGCCGACTCCAATTACGCCAAATACGAAAGAATATACAGGTGTTGCCGAAGAGGAAAAGACCTCACAATGAAGCTCCTCACATTCGCCCGCAAGGAGAAGATCGAGGCGAAACCTGCCATCCTGAACGACGTTGTCGCAGAGGTGGTCGACATCCTCAAGCGCAGCATCAGCAAGAAAATAAAAATTGAAACTGAATTCGACGACGGGATTCCCCCTGTGGTTGTCGACCAAACCCAGATACATCAGGCAGTTCTGAACATCTGCCTCAACGCCGCGGACGCAATGCCCGGCGGAGGATCTTTAAGGCTTAAAACATTCGCCAAGACCGCCGAGCCGCCCGCAGACGCGGCTGCCGGACCTTCCGGCCCGCGAGAGTTCTGCGTCGTTTCGATAGCGGACACGGGGCAGGGCATCGCTTCGGATATCATCGGCGCTATCTTCGATCCGTTTTTTACAACGAAGGAGCCGGGCAAGGGAACAGGGTTGGGTCTTTCCATAGCGCACGGGATAATCAAGAATCACGGCGGCTGGATCGATGCCCGGAGCGAAGTCGGAAAGTTTACCGTTTTCGACGTCCACATTCCGGCGGGCGAAGTTGCCGATGAGCGGATGGACGAAGATTCAAGAGGCGGCAGGCGCTGCCGCGGCGAGAAAATTCTTGTCATCGACGATGACCACGACTTCCTCGAAATGGCCTGCGAAGTGCTGGAATCCGAGGGTTGCAGCCCCGTCTCAGCCAACACGGGCGCCGGTGGCATTTCTATTTTTGAGCGTATGCGCGACGAACTTGACCTAGTCATACTCGACATGATGATGCTCGACATGGACGGAGCGGACGTCTTCAAACGCCTCAGACAGATAAAGACGGACGCCAAGGTGATTGTCTGCTCGGGTTTCAGCAGAGACGGACAGGCAAGCGCGACTCTGGCGGACGGGGCGGCGGGTTATTTGCAGAAACCCTTCGGCTTGGACGACCTTGTTAAAGCCATAAGATACGCTCTCGACAAGTGACGCGCGCGCCCGCCGCGGCCCCTCCGGGTTGAACTCATCCAAAAAATGTGAGAGAATAAACAGCGGCGGCTAACAGCCGTCTCCGTTGCGGTTCAACAACCTTAAGGAGCGTCTTCCATGAGCGTAAACATCACCCCTGAAAACGCCGTTTTCGTCCTTCTGTCTTTCGAAGGGCCTGACCCCTATTCGCAGGCGGGAGGGCTGGGAACCCGCGTCCACAACCTAGGGCTAGCCCTCGGCGCTCTCGGCTTCGAGACTCACCTTTTCTTCATCGGCGACCCCTCTCTGCCCGGACGCGAGTCACTCGAAAACGGAAAATACACGCTCCACCGCTGGTGCCAGTGGATCAGCGCCCATCACCCGTCCGGCGTTTACGACGGGGAAGACAACAAGGTGAACGACTACGCCGGGTCAGTCCCCTATTTCGTTCTGGAAAACATAGCGCGTCCCGCCGCGGCCGCGGGCAAACACATTATCGTCATGGCCGAGGAATGGCACACCGTCGAGGCGCAGTGCCACCTCTCCGACCTTCTCAACTGGCACGGCATAAGAGACAAGTCGGTATTCCTATGGAACGCCAACAACACGATGTCTTTCCATAAGATAAACTGGGGCAGGCTATGCTACGTGGCGAGAATCACCACGGTGAGCAAGTTCATGAAGCAGGTGCTGGCCGAAAAGGGGCTTGAATCTCTGGTGTTGCCAAACGGGATACCGGAGAGGATGCTCGAACAACACGACCCGGAGCGGGTCAAGCAGTTGAAGGCGGCGCTGTCCCTGCACCCGACAGAGATAAAGGCGCTGAAGATCGGGCGGTTCGACCCGGCCAAGAGGTGGACGCAGGCGGTCGAGGCGGCGGCGATTCTCAAACAGAGAGGCGTCAGATCGACATTCCTGTTCAGAGGCGGGCTGGAGCCGCACGCGCGGGAAGTGTTCGACCTTGCCGCCGCGCGCGGCCTTTCGGTGGCGGACGTGCTTTCCCCTAGCAGCCGCCCCACCGTCGAACAGTGCATCGACCTGATCGCGAGCGCCCCGAAAGCGGACATCCTCCATCTGCGATTCTTCCTGCCGGAGGACTTCGTGCGGCTGCTTTATCACTGCTGCGACTGCGTGTTCGCCAACAGCGGCTTCGAGCCGTTCGGCCTCGTCGGCCTCGAAGTGATGGCCTCCGGCGGCATCGCCTTCACCGGCGAAACCGGGGAGGAATACTCCATCCCGTTCGTCAACGCGGTCACAGTGCAGACGGGAGACCCCCGCGAGCTTGTCGTCTATCTCCAGTATTTGGTGGACAATCCGCATCTCAAGGACGGCATTAAGCGCGAGGCCCACAAAACAGCCGGGCAGTACACATGGCCGGTCGTTATCAACAACATCCTGCGCCGCGTCGAATACCTCTCGATGTAGCCGCGCATAAACGACCTTTTGCGCGCATAGCTACTATCATTGAAGACCGCGTGCTGAGTGGAGGTCTCGCAAAATCGCATCGCGTGTGAATTGTTGAACAATAGATTCTGCAAATAGCAAGCGTTTGTCAACCGATTATGCGCCATCCGACGGCGGTTAACCCGCCATCTTTTGGCGATAATTTATTTAAGCGGGCAAATTAGCGTTTCGCAAGAAACTGCAAAATTGACTCAAGGCAAATGCAAATATTTAAAATACCAGTATAATAAAGAGCTGATAGTCAAGTATTGTAAACTCGACGACGATGGAGTTATGGCGGATGTCTGCAAGCTATTCTGTGTCATCCCAATTAAAAACATTATTTCTGTTTCCTTTGTTTCCTTATGTAATCGGGCATGAAATTAGGGAGCGCGCCGGAATCAGGGCTGTTGTGCCGCCGTTGTTGATAATTTGGGGCGCAGGATTGATTCTGAGCTGGAATTTATGGGAAAAGCAAGGTTATCATTGGGCAATCATAACGTTGTCGATTCTGATAAGTGTCGCAGTTGAGCTGTTTTTGAAAGCGCTTGTAGTCCATCTTCTCGCTTCCGCCTTCAAAAGTAGCGCCGGACTTGTAAAGAACATTGTTTGTATCGCCTACGCGCTCTCTCTGCAAACGCTTATTACCATTGTTTTAAAACATGCGAATTCGGGGCATCTATTAGCATTGCCTGCGTCTGTGTTTTTGTTTTACATCGGCGCAGTTTCTCTCAGCGCGGTTAACAGAACGAGCCTTTTTAGAGGATTGTTTCTTTATTCAGCGATATGCCTTATCATCAATTTAATTGGCGCATTTAATCTGATAATATCTAATGATTATTCAGTAATCTTAAAATTTGTAAAGTTAAAGGGCGTATTATCGCTTAATAGCAACGACAGAATTATGATGTATTTGCTTTTGCCAATAATGGCATTTGCATCGTCGTTTTTACTTGTCGTGTTTTCCTTTTGTGTCGATTACGTCAAAAATCGCGCGCTTAGAAAAGCCGCTCAAATATTTAGCGTCTTTTTTCTTTCGCTAAGCGCTTTGTATTTTGCCGCCACATACAGCTATGCTGCATTTTATTCTGTTCCGGCCAACTTAGCGCTAGATTATCATGTTAAAAAAGATTCCATATTTATTCTTGCCATAAGGGACAAGACGCTAAAAGTGTCGGAATACAGTTTAACAACAGGCGCGCAGATATCTTCAAACGAATACGAAAACATTTCGAATGCAAAGATAATCAGCGACACGAACGGAAAATCATACTTGATAGAAAACACTGACCATGCCATCTCTTTGTTTAATATGAATAACGGCGGAGAGCCTGTATTTTCAATCGCAAAGGAGAAATCAAACTGTAATACGACCGGATATATGTTAGGCAACAGCTTTGCGTTCGATAGTAAAGGCAACTTGATATATGGCCGCTCAACAGGAGAACTTCAGAAATACTCTAAAGACGGAAAAAAGATAACTGAGATTAAAGTTTCGCTCATAGCAGGCGGTTCTGCTGATGAACGGAAAGATAAAGCTTCCAACCCCAATGTGCTTTTATCTTTTGCAATCGACAGCAAAGACAATATTTATGCATATATGAGGGACTTCTCGATTCAAAAGATCAATAAATCGGGAGAACTCATTGAATCAGTAAAATTCGAAGATGGAATTACTCCGCATCTTTTCGATATCGAAATATCAGGAAACGACAGGGTGTACGTTGTATTAGATAAAAAGAGCCATGACGCGAATGATAGTTCCGTAATCGTTCGAGAAATAGGTTTTGACAAAAAAGAAAGCCGCGATGCGACAATATACGATAGTGATAGCGAAGAGAAGAAAGCTAACAGTCACTATATGGATTATTTGAGTATGGTAACTGACGATGTGTTTATTCTCAGAAGAATGCCTCGTGGTATACTGCCATATTCGGAATATGAGATGTTTAGTTTTAAAAAAGGCTCTATTGCAAGATTTCCTGTTGGGTTAAGGAAGTTTACTCCTGAAAGAATATTAAGCAGAAGAGAAGCGGGAGCGATTAAGGAAGCATTAAACCCGGATTCGTCAATAGAACCCTAGAATCAGGAAGAATCAGCCGTATGTTTTGGCATGGTATTCACCTCGTAGATTTCTAATGCGCGGCAATAGGAAGTGAAAAAGAATCTAGAAACAACAGGGAATTCTCTATC
>JAKQPS010000184.1 GCA_029564595.1 bacterium | reverse complement strand
TTGACAAGGAGCCGGGAGCGCCCCGGATGTGCCTGCGGACTCTATCAATGCTGATAGCGCCACGAGCCGACATAGTAGCAGCTCCGTTCGTGTTTCTCATCGACCATAATCTGTCGGTCATTTTGGGCGAACTGCCGGATCATATCTTTATAGACGAAGGGGACACGTTCGCGGATCAACTGGCGGATTATTACCGCAGGTCGATCACCGTCGCGCTGCCACGCGTAACGAATTCCGGCTGCATTCACACCTGCCGCAAGCCGCGATGTAATCATTGCAAATTGTCCTACAGTTCGGTTTATGTGGGCGGCGACATGGAGCCTCGCGCTCGAGCGTCTGATTCAGCGGCGTTCGGCGATCCGGCTGATTTCATTGACGCGCTCGAAGACGCGCTGAACGCCGTGCGGCGGGAAATAGGCAGGGGCGTCGTCCGACGCGACATTTTCGATCTCGACGCCGTCGAGAGAAACATCGGAAACCTGCGCGCCGTTCTCAAGCCGAAGTCGCATTATCTTCGCTCCGGAGAGACCGACATAACGGTGGCGGAGCATCTAGCGCGTGAAAATGCGGCGCTCGTAGCATCCCCCGGCGCGACTCATGAAGTCGTCGACACGGGACCTGTGTTCGGCGCAGAGGGGGAGATAACGAAATTTCCGTTTGTGAAATTTGAGAAGGTTCTGAAAGAGTCGGGTGAAATTCAGCGCGACGAGGAGCCGCTGGATCGCGATTCGCTTTCAGCTTTCAGGTTTGCGGTGTCCAGCATTTACACGGACAGGGAAACCTACTCCTATTACAAAGACGGCGATCCGGCGTATCGCAACTGCGTCAACATTTTTCTAAAATTCGCCGAATTCTGCGAAAACGCGCCCGGCGGCGCTCTGCTTCGCCATGCGCCCCGTTGCGCAGTGACGGAATCCGCGTGCAAGATCGTCCTGAGCTATATTGACGACTTCTATTTTGACCTTCTGATGTTTCGCCTCATGCTATGCCGCACGGCCTTCATGTCGGGCACATTCATGAATCTTCGCATGGCCGCCGCCGCGCTTCTGCTGAAAGAATCACGAATCCGTTATTACACCGCTCCTGTGAAAATGCATGACAAGTGCGCGCTCGTGCTGCACAACAGCGCGCTGGGAGCCGCCTACATGGCCGGGGATGTGCGGGGCAATTCCGTTAAACCGAAAGTCCTGAACTACGACTCGTTTTTTAACTTCTTCAGTTACTGTATCGACCTGCTCGGCGACGGCGTTCACCTTTACTACTTCGGGAAAAACAAGAACACGGCGCGCGCCCTGTACCATGCATACAAACAGAACGGGGGCAGGCTGCCTTTCAAGGCGAATCTCGTGAATTCAAACGGCGATATCGTTTTCAGCGGGAGCGACGAGCCGTTGTTTCAGGCCAACGCGCCGCCGGAAGTGAAAAAGCATCTCGAACGCGAAAGCCGCATGTTTATCGACAACTACCGCTCGTCCCGCTCGCGCGGAAAGAATCTGCCGGACTTCCAGCTGTCTATAGCCGACGGCAACGGGCGGGCGAATTTCGACCGATTTTTCGACTATGTGGCGGCCATAAACCGCGCCACGGGGCAGAAGATCACGATGGGCGAACTTCTCGATTACAATCGCGCGCGTGTCGTCTGTCAGGCTATGCTTCGAACTCCCCGCGACGACA
>JAKQPS010000179.1 GCA_029564595.1 bacterium | reverse complement strand
TCCTTGGCCACGAGTTCATACGGAAGGCCCAGCGCCGCGGAAATAGCCTTCAAGATGCGGTCAACGAACGGCTCGAAACTCGATCCCGGCCGCTGGGGATTAAACGACGTGATGCTTTCTCCCGGCATCAGGTGCTTAATCATGCCCGGCTCAAGGCTTTCTATAAACTGACCGGCCGGATTTCTTTCGTAAACACCGCCTGCCGAAACGTCCATGGACGCTTCTGAAGTTACAAAAAGCGAGAAACACGCGGCGATCCTCGCGGCCACGAGTTCGGCCTCCGCGTATTCCCCGAGATCCTTGAAATAAGATAAAACCGGCGCAAAGAACGGAACACCGCGCGTCTGTCCCGAACGCAAAACATAGTAGAGGTGGAAGACATTGCGCCTGCCGTATTCATTGAACGCCGGAATCTCCATGAATTCTTTATCGCCGCTCTTGGCAATACGGGATTCGCCGGGATGCGTCTTCTGAATGAAGTACGAAACCGCCTCGCCCTTTTCGCCTATGCGCACGCCCGCGCGGATCGATTTGTCTCCCCGTTTATCCGAAGGCGTATCCAGCCGGTCTGACTCGATCACCTGCAAAGCCGTCCTGTAAGGCCGCGAAGGATCATCGATCATCATCGGAACGATCAACGCCTCTCCGTTTTCGAGGATCTGCCGGTCAACAAGCTGTTGGATCTCGTAAAAATCCATGCGCCTGCCCGCGTCCGCATACGGAATCCATCTCTTCCAAACACGCTCCACGTCTTTTTGAAACTTCGCCGCTTCTTCTTCACCAAGACCAAGTTCGTCCCTGTCGATACGCGACTGCGGCCGGATCCCCGAACCGACCACATTGACGGTCATGGTCGAGGTAATGCCGGAGGCATGCGCGTCGTTACGGTTTAAATCGCGGCTACGCTCCCGGATGTCTTTTAACTCCGGAAGAAGATCCGCATCAGCAGATCCTCCGCCCGGCATCCACGATGAACGAAGGCGGTCGCGTGACGCGCCCCTGTAAGAACTGAATGATTTGGTAACTTTGATGGCCTCGCGGTATATGCGCCGTTTGAGGCCCGCGCGTGGAGAGAAAAAAGAAATAAGGCCGTCCAAGCCGCTGGATAGTTTTTCCGTAAGCGGCGTCTTCATGACGGCCTCCCGAATGAAACGTATGTGGTAGTCCCGCCTGAACCGGCGATCTCGCGCCTGAGCTGATCGCGCAACT
>JAKQPS010000111.1 GCA_029564595.1 bacterium | reverse complement strand
CGATTGAAAATACGGATAAGACGCGCCCTTTGGCACCGCGCCGTATTTATACACCCGCGCGGGGGACACGCCGGAGCCGCCCGCCGCGAGCGCAAGATTTAGCGCCTTGTTCATCGCGTAATATTTTTCGATGATTGTCATGCAAGCGCCGCCGGTTCAACTCGTATTTCATCGCACGCCGCTACGACTGTTCCGATTGGATTTCCCGACTCATTTTCATACGCCGGGATAAAGGACCACGTGAGTATTCGCCATTTTTTCCCGTCCGCTTCGATCCGCTCGGGCCGCTCTGCAAGCGCTTCAGAAATGAGAATTGAAACGCCTTCAGTAACTTCAATACCACCTTCCCGCAGGCGCTTTATGTCTACGGGTTGCAGCGGTTTAATGGACGCTTTAAGTGTTAATATTGTTTCAGTTACAGCCGACGAACCGTCATCGTCCGGTGTCAACGTGTTATATATCACGCCGCACGTCGTGTCCGCATACCGCCGGGCCGCCATGCTTTGCAGGCCCCGGAGCATCATAATTCCAGTCCTAACAGAATTGCCTGTCGGCGTTCCGTGATCCGTCGCCGCCATCGCTCGGAATCGTTTCCCGCAAAATTCGTTGACGTGCCGTTTTGACTGATTGACGAAATTTCTGGGAATTTATTGTCGAGCGAAAGTAAATGGCAAGCCGTGTCAAGCACTTGTGAATTATAGGCGTTGTCACCGTACAGGCCGGAGTCAACGTCGCGCTTCGCCATCTCAAGATAGGTTAAAATTTCAGCGGACGACACGGCCGGGTTGTCCAGCCGTGTCGTGAGTTCCGCCAAAAATTGTTCATCTGTGAAAATCATGCGTTTATGCTTGTACCGAAAAATCAAGTATGAACGCCTGGCCGCGCTGAATAACCATTGGGCCACCGAACGTGAGCTGCGCCGCAAAGCTCGAACGCTGCTCGCTCACTACGCCGGTCGTGATCCTGGGCGTTGCGGTTGCCATCGGCATTAAAACGCCTTTCCTTCCGGTCGGCGCACCGTGTACAACCGCGATTATGGCGTTGTACTGCGCCGAGCCGAGGGAATTTGTCCGGGCGTTGAGAAGACCAGAGGTTTTAATCTCTATAGTCTCAATCGTCCCGCCGATAGCGAGCTTCAACGCTTCGCCCAGGGTCCGGTTATACGTGCCAGTTGAAAGATACTGTACCAGAGCCGCATAGATGGAAGTCGGCGCATACAGTACTACCCGGCCGGACGTTTTAACGTTCGTCTGAGCGACGAGTTTCAAAAGTCGCACCACATCAGCATACATATTCGCTGCGCCGGTCGCATCCACGGCCGGAAGTGGAGCGGTCCGGTCCGCCGGTTTGTAGTTATAGTTGGTGATCTTTTGGATCAGGGTCGTCGGATTCGCCGCCCAGTCCGCAGCGGTCGCAAGCAGCGGGGAAGCTGCCCCGGCCGACGCGAGGGACAGCGCGATACCGCTTGACATGAGCCCGTACTGGCCGGATTCGCCGTCAAACGCCGCCGCGCCCCACCCGTCAACGATGATCCGCTCGACCGCCTGCATGACCTGCTGCTCGATAGTGGCAAACAACTGGTTTTGCAGAATAAAGCCCGCAAGCGCCGGGGCGATTGACCGGGCGTAACCGAGAAGCGCCGCTTCCTGGTCGTTTTCGATGATGAAGCCCTGGGCCTCGGTGTGAGCGTCTTTGAACTCGTTGAACAAGGAAATTTGCGCCATGTTATTTGAGTAAGTCCGGTCATCGCCGTAGGGGTTCAGATCACCCAAACGCTGTTTAGCAGCTCCCGACGCCTCTACGCGAGAGATACGGAAACGGCTAATCGCGCCCGCGCTCGCTGCAAGCTCCGGAGACAGTTGAACCGCGTCGCCTTCGGCAATAAACGATTCAGCGAATGTAAGCTGTTCATAGAGCTGTTCGGCGAGCTGGTTCAAGCCTGCGAACTGGTCGTATCCGGGATCACCGAAATACGCGTTAAGCGCGGTTGCCTGGGCGTTCTCGACGCTCATACCGGCTTTCATCGCGTTTTGGGCGATACCGTTCAGCTTCGAGCGGAGGCCGTGCGCCATATCGACAACGTGGTCGATGCTGGCCCCGTTGAAACGCTTGCGCAGATCGGAAATCGCCGCGCCGTGTTCCTTGTGCTGGCTGTTCGCCACGGCAAGAAGCCGTTCGGTCAGGGCTTTGTATTCGTCCCTGGC
>JAKQPS010000154.1 GCA_029564595.1 bacterium | reverse complement strand
CGGATGAAATGCGAGGCGCAAGACGCGTTTTTGCAGTGAATAGAACATAGGGTTCATGAACAAAAAAATGCGGCGGCAACGAAGCAGTTCGCCGCTATGAAAATCGCCCCGGTTCGTCGGCTCTATCGACGAATCCGGGTTAATTCTACCGCGCCGCAGCCGCCGCGCTCCGGGAACCCTGCAAACGTCTCCCGGAGCGCGGCTTCAGCTCAGACCCCGCGCGCGAAAGCGAGACCATGAGCAGCGCCAGAATCGTCTTTCTCACCAACGCCGACTCAAGAAACAAGGATATCCATCTGTCGCGCCTGATTAAGGACGGCCATGTCGTCGCCGGAGTCGTTTCTTCCTCGAAAGGCTCGGTGAAACTGGATGATCCCCTCGCGCTCGTCGCCAAGTACGGCGCGCGCTTCATCCTCCGAAAGATTGCCGCAAAAATTAAATCGAAACTCGTAAGGCCTGAACTTGAAAAATTTCTTTCCGGCGCCGGCATCCCGCATTATGTCGTGGAAGACATTAATAGCGACGCGTCATCCGAGCTGATAAGGTCGCTCGCTCCGGACATCCTGATAACTAGCACGTTCAGTCAGATACTCTCGGAGAAAACAATCGCTATACCGCGACTCGGCGCGTTCAACCTGCATTCGAGCCTTCTGCCGAAATACAGAGGACCGGCCCCGGTGTTCTGGGCGCTGTATCACAACGAGAAAGAAACGGGAGTGACCGCCCACCTGCTCGACAGGGGGATAGACACAGGGGGGATAATCGTTCAGAAAAAAGTCGCTGTCGAGGATTGGGACGACATCGCAAGCATGGAAAAGAAGCTCGCGCCCGCCGGGGCGGAAGCGGCGGCGGAGGCGGCGGCGCTAATAGCCGCGGGGCGCGCAAAACCTGTCCCGCAGCAGGAAGAAGGGCCGTACTTCCGAAGGCCGGACAAGAACGACTGGCGGCGGTTTCGAGAGATGTCGAGCCGCAGGACGGGAAGGCGCGGCGGCGCTCCGAACGGAGACTCCGGATCATGAGGCTTGGCATCGACTGCCGCGAATTCGAGGGCGGCGGCGCCACAGGCATGGCGCGCATCCTTAAGGGCCTCATCGGCTGGATTTCATCCGAACGGCCCGACATCTCTCTTGTCCTTTACGCGCGTCGGAAACCGGCGGACGGTTTTTTCCCGCCGGGCGCGCAGTTCCGCATTTTGCCGGACAGCCCCACTGTCCTCTGGGACCAACTGCTGCTTCCGCGCGCTCTGCGCCGCGACAATATCGACGTTTACTACTCCATATACCATAAATGCCCGCTGACCGCTCCTTGTCCGGCGATAATCACAGTTCACGATCTCATTCCCATAAAGATGCCCGAAAAAGGCGCGGCGGCGGCGGCGAAAAAATTCTACCTCTCTAACATGCTCCCGGCGTACGCCGCAAAAGCCTCCCGCGTTGCCACTGATTCGGAGTTCTCGAAAAAGGAGATCGCCCGCGCCGGAGTGGACGAGGCGAAGATACAGGTGATTTATCCCGGACTTCGAGAAGGCTCCGGGCCGGAGAAAGACCCCGCCAAGATAGCGGCGGCGGCGGCTAAATCCGGTTTGATTCCGGGAGGATACATTTTCTATCTGGGGCATCTCAGGGCGTCGAAGAACGTCGGCGCGCTCGTCAGGGCGTTCGCCGCTCTGCCGCCTGAGTTGCGTAATAGACACAAGCTGGCGGTGGCGGGCGCGAAGTCGGGCGAGTTCGAGCGGCTGTCAGAGATCGCGCGCGAGCTTTGCTGCTCGCCGGATGTCGTTTTCGTCGGATACGTCGGCGACGCGGAAGCGGCGGCCCTAGCCGCCGGATGCTCCGTCTTCGTCTATCCCTCAAAATACGAGGGCTTCGGCTATCCGCCACTCGAAGCTATGGCTATGGGAGCGCCTGTCGTCTGCTCGAACGCCGCTTCGCTGCCGGAGGTCGTCGGCGACGCCGCTATTGTCGTCGCGCCTGAGCCGCAAGCCATCGCGGACGGCATAACCAGAGCGCTTGCCGAGCCGGGACTGCGGGAGAGTCTCATTGAAAAAGGAGCGCGCCGCGCCCGCCTTTTCACCATCGAAAAAATGGCTTCCGAATACGCGGACATGTTCGAACGGGTCGCTGCGGAACGCCGCGCTCGCTTAACCGGAAGGCGGAGGATATGAACGGAACGGAATCTACATCGAGTCTCTTTCCCGGCGGATTCGTGGACGCGCACGCGCATTTCTTTCCGCCTCGCATGTTCAGCGCGGTGTGGGACTTTTTCGAAACTCACAACTGGCGGATAAACTACAAGGGCGATCCCGATTTTCTGGCGGACGTTCTTCGCGGGTTCGGCGCGTCTCATTTCACCGTTCTCAACTATCCGCACAAACCCGGCGTCAGGGACGGCCTCGCCGAATGGACCCGCGATTTTGCCGCGCGGCAACAAGGCTCCATCCCTTTCGGCTCTCTTCTGCCCGGAGAGCCGGGCAACTTCGAAGCGGCCGCGCGCTGGTTCGGCGACTGGGGATTCCGGGGCCTAAAGATGCAGCCTCTCGTCTCCTGCCGCCCGATAAATCAGACTGATATGTATCCCGTCTTCGAGCTTATGGCCGAACGCGGCAAATGGTTCGTCGTCCACGCCGGAACCGCTCCCTACCCCAACGAGTTCACCAGCCTAGACGACCTTGAGGCTCTTCTTTCAGATATCCCTGAGCTTAAAACAATCCTTTGCCACATGGGCGGATTCGACTTTGAAAAAGCTCTCGCCATGATGGAAAAATTCCCGAACCTGCATCTGGACACGGCGATGATTTTCGTTGACGCAAAGGTCTTCGACTCCGCATTCGCCCTCCCCGACGAAAGGCTGCTGCCTTTCGCCGACCGCATTGTTTTCGGAAGCGATTTTCCCAACATCCCCTACGACTTCTCAGAAGCTGTGGACGGACTGAAACGCAGAGGCTTCGACGACGCATTTCTTCGCGGCGTCTTCAGGGAAAACGCGCGCCGCATGTTCGAACTGGATTAACTTGGGATGCGAGGATGTGGTTAAGAGTCAATCTTGTCGTGGCAGGGGCGATTCGCCAATGACCCGCCGCAGCGGCCGGCGATCACTAGGTTTGCGGGCAATTTATTTGACACAACGGCAGGCTTCAAATTATCCTGTTGGTTGGCTTTAGGCCGAAGACGTCTCGTTTTTCGGCGAATCCGTTATGACAACAGCGGGTTTCATCGGCAAAGAAACTCCGGCGGGGTAGAGAAATCATCATGATAAAAGTAAAACAGAACGTATCAAGAATCGCTTTGGTCGCGGCGCTGGCTTTCGCTCTGACGGCGACTCTCGCCGCGAGTGGAGCGGCGGCGGAATGCGCCATAGACGCCGCGGCTGTCATTTACCCGGCTCCTCAACAGGCATGCCTGACGGGCTGGATATCCGCGCCCGCGTCTTTCGAGATCGACGCGGACGAGAAACTTGTCGGCTCTCAGGCGCTCGACTACCTCGCGGAAGCTCTCGAAAAAAAAGGAATGTCAGCGTCTCCGGCAGACGGCGCGGGGCTTATCTCCTTCGAGTTCGGCGGCCCGGAACACGAGACCGTTTTCCGGCAAGAGGGATACCGTATTGAAGTCTCGGCGGGAGACAGGTCGGAGATAAAGATATCGGCCCGGACGGGCGCGGGGTTTTTCTACGCCGCGCTGACGCTCGAACAGCTTATCGCCAAAGGCGGCGCGAAACTCGCGGCGGGCGAAGTGATTGATTTCCCGGCCTTTTCGTACAGGGGCGTGCTCGAAGGCGGCTACAGCGTGTGGTCGCACGAGAAACGCCTCGCCATCATCGAGTGGACGGGCAAGATGAAAATGAACTCTTTTATATACGCGCCGAAGGAAGGCATGTATTTCAGGCGCAGGTGGCGCGCCCCCCATCCCGACGAAGAGATGGAATGGTTCAAGCAGTACGTCGAAGCGAGCGCCCGCAACCATGTGGAATTTGCCTATTCTCTTTCCCCCGCCATGTCTATGGAGTATTCCGACCCGGCGGAGTTTGAGGTCCTCGCCGCCAAGTACGCCCGGATGCAGGAAATCGGCGTCAGGCGGTTCGGCATATTCTTCGACGATGTGCTTCCCTACCTTTCGACGCCCGCAGACAGGGCGGCGTACAAGAACATAGCGGAAGCGGAAGTTGAAGTGACGAACAAGCTTCTCGACGCGCTGCGCGAGCGCGACCGGGACGTGAAGCTCTTCTTCGTGCCCAACCAGTACTGGGGCTGGACGCCGACGGACTACATGCGCATCGTTCGCGAAAAGCTTCACCCGGACATCGACATCGGCTGGACGGGCCGAGACATAGTGTCAAACTCCATTCCCGCCGACGACGTAAGAGAGTTCATCAAGTTGGTTGGGCGGCCGCCCGCCATCGGCGACAACTGGTCTCCTCTCGGCCCGGTCGAACGGCGCGACCCCGACATCTACAAGCTGACTTCAAGCTATCTGAACAACCCTTACGGATTCGCCGACGACTCCCGCGCCAAGATGTCCCGCTTCGTCGATTCCACAGTCGCGGACTACGGGTGGAACCCGGAAGCTTACGACCCGGCGCGGTCTATCCGCCGCGCGTCGGAAATAATCGCTGGCGGGCAGCCGGCGGGAGACGCGCTTCTGCTGGCCCTGCTGATAAAGGGAGAGAAGGTTTCTCCGGCTAACATCGCGCATATTCCCGCTCTGCTCGAATCGCTGTCCGACGCCTCGAAAGCCGCCGGCTCGGCGGCGAGCCTGCGTGAGTTGCTGAACAGCTATTCATCAGCGCTCCCGGCGGCGGAACTGTCGCCCATGTTCGCGGCGGAGGTCGCTCCGGCGCTTGAAAAAGGGCTGGACGCTTTCTCCCGCGCGTCCGCCGCTCTCGCTTCAATGTCTCTCCCGGCGGACTCCGCGAGCATAGACGACATCAAAAAAATCCTCGGACTGAAAAAATGAAAAAACTTACGAAAACAATCATGTCCGCCGTTGCGGCGGCGGCTCTGACAGCCTCGGCGGCCTGCGCCCAGCAGATGCCCGACTCCATCTTCAACAACATCCCTCAAGCGTTCGGGAACAACCTTCAGGACGTCCCGCCGGACATCCTTGAAGTCTCGCTTTCTCCCGGAACCGCCCCCGGCTCGGTGGCAGTATCCGCCAAGATATGGGTCGACCCGGAGATCAGCAAGTTCAAGGTCAAATCCGCGCGCGTGTTCGCCATCCGCGCGGGAGGCGAATTGAAACCGGCGGACATCCTGATGTCTCCCGACCCAGCTAGGCCCTTGTGGTGGACGGCTGTCGCAGATTCCATCCCGGCGGGCGAGGCCGAATTCTTCATACGCGCCGCAGACGAGGTCGGCAACGAGGTCATACAGCTTCCCAAACTCGATGACTTCCGACCCGCGCTTCTGACTCCGATTGTCGCCGACGGCGAGGACAATGATATTCCCGCCTCGTTGGATATCTTGGGGGCGGAGGCTGGGCACAACGGCTCATCTCTGATGGTTTGCGGAGAGACCCGCGCCGTCTTCCAGTCTTTCACCAACATCGGGGCAGCCGCCCTCATCGTCGGCTACATCCCCGATGACGTTCGCTTCAGGCCCAGCAGAAGTTCCATAGACAACACTTCCGGGTTTATGGCCCATCTGCCCGCGCTCAACCTCAGCGGGCTTTACACTCTGGACAAGCTGGCCAACGAGGGAGCAGCAGCCGGAGAGGCTGAAGTTAAGGTCGCTGGACGCAGAATCTGCATGACCGCCGCTATAGACAAGCTAACGCCAAAGCCCGAACGCGGATTGAAGATATACTGCGGAACCGGCGGCATCGCCCCTTCCAACCGCGACCTCACTCTCGCCGATTCAACTCCTTACGCCATACTATATTTCGGCGGGTCCGTTTTCGGCGTCAGGTGAATCCTCGGCGAAGTCGTTGTCGTTTTGCGGAAAAGTTCATAAACTTATGTGCGCCGGGAAACGCTCTCCGGCGGGAGGCCCGATAATGAAATCCGCTCTCGAACTGGCTCTCGAAAAAACTAAGGACATCGTCCCTCAGGACGACCCGATGGAGCTTTCGAAAGAAGCCAAACAACAGATACGCGACATTAACAGGGAGTTCGACGCCCTCATTGCGGAGATCGAGCTGAAAGTGTCCGCCCGGCTTCGCGAAGCCGAGTCCCAGTTCTCTCAGGAAGAGATACGGCAACTTCTCCCAGAACTTGAGGCTCAGCTTCAAGGCGAGCGCGACCGCATCAACGCCGAACGCGCCGAAAAAACGGAAGCCGTCCGGAAAGCGGACCTCGAAAGCAGACAGCCGAAAAGCTGAACGCGCGCGTCTATTGCCTATCGTTTCTTTCTATTTCTTTGCCGAATCGAACCTCGCTTCTCCCTCAATTGTTCGATCATCAAACGAGTGTTTTCCGATCTCTCAACTTGTTGTTCGGGAGAAAGTTTTTCGCCGCGCGCCTCTCTCAACCCGTTATCTATCAAATCCGAGGCGGTTATGATTGAGCCGTCTAACTTCACGTAGAATCCCGCTGTGTCAAACAACTTTTGTTCAAGCCCAACGGCGGCGTTTTCGAAGCCGGGATATGTTTTGTAAAAAATCCGTTCTTCATCCAGCGCCCGCGCCGCTATTCGCGCTTCTTCTGGGTCGGATGTTTCATAGGCCAACTCCATTTGAAATGGATGCTCCGCAAAGGGATTCCAACCGCTTTTTATTAGAATGCTTATCGCGGAGAGTTTGATATATATAAACAGAAAATCCAAGAACACCCATATCGCGATAGTGGCAAACATCTGCTCAGATGGAGATAGGATTCTCTTGGTCAGCATGCCTATCGCCGTAATAGCCGCGCTAAGGATTATCAAACCGGATGATTTTTTTAAGTTCTTTAGAAGAAACCTCGGGCCGTCGATGAACCATGCTTTAATATAATAATACTCGCCGACCGGATGGTTTCTCGAAATCACAATCATTGAATCCATGTATATGCCCAGCAAATACGCGATACTGAACGGCAACCATATACTGTCTTTGTCAAATACATCAGGTGGAACAGCGCCGCGAAGCCCCGACAACGCCAAAGTCGCAACATAGGCAGGAAACAGCAGGAACAGCCCGATAATGAAAATGCAGAGCTGCGCGAAAATCATTTGAGGGAAAACTTGCCAGCCGCTCCTGAAAAAACCTCGCGCCATAGGCGTATTTGTCATTCGCGCAAATAAAGCGGCAAGAATGCACGCAAGATAAAAACATATGAAAAGAGACACCGCCATAGCGACTAAGGAATATGAGACCGTTTGTTTTATGCCAAAATATTCCAAGAACGATTTGTTTGAAAGGAATCTTGCCGCAGCGTATAAACACATGTAAACGGCAATGAAAGGCGCTCCATCTCTCATCGCCTGAAGAGGGCTGCGCTCAATATTCAAGGTTTTTTGCGGATATTCGCCGCTCATTAGATTAGAAGCTCCAGCGTATTTATCTAACTTAAGTGTTATGAACACTACATTAGCGCTATGTTTCTCATATTGTCAACGAAGAAGAATGGAGAGTTGTTCTTAGGAATGGGCGGAAGCGCTGGTTGGTAGTAAGTCGATTTATTTATTGAAACTTGACACAGATGATAAAAGAGACATGGTGTCTGCGGCGACATTGGAGCAGAGGTATGCGGAGCCGGAGTCGAGGCGGGAGGAGGAGGGGCGGTCGCGGAGTATTCCGAGAAGGGCGCGGTAGACAGCTTCATCGTCCGAGGGGGCTGCCACAGTTCCGCCCAGCTCGCGCGTCACTCTCTCGCACGCGCCCGGAGGGGTGATTGCGAAGATGTGCCGCCCGCTTCCGAGGTAGTCCACTATTTTCGACGGGAAAAACACTGAGAAGCTAGCCGGAGCGTCAATTGCCAGAAGGCAATGCGCGGTTTTCATCAGGCGCAGGCTTTCAGCGTAACTTACGTTGCCGTGAAAGGAGATGGCGCGTTTCGCGGCGGGATATTTGTCGATGAGGTTTTTAAGTCGCGATTCGATGTAGCCGTAGAACTCGAAGCGCGCGCCGGATAGGGAGCCGGGGTCAGACGCGGCGGCGCGTTCGACCGCTTTATAAAACGGCTCAGGCGTCCGAAGTGTGTAAAGCCCGCCGAGCATCCGCATTGCGTATTCGCCATCCGGCGGGTCTCCGGGCGGATACGCGGCGGGGTCGAAGCAGTGCGGAAGATAGCGCGCTTTGCGCCTGAGGTCCTTCGGGTATTTTTTCATGACGAGGTCAACGGTTTCGGGGGACGTGAAAACGAGGGCGTCCGCGAGTTCGACGACACGGCGTTCGAGACGTCTGTTGATGAAGGCGGTGGCTGGGTTGTCGCGCCTGTAGGGGTTGTCCGCCCAAGGGTCGCTGAAGTGGGCCACCCACGGGATGCGGGCGGATTTTTTCACGGGCGGGCCGATGAGGTGTCCGGACATCGGCGCGCCGTAGGTGATGAGGATATCCGGATTGAGAGTTCCGCGCGAGAGGCGTTCGAGGATAAGGTCGCGGGCATTGTCCGCCCACGGGCGTTGAGGGTCGGGCGCGTGCGCCCACGAGATTTTCAGCCGGTATCCGGCGTAGTCTAGCCTTCTGGACAGAAGCGGCCTGCCGTGGGGGAGCCTGACGATTTCGGCGAGCCGCGAGTCGATGCCGGGGGCCACCGTCTGGTCGGGCGTCCCTTCCAGATTGTCCGCGCAAACAACCGTCGTTTCCGCCGGAAGCGCCGCCAGAACGCGCGACACCTGAGACGCTCGCGGGGACGCGTCGGGCGGAAACGAATAGCTTGCTGCCAGAATTTTCATAGCGGCATCCGCCGGGGCTTGCTCTCCGGCGGCCATCCTCTTATTATTCCGCCTTGTAGCAGTACGGCGATGAAATCATATATCTGGGAATCTCGAACACGTAGCAGGCGGTCTCGCCGGGCCGGAGCGTGTCGCCGAACGACAACTCGAATGTGGAGTATCCTTTCGCGGCCTTGCCGCGCTTTTCCAGAACCGCCGGCGCGGCGGTGGCGGCCTCCTCGCCGTTCTTGTATACGACCAGCGAGGGCTGGACTCCAGCCACTGTCTTTATCGCCACTCCGCCTTTCACGGCGAACGACGCGCCGAGCGCGGCGGCAGGCTTGAACGACGGCCTCGCGCTTATGAACAGCAGCTTCGCGTTGAACCCCGCTATGGTGTGTCCGGCGAGCATCCCGGCTTTAAGGGATTCGCGGGAAAATTCATCGGCGAGAACGTGCGTGTAGAAATCCGCGAAATGCGCCTGCGCCAGCACGTGCATGTCTATCCCGGACGTGACGAACAGTTTTTTTCCGCCTTTCAGCGCTGCCAGATAGGCGTCTCTCGTCATCGCGTATGAAGAGCCGTCGGTATATCCCGGCCCGATGTTGTTGAACATCTCGATGCCGTAGAATTTGTTGGCGAGCGGCGACCATTGCGGGCACGTCCACGGGTGGTTCCACCAGTAATACGCTCCCTCCTCGTCTAGCTTTGCGAGCAGGGCGTCAAGCTCTTTCGAGTTGAACTGTCCGTCTCGGACAAGTATGTCGTCCGTGTCGCCGACGGCGTTCAGATGGCACATCAGCCTGCCTTCCTGATCCTCTTCTCTTACGACGCGGGCGGAGACTTCGCGGCCGCCTACGACTAAGAAGTCGGTCTCCGTCAACTCGTCCGCGAGCCGCCTGATTTCCGGGAAGGGGAGCCGGGCGCTCGTGTGGGGCGTGAAGATTACTCCTTCGAATTTGTTCGCGCGCAGATATTCCTTCGTTTCGCTCGGCGCGTGGCTTCCGTCGTCGCCTTCGATGTTGGTGTGAGTGTGAGACCATATCGGTATAATCACAAATCCGTCTTTTTTCTCCTGAGAGAGGGCAGATCCCGCCCCGAACAGCGCTATCGCCAACGCCGCAACCGCCGCCAGTTTCCTCATCGCCATGTCTTCTTTTTCCTTTCAGGTTTCAAACCGCTTTTAAATATATGAAAACTTTAACACAAAACAAACACGCTGACGGCAAAAACGCGTCGTATGGCGCAGCCGGGCGCGGCGCGCTCAATCCGCGAATTTTGATTTTATGATATTCTCCACACGCGAGGCCTCGGCCTCGCAACGCGCGTCGTCCCAGCCGAGCGAGGGAGCCATAACCTTCGCCAGCGCGACAAGCTCCGCGCGGGCGCGTTTGCCAAACAGCAAAGCATCCGTTCGCCGCAGCAGCGCGTCGTCCAGATGCGCCGCGCATTCGGATTCCGCCGCGAATTTCATCTGCGCCGCCACGTCTTCCGAGCCGGGGACAAGTTTCTCCTTCATCCCGGGCGCGTCCAGCAGGGAGGCGACCTTTTCCCATTCGGTCCCGTATTGAGTGGAGAGATGGGCCACTAGCTCCGAGGGGTGTTCTGGGTGGCGCGCGAGGGCGTCCTTCTTGTAGTCGGCCATGTTCGCGTCAGGAGCGTTAACCAGCCGGGTAGCGGCTGTCTTGCACGGCGCGGCGGCCTTGCCCAGCTTCCCGAACACCGCGTCCGTCACCTGCGCCGCGAGGAACCGGGAGGTGGTGTACTTCCCTCCGAGCGCTGACAGCAGGTTGTCGGCGAGGCCCTCGCGGGCGTGGTCAATCACCTCGTGTTTGCGGGATGCGTCGTAGCTGTCCTCCACCGCTCCGTCGGGATCGGCCAGAGGGCGCAGCCCCCCGTAAGTCATTATCACGTCGTCCGGCGTCAGATTCAGAGACGGCATGCAGCCGTTTATCTCGCCGGTGAAATCCTCGATGTCCTTCATCGTCACCGTCAGCTTGTCCGGGTCGCCTTTGAAGGGAGTGTCTGTGGTTCCGGCGATGGCGAGGCCCCGCCACGGCATAAGGAAAACATGGCGGCGGGTCTTTGTTATCATCGCGATAGCCGCCGCCGGATGCAGTTGCGGAATGACAATATGAATGCCTTTCGAGCGGGCGATGCGGGTTTTCGATTCGCCGCCGGACACCATGCCGAGCAGCCTGTCCGCCCAGCAGCCGGATGCGTTCAGGTAGCAGCTCGCCTGAATCTCGATTGTTCCGCCGCCTATCTCGTCGCGCGCGACCGCCGCCTGAATCGTCCCGCCGCTCATCTTGAAGGACTCGACAGCCAGCCAGTTGGCGACCGCAGCGCCCGCCGCGGCCGCCGACTTCACGAAGCTCAGCGTCAGCCGCTCGGAAGATATCATCTGGCAATCATAGTAATGGAACCCTCCGGAAAGGCCCTCGCCGGGGACTCGCGGAAACATCTTCGTCAACTCGACCTTGGACATGCCCCGGTGGCTGGGAATCCTCTTGTCGGGATCCGCCAGCCGCCCCTTGTCGTATCCGAGCATGTCGTAAAGCGTCATCCCGGCCTTCAGCATCAGAGTGTCTTTCATCCCGTAGTTGGGGATGACGAACGGCAACGGAGACACGAGGTGCGGGGCGATGAACTCCATTATGCGCCGCTCTTTGAGGCTTTCGCGCACAATGCCCAGCTCGAAGTTCTTCAGGTAGCGAAGGCCGCCGTGTATCAGCTTCGATGTGGCGGACGATGTGGCCGCCCCGAAGTCGCTCTTGTCTATCATGGCGACGGACAGCCCGCGCATCGACGCGTCCCACGCGACGCACGCCCCCGTTATCCCTCCTCCTATAACCAGCAGGTCGAACTTCTCCGTTCCCAGACGTTTCAGGTCTCTAATCATGGTTGCTGTCTCCGAGTCTCCGGCCTAGCGCGCCGCGCTCGCCGGTTTCCGCAGGGAGCGAAACCCGCTCCTCCCGGTAATTATACAGCAGCGGGCGCAATGCAGAAACACCCTCGCGAGGTTTGCCCCCGCGCGCCCATCCGTGATAAACTGTCGCTAAACGACATTTGGAGGGGGCGGCCGTGGAGTTGATAACAGGCGGAGCGGGATTGCTGGGCGGACATCTGGCGCGGGCGCTGATAAGCGACGGAGTCCCCGCGAGGCTCTTCGACTTCCGGACGCCGGACCGCGCCCCAAAGGGAGCGGAGTTCGTCAAGGGCGATATCAGGAACGAGAAAGATGTCAGCGAGGCGCTCGAAGGCGTCGAAACCGTGTATCATCTCGCCGCGCTGATGCATGTCGGCGGCGGCTCCCCCGCGCTGGCGCGCGGCGTCAACATCGGCGGCCTGCAAAATCTCATGGACTGCGCCGAAAAATCCGGCGTCCGCCGCATCGTGTTCGCCTCCACTATCGAGCTTTACGGCGTCAAACCCGAAGTCCCCTGCAGCGAGGACAGCCCCAAGAACCCGCCTCCCGGATACCCGGCCCACAAGCTTCAGGGAGAGCAAATGCTGTCCGATTTTGCTCTCAGAACCGGCATCGAAACGGTGTTCCCCAGATTCCCGATGATTCTCGGCGCGGGCTTCTATCATTTCAAGCTGATACTATGGTTCTTCGAGGCGATTTCGATGAATCTGCCCGTATTCGTGCTGGACGACGGAGCGAGGAAAGGCCGGATGGTAGCCGCGCGGGACGCCGTCGCCGCGCTTCTCTTGTGCGCTCGAACCCCCGGCGTTTGCCGCGAAGCTTTCAACATCTGTGCGGACGATGTGTTCACCCATAGAAGGTTTTTAGAGGACGTGATTGAAAAGGCGGGGTCGAAGTCCCGAGTGTTCTCCATTCCGTCCGCCGTCGCCGCGCCTGTCGAGGAGGCGCTTCAATCGCTACGCCTCTCCCCGGTGGCCCGCGAACACTTCCTGTTCTCTCTGTCCGATTGCGACTATTCCATCGACAAAGCCAAACGGGTTCTCGGCTATCGCCCGACGACTGACGCCGCTTCCGCTATGGCAGAAACCTATTTTTCATACATCCGAGGCGGACGCGCCGAACTGAAAAAACAGCTTTCCAACGATCTGTTGAAACGATAAACGGGAGGAACAACATGCTTGACGCCACATTTTTCAAACACGAACTGGCGACTGTTTTTCACGCTGCCGGAAAAAAAGCCGCCCCCGAAATACTGGACGATCCCGACGCCGTTTTCGTGTGGGGAGAGCTTATGAGCCACAAGTTCGTCAAAGGCATTATCGGGCGGACGCCGTGTTTTGCCCCGGCCACCGCGGTAGGTTTTTCCCGCAGACGCACGCCCGACTTCTTCTCAATGGCCGAAAAACCGGGAGCTTGCGTTCACGGAGTCGTTCTGCTCGGATTAACAGACGGCGAAACTGCCGCGCTAGACAAGTTCGAGAACCTCGGCACAGTCATGCGCAAATCAACCGCCACCGTCTTAATCGGCCAAAAAAAACGTAAAACCCGCATTTACCTTAAAATTAAATAAACGCGCTAATTGCGTATTAGCCACATGTTAACAGGATTAAAAAGTTTGGGAAAGGGGTTTGGGGAACAACCCTTTTCAAAGGATTTCCCCCAACCGCCGCAGGCGGCGGGCGTTTGTTGCTTCTTTATTCTTTTTCTTATTCTTTTCTTTGACTTATCTTTATTTACTCTAGTCCATAGCGACGCCTAGGGCGGCCCCTCTGGCAGCGCCGTAGCATGAGAGAGTGGTGGCGGCCCCGTCCGGTTTGCACAGAAGCCGGACATCTTCGACGCCGGAGCAGGGCACATCGTTTTCCTCGCACTGACGGGACATTGATTCGATGATGGGGCGGCAGAGCGCGTCGTGCGTCGCCGCGTTATAGCCGGAGCCGGTTCCGTACACGAGTCGCGCGCGCGGCAGCCTGAACTCCATGCGTTCCTTCTGCATCCGGAAAAGGATATGACCGATGAATTCCGCTTGAATGAAGAACGCTGTCCGCGCCGCCGGGTCTCCGGCCTTGAGCATAGCGTCGATTTTTTCAGGAGGAAGCTCTTCTCCGGTCAACCAGTAGAAGGCGATGCCGGGCATGATTGCGGCGCCGGGAACATCCGCAAACACCTCGCCCGGCCTGATGCGGCCCGCGGCCTCGCGAGCAAGCCCTTTGGCGACAGAGAGTTCGAGCCACGAAGGGGAAAGCCGTTTGCGGGCTTTTGCGGTGTCCCTGAGGGCCGCCGCCCATTTTTCGAAATCCCGCCCCCCCGGCTCAGGCGAAATCCGCGCGCCCGCCGCCGCCGCCTTCTCAACTCCCCGCTTTATCATCTCCGCCGACTGCTCGACGGAAAAAGATATCGCGTATCCCGGATCGTCGTTGCAGTAAAGCATCGGGATCCAGAGGATGCGTTTCCGGGCGGAGTAGCTGAGGATTTTGATGGAGGGACCGGGTTCGCACGACACGCCGCCGAAGCCCGTGCCGATGCTGAATATGATAGCGGGCTGGTCCGGGTTCACCGCGAAAGCCGGAGCCCAAGAATCTTTAAAAAGGAAAGCCGGCGCTCCCGCCCGTTTTTCCACTTCGGAGCGAAGCGGGAAATTCTTCATTCCGGTGTTCCACGCCTCGACGATGAAGCCGCGCTCGACGAAGCCCGCGCTGGCGACGCCGACCGCCGCCGGACGGCCCCTGCCGTCGGTCAGTTCCGCGACCGCCCGCCCCATAGCGTCCGCGATAAGCTCCGATTTCGCCTCCGCGCTAAGTTTCCGACTGCCGTTTCCGAATATGCCGTCGTAGTGTATATCTTCCAGAGCGCGCAGGAACTCGATGGCGCCGCCGTCCCGGCGCGCAAAAAGAGCCGCCGCAAGCTTCGTGCCCCCAAGGTCAAGCCCCACTATCAGTTCTTCACTCGCCATCCGTCCCCCGGCAGGCTCCGCCATTCTTTGATTTTCAATAGATTATACCTTTTTTCATCCTGTTTGTCTCGCGAGCGCAATAGAGCCGAAAAAACGGCGCTCCGGCTGCGGCTATGCATATCAATACGAAATACGCCGCCAAAAAGAGCAATTTGTCCATATCAGACGCATGCGACAAAACCGATGTTGCGAAAAGATTATTTGCGGCTAGGCAGTTGACCTTCAGGCGAAAGACGCGTAACATTGTAAGTGTGATCAGAAAATATTAATCGGGACGCGAGAGGTTGGCCGGTCTCCGCGTCGCAGCATAGAAGACACCGTTTAGCGGACGTCGTCCGCGAAACATGGAGGGCGGGTTTATGAGCCTGAAAGCATCGGCCGCTATCATCGCATTTGTCTTGATCTCTTGTTTGGCCGCAGGGTGCAGCGGAAGAAAAACCGCAGGCAATGCCGAACAGTCCGCTCCCCAAGCTCCAACCGAAATCAGCGTCGAGTTGATAAAAGGATACCGCGACTGGCAGCGCGCCGTCGCAAACGTCAACACGGACGCTCACATGAGCGCCATCAAGGACGTGTATGTGAACGACCGGGGAATCGCCTCTTTCAGGTCGGGCGAGGTCCCGTTTCCCGCAGGGTCGATAATAGTCAAAGAGAACTTTGAATTTCTTTCCGGCGGTGAAAAAGGCGCGTTAATGGCGCTCACAGCTATGGTGAAGATGAACGCCGGATACCACCCTGAAGGCGGCGACTGGGCGTACATTCAGACCGACCCCGGATTCTCCGAGACGACGCTCGGCAAAGTGGAAAAATGCGCCTCCTGCCACGCCGCCGCCGCGAACAAAGACTTCGTTTTCCTCTCTCGCTCAAAATAACCCCCGGTCCAGACGCGCAACGCCGGCTCCGTCAAAAAATTTTTCATCATTGCCACGAGCATGAATTAATCGTTAGGATTCTAGATAGACGGCAAAACGCTGAAAGCGGCATGAGAGGCTCGAATGGAAATCAAAGTTTTGAAAAAACTTATGGCGGCGCAGGAAGCCGACGCTGAAATCAACAGGAAATTTTTCTCCGACATGAATGTGGCGGCGGTGAACATGATGAGTTCTCCGGGGTCCGGCAAAACGGCTCTTCTTGAGAAGACGTTGGAGGCGCTTGGCGGGGAACTTGGCGCGGCGGTGGTCGAGGGCGACATTCTCACGACTCTGGACGCCGAGCGCCTAGCCCGGTTCGGAATTCAGACGGCGCAGATAAACACCGGCCCTTTCGGGGGCGACTGCCATCTGGAGGCCGCTTGGGTGCGGAGCGCCGCAGAGCAGCTTGACCTCTCGCTCGTCGATCTGCTGTTCGTCGAGAACGTGGGCAACCTCGTCTGCCCGGCGGAATTCAACCTCGGCGTAGACGCCAACGTCGTGCTGATAAGCGTGACGGAGGGCGAGGACAAACCCGCCAAATATCCCATCATGTTCAGGTCGTGCGACCTGTGCGTGGTCTCGAAGATCGACCTGCTGCCCGCGCTGGATTTCGACATGGAATTGCTTGAAAGAAACATCAGGGCGGCAAACCCCGGCCTGCGCGCGATGAAGCTGTCCGCGAAAACAGGCGAAGGCGTCTGCGAATGGCTGGACTGGCTGCGAGGCCTGTCCGCGTCGAAAAAACGAAAAATCAAATAACAACTGAGCAGATCGCTTTTTATTCGATTTCACGGATTTTTCTTGTGAAAAAACCGGGTTATGATTCTTTGAAGTCTGCGGGTTTGATGTTCTGGACGAATTCTTTAAATTTCTGAATTTCCTCGTCGTCCGGGGGGCCGCCGACGATGGCCGCCTCGTCTATGATTCGTTTTGAGACATATATCGGCGTGTCGGTGCGGAGAGAGAGGGCGATGGCGTCGCTGGGCCTTGCGTCCACCAGCACCGGGTCGCCGTTGTCCTTGCTGACGAGCATTTTTGCGTGGAACGTGCCCTCTATTATGTCGTGTATCCTGATTTCCTTGAGTTTGAGGTCGAAGCTTTCGAGGAGAGACTTCATGAGGTCGTGGCTCATGGGTCGGGGGACGGAGACGCCTTCGAGGGCTATCTCGATCTGGGTGGCCTCGAACATGCCTATCCAGATGGGCAGAAACCTGTCGCCGGCGCTGTCTTTTAGCAGCACGACGGGGACTTTGTTGAATATGTCGAACCGGACGCAGTATACCTCGACCGGGACCATTTCGTCGCTGGACAAAGTTGAGAGTCCTTCCGTAGTAGAGATTGCGGTCGCCCGCCACTGAACTAATTATATACCCATTTCAAAAGTCTTCAACCCGGAGGGGCGGCGTCGCGGGGTCTGCCGTAAAGTTCGCGTAGACGGCAGGCGAGCGAGCATGCCTGCGCGTAGAACACGCTCGGTCTGCGCGCCTTTATCTCAAGAAAAGTTCTCCACGGGGCGGCTTTTCCTTCCGTGACGCGCTGGCGGAACACGAAAAACGCGGAGGGCGTTTCCGCGAACATAACCGAGTAATAGTCGTTGAAGTCGTCGATGCGGGGCTGAAAGTTGAAAGCGCGTTGGATGTCGAGTCGTTCGCCGGTCTCCAGATAGGCGTAATAGCCCGAACCGAGGATGTCGAAAAGTTCGACCTCTTCGTCTCTTGCTGCCGCGCTCTGGATATTGTCGAAGAAGCTCAACGTCCGGCTCCGGAGGAAATATTCCCGCGCGGTCGGCGTCAAGCCGCGCCGGGCGAGGTTGCCGCCGCCGCTGTTTCCATTATAGGCCGGGTAATGTAAAATGAATAGCCGGGAGAGCGCGACGGGAGGAACTTGAAATGGTCAGACAGTCCGAACTGGAGTTGAACACCGAAGGCAACGGCCAGATGACGGACATCACCGCCGAGGTGTCGAGGGCGGCGGAGGAGTCGGGCATCAAGGACGGCATAGTGACGGTGTTTGTGCCGGGGGCTACCGGAGCGGTCACCACCATCGAGTATGAGAGCGGCCTTGTGAAAGATTTCGCCGAGCTTATGGAGCGGCTGGCTCCGCAAGGGAAAGATTACGCGCACAACGCGCGGTGGGGAGACGGCAACGGGCATTCGCATCTGCGCGCGTCTCTGCTCGGCCCGTCGCTGACCGTCCCGCTGACGGACGGCGCGCTTGCTCTCGGCACATGGCAACAGATTGTCTTCGTGGATTTTGACACGCGGGCGAGGATGCGCAATCTGATAGTGCAGATTGTCGGAGAATAATATATTGAAAACTGAAACGCCTCCCTTGGTGTCCATAGTCGGCAGGCCGAACGTGGGCAAGTCCACTCTGTTCAACCGGCTGCTTGGCCGCAGAGTGTCTATAGTGGACGATATGGCGGGAGTGACCCGCGACAGGATATTCGCCAGATGCGGATTCGGCGGCGTTCCCGCGTTCCTTGTGGACACCGGAGGGCTGACCCCCGGCGGAAAATCGGAGCTGGACCGCAATATAGAAAAACAGATACTGATGTCCTTTGAAAGCTCGGCCGTCCTCGTTTTCGTGGCGGACGCCGCGGCGGGCGTGATGCCGGAGGACCGGATTGTGGCCGATGTCCTGCGCAAGCACAATAAGCCGGTGATTCTGGCCGCGAACAAATCCGACAGCGGAAAGATCGCGCAGGGAGCCTCGGAGTTTTTCGCTCTCGGCATGGGCGAGCCGATAGCCGTGTCCGCCCTGCACGGCGACAACATAGAGGCGCTCAGGGAGCGCGTAGCGGCGCTGCTTCCGAAGGCGCGCGGAGCGTCGTTCGAGACGCCTGAGACGAGGTTCTGCGTAGTCGGCAGGCCGAATGTGGGAAAATCCTCCATCGTCAACGCCGTCCTCGGCGAGGAGCGGTGCGTGGTATCCGACGTTCCCGGAACCACGCGGGACAAAGTGGACGCCGAATTCGTTCACGACGGGCGCAGGTTCGTGATAGTGGACACCGCCGGGCTTAAGCGCCGCAAGTCGAAGATGGACAGGCTGGAATTCTACAGCTCGACGCGCACCCGGCGCGCGATGGCCGAATCCGACGTCGTGGCTCTGGTTCTGGACTCGCGGGACGGGTTGCTGGAAGGCGACAAAAGAATAATAAACGAGGCCATCGATTTGAAGCGCGGCCTCGTCATCGTGTGCAACAAGATGGACCTCGTCGACAACCCCGACTACGACAACTTCCTGCACCACATCAAGACCGAAGCCCCGTTCCTGATGCATACGCCCGTACTGTTCGTGTCGGCGCGGGAGCGCGCGGGGATGGAGGCGCTGCTCGACCGGCTCTCAGAGGTGAGCGCCCGCATGAGATTCATGCTGCCGCTTGAGCTGCTGACCAACGTCGTTTATGACGTCCGCTCGATGTATTCCCCCGGCTCGCGAGGCAGGAAGATGGGCGAGATAAGGGGCGTGGTGCACGACAGCGCCAACCCGCCCCGCATAATAATCAAAGTAAATGATCCGGAGCTTTTCCCGCAGGCTTACGTCAAGCTGGTGGAAAACAGGATCCGCGGAGTGTTCGACCTTGTCGGAGTCCCGCTGGACCTGAAGCTGTCGGGCGCTCCCGTGAAGAAGAAAAAGTGAAAGCGCGGCGTTTGAAAGCGCGGCGCGCGCGCGTATAAAACATGACATCAAACTATCTTGTCACTTTTGCGGTAGCTCTGGCGGTGTCGTTGCTGATGACGCCGACGTTCGTGCGGCTGGCGTTCAAGTGGGGCGCGGTGGACATGCCCGGCCCGCGCAGGGTCAACGTGAAACCCACCGCGCGCATGGGCGGCCCGGCCATGTTCTTCGCCTTCGCCGCGGCGCTGCTTGTCGCGGGAGGCGACGCTCCCCTCAGAGGCCCGGTCATCCTCGGCTCGTTTCTCGCTCTCTGCATAGGGCTGGCGGACGATATTCGCTCTCTTCGAGCGCTCCCGAAGCTTATCGCTCAGATCGCGGTAGCCTGCCTCGTATTCTCGCTCGGCGTTCGCGTTCAGTTCGTCACCAACCCCGCCGGCGGCGTCTTCCCGCTCCCCCTCTGGCTGTCGTTCGCCGTCACTGTGGCGTGGCTGGTCGGCGTAACAAACGCGGTGAACCTCATAGACGGGCTGGACGGGCTGGCGGCCGGGATCGTCAACATCGCCTCGCTCACATTTTTTCTCGTGGCGGCAAGCAGAGGCCAGACAGAAAGCGCGCTCATGGCCCTCGCGCTCGTCGGCGCCTCGGCGGGCTTCCTCCGCTGGAACTTCTTTCCTTCAAAGACTTTCATGGGCGACTCAGGCGCGTACTTTCTCGGATTCACCGCAGCCGCGCTCGCCGTCACCGGCGCGTTCAAAATCACATCCACCCTCACGCTGCTCATTCCCATATTCGCGCTCGGAGTGCCCATCTTCGACACCGGGTTTGCCATCGTCCGCAGGCTCTACAGCCGAAAGCCCGTGATGTCGGGCGCGGACAAGGAACACCTCCACCACCGCTTCCTCGCGCGCGGCTGGCATCACCGGGACGCGGTCATACTCTGCTACCTGATAACGTTCGCGCTCAGCGCCGTCTCGCTGGCTATAATCAAGGAATGGCTGCTCGCGCTCTATCTCATGCTGTCCGTCGCCGCCGTGGCGCTTTTGCTCATCGGCATCGGCAAAGTCGTGAAAAAAAACAAGCCCAAGGCGTGAAACAATGAAGAAACTGAAAGTGTGCTCGGTGTTCGGAACGAGGCCGGAAGCGATAAAAATGGCCCCCGTCGCCCTCGAACTCGCCCGCCGGCCGCAGATCGACCACAAAATTGTCGTCACCGGCCAGCACCGCGCGATGCTGGACCAGATGCTGTCGCTGTTCGGCCTCAAACCCGACATCGACCTGAACATAATGCTCGACCGCCAGACGCTCACCCAAGTGACCACCCGCGCGCTAGAAGGCATGGAACGCGCGCTCGAAACCATATCTCCCGACATTGTTCTCGTGCATGGAGACACCACGACATCCTTCGTCGGCGCTCTCGCTTCTTACTACGCGCGCATCCCCGTCGGCCACGTCGAAGCCGGCCTCAGAACGGGCGACCGCTACAACCCGTTCCCTGAAGAAATGAACCGCGCCATGATCGACTCGCTTGCCGATATCCTTCTTGCTCCCACATCAGGCGCGCGCGACACACTGCTCGCCGAAAACAAACCGCCGGAAAACATATTCATCACCGGAAACACGGTGATAGACGCGCTTCTGCTAGCGGCCGAAATGCCGGCCCCGTCCGCGTTGCCGGACGGAGTTCCGGAAGACGCCCGC
This sequence comes from bacterium, assembly GCA_029564595.1. Classification (GTDB taxonomy): domain Bacteria; phylum UBP15; class UBA6099; order UBA6099; family UBA6099; genus UBA6099. Next base: position 12,512 of record JAKQPS010000154.1, on the reverse strand, counting down.
ATCATCCTCGTCGAAACGCACAGGCGGGAAAACCTCGGCGCTCCCATGCGGGAAATCTGCCTCGGCCTGCGCGACATCGCCGAAAAACGCTCGGACGCCCACATCGTTTTCCCGGCTCACCTCAATCCCGCAGTTCAGGATGTCGCCCGCGAAATTCTCGGCGGACTCCCGCGCGCCCACATCCTGCCCCCGCAGGACTATCTCCCGTTCGTCTCCCTCATGAAACGCGCCCGCCTCATTCTTACCGATTCCGGCGGCGTTCAGGAGGAAGCCCCCTCCCTTAAAACCCCCGTGCTGGTGCTCCGCAAAGTCACCGAACGCCCGGAAGCCGTCGCCGCCGGAGCCGCCGCCGTCATCGGTCCTGACCGCGAAAAGATTTTCTCCTTCGCCTCCCGACTTTTGGACGACGAGGTCTTCTATGCTTCAATGACTCGCGGCTCCAATCCCTACGGCGACGGCCTTGCCTCCCGCCGCATCGCCGATTTCCTCCTCTATAAATTCAACCACGCCCAATCCCGCCCCGATGAATTCGCCTCTCCAGAAAACGCATGAAAACATAGAAAAAAGCGATAAGCCAAAGAGAAACTTTTGAAAAGTTTCTCTTTGGAATCTCTTCAAAACGATTCAATGCGCGACGGGACGAGACGCGCCAGCGTCGCGTCCCGTCGCTCCTGTGAAAATGTTTAAGCCCTAATCCTAATGATGAATTCAGCATGATTTGACGCGCTGTGTTTTTTGCTTTATTCAAAGCAGGCGCAAAAAAAAAGAGGATCAACCGTCGAGCGCTTCCCGGATTTTTTGCGCAAGTTCGTCTACCGAAAATGGTTTCTGAACGAAGCGCACGCCGGCGTCCAAAATGCCATGATGCGCGATTACGTTAGCGGTATAGCCGGACATGTACAGAAATTTCATGTTAGGCCGTGTTGCGCCGAGTTTCTCCGCGACTTCGCGTCCAGTCATCTCCGGCATTACCACATCGGTAAGCAGCAGATGAATATCTCCGGCGTATTCCTCAGCCTTCTGAAAAGCTTCTGACGGCGTTTTGGCGGCGAGCGTCTTATAGCCCAACCCTTCTAGAATTCTCTTTCCCAGCGACAGAATCGCCGGCTCGTCCTCAACTATCAGAACAGTCTCTGTGCCTGTTGGCCGTAAGCGAGGCGGCCCGGTTTTTGCCGTCTCTTCGCCGTTTTCGCTTTCGAATCTAGGCAGATACACCTTGAACGTGGAGCCTTTGCCCGGTTCGCTGTACACGTTGATGAAACCGTTATTCTGTCTGACGGCTCCATAAACGGTAGCCAGCCCAAGCCCGGTGCCTTTTCCCTTAGTGGTGTAGAAAGGTTCGAATATGTTATTAAGCGTTTCAGTGTCCATGCCGCACCCATCGTCGCTTACCGCGATCATCGCGTATTCACCCGGAATAAAACCAATATGGTCGGCGCAGTACTCTTCATCCAGCGCCGTGTTTTCCGTTTCTATAGTAACCTTGCCCACGCCGGCGATTGATTCTCTAGCGTTCACTATCAGATTGGCAATGATCCGGTCGATCTGTGATGGGTCAATTTTTATCGTCCAGATGTTGTGTCCCGGTTTCCATACAAGGTCAATATCCTCGCCGATGAGCCGTTGCAGCATTTTCAACATGTTCGACACGCTTTTGTTCAAGTCCATCGCTACGGGAGAAACAGTCTGTTTGCGGGCGAAAGCCAGCAGTTGGCGAGTAAGTTCGGCTGACCGTTCCCCCGCCTTGTGAATTTCCTCAATGTCTTTATAGATGGGATCTGCGGCATCCATGCTCGCCATAGCAATTTCCGCGTTGCCGATTATTACTGACAACATGTTGTTGAAATCGTGCGCCACGCCCCCGGCCAGCCGCCCGACAGACTCCATCTTCTGGGATTGTATCAGTTGGGCTTCCATGATGCGCTGTTTAGTGATGTCCTGTGAGAGAATGAACAAGCCTTCAGGCACAGGTTCGACGCTGAGTTGAAAATAGCCCCGCCCGCCGTCGGCATATTTAAACTCATTCTCGAAACGCCGGGGAACGCGTTCCATCATGCATTCCCGAAGCGCAGAAAAAAGTTCGGTGTCTTCGATGCCCGGATACGCCTCCATCATAGTATGGCCGATCAGTTCATCAGTTCTTTTGCGGCCGTGGCGGGCGGCCGCTTCGTTTACGTAGGCGTATTTCCATTCCGGCGTGATTATCTGGCATCCTTCCAGCATTCCGTCTAGTGTCGAACGGTATCTTTCCTCGCTTTCGCGCAGAAACTTCTCGGCCCGCTTGCGCTCTGTTATATCAACCACCGTGGTGATGAAGTGAAGAGGGTTGTTATTGCTGTCGCGCCGGATTGTCGAACTGACGTCCGTCCATACAGCGCTGCCGTCCTTGCGGACGTATCTCTTATCGAAACGCGTGTGGTCTTCCTTGCCATCGAGCAAAGGGGCGATGCGCCGCTCCGTCTCCGGCACGTCTTCGGGCGGGGTGAGTTCCTGCCAAGATTTACCCTTAAGGTCATCAACCGAGTAGCCGAGCATATCGGCAAAAGCCTTATTGATATTAATCTCGCCCGTCGGCAATGTTATGGATTTTCCCACGTTCGCCGCCTCGAACACAGCCCTAAAACGCTCCAGACTCTCTCTGAGTTCCCTCGTGCGGACCGCTATCTGCCGTCGCAAAGACCAAGACCATAGCAGGGCTAATATCACGATCATAAGCAGCGGAGCGGCAACGAGGGCGACGCGCCTTATTGCCTCCCGCGAGGATATGCTCGGCTCATATACGCCAAGCCACTTTTCATAAATCCGCTGATACTCTCCGGAGTCTTTAAGTATCCGCAGCCCCTCCGTGAATTGTGCAAGCAGCGCTTCGTTTCCCTGCGGCACGGCGTAGGCGTACTCGCCTGAATAGAATGCCTGACGGCCGATCTCGATATTTTTCCATCCGTATTTTCTGACAGCGTGCAGCGCGCCGAACCGGGTCATAAGTCCGATGTCGTTCCGGCCTTCGGCCACCGCGCGCGCGACATCTTCCTGCGTCTCGACGGTGGTTACCCTAGCCTCGATTCCGTGTTCCGCTAGCGCGTCCAGTATGGCGTCCCCGGCTTGCACGACTAGGTCTCGACCCCGCAATTCTTCGATTTTAGAGGGGGGCGGCCCTTCGCCTTTCCTCACTACGCCGACGCAATGAATCACTAAATATCTCGGCGAGAAATCCAGAACGCGATCGCGTTCCGGGCTGTAGAACATTCCTTCAAGCGCGTCGATTTTTCCGTCGCGCAACGCGTCTACCATGTCGGCCCACGGCCCCAGTTGAATCCGCGCGTCTATATTCATCTCGCGCGCGACAGCCCGCGTTAACTCTACGGTGAATCCCGCAGGGCGGCCCTTTTCATCCAAAAACTCAAAGGGCGGATAGTTGTGGTCGCCGCCAATGACAATAGTGCGGTCAGACGGCAACTCAAGATGCGCAAACCACTTGGCGTGCAGCCGTCGGTGCGTCCCGTCGGCTACGGCTAAAGCCAGTCCTTCATTCAAAACCGACAACAACTTGCTGTCGCCCTTCTTGACCGCAAAGCAGAAATCTTGCGAAAACCCATAAACCGGGGCATCGACTATTTTCAGATTCCTTATCCCGGTTTCTTCCAAAAGACGCAACGCGACGAGTCGTTGAACAACCACAGCGTCGCAGCTTCCTTTCGACAGCGCATGGAAAGCGTCTGTAAAAGAGGGCGTCGTGGAGATTATGAAATCCCTTTTCTCTCGCCGAAGAAATTCCTCCGCGTTGTCGCCTTTCATGACACATACCTGCTGTCCTCGTAAATCCGCCAGACTTCGAGCATTCGCTTCCTTCCGCACGACAATCGCGCCATACATTGTCATGTAAGGGAATGTGAAGTCGAAGAGATGTTCCCGTTCCGGCGTCCGTCCCACAAGCGGCAGAGCGTCAATCTCGCCTTTTTCCAGCCATCCTCTTACCTCCGCCCATGGCCCGGTTCGGAAGGTTGCCTTGCGGCCCATCTTACCGAGAGTCTCTCTCATCAATTCGACGGAAAAACCGTCGGCCCTCCCATCTTCGTGGACAATGGAAAAGGGAGGATAATCAATCTCCGCGGCGCTTCGAACCACAGGCGCGATTGTTTCAGTGGCGCAGGCCTGAAAAGGACTCAGCATTGCGATTGCCGCAACCAAAAAGATTAGCCCGGAAACGCACAGCTTTACGGCAAGAGAGCGCTCGGCGCTTGATGCGCCTCGTTTATTGTATTGTCTCGTGTTTGCCTTGTTGGCAATGATAAGAGCCGATGATTCCGGGCCTGAATCGGGCGGTTGCGACATTTTATCAAATATTATGCGAAACATCTCAATGAAACGAAGCGCGCTTATTATCGCCACAGCCGTAGCGAGATTCATTGCATAAACGAAATCAAGAGTTCCTGTCATCGTTGTGCTCCTTGAATCTCTCAATAAGTCTCTGTCGCAAAAGCCGCCATGAACGACATATAAGATTCGTCATATTCGATTTGTTTGATTCAATAACATAGTAGCGCTAATTTTCCATTTTTGAAATACTTATTAAAACCATGACAATGTAGCGGCAATATTCGCAAGCGCCTCCGGCGGCCAAAGAGAAACTTTTGAAAAAGTTTCTCTTTGGAATCTCTTCAAAACGTTTCAATGCGCGACGGGACGAGACGCGCCAGCGTCGCGTCCCGTCGCTCCTGTGAAATCATTTGGAAACATATTCCAACGAGTCATCCTATCCGGGCGACCCGGCGGGTCGCCCCTGCGTTTTCGCAATCGCAACCGCCAAAACAAAATTGAAGAATTTAGGAAAGGGGTTTGGGGAACAACCCTTTTCAAAGGGTTTTCCCCAATCGCCGAAGGCGGCCACGTCGCTTTATTTTTTTCTTTTCCCTCTCTTTTCGCATGACACGCGCCAAAGGCGGAAGCGAAGCTCCGACTTTGGCGCTAGCATGAAACGTTTTGAAAGGGTTTAAGGGAAAACTTTTTTAAAAGTTTTCCCTTATTTCCCCTTAAAAGTTTTCCCTTAACTCTCCTTGCGGCGGCGGCGGTGGCAGTATAATGAAACACAGGGAGCGTTTTCGATATGGAACCGGGAGAGAGCGGCGCGATGCCGCAGTGTTTGGAGCTTATCGCGCATTGCAGTGCGATGTGCTGCCGCATGGGCGGAACCATGCTGACGCCCGATGAAATCGCTTCCGGGCAATACGAGACGGAAACGTTCTGTCTGAAGAAGAAAGAGTTGTGCGATAAAGACATTGAATGTTACCACAAGATAATCCAGTGCCGGACGAGGTCGCTCGTGTGCGTGTATCTGGGAGAAGACGACAGGTGCGGCATATACGAGCGGAGGCCGGAAGTTTGCGCGGGTTTCAGTTGCGGTTTCGGCGGCCCGGACGGCAGGAAGAAGACGATATACGGCGAGAGGGACATGATGCGGCTGAGCGCCGGGATGTCGTTTTCGCTCAACCCGTCGGTCAGGCTCAAAGCGGTCATCGCGGAGCCGGGGCGGGAAAGAGTATTTTTGCTTTACAGGGACAGGGAGCTATGCGCTGATTCGATGGCGTCCGTCCCGCCGCCGTGGCCGGGAGCCACGGATGAGCAGATTGTGGAAGTGTTTCTGATGTTCGGCGCAGGCAAGCGGCTGGGGGATGTGGAAGAGCAGGCGAGGGCGCATTTTGCGTCTGCCGCAGGAGACGCCTCGCTCGGAGTCCGCCGCCTAGTTGTGGCCTGTTTGCGCGAGAAACTGCTATTGCCGTGCCATTGCTGAAATCGCCAAATCGGAGGAAAAACAAAAAGCATGGCTAATATCAGAAGGCATTTTCCGGGAGGCCCCGCGGCGGCGGCGCGAGCGGCAAGGCGTGTCACTTCCGTCGGCCTCGTTATCAATATCGCGCTCTCTGCGGCCAAGTTCGTCGCCGGGATTTTCGGCGGCAGCCAAGCAATGGTCGCGGACGCCATACACAGCCTTTCAGACACCGTAACGGATATCGCGGTGATAGTCGGATCTATGTTCTGGCATAAGCCGCCGGACGAAGACCATCCGCACGGTCATGGACGCATCGAGACGGCCGTGACGGTTTTTATAGGGACGGCGCTGGCGGCGGTCGCGGTCGGCCTGATCTACAACGCCTTGACCACCTTTGAGGAGCGCCATTCTTCGCCGCCCGCCATGATCGCGCTCTGGGCGGCCCTCGGCTCGATAGTAATAAAGGAGATTCTATACAGATGGACTGCGGCGGCGGCCGCGAAGGTCAACTCTCCGGCGATGGCCGCCAACGCGTGGCATCACAGGTCGGACGCATTAAGCTCGATCCCAGCGGCGGCGGCGGTGGCGGGCGCGCGCCTGCTGCCCGGCGCTCAGTTCCTCGACCATGTCGGAGCGGTCGTCGTTGCCGCTTTCATTTTGCACGCGGCGTGGCGCATATCGTGGCCCGCCGTCAATCAGCTTATGGACGCCGGGGCTCCCGCAGACCTCGTCCGGCGCGTCGAGCGCGCCGCGCTGTCTGTCGACGGCGTCCGAGCCGCGCACAAAATCCGCGCCCGCCACATCGGCTCCGGCTTCGAAGTCAACCTTCACATCCTCGTCGATCCGGACATCTCCGTCCGGGCCGGACACGACATAGCGACCGCCGCGCGCGGGCGCGTCGTGTTCGACGTTCAGGACGTCGTGGACGTCATTATCCACATCGAGCCGTCGGAATAACGCGAGGGACGGCAAGAATTTTTTCTCGCGCGGGTATGGACAGACGGGCAAATTGTAGTATAATAATACCTGAATCAAACATATAAGACAAGCGCCGCTCCGTCGGCGCGGGGGAGTGTCCCTTTGCTCAACCGGATTCGAACCTTCGTCTCTTCGAACTTCGGCTGGCTCGCCGTTGCCGCCGCCATCTTCGGCGCCGCCGCCGGCATCGGCGCTTTCACTTTCCACTACGCTCACGGACTCTCTTACATGTCGTCCGAACCCGAAGCCTGCCGCAACTGCCATATCATGAACACGCAGTTCGACTCGTGGAACAACAGCCCGCACAGGGAAAAAGCCCTCTGCGTCGATTGTCATCTGCCTCACGATATCGCCGGAAAATATTTCGCCAAAAGTATGAACGGCTACCACCATTCCGCAGCGTTCACACTCCAGAACTTCGATTGGCCGATTAGAATCAAACCCCACAACGCAGAGATACTTCAGGAAAACTGCGAAAGATGCCACAAGGACATGGTGGAAAACATCGTCGCGATGGAAAAGATGGGCAACGGGGAAGGCGCAAAATGCGTCCACTGCCACAAGAGCGTCGGACACGGCCCGAAATGATCGGCATTAAGCGCGCCCTGCGGGGTCTCCCGGCGACGCGCGCCAACATACAGCATGGAGGAAAAAGCATGAAATCAGACGGGAACAACAGTTCAGCCCAGAAGGGAGCGGCGTCCCTGTTGCTTATAGTCGCGGTGTTCATCGCCGCCGCCGCCCTGACCGCCGCCGTCGCCGCGCTCCTCATCAACATCCAGACGCGCAAAGCGGAGTCTTACACTCCGTTCACTTGGCTGGCCGACGTCGACGAAAACACAACCGACCCCGAAGTGTGGGGCCGCACTTTCCCTCTTCAATACGACAACTATCTAAAAACGGTGGACGCCACGCACACCCGGTTCGGCGGCAGCGAGGCTCTTCCGCCGCAGAAATCCGAGCGCGACCCGTGGCTGCTCCGCCTCTATGCCGGATACGCGTTCTCCCTAGACTATCGCGAACGGCGCGGCCACGCCTATATGCTTGAAGACCAACAGGAAACCCGCCGCGTCAAGGAGAGGAAACAGCCCGGAGCCTGCCTCCACTGCCACTCTTCCATAATTGCCGCCTACCGATTTAAAGGCGACGGCGACGTTATGAAGGGCTTCGACATCGTCAACGCCATGCCTTACGAGGAAGCGGCCGCCATCACTAACGCCGACGGCAAAAAACTCGTCGAACACCCCGTGAGCTGCGTAGACTGCCATGAGCCGATGACTATGAAAGTGCGCGTCACCCGCCCCGGCTTCATTAATGGCATAAAACAATACAAGGCCAGTCAGGGCGTCGCCGACTACGATGTCAACCGGGACGCCACCCGCGCCGAAATGCGCGGCTATGTTTGCGGTCAGTGCCATGTCGAATACTACTTCAAGGGCGAAGGCAAAACTCTCACCTTCCCATGGCACAACGGCCTCAAAGCCGACGACATAGAGAAATATTATGACGAAGTTCAATTCAACGACTGGACTCACGCGGAAACAGGCGCGGGCGTCATTAAGGCTCAACATCCGGAATTCGAAATGTGGAATCAAGGAATACATGCGCGCGCCGGGGTGGCTTGCGTGGATTGCCACATGCCCTACATGAGGGTCGGAGCGGGCAAGACGGCGGACCATTGGGTGCGCAGTCCTCTACTCAACATAAACCGCGCCTGCCAGCCTTGTCACAATATTTCGGAAACCGAAATTAAAGCTCGCGTAGATAATATTCAGGACAAAACTTATGTTCTAATGACGGAAGCCGCCAAGGCTTACACCGACATGCTCGACGCTGTCGTCGCGGCTAAAAATGCCGGCGCTTCAGAAGATGCCCTCGCGCCCTCGCTAGCCCTGCAGCGAAAGGCTCAATGGAGGCTCGATTATGTTTCTTCCGAAAACTCGATGGGCTTCCATGCGCCCCAAGAAGCCATGCGACTGCTGGCCGAGTCGATTGACTTCTCGCGGCAAGGCCAGATATCGGCAATGAGGATTTTAGCCGCAAATTAGCTTCATTTCGATCATCGAATATTAGTCAATTTCAAAAGATACAAGGCGGTGGCAATAAATGCTTCCGCCTTTTTTCTTGCGCGACAATAATTAAAAAAGAAAAACAAGCCGAAAGGCAGTAGAGGCGGCGATGCACAAAGATATTGTTTTCTTTATCCAAAACAATAGGCTGTTAACTTCCGAGTCAAATATCACGTTGCCTATGTTCCGTGTCACGACTAGGTTTGTTGGTATGATGCGCTGATTGACTTGACGATATGCAGGGGGCTTTGAAAGCGAGCGACCGGAGCAACCTCTTAAGTCGCCGCACTTGTCCTTTGTGCTTATCGTGGAATTTATTCAGGCCGAGAATCAATCGCGGCATATTGCCGCAAACGAGATTTTACTTTGATAAGTGTTTGTTTTTGTTGATTGAATAATCCGTGCAGCGCCTTTCACTTACAAAAAGACAACGGCATGATATGGTGTCCAACTAGATATAAATCAAGTAAAAATATGCTTAGAATGTCTGGCAAGCAATTTTCGCAATAACGCGAGATGTGAAAAAGAAGAAAACCGATATTGAGCGGACAAGATGTCGCAACAACTAAAACACATGCGATAAAATCTTTCTATAAATCTAAAAAAAAGCATTTATAAAGGAATAATTGAAATGGACATAATGCTGAAAACAGTGTTCGCATGTCTGATATCCGCATGAAGCGCTGTGAACACGCGCAAAAATCATGAAGCATGATATATTTAAATATGCTTTTATTAAAAAGAAAAAAACATCTGCGTTATGCTTTGTTGCATGTCTGAATAAGGAGATTACGGATAGAAGAAAAAGGCTCTCCGCAAGGTTTCAGGAAAAAGCATTGCTATATGACAAAATAACGAAGAGCGGCGCGGACCAGTGTGGCATTCCATAAATGGACAAAGCATCGAATCAAGCAAAGTGGGCGTGTCTAGTGATGAGTAAAGAGTTATAACGAAATGCCTAGTAGAGCAGGCCGATGTTGAAGAATCGTAATATGATAGTAATTAAGCCAATAATTAGCTATTGGCAAATGTGTTGGACAAGTGGACAGAAAGAGGAGAAACTCTTAAATAGCAACAAAGGCAAAAAAGCAAGATATTTGCGCAATGGTAAAATTTAGTTCTTTCTCGCGATGATGCGAAAGAAGGCGGATTGAAGCAAGCAAATAGATTTCAGAGGCCCGGCGACAAAATTAGCGGAATTGAGACGAGATGAAGATAGGTCAGACTTGAAAAACAGCGCCTAAGATGGAGGTAGTTTTTTTCTTGCCGGTTACGTAGTATGAAATGAAGACGGAGCCGTCGTCCAACTGAAATCCGCGAGTCCAGCCGCAGTCGCCTGAAACAGAAGAGTCATCAAGGAGGCGGCATTCAAAGTCCGGCCACGTTCTCCCGGAGTCTTCGCTGACGCGAATGTGAATTCCAAAAGGAGCTTGATAGTCGGTGTAGGCTATCAGAAGACGACCGTCGGCGAGCGGGATCAATGAATGAGTGGTTCCGCTGAAGCCGGATGGTGTGGGCAGGCTCCAAGTTTTTCCTTCATTATTTGAAACCGAAACATAAATCTGTTGTTTTTCATTCGCACCAAGCATCGCGCAAATCAGGTTGCCGTCAGCGGCGCGCTTGACAGAGGGCCGGCACATCGGGGGCATGTCGGGGTTGTCTTTCTGCATAAAAATCTCGGCGTAAAGTTTCCAGTCCGAACAGTCTTTGTCGCTTTTTAATATTACGGTTTCCCATGGTCTATCGCCCATCTGTGTACAATAGGAATCGTAATCGACTGGGCATAGAATCGAACCGTCATCAAGAACGACGGGGGAGTCGTAACTTGAGACGACAGGGTAGTGGAGGGCGCGAATGAACTTCGGAATGCCAAAAAGAGGTTTGTCTCCTGAACAGTCGATCATAACTGAGCAAGCGCCGACAAGGACGGTGACAAGCTCGCTGCCTTTGAGGAGCTGGACGTCAGGCTCGCCTAGCCAGTTGTAGATAAGCCACCTGTTATCTATGGCGAGCGCGCGGGTGTCTGACAGTCTGATGACAGATGGGGCGGTTCCGGCGCGGGTGAGTCTTGGAATATTTCTGGCTGTCGAGAGGTCGGGAGACATAGGGGAGGAGCCGACCATAGCCCTTAGCGCGCCGTCGGACTTGAGAATTCCGGGAGGCTCGGACGATTTCGAGTCGTGATGGATGAAAAGATAGTAGTTGTCGCGCACGCGAGTGGCGCAGGGTTGCGCGCAACGGCGGGATTTGTTTTCCGCCAGCGGAACTATTTCTGCGTCGAGTCGCTTGGCTGTCAATCTGCTTCCTCCGGATTCAATATCGGCAGGTGAATGATAGCGCCGCTGTTTTTTACTGTCAATTTTGGAAGAGGGGCTGCGTGTTTTATGATTGCGCGGCGCTTAAGCGAAAGGGGATCGGCCGCATTGAGCCGCTTGCTCGAAAGCTTTGGTTTTATGCTGACGGTTCGCAGCGCGGATTAGTTCTGGTAAAATAGAGGCATGTTCGACGAGAGAGTTATATCCGCGCTGACGCTCACGGCGTTTGCGGGCATGGCCACCGCGATAGGCGCGGTTCTGGGGCTGGCGGTGAAAAAGCCGGGGCCGAAATTCATGGCGTTCACGCTCGGATTGTCGGCGGGGGTAATGCTGTGGGTGTCGTTTATGGAGCTTGTGCCGCTGGGCGCGCAGAAAGCGGGCGGCGCGAATGCCTACATAGCGTTTTTCGCGGGCATGATCGTGTATTTCCTCATAGACTTGCTGATTCCGCACGACTACATCGGTCAGCACGACCACCCGGACAGCATGAAGAACAAGTTGAATTTGGAGCGGACGGGGCTGTTGATGGCGGTAGGCATCGGGATACACAATTTTCCGGAGGGGATGGCGACGTTCGCCGGGGCGCTGGAAGACTATCATCTGGGAGCGGCGATAGCGGTGGCGGTAGCCATACACAATATCCCGGAAGGGCTTGCGATAACCGTGCCGGTGTACGAGGCGACGGGCAGCCGCCGCAAGGCGTTTCTGTGGTCGTTCTATTCCGGGTTGTTCGAGCCGCTTGGAGCGCTCGTTGCGGCTGTGGCGCTGATGCCTTTGCTAACGACCGCCGCGCTCGGCATCATGCTCGCCGCCGTTGCCGGGATCATGACCGCTATATCCGTCGATGAAATTGTTCCGGTGGCGAAATCTTACGATTCTGAACACGCGCCGATATTCGGCATTATCGCCGGAATGGCTGTCATGGCGGCGAGCCTTGCATTGCTGAAATGAGAATGGAAGGAATAAGAGAGGGGAGTTAAGGGAAAACTTTTGAAAAAGTTTTCCCTTAAAAACCCTTTCAAAATCTTTCAAGCTAGCGCCGATGGAAAGGCTTCGCTCTTCCCGTCGGCGCGTATCATGCGAAAAGGTATTGGGAAAGGATTATCAGAGGAATCTTATTTATAAATGATTTCACAGGAGCGACGGGAAGGGACGCGGTAGCGTCCCTTCCCGTCGCGCATTGAAAAGTTTTGAAGAGAATCCAAAGAGAAACTTTTTCAAAAGTTTCTCTTTGGCCGCCGGAGGCGCTTTTAATGTTGTTAAGGGAAAACTTTTGAAAAAGTTTTCCCTTAAAAACCCTTTCAAAATCTTTCAAGCTAGCGCCGATGGAAAGGCTTCGCTCTTCCCGTCGGCGCGTATCATGCGAAAAGGTATTGGGAAAGG
>JAKQPS010000142.1 GCA_029564595.1 bacterium | reverse complement strand
GCTTCGAGCGTAAACCGAAAACGGAAACTGTCCGTCTCTCGATTCGTCAAGGTATCGCACCTCAACCGGATTCCCCGGATTCGCGCGTATCATCATCGCGTCGCCTGAGTCCGTCGGTATCATGTCGATATAGACAAGCGGGCCCAGAATAGTCGAGTGCGATGTAATATACGCGGCGAGGTCAGCGATTATATTCTTCATTGGCCAAAGCCTCCCAGTTTTTCAACTCTCGCGCCTTCGCGTGTTCAAACCATTCGGGCGCGGCGTTCGGGTTTTTATCCTTGCTTTTATTCGGATACAGATAATACTGCGCCCTCGAATAAATCGCGTCCCATTCTACCGTCCCTGGTTCAGGGATATGCCCGCTCCGCATCAGTGTATCTTCTCGGCGAGGCACGTTGAAATTAGAATCTTTCAATACCTGAATATCAAGCGCGAGCTGTGCGCGGTCAACTCCGCTCTCAATCTTTCGCTGAATCGCGCTTTCATCAAGGTCAATTGATATTGTCATGACGCGCCAACCAATGCGAGACGAACGTGATGAACTCCGCCGTCCCCGGAAGGGTCGGAGATTTCACGGATTAAATACGACGCGCCACCATAAACAATTTTTCCATTCTTCTCGAATGTCTGCCCGGAAGGTCGGGAAATAGACGAATCGAAATACAATGCGCCCTTGTCGTTCTTCTGCTCGCCGGTCGCAATCATGACGTTCTGTTTTATCTTCGAGGTAAAGCGAACAGCCGAGAGCGAAACCTTTGTACCATAGGTCGGCTTCCCGCGCGCGTCGAGTCCTGCCACTGGATAATAATCAGCCGAGTGCGTAAGCATTATTTCGCTTATGGGCGCGCTCATTCTGCAACCCCGGGAACATTATACTCGGCTGGAACTTCTGAAAGCATCGACGGCGTATGCTGCCTGCGGTCTCGGTATTGTGATTGTACCTGAGTGATAACCACGCGAGCGCGCCGGTGTTTTTCAAGAGCCTTCTCTATTGTCTCAGGATACCCGGAGCCGCCGACTGCTGCGCGAGTGTAGGAATAACCTTCAATGTTTTCACTCTGATAAACGCTCGATCCTTTCTGCGCGCTCATTTGATACGTGATCATCTGCGCGGCGATGAGCTTTAGCGACGCGGGAAAATCCTCTGCGTCAGTATCAAAGCCGAACGAGTAGTTGCACGCCTGCACGATGTCATCCTGGACAAGTGGAATAAATGTCGATATGAGCGCGTCTTGCGTTGTGTCGATTATTCCCCTGAGAGTTTTATATTCTGCAAGCGTGATTACTGCCATTTATTTACCTCTTTCCGGGCTTCCGTCCGGGTTTCTTCATGGGCTGCACAGGCTGTTCCGGTTTGTTCTCAGGCTCGGCTTCTTCCCGCTGTTCTTTTACCGGCTCTTCGTCGTCTACGAAATAGACGCCGGGATGAGCAGCGAGCATCTGGCGTGCCACGTTATCAGGAAGCTCGAACAGGTGTGTCACCGATCCGTTTACCTTTTTCATTTTCATTTGATTCCCCCTTTTCCTATACCGCCTGAATCAAGCGGCATGAGAAAAGGCCGGAGCGGAAAGC
>JAKQPS010000140.1 GCA_029564595.1 bacterium | reverse complement strand
AACGCTGACAAGAGCCGGGAATTAATTCCCGGCTCCGGGATGGTTCACATCGCTGGGAAAAGCGGCGATGAATCGCCGCACTCCAAAGTCCCGCTCGCCGCGATAAATATCTGAGTTTCAGGGGGACTCAGGAATGATTTTACATGGGGCGTCGGGGATAGACGCGTTTTACGCGTCAATCCCCGACGCCCAGTGAAACGTTTTGAAGAGATTCAAAGAGAAACTTTTTCAAAAGTTTCTCTTTGGTTTTTCCCCCAACAAAAAACCCCGCCACTTGAAGGGGGCGGGGTTTTGTCTGCTTTGAGTCTTTAGCGCGTCAGGCGGTTATTTGTAATCGTAGCCGACGCCGAGGTAGAAGCCGTCGTACTTGTTGTTGTCTGAGCCGCCGTCCCATTTGAGATTGATCTTCTGGTATCTGTATCCGATATTGGCTTTGAGGCCTTCGTAGGGAAGTTTGTAGCTGAATTTCAGGTCGAGATCGAACTCGGAGGAATCAGCGGATTCGGAGCCGACGATTCCGCTCTCAGAGGCGTCGTTGGCGATGCCCAATCCGAGGTCGATATTGCCTGTCCACGGCGTGCCCTCGAAAGCGAAAGCGTACCCGCCGCCTATCCTGAACCCGTTCGAGTCCACCGAGCCGCTTCCGGCGACCGAGGATATTTCCATTTCGTTGTTCTGGTAAGCGAGGGTGGCGTACAGCCCGCCTTCGAAATCATACCTTGCGCCGACCAGATACCTATTCGATTCCACGTCGAAAGTATCTGCCGAGTCCGAGTCGCTCCCGCTGTTCCAATACTCGAATATTGCGCTCCATTTTGTTTCGGGAATGCCGATGACTCCGTTGATGACGAAAGCGTTCTGGTCGAGCTTCTCGCCGTCGGCGGACAAGTCGTTGATCCAGTAGTTCAGGTTCACCGTGCCCGCCGCTTTCGCCGGAGCGCCCGCCATCGCCGCGCATACGAGCGCGAAAGCTACCGCTGCTGCCAATTTCTTCATGCTTTGCTTCCTCCCTGTTTTTAACTTCTTCGCATATTAGCGATTAGAACATTAGATGCGCGCCGAGTTGATAGCCTTTGGACTTCACTCTGCCGGTGTATACGGAAGAATCTTCCAGCGTTACGGTGTATTCGTTTGTGTACATCTGGTACGCCGCGTCGAAAGCGACATCGTCGGAGTAGAGGTATCTGACTCCGAGACTGTTCATTCTTTCGCCGTCTTCCATTCTCATATATTCGGCGAACAGGATTGCCTGTTCGCTGTAGACGTGGCTTAAGCCGATGCCGGTGAGTTTTTCCTTTGCCGAAGTTCCGGAGCCGCTCATTTTGACTCTGCCGTAGAAGCCGTGCGCTGAAGTCTGCTCGGACAGAACATAATCAAGCGCGGCTCCGTAAACCGAGAATTTATATGAGGAGACGAAGCCCGTCCGCGTTTTGCCCTGCGCGCCCATAATCGCCAGATATATGTCAGTTTCCTCGCTGCGTTGACCCTTTTTGTTCATGTTGAGCGGAATTCTATATTTCACTCCGATGGAGGAGGTTTTTGTGTCATACATTGAATTGGCGCTTTCTTCTGCGCCTGAAGCGATGATTTCGGCGTCGGCTGAAATGCCATATCCGAAATGGTATGAATTAGCGATGGAGTCGTCCTCTTCGAAGAAAGCGTCGTCGGAGCCGGAAAACTTATGGTGGATATAAGAGACGCGGGCCTGATGCTCCGGGGTAATCTGAGCAGTGGGCAGAATGTGAAGTCCGGTGAATCCGACGCCGAAGTTTCCGGTGGAGCTTGCGCCTGTCTTGATCGCCTTTTCGTCCGTTCCTGCGGCGGTTTTTTCTTTCTTGGGTTTTTCTTCCGCTTTTTCAGGTTCGGATTTGCCGCGTTTTCTGTCTGCGGCGGGTTTTTCTTCGGCGGCAGGAGCGGGGGCGGGAGCCGGCGCGGCTTCTTCAGACGCCGTTCTCGTTTCCCTTCTCTTAGAAGTCTTGGCTGATTCTTTGACCTCGATGGTTTCCTGTTTTTCCGCCGGTTTCTCCTCGGATGCCGATTCCTCCGCGGGCTTGGAGGCGCGGCCGCGTTTGTCCGTTTCGCCCGCAGACGGGACCGCTTCGGGGACGAACGGCTGGAACGTATAGTTTTCGCCCTCTCTGACCGGCCTTTCGAGCGAGACAATCCTCGCTATGGAGTATGATATGTCGACTTTCTCTATCTCTACGCTCGCCACGGGACGGCCGTCCTGCACCAGTGTGTACACCTGTCCTTTAGCCAGTCCCGCGCCCGTCCCCTTGTAGAACATCACCGTGTTGTTTTCGAACACGACGTTGATCATCGCGGAGAACGACGGCTGTTCGGCTCGCGCGGACGCGCACATAAACGCCGCGACGGCAATCGCCGCGACAAATGCGGGCAACCCGACCCTCACGATTTTTTTCATGGTTATCCATCGCCTCAATATTATTTTAACCCAGATAAGTCTATAATGACTGGGCGCGCCGCGTCAACATCCGTTTTCATGTTGCCGACCCGCGCCCCCTACAGAAATTCCGGCAGAACCTTCCATATCGCCTTCACCGTGTCGCGCGCCACTGCCTCGCTATAGCACGGCGCCGTGACAAGCACGAGGGTCCGCGCGGACAGCTCGTCCGCCACCGGGCAGCCGCCGCCGGCTTTCGCCGGCGCCGCGTGCGGGCAGTCGAACGGACATCCTTTCGAGTACGCCCGCTTGTTTTTTATGAAATCGACGGAGTTCAGCGGGCGCGGGTACACCCACCACACAGGCACATTCTCCGCCGCGAGAGCCTTGTAAATCTCGAAGGTATGCTCGATGCCGCTCGTCGGCAGCGTGATCGGAAAAAGGTGGTTGGCGGACACTGTTCCGGGGGGCGGGTCGTAAGTTTTTACCGGCAGTCCCACGAGTTTTTCCCTGTAATAATCCGCCATCCGGGCGCGGCGCTCGTTGAAGGAGTCCAGTTTTCCAAGCTGCGCGTGGGCGACCGCCGCGCTCATCGCAGGCATCCGGTAGTTGTATCCGAGGGCGACGTATTCGTATTTTGCGGCCATGCCGATGTGCCGGATAATTCTGCATTTATCGGCCAGCGCGCCGCTGTTTGTCACAATCGCGCCGCCTTCGCCCGCCGCCATGTTCTTGGATTCCTGAAAGCTGAAACACGCCATGTCGCCCATCGAGCCGACTTTGCGGCCTTTATACAGAGCGCCGTGAGCTTGGCAGGCGTCCTCGATCACCGTTATACCGCGCCGCTTCGCTATGGCTGTTATCCTGTCCATGTCCGCCGGCAGCCCAAAAAGATGCACAGGCACGACCGCTTTCGTGCGGCGGGTGATTTTTTCCTCGACGCGCGCCGGGTCGATATTCAACGTGTCCCGGTCGATGTCCGCGAACACGGGGACGGCGTTTTGCTGGATGATCGCCGACACTGTGGCGATGAATGTGTACGGCGGGGCGATAACCTCGTCGCCGGGGCCTGCTCCGGCGGCGGCGAGCGCGACGTGCAACGCGGCCGTCCCTGAGTTCACCGCCACGCAATGCTTCGTCCCGCAGTAGGCGGCGAAAGCCTTCTCGAAGCGCTCGACCGCGTCGTTTGACAGAGAAGTGAGCCGCCCGGACTTCAGGACGGCGGCGACGGCGCGAGCCTCCGCTTCGTCCACGAGCATTTTCTGGGGGGGAGTTTTTTTACGAACGGGAGGGCCGCCGTTGATTGCGAGATGCGCGGCTGTCGATGTGATTCTCTTCTTTTTCATGTCTCCGAATTCTCCGTAATTAATAGTGCGAAAGGCTGCCGTCGCGCTTGACGCGCCTGAGGGCGGCGGCGAAGAACGCTGCGCTCGCCGGGACCAACACGGCTCCCAGAGCCGCCAGAATCGCCAGATCATTCCCCAGTTCCGCGAACGAGGCTCCATTTATGCAGGCGTCTCTCATCAGCCTCAGCGTGTACGTCATCGGGATGAACGCGGAGACTTTCTGGAGCGCGGCGGGCAGCGCCTCGACCGGAAAAAACACTCCGCTCAACAGCGTGGCTCCGAACCCTATCAGCGCCGATATCGGGTCTCCGCGCTTGAACATCAGGGTGAACGCCGCCGACATCAGCCCTATGCTGTTGAACGCGGCGAACGACAGTATGATTATGACCGGGATCGCCGCCCAGTTGGGGTCGTCGTACGACGCGCTCAGCAAGAGTATGCCTATAGCGAGATAGGCGATGAGGTGTAAGCCGCCGTATATGAAGCTCCACATCAGCCGCGCGGTGAACAGCAGGGCGGGCGAGGTCGGCGACGCCATAAGCGCCTCCAAGGTGCCCAACGTCTGCTCGTTTCGCACCGTCGCCGAGAACGAATACATTCCCACGTTGAGGAACCCGCTGAGCGCCAGCCCGATTAGCACGAACGAGAAGTAGTCTCCGCCGTACTTTTCGAGGAACTTCGGGCTTGCGCCTTCAAACGCGCGAGCGATAAAAAAGAATATGCTCGTGAACATCAGTATGGTGGCAAGGTCAAGGAAAAATTTCAGCCGGTAGCTGACTTCTTCAAGGAAGTCCCTGCGGATGAGGACGAGAATTTTCCATGCCGCTGTTTTCATGATGGAGTATTCCGGGCGTCAGCGCCGCCGCCGCGTTCTAAGCGGCGCATCATTTCGCGGAGGGTTTCCGCGCTTTCCGGTTTGCCGGAGAAGACCACCGCTCCCTTTTCCATCAAGGCGACGCGGGAGCCGATGGCAAGGGCCTCGTCCAAGTTGTGGGTGGCCACCAGAGCGCACCCGCCGCCGCGCGCGACGAACTCGTCTCTGATGAAAGCGGCGTTGCGCTCCGCGCTCACCGGGTCGGCCCCTTTGTTCGGCTCGTCGAGCAGCAGCAGCGCCGGCCTGTGCAGCGTCGCGCGCGCAAGCGCCGCCCTCTGCTTCATCCCGGAAGACAGCGTCCTCATCGGCCTGTCCGCAGCGTCCGCTATGCCGAACGTCTCCATCGCCTCGTCTATCCGGGCCGACAGTTCGCGCGGAGGGATGTTGTGCAGCGCGCCGAACAGCTTCAGGTTTTCCCGCGCCGACAGCCGCCAGTAGAAACTCCGCTCGTCTCCCGTCATCAATCCTATTTTCATCTTGAGCGCGGGCGAGTGGCGGTAGATGTCGCAGCCGTCGACCGTACCGGTTCCCGAATCCGGCGAGACGACTCCGGCGAGTATCTTCATAAGCGTGGACTTGCCCGCCCCGTTTCTGCCCACAAGCGCCAGCGTCTCTCCCCGCGAGGCCGTCAGTGTCGCCCCGGCAAGAGCCTGAGACGGAACCGACCGCCTGAACGGATTTATCTGCGGAATCCTGTACGTTTTAGATATGTTTTCGAGAGCTATCATACAATTCGAAATGATATTTGACGGATGAATGCATGTCAAACACCGGGAATGACATGATGTTCGGGAACCAGTTTTCGCAGGCTCACGCGCCGAGGAGGACTTTGGCGATAAGCAGTTTGTTGATCTCGTTCGTGCCCGCGCCTATCTCCAGCAGCTTGGCGTCTCTCATGTAACGCTCGACCTTGTATTCGCGGCAGTATCCATATCCGCCGAGAATCTGGATGGCATCGAGCGCGGCCTGCGTGCCCATTTCGGTGGCGAACCATTTTGCGATTCCCGCCTGCGCGGTGACAAGCCGCCCGGAGTCTATCATCTCCAGCACGTGGATGATATATGTTCTGGCAAGCTCGATGTCCCTGTGCATCCGGGCGATTTTTTCCTGAACGAGTTGGAACTTCGATATCGGTTTTCCGAATTGGGTTCTCGTTTTCGAATATTCTAAGCAGATTTCTAGGCAGCGCTGGGCTATCGCCACATTGATGGCTCCCGCGACCGACCTTTCGAAATCAAGCGACGCCATCATGTCGAAGAACCCGTTTCCGGGCTTGCCGAGGACGCGGGAGTCAGGGACGAAGACATTGTCCAAAAAAATCTCTCCGGTGGGCGAACAGCGCATGCCCATTTTGTCCAGCGGCTTGCCTGTGGAGAGGCCGTCCGCGCCCCGGTCTAGGATGAACGCCGTCCCGCCGTCTATCCTGCCGGGCTCGCCTCCCGTTCTGGCGATGATTATGAAGTGGTCCGCGATTGGCGCGTTTGTGATGAATGTCTTGCGTCCGTTCAGCAGCCAGCCGCCTTCGGCGCGGACAGCGCGGGTCTTTATCCCCAGCGCGTCCGATCCGGCGTCCGGCTCGGTCAATCCCCAGCAGCCGATTTTATCTCCGCTTGCTATTCCCGGAAGATAGGCGGTTTTCTGCTCTTCGTTGCCGTTCCGCGCCACGTTCGCGGCGAACAGGGTGATCGACGCGCCCACCGACAGTGCGAATCCAGCGCTGGCCTTGGCTATCTCCTCGACGCACATCATGACGGTCACGGAGTCCGGGTTGCCCTCCATGAAGCCGCCGTATTCGGCGGGCAGGCGCAGTCCGAGGAACCCCAGCGCGCCCAGCCGCCGGTAGAGATTGATCGGGAATTCGCCGGTCGCGTCTATCTCGTCGGCCACAAGCTCAAGCTCGTTCCGGGCAAACTTCCGGATGGTGTCGACGAACATTTTTCTTTCGAGAGGGACTTCGGGCATAGGGGCCTCCGCGCTGCTCCGACTCCGCTTGCGCGGGCCGCGCCGCGTCTAAATTCTGTGCGTGAAAAAATAAACGGCAAAATATGTCAGCGGGGCCACGAAAAAGATGCTGTCGAACCTGTCAAGAACTCCGCCGTGGTTGCGGAAGAAAGCTCCGGAGTCCTTCGCTTGGAAACGCCTCTTGATGGAGGATTCAAAGAGGTCGCCGCCGAGTCCGACCACGGGAATGGCAAGACCGAGGAACATTATCAGCGGCGTCGGCAGGTTGAGGACATGCCCGAAGATGTATATCGCCACGAATCCTGCGAATGCCGCGCCGACCACTCCCTCGACCGTTTTGTTGGGGCTTATGCGCGACAACTTTTCCTTGCCTACGATACGGCCGGAGAGGTACGCTCCGGTGTCCGACGCCCACGCGCCGACAAAAGGCAACAGGAACAGCAGATGCCTGTCCCCTACGGCCGCCGAAAGATGGTTTTTGTCTAGAAAATTGAGTCCCAGCACGCAGCTCATGGAGCCGCCTATGTAGAATCCGCCGAAAAGCGCCGCTGCGAGAATTGAAACGGCCGGAACGCGGAACAGGCGCGAGTTTTCAATAAACTTCAGAGCAATGAGCGCGGCGGCGCAAAGCGCCAAAGCCGCGTGCAGCCGCTCTATTCCGCCGTTCGGCGGACGGTATGCCAGCAACATGAACGCCGCCGCCGCCGCATAGCCTGCCATCCTGCCGGACTTCCCGCCATTCCTCATCGCCAGCTCGTAATACTCCCACATCGCGAACGCCGCGAAAAAGAATATCACCAGAAACAGCGCTACATCGTTGTACCACGCAAGGCACAGGAAGATTAGAGAGGCTGATATGCCTATGGCGAGCCGGGCGGTGAAGTCTTTGTTAAGAGACATAAGTCAGAATCGCGGACGCGGCGGAGATTACCATTCGGGCGACCGCAGAGAAAAACAGTCCTGCCGCCACCCCGATGGCTGCGGCTGCGGCGTAACGCTGCGTCCTTGCGGCTGTTCCCGCGTCATCTGCCTTTATCGCATGCAACCAGTTGTTCATAGTCGCTATCCTTCGCTTTTCGCCGTCTGCCCGCCTGCCTAGAGAATTATCTTATAAGATTCTATTTGCATCAAAACACACTGTCAATAAGTCGCGCGAATAGACGCGAATACCCGACTCAAAAAGAGCGGCTATGCCGCGCGCGGGAAGTCTGATAGAGTATAATGCGAATGGTGGGGCGGACGCCTTGCGGCAGCCGCCGGGACTGACGAAATGCGTCTTAGAAAAGAGATTGGACAACATCTGCTGACCGACCGCGGCGCGCTGCGCCGCATGGCGGAGGCGGCGCGGGTCGTACCCGGAGGTCTTTGCGTCGAGATAGGCCCCGGAACCGGGAACCTGACACGGGAGCTTCTAGCTCTCGGCGCGCGCGTCGTCGCCGTCGAACTCGACGAGCGGATGGCCGCCCGACTCGAACGCTCTTTTTCCGGCGAACCCCGGCTCTCCGTCGTAAGGGCCGACATACTAAAAGTCAGCCTAGACGACCTAGTCCCGGAAGCGGACAGACCGGCGGTCGCGACCGGAAACCTGCCGTACTACATTTCCTCGCCAATCATTTTCAAACTGCTCGACCGCAGTGAACTGTTCAGCCGGGTCGCGGCGCTTGTGCAGAAAGAGGTGGGCGTCCGCATGTGCGCGCCTCCCGGCTCCCGCGACTACGGCATGCTCTCTGTTTTCTGCCAAGCCGTGGCGGAGTGCGAGGAACTTTTCACCGTCCCGCCGGAAGCCTTCAACCCTCCTCCCGCCGTGGACTCCTGCGCCGTGTCTCTCGCCCCCCTGCCTCCCGGCTCTTCGGGAGTGGAAGACCGGCGAATCTTCTCTCTGATCGTTCGCGGTTTGTTTGAACACAGACGGAAAACCTGCTATAATTCCTTGCGAATCAGCCTACTCAAAGGGGTCTGCCGAGAATTGTCGGACTCCGGCGCGGATGCGGCAGGTTTGCAGGATAGTGTTTTTTCCGACCTGAAAATAGACGGCTCAGTCAGGCCTGAACATCTCGACGTGCCGACTATAATCAAGGTCGCAAACGAGTTCACCCGCCGGTTGGCCTGATTTCCGAAACACAAAACCGGCTTTGTTGAATAGGATATTTACACTACGTGAGGCGATGCGTCGAATTGGGACAAGCATGAAGGGCTTGTTTCTAAAACCGAAAAAGGACTCTATCATGGAAACTATCCTCGTAACCGGCGGAGCCGGATTCATTGGCTCGAATTTCGTTCACTTCATGCTGAAAAAACACGACGATATCAAGATAATCAACCTTGACAAGCTGACGTACGCGGGGAACCTCGAAAATCTGGAAGATTTAAAGGGCGACGCGCGGCACGAGTTCGTCAAAGGCGATATCTGCGACCGCGCGCTGGTGTCCGAATTGATGGCGAAATGCGACGCCGTGGTTCACTTTGCGGCGGAAACCCACGTGGACCGCTCGATAGTCAGCGCAGGGGAATTCATCCAGACGGATGTGCTCGGCACGCAGGCGCTTCTCGAAGCGGCGCGCGAGCGCGGCGTGCGCAGATTCGTCCACATCTCCACCGACGAGGTGTACGGCGACGCCGGCGACGAGCCTTCAAAAGAATCCGACGCCCTCATGCCCAGAAGCCCTTACGCGGCCAGCAAAACCGGCGCGGACAGGCTCGCATTCTCTTACTTCACCACTTACGGCCTGCCGGTCATCATCACCCGCGGCGTCAACAACTACGGCCCTTTCCAATATCCGGAAAAACTCATTCCTCTCTTCGTGACGAACGCCATAGACGACAAACCCCTCCCGGTTTATGGTTCAGGAAGAAACACCCGCGACTGGATTTTCGTCGACGACCATTGCGACGGCATTGACACAGTTCTTCGCGCTGACGACAAATACAACGGCGAATGCTTTAATATCGGGGCTAGCCAAGAGCTTTCGGTTTTACAAATCACAGACATTATTTTGGAATATCTAAATAAATCGCACGCCCTAATCAAGCATGTTGAGGATAGATTGGGCCATGTAAAAAGGCACGCGGTCAGGACGGACAAGATAGCGGGAGCGCTAGGCTGGAAGGCGAAATCTTCCTTTGAGGAAGCGATGGAAAAGACCATCCGCTGGTATGTCGAAAACGAGGGCTGGTGGCGCAGGATTAAGGAAAAGCAGGAAGAATATAAAAAGTTCATGGATGAATACTACAAGAACAGGTGAAGCCGGGAGATGGAAGGGAAAAGGCCTAAGATAGCGGTGTTCGGCTGCACCGGGATGCTCGGATGGGCACTGCTCGACGCGCTGCCGAGATCGGGTTTCGAGGCGGTCCCAATCCCGGAGGACAAAGTCGATATCAGAGACGCCGAAGCGGTGGAAAACGCGGTTGCGGCGGCGGCTCCGGCGGCGGTAATAAATGCGGCGGCCTACACCGATGTCGACGGGTGCGAGTCAAATGTGGAACTGGCGCGCGCGGTGAACGCGGACGGAGCGGCGAACATAGCCCGCGCCGCATCCGACGCCCGCGCAGCCCTCATCCACATCAGCACGGACTATGTCTTCGGCGGCGGTCGAAAAATGCCTCTGCTAGAGAGCGAACCTGCTAATCCTCAGGGCGTTTACGCCAACACGAAGTGGGAAGGCGAAAAAGCTGTCCGTCAAGAGGGCGGCCGCTGGTTCATAATCCGGACATCATGGCTCTTCGGACCGAACGGCAGGAACTTCGTAGATACCATGCTGCGGCTTGGTTCCGAAAGAGAGGAAATCTCAGTTGTGAACGACCAAGAGGGCAGCCCCACATACACAGTTCATCTGGCCGCGGGAATTGCGCGCCTGCTCGACCTATATATCAGCAGGGGATTCGGAGAGCCGGGGATATACCACCTGACCGCCGCCGGGCATTGCGACTGGCACGAGTTCGCAAGCCGCATATTCGAAGCTCGCCCCGGCAGGGTTAAAAATGTTAAGCCTATTTCGACCTATGATTATATCGAATCGGCAGGCAGACCCATTGCTCCGCGCCCGGCTTATTCCGTTCTTAACTGCGACAAGATAAAGAAGAAGTTCGGCATAGCCCTGCCACGATGGGAAGTCGGCCTCATGGAATTCCTTGATTCAAAAACAATACAACCAAAATAGACATAACATTTCATAATCGCCCCATATAACAATGTAGTATCGCTTGATGTTTGTTTATTCTTTTCGAGGCGTCCTAAAACTTTCCTTCGCCGGCTATTTCAGCATATCCACAATCCGTTTATGATGGGCCGATTGCTGTGGACATGTTGGTTCATCGTATTGATATCCATATAAAAAGAGCGCTTAATGCAGTGGCGGCCGTGCAGTGGCGAATACGAAAACTTGAGAATCTCGCATCAAGCCGCGCGTGGGAACACATAAAGTTTTCAACAGAGATGTGTTATACATGCGCTGTTCCACGCAACTAGCAGAACAGCAGGCGAATTGAGATTTGTATTTATGTTTTGCTCACAAAACATGCACATACATTAACATTTATTGGCTAGAATAGACTCAAGAGCGATTCTTAAATCAAAAAAACATTGAAAACAAGTCATTTTATGAGTGTTGAAAACTACGTTCGTATACGCTTAAAAATGTGGATAAGTTAAAAAAATGTGGAAAAATCCGACAAATCAGGATAAGCTTGCATGTCATATTCAATCAACCAATATGGAGTCAGGGAAAACCGTATAGAGTGATCGTAGATATGTCCATTTATAGCGGGTCATGACCAAGACATATAACTATGTCCACGATGTTGTGATTGGTGAAAACCATGAGCGCCGGACAAATGAATATCTACAGCTCGGCAGAAGGAGTCGTCATAGCCAAGGGGTTTGACCGCGTGTTCGATTCAGTCACGCGGGTCCAGTACATCAATGTCGAGTGTCCGGGTAATATGGGTCTGTCGGAGGGTGCGTTTGACTTCTTCGAGTAATTCCTCGATACCGAAAGGTTTGGTAATATAACGCCTCGCTCCGGCGATATATGAAGCGAGCTTGGTTGAAAGCTCCCGCTTGATAGTCACCATGATGACCGGTATTCCTTTTGTCGATTCGACAGAGGAGAGGGAGCGGCAGACTTCTATGCCGTCCATTTTCGGAAGCATTACATCAAGCAAAATAAGGTCGGGCCTGTCTTTTTCGGCGATTGCGATGCCGGTCTCGCCTGAGTCGGCGGAAAAAGTGGTATATCCGGCCTCTGATAGAACGGCGCAGACCAGATCGTTCATATCCCGGTCGTCTTCTATCACCAGTATTTTCTTTTTGCCGTTAGTTTCTATCGACATGGTCATCCGATCCGCCGTTGCGGGGAGAAAAAACGATTCCCTCACAACGGCGCATAAAAAATACAACTTATAAAGGATTTCTACCCTTTTTCGGCGAGGTTAAACAAAATATCGAAAATTTGTGAAGTCTGTTTTGAGAAAAAAGCTTGGAGGTTTTACAGACTGTCGAGGCGGCCCAAAACATCTTTCATTCTTGATTCCTCATGGAATCTCGATTGAAGATACCTGAGTTGTTTTGATTTATCGACGAACTCTTTTTTCGCGCCGGGGAACCCGGTTGTGATAAGGGCGTCGATTTCGGCGGAAAGCCAAGTCCAGTTTTTCAGATTGATGGGATTGAGGCCGTATTTTTCCAACGTGGCGTTTACAGGAGGTTCTATTGATTTGATCGCTTTCCAAGCTTTGGAATTTATGTCGAGGAAAGTGGTGTCGTCGTCCATCCATTCTGGGTTGTCGCGGAGGAGAGCCAAGACGCGCTCGATTTCGGGTTCGAGAGAAGAGTCCAGTTCGAGGCGTAGATTCTCAATCTGAGCGTCGTCGAGACCGGCGGCGGCGTCGGGAGCTTTGCGGGTCTCGCGCCGGACGTTGTTCATGGCGTACTTCTTCATATTCGCGCTGATGTCCGATATGAAAGACTCGACCAGCGCCAGCAGGTCGTTTTTCGCCGTCTCGTGTTCTCTGCCGACTATTTCAAGCTGTTCGGCGATTTTTTTCAGAATAATGTTCTCGGATTCCATGCTTCAGCCGCGTCCGTCGCCCTCGGCGGAGCCTTTCATCTTACTCTCAAGCCGTTGTCGATTTCGGCCTCCGGCCTTAACAGGCAAGGGCCTTCCGGCGCGTCGGCGGCGAGAATCATCCCATGGCTCTCGACTCCTCTGACAATCGCCTTCTTAAGGTTTGCCAGCACGACAACTTTTTTGCCCACAAGGGATTCCGGAGGGTATGCCGTCCGGATGCCCGCCACGATCTGTCTGACTTCTCCGCCGATGTCGATCCGCATCAAAACCAGCTTGTCCGACCCTTGAACGGCTTCCGCCGCGAGCGTCGTTCCCGTCCTCAAGTCGAGCCTTGCGAATTCCGATATGTCAACCTGCGTTTCGTCAACAGTCATTGCCATGCTCCCGCCTTCCGTCCGAGTCGCGCTTTCGCACGCGTGATAATATAACATATATCGTTCTCGCGCACAATCGCGGCGCCGCGAGGCCGCTTGGGTCGAAACGTATTTTACGTCGATTTCAACCGAGATCGGATAAATAAAGGATGGCGGATCAGAGATAAGTGGAACCGACGAACCGGGGCGATTTTCATAGCGGCGAACTGCTTCGTTGTCGCCGCATATTTTTGTTCAGTAGGGGGCGCGGTTTCCGCGCCCAACAACTACGATAATTTGGGGCGGGGCAACCCCGCCCCTACTGCAAAAAAGCGCCTTGCGTTCCGCGTTTCATACGCTCTGAACAATCGCTCTCGAATCCTAATGACGGATTCGGGTTCAACTCGCATTGGTTACAAATGGTTAATGACGAATTCGGAAAGCAATGAAAGACGGGCGGGAGACCGGCTCCCGCCCGTTGCGGTTCAAAGATAAGGATTGGCGCGCGGCGCGTTAAGGGATCAGAGTGAGGTCTCCGGTGAACGCGGCCCTGAGAGTGGGAGCCATTTTTGACTCGACCTCTCCGCGCTCGACGTTCAGCGGCGCGGGCATATTCTGGAGTTTCATTTTCAGTTGCGGATTTTTTGACGCTTTGATCATGATGTCGATCTGAGATTCCGGGACTCCGGCTTCCTTGAGAGTGGCGGGGAAGCCTATGCTTTCGGAGAAGTCGATCATGGCCAGAGCGACGGTCTCGGCAAGGTCGCGCCCGCCGAGGGAATCGAAATTGATGTCGCCGGGCACGTAACCGGCGTCTTGGAATATGCGGCCCATGACCCGGTTCTGGGCTTCGATGGCGTCCGCAAAAAGGACTGTGTAATAGGGGTTGAGCACGGCGCAGGCTCTTCCGTGCGAGAGGAAGTCGATAAGCTGGAACGAGCCGAGGTGACCGCCGTTAGTGCCGCCTTTTTCGACCGCGCCGGTAGACGGGTTCTGTTTGGCTATCATGATCGCGTAGCCTCCGAGGTCGGTTCCGATGCCGAGGGCGACGCGCGGTTCCATGTCTCTCGGATTGGCGAGCACTGCGGGCAGAGCGTCGACTATCAGGCGAGTCGCCGCCTCGGTGATGGTTCTGATTTCCTCGTAGTATGATTTTCCGGTCGCGCCCATGAAGACTTCCCAGCAGTGCGCGATCCCGTCCAGTCCTCCGTCAAGGGTTAGGGCGAGGGGCGCTCCGGCGGTCGTTCTGTAGTCGAAAACTGCGGCGGCAGGCACAAGCATGTCATCCACAATGAGTTTTTTCGTGCCTGTCGCAGGGTCGGTTATGTTCGAGTATTTCGTCAGATGCGCGCCTGAGCTTGAGGCGGTCTGAGCGGCTATAACCGGAAGCGGCTTGCGGCTTTCTTCCGCGGCTATGGCGGACACGGTGTCCACGCCGAAATAAGGCTCCAGATCGTTGCCGTCGAAAACGGCCAGAGCGGAAGCGGCCTTGCAGGCGTCTATAGCGCTGCCGCCGCCGACGGCGACGATGCAGTCGGGTTCGGTTTTGGCTACGGACATGGCGATTCTGTAAACGTCCTCGCGGGGAGCGTTCGGTCGCGCGCCCTTTTCGACGGAGAACGAGACGCCGGCGGAGTCGAGTCCGTCAGCCACTTCTCGCATGAAAGGCATCAGCCATTCGCCGCCCGGTTCGCCAAATTCCGCCGCCACAACGAGCGCTTTTTTGCCATATCTTGCCGCGTATCCGCCGACGGCTCCCAGCGCGCCTTCGCCGAACGTGTAGTTTTCGCCTTTCCAGTCCTTAAGCAGTTTTTCGCCCATCTCTTTATAATCTTGACTCATCCCGCCGTTCCTCCGGTCCGTCTGTTTGACAGTCATATATTATCGGCTCATTCGCGGAGATATTCAAGGAAGAAAAAGATAACGGAGAGCGGCAATTTTGCGCGGGAGGCGGAGAGGGGTTCAGACGAGGTATTTGCGGTCGAGGCTGCGCAGTGTTATGGCTTCGGCGACATCTTCGACGCGGATGTCGTCGCGGCCCGCGAGGTCGGCGATGGTTCGGGAGAGTTTTTTCACTCTGTCGTAAGCGCGGGCGGTGTAGCCGAGCTTGCGGATTGCGCTTTTAAGCAACTCTTCGGCCTCGGCGGGCAGGGCGCAGTATTTTCGCGTCATGCGGGCGTTCAGGTCGGCGTTCGAGAATATTTTTTCGTCCGCGTATCTGGCGAGTTGTCGGTCTCTGGCGGCGTTGACCCTCGCGCGCACCGCCTCGCTCGTCTCTCCCGTCGGGGCGGATGTCAGTTTTTCCGGATCGAGTCTGGGAGTCTCGATGTGGATGTCTATCCTGTCCAGCAGGGGGCCGGACACTTTTTTCATATAGTTTTGAATCTGAGTCGGCTTGCATGTGCAGGGGTTTACGTAGTCGCCGTGCCAGCCGCACGGGCAGGGGTTCATGGCGGCGGCGAGCACGAAGGACGCCGGAAACGTCAGGGTGGTGGCGGCGCGGGCGATGGTTACGTTCCCGTCTTCCAGAGGCTGCCGCAACGCTTCCAGCACGTCTCTTTTGAACTCCGTCATTTCGTCCAGAAACAGCACGCCGTGGTGGGCGAGGCTGACCTCTCCGGGTTTGGGAATGGTTCCGCCGCCGATCAGGGCCACGTTGCTGATAGTGTGGTGCGGGGAGCGGAAAGGGCGTTCGCGGACCATTGCTTCGCCGGGGCGAAGTTTCCCCGCGACGCTGTAGAGTTTGGTCGCTTCGAGGGCTTCGTCGCGGGACATTCGGGGCATGATTCCGGGCAACCGGCGCGCCAGCATCGTTTTGCCGCCGCCGGGCGGGCCGATCATCATCAGATTGTGATTGCCCGCCGCCGCTATCTCGAGCGCCCTCTTTGCCTGCTCCTGTCCTTTGACCTCGGAGAAACACATGTCGATGTCGGGCGCGCGGTCGAGCGAGTCGAAACCGGTGTTGGGATGAGGCGCGATGGCGCGCCTGCCCTCGACGAACATGACGACTTCCTGAAGGCAGTCCGCCGGAAATATCTCTATGCCGTCCACAAGGGCGGCCTCCGCCGCGTTTTCTCTCGGCAGCACGATGCCGCGCAGGCTCTCGGAGTCGCGGACCATGAGCGCAACCGGCAACGCTCCGCTGACCGGGCGCAGCATACCGTCGAGAGCAAGCTCTCCGATGAACACCAACCCGTCCAGCCCGCCGGGGGAGCCGTTCAGCGCCGTGTGCATAGCCACCGCAATCGGCAGGTCAAAGGCCGGTCCCTCCTTGCGCACGTCCGCCGGAGCCAGATTCACCGTCACCCGGTCGCCGGGGAAATCAAGGTCGCTGTTGCGCATCGCAGACCTGACCCGGTCGCGGGATTCCTTCACCGCGGCGTCCGGCAGTCCCACTATGTCCGTGCGCGGAAGCTGAGAGCGCGAGATGTCGACCTCCACCTCAACCACATACGCGTCCACGCCCAGCGTTGTTGCTGAATGAATCCTCGAAAACATGCCGCTATTTTAACCCGCCTCCGCCGCTTTTACAAGCCTCGCCGTTAAGGGAAAAGGCTTTGAAGCTTTTTGCGATATCCTTTTTTAATTTCTCCTGTCGGCGCCGAAGCCGGAGCTTTGCTTCCGCCTTCAGAGCTTGCAATGGAAAAAGACATCTGGGCGGATTGCAAGATAGTGAATTGTCAAGCATCCCGCTGACAATCTGGAATTTTTGCGCAGGGCCGCCCCGCCGGTTTCGCGCCTGTGTTCGTTAACAAGGATGAAAGGGGCTTTTTCAGGGGGGCGGGAAGGGGCAATTCGCGAATCGTCCTTGCGGGCGAGCGACGGAATCGCCGGTGTTGTTAATCAGGGAATTATTCCGGCGCGCGCAATTGACTGTCATAGAATTGTTTTCCGGCGCGATTGATGAGTCGCCCTTAAGCTCCGCCGACCGCAGTATTGACATCGGGCCGGGAGCGGAGTATATTGCGATTTAAGTTCTTTTGACCCTCCTCGGAGGGATAATAGGGAAGACGGTGCGAATCCGTCGCGGTCCGGCCGCTGTGAATGGGGACGAAAGCCGATTGTGACCACTGCGAGAGCGGGAAGGTTCGGCGAGTAGAGGGATCCATAAGCCAGAAGACCTGCAAAAGAACAGGGGCTTTGCCCCGCGCCGGGTTCTTCCAGAGAAAGACCCGCCGCATGACTTTGTGAGGCGAACACCGGACCTCGAAGGGGTTCGGTGTTTTTTGATTAATAACCATTCAAATACGACAAATCAGTTTCACACGAGACCGCTCGCGAGCTTCAGGTTTTTGCGGCGCGGCGAGGGTCGTTCCGGCGCGCTGAGATTATTTTGCGCCGCCGCGTTGCTGTTGACGTTCGCGGCCTCGTCCCCCGCTTTGCCCGCCGAAGCTCCCTCTTCCATCGACATCGGCGAACTGGTTATCTACGCCGACCCCGTATCGGCGGAAGCTGAACTGGAGTCCTCGCCCACGTCGATAACCGTGATACCCCGCGAAAGTTTCGACAAGCGGTTCTCGACCGTGCCCGAAATGTTGCGCGAGACAGTCGGAATAGAGATTCGCAGTTACGGCGGGTTGGGAAGCTTCAGCACGGTGTCCGTGCGCGGGTCGGAAGCCGCGCACGTGCTGGTGATGGTGGACGGTGTGGCGCTCAATCAGGCTGTCGGCGGCGCGGTGGACATGGGGGCCATCCCGCTGGCAAACGTAGAAAGAATCGAGGTCTACCGTGGCGGCGTTCCCGCCAGATTTCAGGGAGCCGCCTGCGCGGGCGCGGTCAACATCGTCACCCGGCCCGGTTCGGGCGGCGCGTCCATTGAGGCGTCCGCCGGGGTAGGCTCTTTCGGCTCCCGGTCGCTGCACGCGTTCGCGCGAATGCCCGTACGTTCCGCCCGCGCGTCCGTCGATTTCTCCCGCATGTCTTCTCAGGGGGATTTCAAGTTCCTCGACGACAACGGCACGCCTCTCAACGCCGACGACGACGAGTGGACTCCCCGCGTCAACAACGATTTCACGGCGGACAACCTCGACATCAAGCTGGACATTTTTCCCGGCGGCGGCGAAAGCGGGCCGCGCCGCGTCTCTCTTTCAAATCAATCCTATTTCAAAGAACAGGGCGTTCCCGGTCTCGGCAATTTCCAGTCTGAGCTGGCGCGCCTAAAAACTTTCAGGAATATCTTTACGGCGACACTTGAGGACAAGGGCGCTCTCATCCCCGGCGCGGTCTCCACTATGAGGCTCTTAAGTTCGGCCAACACGACGAGGTTTTACGACCCGGCGAGCCAGATCGGTCTCGGCTCTCAGGACAATCGCAACGCCACGCGCGCGGACTCGCTGTTTTCGTCTTTCGAGTTCTTCCCGGCGGAAAACCATGCTGTGACCGCCGCGCTCTCCCTCTCGCGGGAAAGCTTCAAGCCGCGCGACGCTAGGCAGGCCAATCAGGTCGGCAAACCCAGCCGCCGCAACTCCATATCAGCGGCGGTCGAGGACTCGGCGGCGTTCCTCGATGACAGATTGCTGATTGTCCCCGCGTTCAGGTTTGAGCGCGTCAGCGACAGGTTTTCAGGCGACGACCCGTTTGATTTCTCCCCGCTGGCCCCCGAAACATCCCGCTCGGACGCGTTAACGGCGTTTTCCGCGGGAGCGCGCTACCGGGCGTCCGGCTCGTTCCGCCTCAAAGCCAACGCGGGCAGAAAGTTCAGAACGCCTTCATTTTATGAGCTGTTCGGCGACAGAGGCTCGGTTATCGGCAACACCGGATTGTCGCCGGAAAAAGGAAAGTCCTACGACATCGGTTTTTCATGGAGTCTCGGCGGAGGGGCGCGAACCGCTTTGTTCGAGGCGTCATATTTCAAAGCGGACACGGACAACCTGATAGTGTTCATGCAGAATTCGCAGCGAGTGGCCCGCGCGGACAACATAGGCCGGGCGAAGGTCCGCGGCTTTGAGCTTGCGCTTTCCGCCGAGCTATCGCCCTCTTGGAGCTTGTCCGCCAACCATACCTATCAGAACGCGAGGGATGACAGCGATGTGGCGTTCTGGCGCGGAAACATGCTCCCGGGGCGGCGAGAGCGCGAGTTCAATTCCCGGCTGGCGTTCGAGCGCGCGCCGTGGAAAGCTTGGCATCAGTTCAGCCGCTCGGGCGCGGGTTATCACGACCGCGCGAACATCCAGCCGTTCCCATCGGGGGACGTCCACTCTGTCGGCGCGTCGTTCTCCCGCTCGAATTCCACTTTCACCATCGAAGGCAAAAACCTGACGGACAACAGGGTCTCCGACTACATCGGGTTCCCGCTTCCCGGAAAAGCCTTCTTTTTCACATATCAAAGGATGTTCAAATAACCCAAAGGGAGAATAGCGATGAACAAAGCGAAGAAAGGCATTAAATTGTATCTAGCGGCGCTTGCCGTCGCCGTTGCGATGGCGGCAGCCGGTTGCGGCGGAGGCGGGGGAAGCGCCCCCGGCGACACTATCTCCGGCTCCGTGCAGACGCCCGGCGGCGCTGTCTCCGCCCGCTCTGCAGACAGAACCGCGTCCGCCCTCCAGAATGTTTCCTCAGCCGTGACGGTCAACGCGTACTCCGTCGGCTCGTCCGGCGCTCTCACGCTGCTGACCACCGCCCAGTCCTCCGCCGCCGGCAATTTCTCAATCTCGCTCCCCTCCGGCGTGAAAGTCGCCTCCACTCTCGTCCTTCTTTCCGTCGAGTTCGGCTCCGTCGAGATGAGGGCTTTGGCCACCGCGACTTCCGGCGTCGGGATATCTCCCGTGTCCGAGGCTGTCATTCAGGTAATCGAGCAGCGGATGTCGGACTCAGGCCGCTCGTTCTCCGACCTGACCCGCGCAGAGATAACAGCCGTGGAGACCGGCGTCGAAACGGCCCTTGAAGGCGAGAACTTCGCCGGCGCGACGATATCCGACGCGATTGCCGACGCGGCGGCCGCCGCCGCCCGCGACGCAGCCGTTCAAGCCGCGCTCGCGGCCGCGCTTCCCGACAGTTCCTCGTCTTCCGTCGCCATCGCCGTTATCGCCACCACAGACTGGACCTCCGGCGCGCTCTCATACATAACCCTGAACGGAGACATGTCAACCGCCCCGGCGGTCACGAACAACGTCCTCTCCATTCACAGCGACGCCACTGTCAAAGCCGACGGCGGCTACGTCTTCGTCATAAACAGATACGGTCAGGACAACATAACAGTTCTGGACCCCGCGGACGGGCTTTCGCTCGTGACGCAGTTCTCGACCGGAAACGGCTCGAACCCGCAGGACATCGCAGTGATATCGGCGACAAAAGCGTACGTCTCCCGGCTCGGCTCGGCATCGTTGCTTATCGTCAACCCGGCGACCGGCGCTGAACTCGGATCAGTCGACCTCTCAGGGTTCGCGCTGTCAGACGGCGTTCCCGAGATGGCTCAGATGGTCAAAGTCGGGACGAAAGTCTTCGTGCTGCTCCAGAATCTGGTTGACTGGGCTCCGGCGGCCCCCGGCATACTCGCCGTCATCGACACGGCGACCGACTTGCTCATAGACGCCGACGCTGCCGTCCCCGGCGTTCAGGGCGTCGAGGTTTCCGGCTGGAACCCGCAGTACGCCGTCTACAACGCGGCGACGAACAGAATCTACGTCAGCAGCTCAGGCGACTATTACAATCCGGAAACTCCCGGCGGCGTCGACTCCGTCAACCCGGACACATACGCGGCGGCGTCCGTCGCGGACAAAACCGGCCTCGGCGGCGCTCCCGGCAGCTTGGCCGTCGTGTCATCCTCCAAAGCCTACGTCGCCGTCTCCGACTCGTCGTTCGTCAACCACATCATCCCGTTCAACCCGTCCACCGGCGCGGTGAGCGCGAGCGTTTACACCCCCGGCGGCTACACCGTCGGCGGCATCGCCGTCGATCCCTTCGGATACCTGCTCGTGCCGGACATGAGCTACGAGACGCCCGGCATCGTGTTCATCGACACTCTGACGAACACGGTGGCGCAAGGCCCGGTGAGCGTGGGCCTGCCGCCATACGCGGTCGCTTTCACAACAATGCAGTCGGATGAATAACCTGAATTTTGAAAACACCCCGCGCCCTCCGGGGCGCGGGGTGTATAATTTCTAGATGCGCAAACGGGCTTCGCACATAGTTAAACCCGGCCGGGCTTTGGCGGCGCTGCTCGCGTTGTGCGCGCTCGCCGCGCTCTCCGCTTCATGCTCTCGCGCGCCCAAGCCGGACCCCGCAGCCCGCGACGCCAACCTCCCCTCCCGCATCGTTTCCCTTTCCCCCGGAGCCACCGAAATCATGTTCGCGCTCGGACTCGATTCAGAGATCGCCGGAGTCACAAACTACTGCAACTATCCCCCGGAAGCGGCGGCCAAACCCCGCGTCGGCGGCCTATACGACCTTAACTTCGAGGCGCTGATCAGCCTCAACCCCGACCTTGTCATTCTCACGCCCGCCACGTCCGACATCGCAAAAGAATTGGACAGGATGGGATACCGAACTCTCGTCACGCCGAACGACACGTTCAACGATGTGGTCGCCTCGGTGATATCGATAGGCGCTGCGGTCGGAAAAACGAAAGAGGCCGCAGCTCTGGCGGACGAAATGACATCCGCCCTCGAAGACGCCCGCGCCGCCTCCGCCTCAAAAAAACCGGTGTCGGTGATGGTGGTGGTAGACCGCGCGCCCGGCTCCCTTCAAGGCCTGTACGTCGCCGGCAAAGGCTCCTACTTCACCGAACTCCTCGACGCTTCCGGCGGCAAGAATATCTTCGACGATTCTTCCATCTACTACCCGCAGCCCTCGCTCGAAGAAATAATCTCCCGCAACCCGGCCTTGATAATCGAGACGCGGCTCGGAGAAAATCTATCAGAGGCGGACATCCGGCGCATCGTTTCCGACTGGAAGGCGCTGGGAGACGTCGACGCGGTGAAAAACAACCGCATCCTTGTCTGGACGGAAGATTACGTGGCGCGGCCCGGGCCTAGGCTGGTTCTGCTGTTGGACAAATTCAGGCGGGCGGTCGATGATGCCCGCTGATAACTGCCCCATATATTCAGTCCGCTCCCTCAGCTATGAGATCGGGGATAAACGCGTCCTCGACTCAGTGAGCATGGACGCGAAGCCCGGCGAGTTCATCGCCGTGGTCGGCCCCAACGGAGCCGGGAAATCCACTCTGCTGCGGCATCTGGTGAGAGTCATCATGCCGCCGAAGGGCGCGGTGTTGCTTTACGGCAAATGCGTCACGACGCTGCGCCAGAGGGAGATCGCCGCGGGCGTCGGCTATGTGCCCCAGAGCAGCCCGGTCTATCTGCCTTTCACCGCTCTCCAGTTCGTCCTGATGGGCAGATATCCGAGGATGAACCCGCTCGTGCGGCCGGACGACAGGGAGGCCGCGCGCGCGCTTGAAATCCTGAACGACGTCGGCATGGCGGATTTCGCCGACCGCCGCGTGGACATGATGAGCGGCGGAGAACGCCAGAAGATTTTTATCGCCGCCGCGCTCGCTCAGGAGCCTAGCGTCCTGCTCCTCGACGAACCGACAACCTACCTCGACCCCAAACATCAGCGCGACATCCAGCGCATACTCCAATCCCTGCACCGGGAGCGCGGAACCTCAGTCGTTGCCGTCACACACGACATTAATTTCGCCGCGCGGTTCAGCGACAGGATAGTGGCTATGAAGAAAGGCGCGGCTGTTTACGACGGCCCTCCGGACGGCCTCATGCGGAAACCCCGCCTCGAAGAGCTTTTCGACACCGAGTTCGACTACGCGCGCGGCGACGGCGAGGACGGCGTGTTCGCTTTTCCCCGGAGGAGCCTATGACCGCCCGGACGCGCAAGCCCGCTACGCGGGCGTTCGCATCTTTGATACTGCTAGCCGCAGTCGTCGCGGTCGCCGCGCCCCTAGTCGGCAGCTCGAACGTCTCATTTTCCGACATAGCGGGCATATTCGACGCCGAGCCGCCCACCGCTGCGGAGCGGATATTCTGGCAGGTGCGCGCGCCGCGCGTCATCCTCGCGTTCATCGCCGGGGCCACGCTCGCCCTCTGCGGACTGTCCTTTCAGGCGGTGTTCCGCAACCCGCTGGCTTCCCCGTTCACGCTCGGAGTGTCCGGCGGCGCGGCATTCGGAGCTGTGCTAGCCATCAAGCTCGGACTCGCGTTCTCCATCCCCGGCGTTTCAGT
Source organism: bacterium (assembly GCA_029564595.1). GTDB lineage: Bacteria > UBP15 > UBA6099 > UBA6099 > UBA6099 > UBA6099. Next base: position 3,250 of record JAKQPS010000140.1, on the reverse strand, counting down.
CACACAGATATTCGCCTTCGGCGGCGCCCTCGCATCCATCTTCCTCGTTTACGGCATCGCCCGCGCAAGAAAAGGCTTCACGATGGCCACCATGCTTCTCACCGGCGTCGCCGTCAGCTTCTTCTTCTCCGCCCTCATCATGTTCATCCAGTTCTTCGCCGACTACGCGCATTCATTCTCGATGGTCCGCTGGATGATGGGGAGCCTGTCGATCGTCGGCTATAAACAGGTGGCGCAGGCAGCCGTCCTGTCCGCGGCGGGCGGCGCGGCGATATTCCTGCGCCGCAGCGAGATGAACCTGCTCACCGCCGGAGACGAGATAGCGCGGGGCCGGGGCGTGGATGTGGACCGCTCGCGCGCAGCCATATTCTTCGCCGTCTCGCTGGCCACCGGCGGGGTGGTCGCCATCTGCGGCCCGATCGGTTTCGTCGGCTTGATGATTCCCCACATAATGCGCCTCATCGTCGGCCCCGACCACTTCGACCTCGCTCCCGCCTGCATCCTCGGCGGCGGCATCTTCCTTGTCCTGTGCGACACCTTCGCCCGCACCGCCATATCCCCTTTCGAGATTCCCATCGGCGTCATCACCGCCATGCTCGGCGGCCCTTTTTTCATCTGGCTCCTCTTCCGCCATCCGAACTGATTTTTGCGCATCAGCAATAACACGGACGGATTCGCCGATAGAGCCAGCGAACCAAGTCGGTTTTCATAGCGGCTAACTGCTTCTCGCGCACAAACGAGTTATTGAGCGCCTTTCTTTTTCTTGTTCAGTAGGGGCGCGGTTTCCGCGCCCTATACCGGAGACAATTAGGGGCGGGGAAACCCCGCCCCTACAGCAAAAACGCGCTTTGCGGTCCGCGTTTCATCCGAATCCTAACGCAGGATTTGATTTTCTTTTGCCAGTGAAAAAGAGCCGATTTTGCGAAGAACGAAGTTTCGCAAAAACGGCGGCCAAGAGTTTTTTCGGAAGGGGCGCGGGGAAACCGGTTTTTGCAAAAAACGGTTGCCCCGCAAATTTGCGAATGAAATCTTTCAAGCATTAGTATTAAGCATTCGCATAATCTTCACCTTTAAGCGTTTTTTGAGTAGAATGTTCGCGTGGCGCGGCGCCCGTAACAGAAACCGCCGCCCGCAAAGGAGACATCATGAAAAAATCAGCCGCTATGTTCGCCGTCTGCGCGCTCTTGCTCGCGGCCTCCGCCGCCCGCGCCGACCTCATGGGGTTCAACTTCCTCGACATCATTCCGGAGCCGCACATCTCCGCGATGCTCGGAAAACCGGTTCCCGTTTCAAGTTTTGCGCTGTCCGGGGCGGCTCCCTCGGCGGACGCGCCTCTCGACCGCGCCCTCAAGGACGCCTTCGGAAAAGACTTCCTTGAAAAAACCGCCTCCGGCCCCGGCGTCCTTTCGATCTCATTCGCTCCCGCTTCCGCTTTCGCAGACGCCGACTGCGCAAAACTCAAATGCGACCGCGCCATCCTCTCCTCCAACATCGAATCGTACGCGCTCAAGATAGAAGCATCCGGCGACGGCTCCGCTCTCGCCTCCATTTTCTCCGACCACAGCAGAGGCAGGTTCTACGCCGTCAAAACCATCAAGAAACTCATCGCCAAATACGACGGCCGCCGCATCGACCAGACTATCATCTTCGACTACCCCATACTTGAAGTCCGCGGCGTCCTCGAAGGATACTACGGCGCTCCGTGGGCGCCGGCGGACACGCTCCGCACGCTCGACTGGATGGGCGACCAGAAAATGAACATCTTCCTCTATGCCCCCAAAGACGACCCGAAAAACCGCAGCGACTGGCGCAGCCCCTACACCGAAAAAGAACTGAAACGCTTTCAGGCTTTCAATGATGTGAGCATCCTTAACAACATTCAGTTCTGCTGGGAAATAAGCCCCGGCGTCTCCATCACATACTCCTCCGAGCAGCACTTTCAGGACCTCATCGCCAAGTTCCACGCCGTGGCCGACATCGGCGTCAAATGCTTTGTTCTCGCCTTTGACGACACCGGAAAAGCCCTGTCGAAAGAAGAAGACAAAGCCCGGTATAAAAATATCGGCGAGGCTCAGGCCGATATCACGAACCGCGCTTACGAATCCATCATCAAGCGCGTTCCCGACGCAAAATTCAGCTTCGTCCCCGTCGAATACTGGAACGAAAACGTCACAGAGGAATACAGCGGAACCGTCGGCGACATTCTTCATCCCGACATCATCTACGGATGGACGGGCAACGAGATATGCAGTTGGTCCGTGAATAAAACGGACGCCGATTTCGTAGCCGGATACATCAACCGCAAACCGCTGCTTGGCGACAACGTGCCGGTGGTGGACACATTCATGGCGATAAAAGGCCCCATCTCTCTCGGCCCGTTCCAGCGCCGCGCCTCAGACCTCCATCTTTCCATCCTCGGCCTTACCGCCAACGCCATGCCGTGGATGTACAGCTCTTGGGTCAACCTCGCCGCCATCGCAGACTACGCTTGGAACCCCTACGCCTACGACGCTCAGGAATCATGGAAGAAAGCCATCATAGACACAGTCGGCTTGGACGCCTACAGCGCGTTCAAACCTTTCGCCGTCCTCAATCAGGGAACCCTAATCAACCACCACGACTCCCAAGACCTCAGGGCGCTGATCCGCAAATTCTGGAACAACTACCACGCGGGCGACCTGTCCCCCGTCAAAGACGAATTCAAAATGGAGTTTCAGGCCATCGCCGGCATTCAGGAGCCGATCCTCAAAAAGGTCAAAAACCAGTTCCTCCTCGAAGAGCTGAAAAGCTGGCTGGGCAAAGCCGCCGCTTACGGCGAGGCCGGCGTTATCGCCATCGAAGTGGCGGATAAAAAACTCAAAGGCTCCTTGACCAAGGAGGAGTACGACGAGTTCGCCGCAGCCGTCTCCCGCGTAGAAAACAGAAAAGGCGAGATTACCCGCGACGCGCTCAAATCCTTCTTCAAAGAACTGAAAGAAGAACTGAAACCCGAAAACCAACCGTAAAAAAGAGCAAGAAGTAAAAAAACCGAAAAGAAAGACCAAAGAGAAAACATCGAAAAATATTCTCTTTGGTCTTTGATTTATTTTGCTGTTTTTTTTGAGCCCGTATTCGTCGATAAAGCCGACGAACCGGGGCAATTTTCATAGCGGCGAACTGCTTCGTTGCCGCCGCATTTTTTTGTTCATGAACAATAAGTTCTATTCACTGCAAAAATGCGCCTTGCGCCTCGCATTTCATCCGCTCTGAA
>JAKQPS010000194.1 GCA_029564595.1 bacterium | reverse complement strand
ATTCCTCAGAAAACCTTTCCCAATATCTTTTCACATGCGCGCGGCGGAGCGGAGGCGCGAACGCGCCCGCTTCGACGCGCGCATAGAAATGTTTTGAAAGGGATTTTAAGGGAAAACTTTTTCAAAAGTTTTCCCTTAATCCTTAGCCTTAGCCTTAGCTTTATCTTTGCTTAATATTCAGACGTTCAGTTTCACTGTGGCGTTGGTGATGACGTCCAGACCGCGTTCGGCGGTTTTGGCTTTGAGCAGGATGGTATCGGGCGCGGTCTGCCACATTTCGGTGACGATGGTTTCGCCGGGGAACACATGGCTTGCGAACCTGACGTTGATGCTTTTGAATTTGGCGGGGTCATTGCCGCAGAAGGCCAGAAGGACGGCGCGACCGACGTGGCCGAACGTGCAGAGGCCGTGGAGGATAGGTTTCTCGAATCCGCCGATGGTGGCGAAGCCGGGATCGATGTGCAGAGGATTTTTGTCGCCTGAAAGCCTGTAGAGGATTGCCTGCTGGGGGAGCGTTTTCAGGGAGACGGATTTATCCGGGGCGCGGTCGGGCAGAGCGAACTCGACCTTCGGACCGGAGTCTCCGCCGAAGCCGCCTTCGCCGCGAAGGAACAGGGTGAACACGTTGTAGAAAAGCTCTTCGCCCTTCTCGTTTTCGGTGACGCATTCCAGAAGGAGCGCCGCGCCCTTGCCTTTGTCGTAGATCGCTTTGATGGCGGGTTTGTTTATCGTTTTCGCTTTTACCGGGATGGGCGTCTTGCGGATTTCCAGATACTGCTCGCCGTGGAGCAGAAGCATCGGGTTGAACTTGAGGCCGGGGTGGCCGACTGTTTTCATAAGAGAGGCGAACGGGGGCACGACGCCGAAAGTGGGAAGCGCTTTCAGACCGCTTTCGTAGGTGAACTTCAACTCGTCTTTATCAGTCGACGGAACCCCCGCGCCGACGCCGAGAGCGTACAGTATCACTTTGTCCTGATCGTACTCAAACTCCATAGGGGATATGGGGGCGGACATTGCTTTTTCGACATCGATGGGCATTTGAATCCTCCTGTTCGTGGCGCGCGTCAGGGCGCGCCGACGGTTTTATTTTCTAAAATATTTTCTCACAAGTTTGGAGACGCGGAGAGCGGAGTCGAGAGCGATGTCGCCGCCGGCGCCGACGCCGCAAGTGGTGTCTCCGGCGAAAAACAGGTTGGGGACTTCCGGGGAGACGAGCGGAGCGCGCTCGTTCCAAGTCTGTCCGACTTTGAGCATCGCGCCGTCAACGACCGGTGTGAAAAGCTCGCGTTTCCATTCGCAAGCGTCCCAGACTCCGGGCAGCGCGCGCCCGATGAGGTCGAGCAACTCACGCTGGGTTTTCTTGACGAACTCTTTGTCGTCGGCGCGCGAGGCGGGAATAAACTGAAGCCACGTGCCGAGTTGTTTTCCCGGAGGGGCAAGCGAGGGATCGACGTTCGAGATCAGGCAGCCCATCGTGACCGGGTCGGGCGTGAGTATCAGGCCGCTTTTGTCGGACACAGGCCGGCCGAGCGCGAAATCCACCACCACGCCGCAGGTCGGCTCTACCCGCTTGGCGTATTCGACGAGAGGCGGCGACATGTGTTTCGCGTCGATGATTTTCAGCGCGTCCTGAAACGGGACGGCGCACACGAGCGCGTCGCATTCGAACTTCTCGCCGTCCGATTCGACGCCCGCCGCGCGCCCTTTGCTGAAGATGACCCGCTCAACTTTCCGGCGGGTCAATATCTTTCCGTTTCCTTCGATATTTTTCTTCATTAAGTCGAAGAAGCCGTTCCAGCCGCCTTTGACGTAGCCCACAGGCTCGAAAGGGTTCTTGAGAAGTTGTTCGAGGAATTTCTTGAGTTCCTTCATCGACGCCAGTTCCGGATACGGGTTGGCAAGAGCGGTGGAAGCCAGCAGAGCGCATAACTCGGAAAGGTCGTCCGGGGCGTCGATGCTCGAAAGAGCGTCGGCCAGCGACGCGTCGCCCGCGCGGTCCGGGTTGTTCATGGCGGTCCATGCCAGCAGTTTGAGCAGGGATAGTTTAGAGAGCGGAGAAAGGAGTTCGGTTTTAATCAGTTCCGCCGGCGCGCTGGGGAAAGGAAAAAATTTGCCATCTTTAAAGACTTCCGGAGGGCCGGGGGAAAGGAAGCTTGGGCGGCCGCCCGCCGCGCGCATAACTTCCGCCAGCTTGCCGCGCTTGTGGAACCTGCTCATGTGGATGCCGTAGTCGAGGGTGAAGCCGTCTTTCACGACGACATGCGAGCGGCCACCGATGAACGACGCGCGCTCGAAGACGATGGTTTCCCTGCCTGAGCGGGCAAGCAAAGCCCCCGCGCTCATCCCGCCAAGTCCGGCTCCGATGACGATTACTTCCGCTCCGCCGGCCATAATGGTTTCCTCCGCGCCCCCGGCGGCCTAGTTTCCCGCCGCCGTTTTTCGTTTTATCCCGGATTCGCCGATAGAACCGACGAACCGGGGCAATTTTCATAGCGGCGAACTGCTTTGTTGCCGCCGCTTTTTTTGTTCATGAACCGTATGTTCTATTCACTGCAAAAACGCGCCTTGCGCCTTGCATTTCATCCGCTCTGAACAATCGCCTCCGAATCCTAATGGCGGATTCGTTTTTGTTGCCGCGAAATAAGTTTACCCGGACGCGGCGCAGACCGCAACAGCGCGGGACTGACGGCAGACAACGCGCGGCGAAAACGGCGCAAAGAGCATGATGAAACCTGCTTAGACATCCAAGCGTAAAAGGTATATATTATTTATCGACAATTATGACATCTGACGGGGAAGGTGCGGAGACTATGTTGAACGGAAGATCAATCGCGAGCGCGCCGGCGGCGCTTGTTCTGCTGCTGGCGATGTGTCTGTTTCCTTTAAGTTGTTCGGGCAAGGAAACGAAACAGGCTGACGTGAAGAAGTCGAACGCGAAGGGGGCGGAGACGACGCTGTCGGCGGAGGGCTACGCCGCCGCGCACAACGTGATAAAGCTCGGCGCGCCCGCGCCCGCAGTGGCTCTCAGGGACGCCCAAGGCAAGTCCGTCACCGTCGCCTCCATGAAGGGCAAGACCTTCATAATCGCTTTCTGGCATCCGACCTGCAAGCCTTGCTTGGACATGATGAAGGAGTTGGAAAAAGCGTTCGCGGCGGACAAGGCGGCAGTGACAATTCTTGCGGTCACCGCCGACGAGGGCGAAAAGAAAAACGCCGAGAAGGAGAAAACTCTGTCCTCTTCGGGATTCAAGGCGAAGGCGGTTTTCGATATTAACAACGGGACGGCGCGGGCTTACGAGATGACTACCGTGCCGTATTTCGCGCTTGTCGACAAGAAGGGGAACCTCAGATACGCAGGCTCGTTTTTCGTGAGCCAGCCGATAAGGACGATGACGTTCATCGAGATGGCGACGCGGGTGGCGAAAGGGATAGAAGTTCCCCGTTGCGAATTGCCGGGGATGGTTTCGGCGTCGGATTATGCGAGCGTGGTCGGAACGCAGGCTCCCGCTTTCAAGCTCAAAGGGCTGGACGGGCTTGATCAGTCTCCCGTCTTTTACAAGGGGTTCTCCCGGCTGCTCGTGACTTTCTGGTCTCCGAGCTGCCCGCACTGCAAGATGCAGTTGCCGAGAGTGGAGAGTTTCATCAGGAGCGACGGGCGAAGGCTTGGCGTTCAGGGCATGACGGTCGTGGGGCTGCCTGAAAAGAGCAATCCTGAAACCCCGCAGTATGTGAGCCTGATAGACCAGATTGCCGCGCAGCTTCAGTTGACGCAGCCAATCGCGATCGACTACGGCGGAGAGGCCGACACGCTTTACAAGGTAAGAGGCGTGCCTTCGATGTATCTCATAGGAAAAGACGGAAGAGTGGAGCACGCGTGGCGCGGACAGTTCATGTTCTTGGGCGAGACGGTGGAATGCGTCATCTCCGAATCGGGCGGGGGCAAGTGAGCGGAAAACCGACGGCAAAAGCGGAGCGCGGCCCGCGCGACGGCGCGTGGTCGGCGGCCGTTTTCCTTGCCGCGCTCGCTCTATACGCGAGAACCGCCGCTCCCGATTTCCTGTTCGACGACAACCCTGAGTTCATTTCCAGCGCCTATCTGCTCGGCGTGTCGCACCCTCCGGGATACCCGATAATATCTCTGTTCGGCAAATTATTTGCGTATGCCGCGCCGGGCGCGGGCGGGTTCGCGGTCAACCTGCTGTCGGCGTTCGCGGCGGCGGGCGCAATCGCTCTGTCGTTCCGGCTGCTGCGCCGCATGCCCATGAGGATTGAAACCGCCCTGCTCGGCGCCGCCATCCTCGCGACTTCCCGCCTGTTCTGGGAGCAGGCGGTTCAGGCGGAAGCTTACTCGCTGAACTTTTTCTTTCTGATTTTTTCTCTGAACATCGTCTGGGGCATGGACGGGACGCGGGGCGACGCGCGACGGTTCGCCGCGCTCGGCGCGGTGTCCGCGCTGGGAATGGTGAACCACTACAGCATGGCGCTGGCGCTGCCTGTCATCGGGCTGTTCATTCTCTGGACGCGACGCCGCTCGCTGGGATTCGTCCTCAAGTGGCTCGCTCCCGCCGCTATGGCCGCCGCCGTAGGATTCTCCATCACGATGTACCTGCCCGCGAGGTCCGCCGCAGGCCCGGCCATCAACTGGGACGACCAGACGACCGTCTCCGGATTCTTCAGTCACCTCAAAGGCGTGGACCGAAGAACGGAAAATCCGAGGGTGGCGTTCTCAGAAAAAGTCAGGTTCGCGCGCGACTACGGATGGAGGCTGTGGAGGGAGAGGACTCCGGCGCTGTTGCTGCTGCTGCCGGTGGGCGTGGTCGCCGCGGCGTTCAGGCTCAAGGAGCGCGCCGCGCTTCTAGCCGCCCTCTGGCTGGCGCTCTTCGCGGGCTTCATCCTTCTGCTCAACTTCATGTACGGCCCGCGCGCCTCTTACGTGGTAAAGGTGTTCCACATCGCGTCGCTTCAGTTGCTGGCGGTGTTCATAGCTATCGGAGCGGACGCCGCCGTAGGAGCGTTGCGAAAAAGAAAATATTTATGGGTTCCGGCGTTCGCCGTCTTGGCCGGGATGGTCGCATGGTCCGCCGCCGCAAGCTCTAAAACAGCCGACGCGTCCCGCGACGATATGGCCCCCGTCTATGCTCGCAACATGCTTATCAACGCCGACAGGGACGCGATAATCTTCTCCACCCTTGAAATCGAGACGTTCCCCATATCCGCCTCGCGAGCGGTGGCCGGCATGCGGCGCGACATCGTTCTCATCGGCAGGCAGGGCGATATCTCTCAGACCGCTTTCTCATTCGGCAGACACGACATCCCGCTGTTCGACGTCGATGACATCTCCGACCTCGAATCGTTCGTCGTCAACCAGTCGAGCATGAAGAACAAGCTCTACTTCACGAAGCGGCTGAGCGTTCAGCAGGGCGGCGCGCCTGTCCACGTCAACGGACTTATGTACCAGTTGCTCCCGCACGAAAAAAAGATGCTGCGCTCCGACCCGTGGGACAGGATTGACACGAGCGCGATAAATACAGACGACAAGGATTACGACCGGATAAAAAAGACTGTGGTGTCCCGCTATCTGCTGATGAGAGGGGAGCATCACATAGAGCGCGGGGATTGGCCGCGCGCGCTCGACTACCTCAAGCAGGCGGAGGAATTCAACCCGGAGTCAAGGTTCCTGCGGGCCGGTCTCGGCGCGGTTTATATGGCCGCGGGGGATTTTCTGCGGGCGGCGGAACAGTTCGAAAAGGGGCTTGAGTGCGACCCCGAAAACGTCGAAATAAGCATCGACACTCTGGCGCTGCACAGCAACTTGTCGTTTATCTACGGCAAGTTCGGGCGGCATGAAAAATCGCTCGAGCACATGAAAACGGCCGCGCGCCTGTCTCCGAAAACTCCCGTGCTTCGCGTCAACCTCGGCAAGACTTACTGGAACCGCGATATGTGGCGGGAGGCGGTGGATGAACTGGAAGCGGCGGTCTCTCTCGGAGTTGAAAACGCCGCCGTTCACGCCATTCTCGGAATATGCTACGAGAAACTAGGAATGATGCCGGAAGCCGACATCAACTACAGGCGCTCGCTCGAGCTTAACCCGAACCTTGCGGACACTCACCGCGACTTCGCGGTTTTCAACGCGTACTCCGCCGACAATCCCGCGCTCGCCATCGAGCACTTCAATAAGTATCTGGAACTGCTGCGCGCAGACCCCGCCGCCGACTTCTCGGCCGTTCCGGACATCTATGTAAACCTCGGCCTGCTCAACCAGAAAATCGGAGATCACGCGCAGGCGGTCGCAGACCTGAGGATGGCCGTAGAACTGAACGCGGGCGGCTCTCCGCGCAAGAGGGCCATCATCCGCACCGGGCTTGCAAGAAGCTTTGACACGCTCGGCATGAAGAAAGAGGCGGGAGCGGAATATGAAATGGGAATAGAAGGCGCGTCGGAATACCCCGACATATTGAAAGAGCGCGCGGCCTTCCTCGACCGCAACAATATGAATCGCGCCCTCGCCGCCGAGTTGCTCGAACGTTATCTGGAGGCTGTCCCGGACGCGCCGGACAGGATAAAGATCGAAATCGACATATCGCGCCTCAGGGCGCGGACTCGCTGACAGGCGGAGCGGAAATGTTGTTTTTCAGAAAAAAAACTCTCGCGGACTCGATAGTCGAGGGCAGTTTCGACGACAGGACGCTCGCGAAACGCATGAAGGAATGGATGCTTAAGGGCAGCCCCGGAGTGGCGCTCCGCGCGATCAAACTATATGAGAAACAGCCCGCGCCCAAACGCGAAGCCCTAGCGCGGCACGGCTTGACTGAAGAATTCGTAAATAAGCAGAAAAAACGCCTGAACATCAGGTGACGCGCTAAGCGGGAAAGGCGTGGCGCCCCGCGCGCCCGTTTCCTAATGCCGGCCGATATCTCAATCACCATAGCGAACCACAACGGCAGGGACATGCTGGACCGCTGTCTGCTCTCGATTTACGCCGCCCCGCCGGCCCGCGCTTCCTTCGAAGTTATCGTGGTGGACAACGCGTCTCGCGACGGAAGCGCCGCGATGACGCGCGAAAAATATCCTTCCGCGCTCGTCATCGAAAACGCCGCTCCTTTGGGATTCGCCGCCAACCAGAACAAAGCCATGAGCGCGGCGTCGGGCGAGTTCTTCCTTCTTCTCAACAACGACGCGGAGCTTTCGCCGGGAGCGCTGGACGCGATGGCGGACTTCATGCGCTCCAACCCTCGCGCGGGGCTTGCCGGGCCGAGACTCCTAAACCCGGACGGCTCGGTTCAGGAGTCTTGCTTCCGCGCGCCCACTCTGAGCGTGCTGCTGTGGGACGCTTTTTTCATCAGCTCGATATTTCCCGCCAGCGAAACGTTCGGAGGCTTCAAGCGGTGGGCGCACGACGCCGCGCGCCGCGTCCCCTCTCTTTCAGGAGCCTGCCTGATGGCCCGCCGCTCCGCAGTCGCAGACGTCGGCCCACTCGACGAGCGCTTCTTCATGTATTTCGAGGATCATGACTGGTGTCTGCGCTTCAGGCGCGCCGGATGGGAAGTCTGGTTCGCCCCGGTTGCCGACGTTCTCCACATCGGCGGAGGCAGCGAAGGCCTCCTCGGCCACGACAAAATGAACAGGTTCTATTCCTCGCTGCTTTTATTCTACCGGAAACATTACGGCGCGCCCGCCGCCGCCGCCGCGGCATTGTTGAACATGGCAGGCGCAGCGTTTCGCGTCGCCGCGTTCACAGCCGCCGCACTGATTTCTCCATCCCGCCGGGCATCCCTCTCCGCCCGCGCTTCCCACTACAAACGATTGTTCTCATGGCATCTGCGCCGCAAGAACGCGCCTATCTTAGAAACGAAAACAAAACTCTGAAAAGAATTTAGCCCGCTTCGGCAAGTATAGGGCTACTACGAGACGGTAATTATGTCTGGTTGATTGAAAAACCGAGAAAGAAGCGTAATTCTCGCTCCGTCGCTACCGAAGTATTTGGGTTTATTTTGAACCGAAGAATTTGCCAATGACACCGCGTTTTTTGATTTGCTCCAATTCGTCTTCAATTGCTAAAATCCGATTGTTGCAATCAGTTTTAACTTGGTTTATCAGTTGTTGAGTCTTTACCTCTGCTTCCGCAATAGCCTCATCCTTCAGTTTTGCAATCATGTCTTCGGAGCTTTTGGCAGCGGCAAGATTTTCTTTTTGTTGTTGAAGCCGGATTTTTTTTAATAACTCAACCATCTCGTGCTTCAAAGATTCAATTTTTGAAGTGAACAGTTGTGAAGAATTGGAATATGTGTCCATTTGGGTATTCACACTTTTTAAAATCGTTTCGTGTCTGTTCATAAAAGAAAGTAAAGATGCTTGGTTTGTTTTCTCAAAATCGTTATGTTTTGATTGGATTAGAGATTTAAAAGTTTTAAAAGCGCTTGCCTGTTCTTCGACAAAACTCTGGACTGTTTTTTTTGTTTCATCTTCAGAATTTGATAATTTATTTAAAAAAGAGGATTGTTCCGATTTTTGAGTTTCAATAAAACCATCTATCAAGGCGCCATGCTTGTCTGAAAGCTCCAATATCCGTGCTTGCGCTTCTTTTTCATTTGTTATGGACATCTTTTGCATCGCGTTTTGCAAGTCTGCCACATAGCTTGAGATTTTCTTGATTACATCATTTTGTAGGTCGTTGATTCTGATTTCAACTGATTTTGCTTGTGAGTGTTTCCATTCGTCTATACTGTTTTTTAAATTTGATTCAGCTGAACTGACAGCCGTTTCAACCATCTGCGCCTGCCCAAGAATATGGTCCGCTTTCTCGCGTATGAAAGAAAATCTCTCAGTTATGGAGGCGTCGTATTCTGTAATTTTCTCCTCGTAAGCTTTGAATGAATCTTTTATCTCTGAAGCGACACGCGATTCGGCCGCAGCAATTTTATTCTCGACGTCTTTTAATTGGGATATAGATTTTTCGTTTGTTGATTTAGCTGTCTTATTAACTTCGTTCGTCTCGTGTCTAAGTTTTTCCCATGCCCTGTTTGAATCAGCCACAATTTTCTCAGTGGCCTTCGCAAGCTCGATCACTGTTTGAAATTCTTTAATATGACTCTCGACATGTTGGAGATGCTTGTCGAGTTGACTTTTTATTTCAGAAATCGCAATTATGCTATTTTGAAACTCGGATAGTTTGCTTCGAATATTTTCAACGCTGGTAATCTCAGGCATTAGTCATCTCTCCAATGATTTTTGAAGCTGAGGACAAGGAATCCTTCAGCATATTGTCCTCAGTAAGAAGAAAAAAATCCAAACATTCATTCATAAGTTGAGCTTTACTGTTAGATAAATGTCTCTCTTTGCTGGATTCCACTAACAGAAAATTCCATCCATCGACGTTGTCACAAACAGTGTCTGATTCGTTTAGCAGCAGTAAAAGGTCAGTTTTCAATTCGTCCTTGGACGTTTCAAAAAGCGTTTCAACATCTGACAGTAACTGAAGTCTTTGATTTGCTGTGGACAACAAACGTTTTGTGTTACCGCCTAAATCAGCGGGAGGTGAAAATTCTCGTGAAATAAATAACGCGGGAAGGTTGTTGGGGTCTCCTTCAAGAACTCTTCTTGCCTGCATGTATTTGGAACTCGGATATTCTTTAAAATAGGCAACTAATCGCGACAATTGAAAATAATCATAATTACCACTGGCAAAGAAATCACTCAGTTCTTTGTCCATCTCCATGTCGCTTCTATTCTCAATAGGGGCGACTCTGGAATCCAGAAAATTAAGATCAGGGCGACAAATGTCGCAAGATTCGCATCTGTATGATTCTTCTACGGTTTCACCGAAATAACGAAGAATAGGTGCTCTTCTGCAACTTGTCGTGTTGACTACAGAGAGAAGAGTGTACAGCATTGTATATCTCATTTTCAAAACATCGTTATAAGTGTGATCCAATATAGCGAGAAGCGAGTAGTAAAGAAACTCTAGAAAAGCGTCATCAGATGATATTATGTTGAATTTGGTAAATTTATTTTTCCTGGTTTTTTTAATTGTCTCAAAATCCGTATAGTTGTCTCTCAAGCTTCTTCTTGGATTGCGAGGGTCAATAACCTTGGCTCCTATCATTCTTTTGTGGGAATAAGCAGCGAGTTTGTCTTGGATAAGCGACAAGAGAACCGTTCTATTGTCAAACGAGTCAAAACCAAGGTCGATATCGAATACAATTTGCCTTCTTCCGACATAGCGAATGGAATAGTCCTTAACTATGCCTAAAAGCATAAGGCGGTAAATAGCGATTTCGTCTCTTGCTGAATACATTTCTCCGGAATACATATAACTTCCGCCGTTTTGGGATTTGCCCATGTTGATAAGGAGTTTTTCAAGTGTTGATATTGCCCACATTGCGTCATTCTCGGCGCCTTTGTAACTGGAATTAATCAACATGTGCTGCTTGCCGTAATCGCATAGAGCGGGCTTGCCGAACGTGCACCCCTTTCTGTAACTGCACGAAGGTTTTTGGATTGGCAATTCGCTCATTTGTTTTTTGCATTCATCAGATGGAGGGCATGTGAGCATGACAATGTGAGCGCGTTCTTTGTCTCTGCCTGCCCGGCCTACTTCCTGATACCATCCTTCCATTCCGGATGAAAGGCATGTGTGCACTACGAATCTAACGCTTCCCTTGTCAATGCCCATCCCAAAGCCTTTTGTTGAAACAAGAACGTCGAATTTGCTTTGCTTGAATTCTCCTTGATTTCTGCTTAATAGGTTTTTCCATGTTTCGTTGTCAATAGATACAATATCCTCAGAATTGAAAGAACTGTCGCAGTACATGCAATATCTGGATTGAGATTTGTCATCGTCGTCATCATTAAACGAAAAATCATTGTCTGAAAAAGAAATTGAAGATTTCATGCAGTATCTATAAGACAAACATTTTGGACAGAAAGTCGGCGTTTTACTGCTGAAACCGCGAACTCTTCCTTCTGAATATGCTTCGGGATTAAAGTTGTGATTTTTTCTATTCTTTATTCTAAAAAGCTCTGACGGCTCCACAATATCCTTAGTTAAGAACAGATAATGAGGAACACCGTCGTTTATTCCGTCCTTTCCGTGGGAGTCCGCATAAATACAAAAGACTAGCCCGACGGATTTCTCCTCTCTCTTGTTTTCGCTCTTCATAAGACTGTCGAAACTCTTGTGTTTAAGAGAGATAGGAATTTGCTTTTTCAGGATGTTTTTATAGGTTTTGTCTTTGTGCTTAGGATCATTAACAGAGACAATTTGATAGCTGAAACGCTCTCTGTCGGCGATGCTTTCTTTGATCACGTCTCCATATTCCCCGCTTTTCAGGTGAAGGATTTCTTCGATGTCTCTTTTAACCATTTCTCCGGCAGTCGCAGTAAGAGCGATAAGCCTTATATCGGATTCGTTTCCAGCGCAAAGAGATTCTCTTATTTGCGGGAGTTTAAGATATGAAGGTCTGAAATCATGTCCCCATTCTGAAATGCAATGAGCTTCGTCAATTGCAAAGCAGTTTATAGGCGTATATTGCTGTAGCTCTAAAAGCTCATCAACGAACTTTTTTATTCTAAGACGTTCCGGAGAAATATAAAGCATCCTAATATAGCCGAGTTTAGCTTCATGTAGAATCCGTTTTTGTTCTTCCGGGTGCACATCGGAATTTATGTAGGCGACAGAAGCTATCCCGTAATTGAGCAGAGAAAGAAATTGGTCTTTCATCAACGTCCGCAAAGGAGAAATAACAAGGGTTAGCCCGGGTTTTATTAGAGAGGGCAGCCAGAAGCAGAATGATTTGCCGCTGCCTGTCGCGGAAATGCCGAGAGTGTCTTTTCCACTAAAATATCTTTTCAATACCTTGTCCTGAAACGGATTAGTTCCAGTTTCATATCTAAATACTGTGCTTGTTATGAAGTTCAGTCTGCTGTGGATATTATCAAGAGACATGTTTTTTTTGTAATTTATGGAAGAGCATAGTTTAGCAGGGGCTGGCATGGTGAAATTGTTGTCAAAGATGCTATCGCTGTTAAAAACAACTGCATTGTCACTTTCTACCGACGCAATATCAATCTTGGCGTTGATTTTTGCCATGCGTTCAGGTGAGCCGCCGCAATCTATCCTTGCTTTGGGGATTTCAAAGCGAATATCAAGAATACTTTCATAAAAATATATCGTGTCATAAAGATAATTCAGCGAGAGAGCGACAATTGGCCATCCAAATCCAAAATGGTCTTTGACATTGACTGTGTCATCCTTGATGTTGTTGCTCAGTATGTGTGAAACAAATATGTCTTGAATTCTATATACTGCGTTAACAATGTTCCTATCATCTGGAATATCGCCGGCATCCTCTTTCTGTATCAAATTGCCGCATTGCAAAAGGTATTGACGAAGCATGCTGTCTTTTTGAAAAATGTGCGTCAGTTCATCTTTTGCAACTTCGGTTGATTTCATAATTTTGTTATACGAATAGCGATAAATCGTCCAGCCTTGCTGCAAAATGTAGTTTTGGCGATTCAGGAAGTCGTCCAGATCTTTTGAAGTTCTAAATTTCCCAAAACCGTCTAATTCGATTGCGTAGTTTTTATCTGCAAGGATTCCGAAATCTATGTAGTACGGCCCCACTTTGTATTGTGGAACAACTTTTAGCATACCATGTATGTCAAAAATTTGAGATAGGACAAGGTAGACAAATTGCTTTTCCAAAAATGATTCTTCTTTTTCCAATTTCGGATATCTTGTTACATACTGAATTGCGTTCTTATTCCGCAGATTGTTACTAGGTTCTTTTGAAATGTTTGATTTGCTTTGCGGCGATAAGTTGCTGTGTTTGCGGTTTCTTTCTATTAGATTTCTGATATATGGAGGAAGGAAATTAAGACGCGATTCATAAAACTGATCTAGTTGGGCGCTTTTTTCAAAATCAGGCTTGAGATCATCATAGCGATATACGCCCCGCACAACTGATGGCAAAAAATGTAAAATGTGTTCATTCATCGTTGATATGAGATGCTCATAATGCAAATAAACGCGTCTGCTCTTCCTGCATCATCTAATTGACAGCCATTCGGCAATTCCCTCACGCATAATAGCATATCCTTATTCAATTTGTCATTACTATAGAAAACTAGGAAGCAAAAGTTTAAACAGAGGGCGTCCGAGGGTGTTTTTTGTTTGGGTGGAGGGCAGTAGCGAGGGCGGTGGCGAGTATCCATCCGGCGGCGAAGATGTAGGATTTAACTTGTTCGAGGGAGTTGACGCGCTTTAGCGCGCGCAGGATGTACGACGGACGCAGATAGAAGCGAGAGTATGCGCGGGAGATGATTTTCTTCAGTTCGTCCGCTCTCACATCTCCTTGAGTGAAAAGCGGTTCTTTGTCGCAGTACGCAGACCAGTCGTTCCAGCGGGCGGAGTCCACCCGGCAGCCGGGATCGTTCTCGACTATCTCTCTGAGCCGCGTTCCGATGTAGGGCAGGGCCATCGTGAAGTTAGCAACAGTGAGCGGAAGCGACAGCGCGAACTGCGTGGTTTCCTCCATCGTTTCCCGGGT
This sequence comes from bacterium, assembly GCA_029564595.1. GTDB lineage: Bacteria > UBP15 > UBA6099 > UBA6099 > UBA6099 > UBA6099. The sequence continues at coordinate 1,311 of JAKQPS010000194.1, read as the reverse complement.
GTCCCCGTGCAGATTGAATATGAAATATCCGCGGCTTTCGATTCCCGCACGGCGGGCAAGCTCTACGGCGTTCCGAACCTGTTCAAGAGTAATTCCTTTTCCGCACTTTTTTAGAACTTCGGCGTTGCCGGACTCGATGCCGAACCCGATGGAGTAACAGCCGGCGCGGCGCATAAGCGCCAGCAATTCGGCGTCCACGCGGTCCACCCTCGAATTGCATCTCCACGGCAGCGGTTTTTTTTTCTCAAGCATCTTTTCGCACAGGGAAAGCGCCCGGTCGCGGTCAAGCGTGAAAGTGTCGTCGAAGAAAGCGACCTCGCCCGCGCCGTGTGCCGCCCTCAGTTCCGCGATGTCGGATATCACTCGATCCACGCTCATGAACCGGCAGCGCGGCCCCCAAAGCTTCTTAAAGCAGAACGAGCAGTCGTATGGGCATCCCCTGCTGGTTATCATGTTGATAGATGGAAAATAAAGCGACGCGGCTCCGGGCTGCGCGTACTTTTTGATGTCGAAAAGATGCAGCGCGGGCGGCGGGAGCGTGTCGAGGTCTTCAACAGGCGGTTGAGGGGCTGTCGTGACAATTTCCCCGCCGCGCCTGAACGCGATTCCTTTCACCGCGTCGAAAGACTCGCGGGCTGCGACGGCGCGGGCAAGCTCGACGATGGTGATTTCTCCTTCTCCAAATGCCGCGACGTCCGCGCCGCACTCATCAAGAACCGCCGGGCCGAGAGCTGTCGGGTGCGGGCCCCCGACCACAAACGTAGAGCCGGGCGACGCTTCGCGCGCCTTCCCTATTATGTCGTATGCCGAATGCGCTGAAAGCGTGAATACCGAAAGCCCTATCATCCCGAATCCGCCGCGCAATACTTCCCGCAGACGCGAGTCGGTGTTGCCGGGAATCTGGAAGTCGAACGCTTCCACCTCGAAACCGCTGCGTTCCAGCGCGGAACCAAGGTGCGCAACTCCGAGAGGGACGCCGGAGCCTATGGCGTTTTTATAGTCGCGCGAATACTTGTCGCTTGGAGGCGGGAATATAAGCAGGACTTTCATAAGGTCGGCGTCCCGCGCCTGCGGGACGGCATCATGAGATTTCATTCCGATTCAGAGAGCCTCCGCCTCTAATTCTAACCTGATTCAAATCATTGAGAAAGACTTCGTCCGTTACTACTTGATTAAGGGAAAACTTTTGAAAAAGTTTTCCCTTAAAATCCCTTTCAAAACATTTCTATGCGCGCGTCGAAGCGGGCGCGTTCGCGCCTCCGCTCCGCCGCGCGCATGTGAAAAGATATTGGGAAAGGTTTTCTGAGGAAT
>JAKQPS010000189.1 GCA_029564595.1 bacterium | reverse complement strand
ATTGAAACGTTTTGAAGAGAATCCAAAGAGAAACTTTTTCAAAAGTTTCTCTTTGGCCGCCGGAGGCGCTTTAAAGGCGTGTCGGTTAAGGGAAAACTTTTGAAAAAGTTTTCCCTTAAAATCCCTTTCAAAACTTTTCATGCTAGCGCCGAAGTCGGAGCTTCGCTTCCGCCTTCGGCGCGTGTCATGTGAAAAGATGTTGAGAAAGGGGTTTCAGAGGTCGCGAATCCGGGATGATTTTTGTTTGAGTATTAAACGTATAATGCAAGATAGCTATTTAGAAGAGCAGTCGATGCCGCAGCCGGAGCAGCCGCCGCCGCGCGGGCCGCAGTCGGGCGTAGTTTCGCCGCGCAGGGCTTTGTTGCGTTCGAGGAATAGATATTTTTCGGAAACGCCGCAGTCGATGTGCGACCAAGGGGTGGGAGAAAGAGGTTGCATAGAAGCGCGGGCGAAGAGATCGGGGTTCAGATCGGAGGAGGCGAAAGCGTGTGTCCACGCGTCGAACTTAAGCATGTCGGACCAGCCGTCGAAGCGGCAGCCGGACAGCCAAGCGCGTTCGATAACCGAGCAGAGACGCCTGTCTCCGCGAGCGAGGGCGGCTTCAAGGAAGCTTGTCTCCACGTCGTGCATGTCAAGTTTCACGGCGCGGCGGTCGATGAGGCCGCGCAGGATGCGTTTTTTAGCGATGAGCGACTCCATGCTGTCCATGGGTTCCCACTGGAAGGGGGTGTGGGGTTTCGGAATGAAGTTGGACACGCTGACGGTGAAGACCTGTTTGCCTTTAACGCGGGATGCGGAGCGACCGCGAGTCTCGACCATCCTAGCGACCAGTTCGGCGATGCCCCTGACGTCCTCTTCAGTCTCCGTGGGCAGGCCGATCATGAAGTAGAGTTTTATTTTTTTCCAGCCGGCGCGAGAGGCCGCCGACACCGTCTTCATAATATCTTCTTCGGTCACGCGTTTGTTGATGACGTTGCGCAATCTTTGAGAGCCGGCTTCGGGAGCCAGAGTGAGGCCGGTGGCGCGCACTTCCCGAAGTTTCGCGTAGACTTCCTCGCTGAAGGAGTCCACGCGAGTGGAAGGCATGGAGATGGAAACGCGGCGCGGGGCGGCGAAGGCGGACAGGGAGTCGAGCAGTTCGCCCATGTCGGAGTAGTCCGGGGCGTTAAGGGACAAAAGAGAAATCTCGTCGCAGCCCATGGCATCGAACAAGTCGCGGGCGTTGCGAGAAAGGCTGCGGGGGCCGCGTTCCCTGTGGGGCCTGTAGATCATGCCTGCTTGGCAATATCTGCACCCTTGAACGCAGCCTCTGAATATTTCAATTTGAATCCGGTCATGGACGGCTTCAATGCCGGGGACGATGAAAGCGGGGGGGGCGTGTATCGAATCGAGGTCGCGCGGGAACCTGCGTTTAATGTTTCCCCGCGTTCCGCATGACACTGCGGCGAGGCCGGAGGGAGTCGTGAATGTTTCGCAGAGGGAGGGGACATAAACGCCGGGGATGTCGGCGAGGGCGTTCAGCAGAGCGGATTTGCCGGAGTCCCGCTTTTTGGAGGCGCGCGCCGCTTCGACTATATCGACGATGCCTTCCTCAGCCTCGCCGATGAAGAACGCGTCGAAGAAATCCGCCAGAGGTTCCGGGTTGCAGGCGCATACCCCGCCTGCGATGACCAGAGGCCCGGAGTTCGCCCTGTCCGCCGTTCTCCGCCCGACGCCGCCGAGGCTCAGCATCGTCAGGATGTTCGTGTAAGTCATCTCGTATGAAAGAGAAAACCCCACGATGTCGAATTCGGACAGGGGGGTGAAGCTTTCGAGGGAATAGAGAGGAAGGCCGCGCGCGGACAACTCGCGCTCCATGTCCGGCCACGGAGCGAACGCCCTCTCGCACTCCACGCCCGGAATCCCGTTCAGCAGATGGTAAAGCAGCATGAATCCGAGGTTGGACATGCCGATTTCGTACACTTCGGGGAAACAGAGAACGACGCGGAGGGCCGAAGGGTCGGAGCCGCAGCCGCGCGCGCTGTTCAACTCGCCGCCCGCGTACCTTCCCGGCCTTTCCACTCTCGGCAGAACCTCAAGTTCCACCCGCCGCCTTATTTGCATCGCGTCTATTTTCATGGTGGTTAATACTAACGGAGCGCAAGCAGCTAATCAACCCGCGCCGCGATCCCGCGCGGCCGCGCAGAACGGATGCGGACGCATGAGCGCACCTGTTTCGCCATTTATACACAGACGAAGTCAGCGTTGATTTTCTCAGTTATCGATGGAACAGCGTATGCCGATTATTCTTCTTCCGCTTCCTCGTCTTCCGCTTCTTCTACGGGGGCGGGGAAGAGTTCTTCGAACTGTTCGCGGGACACTTCTCCGGCGTTTTTGAGAGTTCCGTTGAGGGTCAGGTTGACTTTTGCTTCCGGCTCCCATTTTTCCTTGGAGCCGTCTGGTTTTGTGAAGTTGATTTTTGCTCCGCCTTTGACGGTCACTTTGGAGTCGGCGCTCATGTCCTGAATCGTTCCGGAATCAATCGCCAGAGACATACCGCCTGCGACTTCCCATTTCATTTTGAGGTCGACTTTGCCGATAGACATCACGTCGTCGCCCATCGGGATTTCGGGGATCATGGAAAGGAAGCTGTTGAGGAATCCGGCGTCGTAGTCGCCAGTGGAGGCGAACTCCATTACGGCCACGCCGTTGTCGACGGATATGAGTTTGTATCTCATTTCGAGGATGGGGAAAATCGGCATCGGCATATCGTCCTGAGCGACCTTCTGGACCCAAGTGTCGCCGACGGCGACCGGGTCTTTGGGAAGGACGGGGGGGATGAGGCCGGTGATTATAGGCAGGATGGTGTCGAGGCTGGTGAGGTCCATGCCGGAGTTTCCCATGCCGGGCATCATGCCGCCGAGCATGTTGCCCATGCCGCCGGGCATGTTGAGGTTGCGGACTTCGATGTTGTTGATGCCGCCCTGCGGGCTGATGTCGAGCAGGAGTTCGGGAGCCGCGCCGGCGCCGATGCCGCCGATGTCCGGCAGTTGCAGCAGCCCGCCGAGTATCACGTTCTTTATCATCGCCTTGGCGAGGAACACCGTGCCTTCGTCATAAGCGTCCTGCGTGTCCATGTACGCGTCGAGGTTGATTTTGACGGCGATGTTTTCGCCCGACATCTTCGCGTTGGGCATCGGCAGGCCGACGAGGTCGAAGGAGAGCGCGCCGCCGACGGACGCCTCGTATTTTGTTATGACTCCGGGAGTTCCCTTAATCTTCAGTTCATAAGTCTGTTGCGCGAGCGCCTGCGAGCATACCGCCGCCGCTGCGAGCGCCGCGAAAACCGCTGTTATCCTTGACAGTTTCATTGCGCGTTCCCCCTAGTGGTTTGGTCTGATTATACCCGCTCCTCCGCTCAAGTCAATTATCGGAGCGCCGGGCGCGGGCGTATTCGCTACAGCGATTTCTTAAACCATTTCAGGCTGTCCACCACCACTTTGTCCAGAGGCAGTATGTGGTCAGAGTCGTACCAAACGACGCCTTTGCGGGGCGTGTCGATAAGGTTGTGAAGAGCCTCCATCGCCGGGACGCTGATTGTGGTGTCGTTCTTTCCGTTCATCAGCATGACCGCTCTGTCGCTCAGCAGGGGAGCGAAAACGCCGGGATCGACGAACTTGAACATGTCGACGAACTGCTCAGGAGACATGTTGTTTGTTTCCATGTATTTTCTGATTTCCTGCATATCGCCGTAATCAGAGTGGCGGAACATGAGAGAGAAGTCCGCGCCGCCGTCGGCGAGCAGGATGGATTTGATTCTGGGGTCGAGAGAGGTGGCGGCTGTTCCGGTGAGAGCGCCCATGCTAATGCCCATGTAGCCGAGGCGGCCGGGGTCGATTCCTTTCCAAGAGGCCAGAACGTCGAAGCCGCGCAGGATGTCCCGAATCTGTTCCTGCATGTGTTTGGCGCTGAGAGCCGGGTCGTCCATCAGGACGTCCTTGCCCTTTTCCGCGCGGTCTCCCCTGTAGACGCCGTCAATCGCCATGATGGCGATGCCGTGGCCCGTCCACGGAGCGAAAACGTCCGCGAGGCTTTTGTCCGACACGTGGAAGTGCATGAAGAAGACGGCGGGCAAAGCGCCTTCGACGGTCGAGCGCGCCGGGTTCATCGGCCCGATATGCGGCTTGGGCATAATCAGCGACGCCGGGACTCTGCCCCCGTTCGGGCTGTCGTACGAGAAACTTATCTTCACGCAAGACGGCAGGAACTCGGATTCCTTCTCGATGACGACATTGAGGGGAGCGCTCCGGTCGAATTCGTAAGCGGCCCGGATTTCGGCCATATCGACTTCGATCTCGGTTCCCAGCCCTGCGGACGTCATTTTCAGAATCCGGTCTTCGGCCTGCGCGGGCGACACAGCCGTCCATGCCGCCAGAGCCAGAGCCGCCGCCCAAATCAGCGCAATCCTAGATGTCTTCATGTCGCAACTTCCTCCGCGCTTTTTTTTCGCCGTCAGTTTACCAGAATCCGAATTGAAAATCCAATTCCCGGCGCGGAGAGCAAAGGCGAGCGGCGGAAAAGGGGCGGGTCGTTTTTTTTCGGGTTGAAGAGGGGCGCGTGTATCCGTTAAAATGATGTAAATCGGATTTTTTGGAAATCCGGGTCTGACGCGAAATTCTGCGCAACGGCGGAACGCGGCGGAGCGGCGGGGTGTAAGCGCGGCTCCGGGGAAGGCATTATTGGCTGAAGATTTATTGCAGGAGCGGACATGGGACTAACAGACAGGGAGCATGGAATTATGAAAATAAAGTATGGAATGGAAGTGCGCGCGGCGGCGTTGGCGGCGGCGTTCTGCTTGATTTTTGCCAGCGCGGCTACTCGGGGCGCGGCGCAGGAACAGGAAGCCAGAACAATCGTGACGGTCAAACAGCTCATAGATTCTCCGGCGGAATACGCGGGCAAGACGGTCGTGGCGGTTGGCGTTTTCATGGCTTCCGATGGCGCGTGCGCGGGCAAGATGGGAGCGCGGGACTGGATGCTGCAGGGGGAGGGGAGGGATTGCGTGTGGGTCAGGGTCGAGCCGCCGCAGGGTTGCGATCCGGCGACGAAAGTGGGCGTCGGCAGGACGGTGGCTGTGGAGGGCGTGGCTACGATGGTGAAGAACAGGCTGATGTTGACGCCGGTTCGCGCGCAAGCGAAAGCGTCGGCCCCGGCGGGGGAGCAGAGGCAGCAACAGGCTCCGCCGCCGCGCAAGGATCCCAAGGAAATTCAGAAGGAGCGCAAGGAAGCGGGGGAGCAGAGGCAACTGGAAATTGAGAGAGAGCGCGACGCTTCTCAATCCTTCTCGCCCGGAGAGCTTCTGCAAAACCCGGCGCTTTTCGCGGGCATGTCTGAATTCTTTGTTGCGGGGAAATTCAGGGCCGAGTCGACAGGATGCGGTTCGAACGCTACCGCGCTCGAAGGGGAGTGGGCTATCGAGGACCTATTGGGCAACTGCGTGCGCGCGCGCGGCCCGGTTCCGGAGCGCGCAAGCTCAGCCTCCGCTCCGGCGGACGGCGAACTGGTTTCTTTCAAGGCCGTAATGAAGATTGAAACCGGGTCAGGCTCCGCTTCGCATTACCTTCTGGCCCTGCCACGGTTAGAGGAGTTCAAAACCACCGCGCCGGAGATGAAGCCGGCGTCAAAGCCGTCCTCAACCAAATGAGGGCGGAAAATTTTACGCGGCCACCCCGCGAAAGGAGAATGTCTTGAGAAAACTGTCTGCTGTTCTCTTGTTAGCCGCTGTATCCGCCGTCTTTGCCGCGTCGGCTTCTTTCGCGGACCCGACGGCATCCGAAGTGTTCGACGCGTTGGTTAAGCGCGCCGACACGCTGAAACAATACAAGCTAACGTTCGACTATCTGAAAGCGCATCCCGAATCGGGCAAAAACAAAGCCAAAACGGAGAGCCGAAAATGCATGTATTGGTATATCGCGCCCGACGTGATGAGGCTGGACGTTGTGGACGGAGACGATAAAGGCTCGAAGGTGGTTTACAATGGAAAAGTGAAGAAGAGCCACGTGCGCGCCAAGCAGGGCATCATCCCGGCGATATGGGTGGGCAAGGACGATCCGAGGCTGGCGGGCTTTTTCAAAAGCGACTGGAAATCGGATGTTATGGAGATAAAGGACGAGGTCGGCGGAGCTGCCCCGAAAATGGCGGGCGCGGAAAAAGTTGCCGGCCGGGACGCGTGGAAAATTGAATTCTCCGGACTCAAGAACCCGGAATTCGACAAGATGACTCTATGGGTGGACAAAAAGGAATCGGTTCTGCTCCAGTACGAGCGGCGCAAGGGCGGCGCGGTCTTCGAGAAAAAGACGTGGAGCGAAATCGAGATAGACGCGAAACTTGGGCCTGCCGATTTTAAAATCTGACGCCGTCATTCCCGCGGTAGAGGGAATTCTTTATAGGCCGAAATTTCAACCAGCCCGGATTTTTCACGAGAAAAATACAGGCTAAGATTCCAGAGCAGTTAATTAACGCCGGGGATTCGCCTCGACAAAGGCGAATCCGGATTGACTCGATATGCTGCCGGGCGGATTCGAACTCAGCTTTCAAGGGATGCCGTTGTGGATCGCGGGGCCGGCTGCGGCGTTGTGCGCGTTTGCCGTTTGGAGATATTACCGCAGTCTCAAAGCCGCCGAGTTCCAGCCTGCATGGCTGCCCGCCGCGTTGCGCGGAGCCGCGCTGGCGCTGGCGGTTTTCCTGTCGGCAGGCCCGGTCGTCAAGTTCGACGTCGAAAGGGAAGTCTCCCCGCGCGCTGCGATAGTCGTGGACTCTTCGCAGAGCATGATGTCGAAGGACGGCGGCGCTGAAGAGCGGTGGGCGCGGGCGCTCGGAGCCGCGGAGGAAATCTCGCGCGCGCTGGGCGGCAAAACGACTTCGTTTTTCATCGCCTCCGACGCTGTCAGACCGCTTGCGTCGGCGGAGGACGCGCGGGCGCTCAGACCCGTTGGCCCGGAGTCTTTCATAGCCGCCGCGCCGGACGAAATAGCAAAGGCTTCCGACATTCCATTCACGGACATAATCATATTGACGGACGGGCGGGACACATCCGGGGCGAGGCCGCCGGCGCTCGGCGGCCCGCGCGCGCACATTGTCGGTTTCGGGTCGCCGTTGCCTTCGTTCAACGCGGGCGTCTCGGAGCTTTCGATGCCCGAATACGGTTTCGAGGGGGAGGAGTTCGAAGCGCGCGGCTTTGTGCATGTGACAAACTCGTCGGGGGGCGAGACCTTCGACGTCGAGTTGCATGACGGCGGGGCGCGGGCGGCGGCGGCGACTGTCAAAGCTCCTTCGGGCGGCGGCGACGCGAGGCTCCCTTTCACTCTTAGTCACAAGCCGTCGGAATCCGGGTTTCGGGCGATGACGGTAAAAATAAAGGCCGCCGCGCCAGACCCCGCGCCGGAGGACGATTCCCGCTCCGCCTTCGTCGATGTGGCCTCGGCGCGCCGCAGGCTGCTGTATATAGACGCTCCGCGATGGGAGAGCAAGTTCCTCGGAGCTTTCCTGTCCGGGCTTGATGCGACGGAGGCGGATGTGTTGCTGATCGGCCCTGCGGGGACGTTCAAGGGCGCGGAACTGAGAAGGGCGGCGGCGTCCGCGCGGGCGCTCTCCGAGTACAACCTTGTTGTCGCCGGAGCGGCGGCTCCGTGGATGAAACCCGCGGAGAGAGACGCCTTGGCCGAATACGCCGAAAGAGGCGGACGGCTGATAGTTCTCGGCGGGCGCAACTCGCTTGCGGGAGCGGGCGGACGCTGGAAGTCGTCTCCTCTCGCTCCCGGCTCGACAGCCGGAGACGCCGCCGGGTTTGAAGTAATCCCGACGCCGACCGGGCTTTCCGGCCCGCTGCTGCGGCTGGCCGAGTCTGAGGCGGACAACCGGCTGATATGGAAAACGCTGCCGTTCGCGCAGACGTTCAGCCGCGCGGAGCCGCCGCCGGGCGCTTCCGTCCACGCCGAACACCCGTGGCTCAACTGCGGCGCGAGGCGGTGTCCGATGATTATGGACGCGCGGTGGGGCAGGGGCCGCGTCCTGCTGTTCGCTTTCGACGGCCTCTGGAGATGGAAGTTCCGCGAACGCGAAAAAGATTCCGCAGCTTATGACAGACTGATGTCGAACGCGCTGACGATGATGCTGGAAACTGAAAACCCGGCTCCGGTCAGGCTCTTCATGTCGGCCCGCGAAGCCACGCTCGGCGCGACGCTCTCCGCCACCGCGCATGTCGAACCTGACGCGCTTGCGGAAGGCGAAACTCCAGTTCTCTCCGCGACGGCTCCCGGAGAGCCTGCGGTTGAAATCCCGATGAAGCCGCTGGAGGGCCGCGCAGGCGCGTTTTCAGCAGAGTTCGTGCCGGGCCGGGCGGGCGTTCACTATTTTACCGCCTCGGCGTCCGGAGGCGCGTCAGAGCCTCGCCCGGCGGCGGTCCACGCCTCTCCTTCGGAGTTCAGGAATCCCGGCTCGGACGAGGCCTTCATGAAACGCATGGCCGAACTCAACGGCGGAACCTATTTCACCGAGGCGGATGCCGGAAACGTCGCCGCCGCCGTCAAAAAAGGGGCCGCCCGCGAGCGCGCCTCCGTGAAAAAATCCCTCTGGAGCATGCCCGCGCTTTTCGCGCTCGTTGCCGCGCTGCTGACTGTCGAATGGATATCGCGCAGAAGGGGGGGCTTGGTTTGAGGCCGAAACCGCCGAAGGCGAAAGCCGTTTCAAAATATTTTTGCGGGTTTATTCTCGCCGCCGCGCTCGCCGTTGCCCTCGCGGCCGCCGCGCTCCGCGCCGCGCCTCCGGCCGCCAAACCGTCAGACACGGGAGACAAGTTTTATATTGCTCAATTGAGATACGGCGGCGGCGGAGACTGGTACGACAACCGCGCGTCCATGCCGAGACTACAGGAACGGCTCGCCCGCGAATTCGGCGTCTTCCCCGGCGCAGAGAGAAAAATCGTTCGGCTCGCGGACGACGACCTATTCTCATATCCGGTCATATTCATGTCCGGGCACGGCAACGTGTCCTTCGCTCCCGAAGAGGTCGCCCGGCTGCGCGCGTACTTCGAGCGCGGCGGATTCCTGTGGGCCAGCGACGATTACGGCATGGCCCCGTCGTTGCGCCGCGAGTTGAAAAAAGTCCTGCCCGGACAGGACTATGTCGAGTTGCCGTTCAGCCATCCGATTTATCAGGCCCCTTACAGGTTCCCGTCCGGGCTGCCTAAAATTCACGAGCACGACGGCGGCCCGCCTCGCGGCTACGCTCTTTTCTTGGGCGACAGGATGGTGTTCTTTGCGGATATCAACACCGACATCGGCGACGGCCTCGAAGCTCCGTCCATCCACAACGATCCCCCAGAAGTTCAGGAACAGGCCTTCCGTATGGCCGTGAACATCGTTTACTTCGCGCTCTCTCAATAGCCCCCGCCGGGAAGCGGCGAGTTAAGCGATGATTCGCAAGAAAAAGGCTTGTCGAAGAGGCGGCATGTTCGTTCGACAAAAGAGGCGGCCCGGAGGAGTCATTGTTGAATTTTCGAGAATGAACCCGAATCCGTCATTAGGATTCGGGAGCGATTGTTCAGAGCGGATGAAATGCGAGGCGCAAGGCGCATTTTTGCAGTGAATAGAACATAGGGTTCATGAACAAAATAATGTGGCGGCAACGAAGCCGTTCGCCGCTATGAAAATCGCCCCGGTTCGTCGGCTCTATCGACGAATCCGGAATGAAACGACCTGTTCGGCGATCTCGATGGCGCGAAGGCCGTCGTGTCCGGTCGCTCCCCAGATTTCCCCGAAAACAGGATGCGGCTCGAAGGAGCCGTTGACGCGGGATACGAAGTCGTCGATTTGTCGTTTGAACATCACGTGGGCCGGGCCGTGAGGCACATGTTCGGGCAGCCAGCGGCCCAAGATAAGAGAAGGAACGCCGAACTTCCAGACGCGCGCGTGAGTGTGATAAAGATGCGGGTAGCCTCTCAGAAACCAACTCGGATCGAATTTAAAGCGGATACACCCCCCGGAGCCGTTAATCATGCCTTGTTCGATTTCGTCGCGCGCGCTCCAGCGGCTAAGGCTGGTCTGAATGTGGGCGGCGGCCCCGGACTCGAACCTCAGCATGCAGGACGCGTGGTCCTCGAAAGAGCGCGTCGGAACGACTTTATGCGCGGTTCCGCCCAGAACGTCGCAATCCTCGTCCATGAAGAAACGGAATAGGTCCACGTAATGAATGCCGTGGTCAAAGAACACGCCGCCGCCCGCGCGGGCGTCGTTCACTCGCCATGCCCCCATATCCGGCGAGTGCGAAAGCCTGAGACGTCCGCCGACTTGTATTATCTCGCGCATCGGCGATTTTGTCAGGTCGGGAGCCCATAGGTCGTATTCGGCTCTCAGCTGGAAAACCCGGCCTATGTCGCCGGTTTTTATCATTGTCTTGACTTTTTCATAACCGGGGTCGAAGCGGAGAGAGAATCCGATGCGAAGGAGGACGTTGTTTTTCTCGCACTCCTCGATCATTCGTCGGCATTCGGCGGAATTGACGGCCATCGGCTTTTCGCACAGCACGCTCATGCCGCGCCGCGCCGCGAGCGCCACCGGTTCCGCGTGCGCCCACGGGGGGGTGACGACAATCGCCGCGTCGGCATCGCTTTCTTTGATAGCTTTTTCGATATCGGTGAACACTTTGCGCGCGCCGAACTCTTTTGCCGCGCGCCGCGCTTGGTCTTCATTGATATCGGCCACCGCTTCTAGCCGCGCGTTCGGATTCGCCTTTATCCACGGAAAAAACGCGAGCCATGCCTGCCGACCGCAGCCTAGAACCAGAAACTTGACTGTTTTTTTCGGCATTTGTTCATATCCTTTCGCGAGAAGCTTAAGCGCAACCGATTATATTATACGCGCATTGAAATATCAACAAATACCGCGCTTGACGAATATCGGGTTTTGTATGGATGAAAATGTTAAAATGTGTACAATTTGTTGGATGATGGAAACGGACTGAGGCGGCGCGCGAGAAACAAGCGGGCGTCCCGCCGGGAACAAGGCGATAGAGATATGAAAGGCCGGCTGATATTCGAAGACGGAACGGCGTTCGAGGCCGAGGCGTTCGGGTCTCACGGAGACCGGGCCGGAGTGGCCGTCGCATTCGCGGGCGGGGCGGGTTTTCAGGAAGCCGCCACTACGCCGTCCTACCTCGGCAGGATACTGGTTTTCGAGAGGCCGACGGTAGGCGCGTGCGGAGCGGACGAGGCATGGAACGAGTCCGACCGGGTATGCGCCGAGGGCGTGGTCTGCCGGGAACTATCGAAGTCGGTTTCGGACGGCGGAGGGCCGATGGCGTTCGGGCGTTTCTGCGAGTCGAGGCAGTTGCTCGGGCTCGAAGGAGCGCCGACGCGGGAGATCGCCGCTCACATCAGGTCGCGCGGCGAGCAGTGGGCGCTGCTGACAACCGAGGAGTCCTCGCTAAAGTCGCACCTTGCAAGGCTGGCGCTTTTAAAAACGCAGACGAGCGCGAACCCGGACAAGTACCGCGTGAGCGGCGAGGCGCTTCTGGCGTCATGGAGGCCGGCAGGAGGCGGGGCCACCGCGGTGGTTCTGGACATCGGCGCTGGGGCCTCGTTCTATAGGTTGCTGAAAAGGCACAACATATTCTGGCGGGCGTTCGGGCCTCGGATGTCCGCCGAAGAGATACTGTCGATCCGCCCGGACGCGGCGCTGGTCTCGAACGGGGCGTACCCGGCGGACTCGTTGCCGGGGACGGTGGCCACGATAAAGTCGCTGCTGGGCCGGGTTCCGGTGGCGGGGATAGGGCTTGGGGCGGCGCTTGTCGCGTCCGCGCTAGGCGCTTCACCGTCCGAAATGAAGAGCGGCCACCACGGAGTGAACATCCCGGTGGCGAACGTTGCGACGGGCGCGTTGCGGATAACCGAACAGAACCACTCCGTTGCGCTTAGGGCGGAAGACCTCAGGCGGCGCGGCGGCGAGACGCTTTATGTCAACACAATCGACGGATCGGTCGAGGGCTTCGTCCACAGGCGGAAGATGGCCGCCGGCGCGTTTTTCGAGCCGGACGGGCTGGAAACGATTCAGGAACTGACTGGCGGGTTGCCGCTATGACGGCTAAAAAGAAAAAAATTGTTCTTGCGGGGGCCGTGTCGTCGGCGTCGAGCGCCGGAGCGGAGTTCGACCACGCGTGCGCCGAAGCGATGAAAGCTCTTCGAGAACTCGGTTTCGATGTCGCTCTCATCTCCGCAAATCCTACGGCAGCGTCCACCGACATCGACGCTCCCGGCCCGGTGTATTTCGAAGCTGTCTCCCCGGAAAACTTGGCGGCGGCGCTCGAGCGCGAGAAGGCGACTGCCCTGCTGCCTGTGTTCGGCGGCGGAGCGGCGGTGAATGCCGCGACCGCTCCGGCGGCTCTCAAGGCGATGAAGAAACTGGGCGTCTCTCTGATGGGCGTGTCGGAAACATCCCGCGCTGCGTCCGTGGACAGGCGCAAGTTCCTTAAGCTCATGAAAATAGCCGGGGTGGAAGTTCCGCCGGGCGCGGTTGTTTCTTCCATCGAAGAGGCGGAAGCCGCTGCGCTTGAAATCGGGTTCCCGGCCGCGCTTCGTCCTCTGATGTCGGAAGGCGGCGCGGGTAACTCGACCGCTTACAACATGGAAGACCTCGAAGGGCAGGCGGCATCCGCGCTCAAATCCAGCGCCGCCGGAACCATTCTCGTCGAGAAGCTTCTTCGCGGATGGAAAGAAATTGAGATAGTCCTGTTGCGGGACGCCAATGGAAACGCCGCGACGGTCGCAATGATAGAGAACATAGACCCGGCGGGGATACATTCGGGAGACAGCGCGTCGGTTATACCGGCGCAAACGCTGACTCTGGGCGCGACGCGCCGGTTGAAGAAGAGCGCGGAAGCGGTAGCGCGAGCGCTCGACGCGGTTGGCGTCGTAAATGTCAGGTTCGCTCTCGAACCGGCTTCGGGCGATATCAAACTCATCTACGCCGTGCCGCGCTACACGAGGTCGTCGGCTTTCGCCGCGCGCGCAACGGGGTATCCGGTCGCGAGGGTCGCGGCGAAACTAGTCTGCGGCCTGACTCTGGACGAAATAACCGAGCCGGAGTTCGGGAGCGGGAACGCGTTCCGCGAGCCTGAGCCGGACTATTGCGCCACCCGGCTGCCGAGATTCGATTTTGAAAAATTCCCCGGCGCCGACGACACGCTGGACACCGCCATGAAATCCACCGGCGGAGCGATGGGGACGGGGAGGACTTTCAAAGAGTCGCTCCTGAAAGCCATGCGCGCGCTCGAAACGAGCCGTCCCAAACCGCCGGACGCTTCCACGGAAGCGGGCAAGGAAACCCTGCGGGGCCTGCTGTCCCGCCCGAACCCGGCAAGGCTGTTTCACATATTCGACGCGTTGGCCGCCGGGATGCGCGTGGAAGAAATCCGCAGCCTGACTTTGATAGACGGATGGTTCGTCTCGCAGTTCGCCGAGATAGCTGAAATCTCGGCGCGGGCGGGAAAGTATAGAATCGAGACGGCGCCGGCCTCCCTGCTGAAGCAGGCGAAGCTGGCCGGGCTTGGCGACGAGGACATCGCGCGCCTGCTTGAAACGGAGGAGACGGAATTGCGGAGACTGAGAAAAAAACAGGGAACCACCGCCGGAGCCGGCGCAATGGACGCGAGCGGAGCCGCGCGCGCCCGATACGCCGCGTTTGAATCGACGGACGCCGCGCCCAAAGGCGACAGAGGCAAAAAAATAATCATCCTCGGCGGCGGCCCCAACCGAATCGGTCAGGGCATTGAGTTCGACTACTGCTGCGTCCACGCCGCTTACGCCATAAAAGAGGCCGGCTACACCGCAATCCTCATCAACTCCAACCCAGAAACAGTTTCGACCGACTTCGACACCTCCGACAGGCTTTACTTCGAGCCGCTCACATTTGAAGATGTCATGAACATAATCGACCGGGAGAAGCCGCACGGCGTCATAGTGCAGCTCGGCGGACAGACGCCTCTGAATCTGGCCACCAAGCTGCTGCGCGCGGGCGCTCCCATCCTCGGCACTTCCCCGGACAACATTGACCGCGCTGAAGATAGAAAACGGTTCAAGGAAACGCTCGACAAACTCAACCTCACGCAACCGGACAACGACACCGCCGGCACGGTCGAAGAGGCCGTCCGCAAGGCGAGGCAGATAGGCTATCCGCTACTCGTCAGGCCGTCATACGTCCTCGGCGGGCGCGCGATGCGCGTCGTATACGAGGA
This sequence comes from bacterium, assembly GCA_029564595.1. Lineage (GTDB taxonomy): Bacteria > UBP15 > UBA6099 > UBA6099 > UBA6099 > UBA6099. The sequence goes on along the minus strand of JAKQPS010000189.1, from coordinate 1,503 downwards.
AGCCGACCTGCGTGAATACATGGCAAAGGCAGTATCCGCCTCTCCGGACAAACCCGTTCTGCTCGACAGGTTCTTAGACGACGCCATAGAGGTCGACGTTGACGCGGTGGCGGACGGCGAAAGGTGCTTGGTGTGCGGCGTCATGGAACACATCGAGCAGGCCGGAGTCCATAGCGGAGACAGCGCCTGCTGTCTGCCCCCTTACACCCTCAACGAAGCCATTGTCGAGGAAATAAAAGGGGCCACTCGCGCGATGGCCCGCGAGCTTGGCGTCGTCGGGCTTATGAACGTCCAGTTCGCTGTGAAAAACGACGTCATCTACGTTCTCGAAGTCAACCCGCGCGCTTCACGCACCGTTCCGTTCGTTTCCAAAGCAACCGGGACCCCGTGGGCGAAAGTCGCCACCCGCGTGATGCTCGGCGAATCGCTGGAAAAACAGGGCGTCGCCGAAGAGTCTGTCCCTGAACACATGAGCGTCAAAGAAGCCGTGTTCCCGTTCTCCCGGTTCCCCGGCGTTGACGCCACTCTCGGCCCCGAAATGCTTTCCACAGGCGAAGTCATGGGCATCGACCGCGACTTCGGAATGGCGTTCCTCAAATCCCAGATCGCCGCCGGACAGAAACTGCCGGACAAAGGGGCCGTCTTTGTCAGCGTCAAAAACAGCGATAAACGCGCCATCGTCCCCATAGCCCGGAAACTGATCGACATGGGGTTCGAGATAGTCGCCACCGAAGGAACGGCCAGCACTCTGCGGCGCAACGGCATAGAGGCGCGCTCAGTTCACAAACTAGACCAAGGCCGCCCGAACGTCCTCGATGTCGTCAAAAACAAAGAAGTCGTCATGCTGATTAACACCCCGGCGGGCAAAGACACTAAAGTCGACGAAGCGAAAATTAGAAGCGCCGCCATCGCGCGCGACATTCCTCTTGTCACCACCATCTCAGGCGCTCAAGCCACCGTTCAGGGCATGGAAGCTTTCCGGGAACGCGGCTTCACAGTCGCCCCGCTTCAGGAATATCATAAAAAAAACCTCGCCGCGTCCAATGCCCGCAAGTCCGCCGCCCATAAAGCGCCCGCGAAAAAGATTGCCGCGAAGAAAACTATGGCAAAAAAAAGCAAAAAGTAAATTGTTAAGGGAAAACTTTTGAAAAAGTTTTCCCTTAAAATCCCTTTCAAAATCTTTCATGCTAGCGCCGATGGGAAGGCTTCGCTCTTCCCATCGGCGCGTATCGTGTGAAAAGATATTGGTAAAGAGTTTTCAGAGGAATCCTGTTCATAAATGATTTTTAACGAGAAAAGAATCGTAGGGGCGACCCGTTGGGTCGCCCGGATAGGATGTCTCGTTGGAATCTGTTTCTAAATGATTTCCTGATTCCCCCTGAAACTCATATAGTGGTAAAACCTAAAAAAGCCCCGTTTCACTTAACAAATATCTTCTCGAGGCGCATTGATTTTGGAGCGCTGCGATTCATCGCCGCTTTAATCGCGATCAACGCTGACAAG
>JAKQPS010000187.1 GCA_029564595.1 bacterium | reverse complement strand
TTTTGACTGACCGACGAAATTTCCGGGAATTTATTGTCGAGCGAAAGTAAATGGCAAGCCGTGTCAAGCACTTGTGAATTATAGGCGTTGTCACCGTACAGGCCGGAGTCAACGTCGCGCTTCGCCATCTCTAAGTACGTTGAAATTTCAGCGGCCGACACGGCTGGGTTATCCAGCCGTGTCGTGAGTTCCGCTAAAAACTGTTCATCTGTGTAAATCATGCGATTATGCTTGTACCGAAAAGTCAAGGATAAACACCTGACCGCGTTGAATGACCATCGGGCCGCCAAAGGTAAGCTGCGCCGCAAAACTGGACCGCTGCTCACTCACCACGCCGGTTGTGATCCTGGGCGTTGCGGTTGCCATCGGCATCAAAATACCTTTCCGTCCGGTCGGCGCGCCGTGGACAACGGCTATTACGCTGTTGTACTGCGCCGAGCCGAGGGAATTTGTCCGGGCGTTTAGTAAACCGGAGGTTTTCAGCTCGATGTTTTCAATCGTGCCGCCGATAGCGAGCTTCAGCGCTTCGCCCAGGGTCCGGTTATACGTTCCGGTCGAAAGGTACTGTACTAAAGCCGAATAAATGGAGGTTGGCACGTACAGGACCACCTTCCCGGACGTTTTTACGTTCGTCTGCGCGATCAGATTCAGGAGCCGAACCACGTCAAGATAAATATTCGCCGCATCCGCCGCCGATACGGCCGGGAGCGGGGCCGTTCTGTCGGTCGGTTTGTAGTTGTAGTTCGTAATTTTTTGAATAAGCGTCGTCGGATTCGCCGCCCAGTCCGCGGCGGTTGCAAGCAACGGGGAAGCCGCACCGGCTGTCGCCAGAGAAAGCGCGATGCCGCTTGAAAGCAGACCGTATTGTCCGGATTCGCCGTCGAACGCCGCCGCGCCCCATCCGTCAACGATAATCCGCTCGACCGCCTGCATGACCTGTTGCTCGATTGTGGCGAAAAGCTGGTTTTGCAGAATGAAGCCCGCGAGCGCCGGGGCGATTGACCGAGCGTAACCGAGAAGCGCCGCTTCCTGGTCGTTTTCGATGATGAAG
>JAKQPS010000166.1 GCA_029564595.1 bacterium | reverse complement strand
AATCCCTTTCAAAACATTTCTATGCGCGCGTCGAAGCGGGCGCGTTCGCGCCTCCGCTCCGCCGCGCGCATGTGAAAAGATATTGGGAAAGGTTTTCTGAGGAATCTTCTTCTTAAATGATTTACATAGGGCGTCGGGAGAGGAAGCGCGAAAGCGATTCGCTCCCGACGCCCATTGAAACGTTTTGAAGAGAATCCAAAGAGAAACTTTTTCAAAAGTTTCTCTTTGGCCGCCGGAGGCGCGCTGGAGAATTATTCTTTTCGGGCGGCGATAATATGACGCCAAGAGAGCGAGGGCAGGGCTTTAAACAGAGAGACTTCCAGAAGCGCGTCGACCGCGGAGAGCGGAGGAAGGAACAGAAGTCGGAGAATGTCCGCTGCGGGCGCGGACTTCTGTTCCAAGAGCGTTGTGAACAGGAAGAACAACTCGGAGAACAAGTTGATAGCGCGGCGTTCGACAATGTCGAAGCCGGAGAGGCGTAGTTTTTCGGCGAAGAGAGCGGGCGCGAGAGCGCGTTCGTCGTCGCTCATTACGCGGGACGCCCTGCCGACGGAATCCGCGAGGCGGCGCAGAGGATGAGCGCCGTTCGGGTCTGAAATGAACAGCACGCCGCCGGGGACTAACGCGCGACGCGCCTCGGATATAAACCTGTCGATGTCCAGATGATGCGCCGCCTGAAAAATCAGAATCGCGTCCAGCGAGCCGTCCGCAACGGGAAGATTCTCGCAGTCCGCGACGAACACCGGCGGTCTCACGCAGGGCATGCGGCGGTCAAGCGCATACGCCCGCTCGGACGCTAATCCTCTTCTCATCACAGACTCGCTGATGTCGCAACCCGCCGAGAGCTCGGCTCCCATCGATTTGAAATAGAGGACGTTCCTCGGATTTCCGCATGACGCTTCGAGAACTTTTTTTCCTTTAATCCATTCCGGCTTTATAAAGCGCAGATGTCTGTCCCAGAACTTCAGAACGATTCTTATAATCAGCCTGCCGAAGAAAGAAGAGTCTCGTTCGAGAAAGGAGATCACGTAAACGCCGTCGCCTGCGAAATGCGATTTTTCGCGCTCGTTCTTTTTCGGGTCGCTTTTCGGCATCTTGTCGGTCGGCCTTTCAGCGGGCCGCGCGGTCAGGGAACAATCTTAAGGCCGGTCTTTATGACGGCGGACGGGACGCTGAGCATGCTTTTTGATTTGTCCGCCCCGACGGCTTCTATGTAATATACGACATTGGAGTCGGCTCCCGGCGCGGGGTCGGTGTATCTCTCGGTTTTGACGGGGTTGGGGGTGAGCAGTTCGAAACACCTGTCCGGGCCGACCCTGTACACGTTGTATCCTCGCGCGGCGCGCGCCGAGGCGTCCCAGATTATGTGCGCGTCGCCGTCCTGAAAAACCGCGAACACCCTCTCCGGAGGCTCCGGCCTTTCTGGTTTTGCGGATGCTATTTCAGGCTTCGGTTTTCCGGCTCGCTCCGCCGCTTTCTCAGCCGCCATCGCCCGGCTGATGTCTTCCAGTCTAACCGCGTGAGTGGAATTCAAAGCGGAGAGATTAGAGAGAAAATCCACAGTGACGAGATTGTTCGGAGCCGTGAGGTGTTGATGATCGGGCTGTTCCGTTACAGCGGACAATGAGATGAGCGGAGAGAGGGCGAGAGAAAGCGCAACGAGAGTCGCTGCCGCGTTCCGGCGAAAAGCCGACAATCTGAGGAGCGTCCGCGACAGCCGCGCGGTCCGCCCGCCGGACGTTTGTGAATCTCTCATTTTTTTCTATCGCCGCCGGTTTGCCGGGAAGAAATTTTTCCGAGAGCGCCGCCGGGATGCCTCGCCGCAAAGTCCGCCTTCGAGAACCCTTTCGCGCGCGCGACGGCCACCGCAAGCGCGTCCCCGACAGCCATCGTCACCGTCGAACTGGATGTCGGAGCCAGCCCCAGCGGGTCGGCTTCCCGTTCGACCCCGATGTCGATCGTCGCGTCCGCTATCTTCGCTATCGCAGACCCCTTGCGTCCGGTCATCGCGATCACTTTCAAACCGAGTTCCTTGGCTTTCCGCGCGGTCGCCATCGCCTCGACCGTTTCGCCGGAGTTCGACACCACTATCAAGAGGTCGCGCCCGTCCATCATGCCGGAGTCGCCGTGCAGGGCCTCTCCGGCGTGCATAAAGAACGAAGGGCAGCCCAGACTCGCGAAAGTGGCGGCCATCTTTTCTCCCACGCGTCCCGATTTTCCAACGCCGGAGACGATTACTTTTCCTTTACAGGCGGCAATCTCGCGGGCCGCCAACGAAAAACTTTCATCCAGCCGGGCCGCGCAAGCGCTTAGCGCCTTAATCTCAGCTTCGATAGTCTCTCGGCCCCATTCAACGTATTTCTTCATTCGATTGTTTCTCCGCTTTCAGGCGAGGATTGAGAGCCGGAAACCGGCTCGGCTGCGACAACCGGGGTTGCTCCGTCAGAGCCGCCGGCCCTATGAAAATAGCGCGCCGCGAACAGAACAGCCGCCGCGCCCGCCGCCGCCGCGACGAATACCGCCGCGGAGCCTCCGTCAATATTTATAGACACGAGATGAAAAACCGCCGCAGCCGCCGCAATGACGGCGATTCCCATAAACTTCAATCTGAGCAGAGCCACTAAGATGCAGCCCATCGCCGGAATCATTGCGCGCCCCGTTATCATTATCAGAAATTCGAAAGAATAGCTTGCGGATTTATACGCGACCGCGACCGCGCAGACGCCTATCGCCCATGCCGCCAAGACGATGTAAACGAAGATAAGGAGCCTGACGATTTCGGGGGAGCCGGCGAAGAACGCGCGCGCCGCGCGCCCGCCCGGCGCGTCGTTGAACCTATAGCCCGTCCAGATCGTCAGCGCCGAGGCGCATATCGCCACGCTCAGCCCCAGCGTCTGAAGCGCCATCGCGAGGCTCCAGCCGACTCTATAGTTGCCGAACATCTGCATCGCCGAGCCGAAATAAGTGCCGGTTCTCATCTTCCACACCATCGCGAAAAGCAGGGCAGAGCAGAGCAGGGCGACGAAATGCGATATCGGAGCCTGCGTCGGAGTTCGCGAAGTGTCGAATCTCGGCGCGCCGCGCCCGATGAAAAATAGAGCCAGCCATATCAGAGGCGAAGCCGCAAGCGCCGCCGCTGCCGCCGCCGCGAAGTCCCGGGTCGACGTGAACGCGCTGAAAACAATAAAGATGTAAAGAGCGAGCGCGAGCGAGAAATTAAAGTTTTTCAATTTTCCTCCAAGCCTCGGCCACCTGCGTCCGGGTCTGCGCGAGCGTTCCTGAATTGTCTATCACCACATCCGCGCGTCGCGCTTTTTCCTCTTGGCTCATCTGGCTGGTGATTCTGGCGCGGGCGGCGTCCTCTCCGGCTCCGTCCCTTGCGGCTATCCGCTTCGGAAGCGAATCCTCGTCGGCGGTCACCACCCAGCATTCATGCGCCATCTTGTCGAATCCGCTCTCGAAAAGCAGAGGAACTTCCAAGACGACCGCCGGCGCGCGCGACGCCGCCAGCCGGGCCGCCACTTCCGCTCCGATCATCGGATGCAGGATCGAGTTCAACCTGCGCCTCTGACCTTCGTCCGCGAACACTATCGCGGCAAGTTTCTCCCTGTCAAGCGAACCGTCGCCTGTCAGCAAACTTTCTCCCCACGTCTCGACAAGTTTTTTCAGGCCCGGAGTTCCCGGCTCGACGACCTCGCGGGCGACCTTGTCCGTGTCGATTACCTCCGCGCCGAGTTCCGCCAGCATCCCGGCCACCGCGCTCTTTCCGCTTCCTATCGTGCCGGTAAGCCCGATTATCCTCATCGGCGCGCCTCTCGCGATCGTTTGTTATTATCCATTATATAAGGAATCAGGAATATATAGAAGAAGCGCTCGTCTGGCAAAAAAAAGCCCGCCCTTTCGGGCGGGCTTTTTTGAATGCTTTTTTTGTTGCGCGCCGCGCGTCAGTCTCCCGACACGGGCGTCTTTCTCACGCCGACTGTGAAGTTGATCCAATCGTCGCTCGACAGATTGGTGTCGGACATCACGATGATGTTGCCGTCGGGTGAAACGATTCCCACTCCATCGTCGCCCACCAGCGAGAATGTTCCGTCGGAAGAACCTGTGAACTCAGCAGGTTCGCCGGGGTTTTCTGTGGTTCCGTTGACCCAGTATTCCGGACAAAGTGTGGCGTAAGTTCCCACGCCGCTGCCGGAGACGCTGAACAAGCCTAGTTCAGGACTCATATACCAAGAACTGGCGCTGTAACCGTCATAATAGTAATCGGCTCCGGTCTGGTGAAGCACATAGCTGTGTCCTATCATCGAAGACGCGGAGAAGGACGTGCTTTCTCTCACGCCCACCATCAGAGAGATGTATCCGTCCGTTCCGTCCGTGTCGACCATGACGACAACGTTTCCGCCTATGGCGACATAGCCGGTTATGTCTGTCGGCTGTCCTTCATAAGAAATGCCCAAAGCTCCGTCTGAGGCGAGCGTGTAGGTGTAAGACCCGCCCTGATTGGCTATTCGCCCAGCGGAGGATGAAAGCTGCGTCATGGTTATGTTGCCCGAGCTGTCCAGCGTCGCCCTGTTCCTCATGATGACCGGATACCCGGAGGTGTTCATCTCGGCCTCGCAGAAATATCCGTCCCAGTAGCAGCCCGACGCCTCTTCGCAATTCGTCTGGTCGGTGTAGGAGGAGCATATCCCGGCTCCCGACGCGATTCTCGGTCCGACGCTCTGTCCGACTTCAGCGCCGTATTCATTGATGATGTATGACCCTGCCGCCGCCGACATAGTCATGCCTGTTCCCTTTTTCACCACAACATCCAGACAATTCGATTGTCCTTCAATCATATCAAGTTCAGAGTTCACCCCTATGCTTCCGTCCGCGGTTATCGTTCCATACAGATAAGGGCTGGATTCTTCCGGATCGCTGTCTACAATCAGCAACGTTCCATCTGCGAGCACGTAATAAGTGAAAGCGCCGGTTGTGGAGTCTTCCGGGTCTTCATACGAGCTTGCCAAATTCTCCCATGTGCCTGCGCCTGCGCCGTTTGCCGTTATGACATACTTTTCAGTGGTAATCCACGTGTAGCCTTCGGAGCCGCCCGGGCAGATGCTCATGCCGACGTACTGGCCCGTCAGTCTTGCGTTGTCGTACACCCTGTTGTCCACTTCCGGCATTGTGGTGAATGTGCCGGTGAAAGGATCTGGAACGGGCATCGCTTCTCCGCTTAATGTCAGCAGATTGGCGGGCACATTCATGCTTACGCTGTATGTCGTTTCCGGCGCAAGCGGATAAACTTCATTCGATATTAGCGTTTCCGACGGGAACAGCGTGAACGACAGCGTGTCGTTCGGCACGGTGGTCGTCGTCCAAGAGAATGTCCCGTAGTACATCGCGTTCGTCCTGTCTATAGTGACGGAATATTCACCGCCCGTAACCATCACGTTGAACGCTGAAGCGAGCAATGTGGCGCTGTCATTCAGATTCACAGTATTGTCCATGCTCTGGTTGAAGACTATTCCGAAAACTGTTTCATCGTACGGAACGCTAAGCGCGCCGTTTTGCGGAACCGTGCCTATCGCCTGCGGCCCGAGGCCGGCTTCTGTGACTATGCCGGATAGGCCGGTTGCAAGCTGTTCCGCCCAGTTGGCCGGATCGTAAGGATCGCCGCCTGTGTTGTAATCGCTGGTGAACTGGTATCCGATTTCAGAGTTGGCCGCGATCATGTCGTCTACCGTATCTCCGATAGCGGTTTTGACGGACGATGTCACCACGCTCGTGTTCGACAGAGCCACGCCTCTGCTCTTTGCAAAGTACATCAGGGCGAGGGCCTTCATAGAAGAAGCGGTGTTTACCGCCACATCCGCAGTCACTCCGTCGCTGATTGTGTCAACTACGGCTCCTACGTGCGCGAACGTCGAACTTCCGCCGTTGGCTGCAATGCGCCCTCCGTGACTGTCGCTTGACGACACGTGCGCCGCCACAACATAGTTGGAGCCGACTGGGATGCTCGTGATGAAGAACGTCCCGGTCATCTTGTGCGTCGTTTCATTGTACGTCAGGGTGGATGTGGTGCTTGCCACCGTCGTCGGCGCTCCGGTCGCGTCATAGCTCGTCACATTGATCAGAGCGTTGTACGTGTAAGTGTAGGATTCCTCGCCGCCCTGCATCGCGTCTCTGGGCAGTTCGATC
>JAKQPS010000135.1 GCA_029564595.1 bacterium | reverse complement strand
CTTGTCAGCGTTGATCGCGATTAAAGCGGCGATGAATCGCAGCGCTCCAAAATCAATGCGCCTCGAGAAGATATTTGTTAAGTGAAACGGGGCTTTTTTAGGTTTTACCACTATATGAGTTTCAGGGGGAATCAGGAAATCTTTTAATGCTTCGTATAATATGTTTCGGAAAAAGGATTTCTTGAATGAACTTTTTTGAACCAGAATCCGTCGTTAGGATTCGGGAGCGATTGTTCAGAGCGGATGAATTGCAAGACGCAAGACGCGTTTTTGCAACGGATAGAACTTATGGTTCATGAACAAAAAAATGCGACGGCAACGAAACAGTTCGCCGCTATGAAAATCGCCCCGGTTCGTCGGCTCTATAGACGAATCCGGGTTGAAAGGGTTTATCCCCAATCGCCGTAGGCTAAAACCTCTTCTATCTATCGGTTTTCGGGTTGAAGGGATTACGCGCTTAGTTCTCGGCAGATGACGGCGGCGAAGTATCCGGCTCCGAAGCCGTTGTCGATATTGACGACGGCCACGCCGGGCGCGCATGTGTTGAGCATTCCGAGAAGCGCGGAAAGCCCTTTGAAGGAGGCCCCGTAACCGACGCTTGTGGGGACGGCGATGATGGGCCTGCCGGTCAGCCCGCCGACCACGCTCGCGAGCGCCCCTTCCATTCCAGCCGCCACAACTATCGCCCCGGCGGCGTCCAGTTTTTCCCTGTTGCCGAGCAGCCTGTGTATCCCCGCCACTCCCACGTCGTACAGCCTTTCGACGGGACATCCCATTGATTCGGCGGTGACAAGCGCCTCTTCGGCCACCGGGATGTCCGACGTTCCGGCGGTTACGATTAGCGCCCGCTTCGCGCAGACCTGCGGCGGATCGTATATCATTCGCACTGTCCGCGCCGCGGCGTTGTATTCCACTCCCGGCTCTATCTCCCTCGCAAGCTCCGCCACCCTCTCCCCGGCCCGCGTCAGCAGCATATTCACCCGCCTCGCCGCGTATGTCTTCACTATCTCCCTCAGATGCTCCTCACTCTTGCCCTCGCTGTACACCACTTCGGGAAACCCTTTGCGCAACGCGCGGTGATGGTCGAGTTTCACCCCGTCCAGTTCTTCAAAAGGAAGCGTCTTGAGGCGTTCGCAAGCCTCGTCGACGGACACATCGCCGCGCCCGACCGACTCTAGAAGCTCTCTCACTTTGTCTCCGTTCATAACTTCAATCCTTCCGTCCATCGATTGGAAGCGTCTCGTTCAAGCTGCCCGTCCGGTATCCGAGCAGGTCGAGAGCGACATAATGGTAGCCGAGGGAGCGGAGGGCGTCAACGAGCGCGCGGCGCGCAGCCGAAGCGGCGACCGCCGGGATGTCCTGTTCCGGAACCTCGACGCGGGCGACTTCTCCGTGATGCCTGACGCGGACCTGACGCGCTCCCGTCAGTTCCCTAACTTTCGATTCCGCTTCCGCGATGCGCCCCATCAGGCCGGGCGTCAGTTCCACTCCGTACGGCACGCGCGAGGCCAGACACGCGGCGGCGGGCCTGTCCCACCCTGCCAGCCCCAGCGCCTTTGATATTTCCCTCACGTCCGCCTTCGTCAACCCCGCGGCGGCTATAGGTTTTGCCACATTAAGCTCCGCCGCAGCGCGGCTCCCCGGCCTGTAATCGCTCGAATCGTCCGCGTTCGACCCGTCCGCTATCCGCGCGTATCCGCGTTCGGCCCTTATCCGCTCAAGCGCGCCGAACAGTTCCTTTTTGCAGTGGTAGCACCTGTCCGGCGGGTTCGAGCGGAACACAGGGTCGTCGAACTCCCGCGTGGAAATAACCACATGGGGCGCGCCGAGGCTCGCGGCCGTCGCCTTCGCCGTCTCAAGCTCTTCTGGAGTGTACGTTTCTGATTCGGCGGTGACGAGCGCTACGCGGCCGCTCAGTTCCTCCGAAGCCACTCTCGCCAGCAGCGAACTGTCCGCCCCGCCGGAAAAAGCGACGACCGCAGAGCCGAGCGCGCGGACTTCGGCGCGCAGCTTCTCAAGCTTTTCCTCTGTCGTCAGTCCCTGCCCTGTCATTTCAGACTCTCCATATCGCGCTGAAAGCGCTCTCGGCGGCAGGCAAAGTCGCGAATCAACGCGCCGAACCGCCGCATTTTCCGATTATAAGGAATTTCCGCCGCAGCGAAAGACCGCGGGTCAGACTTTGGAGTCGTAAGTTTCGAGCGGGGGGAGGTCCGCAAGCTTGTCCAGTCCGAGGTAGGAAAGGAAATCCGGCGTGGTGGAGAACAGGAAAGGGCGTCCGGGGGCGTCTTCCCTGCCGCTGATGCGGATCAGTCCTTTGTCTAGGAGCGACTTGATGGTTCCGGCGGAGTTGACGCCGCGAAGGGCCTCTATCGCGCCGCGCGTGACGGGTTGCTGATAGGCTATTATCGCCATCGTCTCAAGAGATGCGCGCGAAAGGCGGGAACGGTCAAGCCCGCCGAAGAACGCGCGCAGATGCTCGACGTATTCGCTCCTCGTGGCCATCTCCCAGCCGCCCGCGGTCTTGAGGACTTCCAGCCCGCCGCCCTCGCTCCGCGCTCTGAGTCGCTCCATCGCCTCGCCCACAAGAGACGCGTCCACATTCAGGTGTTCGGCGATATCATCAATCTTCACCGGCGTCGGCGACAGAAACAATATGCCTTCAATCACGTTTGTTATCTCGTCGATAGTGAGCATGTTCAGCCCGCCCCTCCTTCAGCCTGCCTGACCCTTATCTCGATGTCCGCGTACGGGGCGGACTGTTCGGCGGTGATCCGGCCCTGATTGAGCAGGAACAGCACGGCCAAAAACGAGAGGGCCTTTTCCTCGCGCCGCGCTTCGGCGGACACGATTTCGGAGTACAGAGCCGGCTCGCCCCGGCGGGCCAGCAGAAAATCGAACACTTCGGATATCCTCATGGACAACAGTTTGGCGTCGTCCACCCTCACGCGGTACAGCCGCTCCTCCGGCTTCATGCGGAGCAGTTGTATCATCGTCTGCATGAGGTCGAACGGGGTGGCCTGTTCGAGGAATGAAATCTCGTCTATGAACTCCGGGAGGCCCTCCGAGCGGGTCCGCCGGGAGCGCAGTTTCGTCGCGTTGGTTTCTTCCAGAACGCGCAGGCGCAACGCCACTTCCTGAAACCTGTGCTGCTGCTTTTTGAGCCTCTCGCGCACCTCGGTCGGCTCTTCCTCCGGCTGGACTTCCTCGGCTTCGAGGTCGGTTTCCTCGAACTGGTCCTGTCCGGGCAGGAGGTTGCGGGACTTGATGAACATGAGCCGCGCAAGAGAAAGGAAAGGGGTGAAACGCATGGTGTCGTGTCCGCCGGCTCTTGCGGCGTCCGCCAACTGGCGCGCGGCGTCTCCCAGCCGCACGTCCAATATGTCCATCACGTGCGTCTTCACCGCCGACACAAGCTCTTCGAGCCTGCCGACGAATCCCGCCAGCTTCAGTTTCAACGCGCTCAGTATTTTCATTCGTTCCGCCGCGCTCCCCTGCGGCTGTTCAGTATACCAAATATGCGCGCCCCGCGCCCGTCATAGGATAAAAATATAGTAGGCGAAGCTCATCACCGCGTACAGCGCGCCCCTGAACAAGATGTCGAACACTCCGAACCACAGCCCCGCCAGAAGTATGAGAAAGCCAAAAGGCTCTATGCGCGCAAGCGCCACCGCCTGCCTCGGCGGCAACAGCATCATCAATACCTTCGACCCGTCCAGCGGCGGTATCGGTATCAGATTGAACACTATCAATATCCCGTTCAGCGCGATGAACCTCATCACCACCATCCGGATATACTGCGCCGCCGCGCTTTCCCCGTAGATGGAGCCGTCCGCCCCCAGCTCCAACACTCCCGCCATCATCAACAGTTTTATCGTTAAGACGGTGAATAATATCAGAGCCAAGTTCGCCGCGACTCCGGCGATTGAAACGACTATGAAGTCTCGCTTGAAATTCCTAAACCGCGCGGGGTTCACCGGAACAGGTTTTGCCCAACCGAAGCCGACGCCGGCCATCGCGGAGATGATGAAAAAAACGAGGCCGACGGGGTCGATGTGCGCTATCGGGTTCAGAGTGAGCCTGCCCGAATGTTTCGCCGTGTCGTCTCCCGCCCTCAGGGCCGCGTATCCGTGCGCCACTTCGTGGAACATTATGGCGATGAGAAAGAAAGGAAAGAAAACTACGAGGTTTATGAAATTGTCCATTTAATATTTTGTCCGCTCCGAACCGTTGTTGAGAATGTCGCGCGCCGCAGCCAGTTCGTCCGCCGCGCCGGATAGAATGCCGTTCCTTTTTCTGCGGAGAAGTTCGGCCAGCGCCGCGCCCATGCTAGGCCCGCGCCCGAACCCGATCCGCGCCAAATCCTCTCCTGTTATTTCCAGTTTCATGCCGCGCAGCCTGAGGAGGAAATCGTCCAAGCGCGCGCGCGCCTGCGGCGAGGCCGCCGCCCTGAACGCCGCCAAAGCTTCAAGCGGCAAAGCTTCAAGCGCGCCGCAAACCTCCGCGCCTCCAGCCGCCGATTCCAGCGCCGCGCTCAGCGCCCCGGCGTCAATCTCTCCCGCAGCCTCCAGAATCCTTTCCTCCTCGCGGGTCGCGCATATCCTCTCCGAAAGCCGCCGCATGACGTCCCGCGCGTTTCCAATGGAAGCCGCGGCAAGCCCGGCCATCCATCCGCAGAACGCTCCGTCCACTGCAAACCGCTCCGCCGTTTCTGATTCCGCCGCTAAATCTTCCGGCAGAAAAAGCGCCGCGCTCATGGCGTAACCGGGGCAGACAGCGGAATCAACGCCCATTTTTGAGAACGCTGCGACCGCCCGCCCGCGCCCCGATGGCTTCTCCTCGAATAACGTTTTCAATTCCTTCTTGATTCTCTCGCCCGACACCGTGTCCATCGCCCCGGCGGCCAATGCGTCCGCCGCGAGCGCCGCCGTCTCAGGCTCAACTTTAAAAGAGAGCCTTCCGCTGAACCGCGCGCATCGGGCGATCCGGGTGGGGTCGTCTATGAAGCTTTTGCTGTGAAGCAACCTGACAATCCCGGCCTCGATGTCCTTCAACCCGCCGAAAGGGTCGAGCGCCTCGCCGAAGCTGCCGGGCCGAAGCTCGACGGCGATAGCGTTTATGGTGAAGTCGCGGCGGCGAAGGTCGTCCTCTATCGAGCCGAAAGAAACATCCGGCAGAGCGCCGGGCCGCGAATAGGTCTCAGTCCTCGCGGACGCCACATCGAATCTGAAACCGCCGGAAGCCCGCAGCGTGGCTACGCCGAAACGCGCGTGGCTGTCGCATTCGAGTCCGAGCGCGCGCGCCGCCGCCGCGGCGAACTTCACCGCGTCTCCTTCAAGGACGAGGTCGACATCCGGCGGGCGCAGCCCCATCGCCAAGTCTCTCGCGCATCCGCCCACCACGCACAGCCGCAACCCGGCGTCCGCCGCCATTTTTCCCAGAGCCGCGAGCGCGACGCTCCAAGACTCCGGCAACGACTCCTTAAGCCTCGCCCCCAGATTCATTCCGACCCCATCAACATCAGTTCCGTCGTCACCCTGTCCCCTCGCCTGATTAGGTCCAGTCCGGTGGCCGTGTCCTTCATCTTCCTGACCCGATTCTGCGTGACGACCAGCTTGACCGGATAGCCGTTCTTCGCGAACCACAGTTCTTCCTTGTAGTCAATTTCCATGCGCACTTCCACGATGCTCCCGCTTTCGGGGTCCTGCGCCTTTCTTTCCACCTCATATCTGCCCGCGCCTTCCAATCGATGACAAAGGATGGAATTGACGCGCTCCCTGCCGAGATATCTCTTTGTCAACTCCATCTTCAGGTCCATGTTGAAGACCTTGACATCGGAGGTCTCCTTCCAAACGGCGCGCCTGCGCATTCTCTTCTTGGGAAGCTCCGGGAGCAGATGATAAAGGTTTATGGACGGCGGCATGCCGGAGCCTCTCATGTCCAGATGCCGTCCCGAACGGTCGATATAGACTTCGACATCTCCGTATGAGCGGCCCTTTGTCGCGTGTCCCTCGCCTTCCGGCGGGTGCGCCGTCAGCTTGACTATCGTCGTCCCTCCTCTGGAAATCTCGGCCACTCTCGCCTTCGTCACAAGCTTCTTCCACGCTATGTTGTCTTCAAACTCGCCTTCAGCCTTTTCAACCTGCCGGCTTTCTGTATAAGAATAGACGAATGTTTTGCGGACGGGAAAATCATACTTGAGACGCGCTCCGCAGCCGGACGCCGCGCATGCCAAAGCGAGAACCGCCGCGAGCGCGGCCGATCTTGCGAACTGGCGCTTCTTTATTTCTTCTTTCCGCATTTCTTCATCAGCCTTGCCGGCGGCGTGTCGCAGGCGTACAGGTCTTCCTCCGTCTCGCGCCTCACCGCCACTTCAGGCTTTCCTCCCCTCAACAACACCGTCGCCGGCCTCGGGAACTTGTTGTAGTTGCCGGACATCGAATGGTTGTACGCCCCTGTGGAAAATACCGCAAGCGTCTCCCCCGGCTTCGGGTCCGGCAGCTCTATCTCGCTTATCAGCGTGTCCGTCTCGCAGTGCCTTCCGCTCACTCTGTACTTTTTCACGCCCTTGCGGTCAAGCGGCCTTTCGGCGACAACCGCCTCGTACACCGAGCCGTAAAGAGCCGGGCGCGGGTTGTCCGACAGCCCGCCGTCCACGTTGATATAGTTGCGCACGCCGGGAATGCTCTTTACCGGGCCTATCGTGTAGACGGTCATACCGGACGGGCCGGCGATTCCCCGACCCGGCTCCAGCATCAGCCTCGGAGCGTCAAGTTTGCGTTCCCGCAACTCTTTCTTGAGCGCGCCGCACACCGCCGCCGCGAACTTCGCCTCGCTCACCATCGCCTGCGCGCTGTCGTACCTCACCGGATACCCGCCGCCGATGTTCAGGTCGCGCAGCGTCAGGCCGTATTCTCTCTTGAGCTCGGACATGAATTCCGCCGCGCGCGCCACCGCCGCCCGGAACGGCTCCGTCTCAAGTATCTGCGAGCCGATGTGATAGTGTATCCCAGTAAAATCGAGGTTGCGCTTCTTGATGATGTGGCCGATTAGCGTCTTCGCCGCCCCGCCTTCGAGCGGAACCCCGAATTTGCTGTCCAGCTTGCCCACCTGCACCATCTCGTGCACGTGCGCCTCAATGCCCGGCGTCACTCGCAGCATGACCTTCGCCTTGGCTCCCAGCCGCCGCGCCGCCCTGTCCGCCGCGTCCGCCTCCAGCGCCGAGTCCAGAACTATCCTCCCTACGCCGGCCTTGATCGCCCTCTCAAGCTCTTCTTCTTTTTTGAAACTGCCGTGCAGAACCACCTTCGACATGTCGGCTCCGACGCGCTCTGCCCCGGCCAGCTCGCCCATGCTCGCCACGTCCAGCCCCAGCCCTTCGTCGCTCGCTATCGCAAGCGCCGCTAGCGTCGTCAGCGACTTGCTGGCGAACAGCGCCAACACGTCTCCGTACGCGCCCTCGAACGCCGTCTTGAAACTTTTACACCGCGACCTGAATCCATCCTCGTCGAACAGATAAAGCGGCGTGCCGAACTTCTTCGCCATCGCCGCGACGTCCGCTCCTCCGAATGTCAGCCTTCCGCTCTTAATCCCCGCGAACGGGTACTTCTCCGGTTTGACTCTCACTTTCCCGTCTCCTGTTCTTTTTTATCTCCCTCTCGACGACAGTTCCGCCGAGCAGGTCGTGAAATCCTCTTTTGTGTTTGCCGACTAGCGTTATCAAAAGCCCTGAGGAAAGCGCCGCCATGACCGCCGCCCCGAACACGAACACCACCACCGCCTGCGGCATAGACAGCCCCTTGGTCAGGTACTTCCCCCAGAGAATAATGCGCCACATGATAGCCGCGCCCGCCGCCGCCCAGATGATGGCCGCCAACATCCCGATCCAGCGCCACACGGAAGCCGCCGCGCTTACCGGGCCGCCCCCCGCCGCCGCCTTCACCTTCAACCCCAGCAGCGCCTTCCCCGGCGTCGCCCCGCCCCGCCAGTGCCACAATATGAAATACAACGACGACACCGTCAATACCGACAGGTACACGCTCACCGGGTATCCCATCCCGCCGATGTCCGACATCCATTGCATGGACGCCGCCCTGAAAATCAGCGTCAATGGAATCGATATCAGAACAATCGCCGCCGCGTCCACAGCGAACGCCGCCGCCCGCAGAGCCTCTTTCGGAAACTTTTCCGGCGCTCCATGCTTGGCCCCTTCCGCCGCCGCGCGCGCCGCCCCCGCAATCCCGCTTCCTATTCCCTCCGCCCGCCTCTGCGAATTCGCTTTCCTCTTTTCCTTTTTGCGCGCTTTCGCGCACGGCGCGCAGTACGGCCGGCCTGCCTGCGGCCTCTCGCATTCAGGGCATATCGCCTTCCCGCACCCGACGCAAAACGAGCTTGCCTCGCGGTCCGGATGGTTGTCGCATCTGCGCTCGACTTTCATCTTTTTTCCCTGTTCAGCTCCAGTTCAATCACTACGTTGCCTTCCATCGCCACCCGCCTGCCTTCCCGCTTGAGCCTCATCTCGTCCCCCCGGATGCTCCCGCCGTCCACCTTCACCACCGCGTCCGCCGCAGACAACTCGTCCGAGCTTTCCTTCCATTCCATCTGCCGCGCGCTCATCTCGTGCCCTTCCGGCTTCAGCGTCCCGCTCACCCCTCCCTCGACCCTCACAGTCTTCTCCGCCCGGTCATATATCGTAAGCGGCGCGGCAAACACCAACTCAAATCCTTCCTCCCTCACGAACACCCCGCTCGATTTCGAGAACACCGTCTGCCCGGAGAGGTCTTCGCTCGATATCGATTCGGCCCCCATCGTCCATTTCACCTTGCCGTCCACGAAGTGCTTTATCTTCGGGTTCTCCGCCTCTATTCCGGGCAGGGCCGGATTCTCCGGCTCGCCGATTTCCTGCGCGCTCTCAATCGGCGGCGGCTCAGCGCCCGGCTTCGGCGCTATCACGAACCTGTACACCGCGAACGCCATCGCCGCCAGCAAAACCGGCAGCGCCGCCGCGTATATTATTTTCGTCAATAATTCTCTCATCGCGCCGATTCTTTCTTTTTAATTTCGTCTTCCGAGGGAGCGAGCCTGCGCCTTATCCCCGGAGCCGCCGCAAACCCGGCGACCAGAAGTTTCCAGTTAAGTTTAGACTTGCCCGCCCGGCGCTCCTCGAACATGAACGGGACCTCCTCGACGGCGAACCCGCGCGACTCGACGGCGAACAACACTTCCTGCACCACCGCCGGCCCCGCCGCCCTCATCTTCTCCCACGGAACCGCCTCAAGCGCCTCCCGCCGGAACCCCCGGAACCCCGTCGTGCAGTCCCTCGTTTTCAGCCCCAGCGCCACCCTCAGGTACACGTTTGCCGCGAGCGTTATCCACCTGCGCGCCGTGCCCCGGCCCCGCTCCCCGCCTCCGGGGATCAGCCTTGACGCCACCGCCGCGTCCGCCCGCCCCAGCGCCGCCAGCAACCCGTCCAGCGCCGCCGGATCATGCGACCCGTCCGCGTCCATCTCAAATATATATTCGTATCCCAGCGCCAGCGCCCGCCGGAACCCTTCCACACCCGCGTATCCTCTCCCCCTCGGCCCGCCACGCTCGATCAGCAACACCCTCGGCTCCGCTCCGAACCTCTCCCTCACAAGCCCCGCCGTCCCGTCCGGCGACATGTCGTCCACCACCATCGCGTCGAACCCGCCCGGCCTCGCCAACACGCCTTCTATCGCGGACACGATATTCTCCCGCTCGTTGTACGTCGGCAGTATCGCCACCGCGCGTCTTTTCATTTTGCGCCCATCCTGACGCCCGCGCGCAACAGCCGCCCCGCGCGCTTCGCCGCCCTCTCCAGCAACTCCCCTCCGTCCCTCATCGCCGCCTCCAGCGACATCGGCTTGTCCACTATCGGGAACACCGCCGCGAAACCCGCCTCGTACAGTGATTCCTCCTCCTCCACTCCGCCGCAGAACGCTATCGCCGGAATCCCATATTTCTTCGCCAGCTTCAGCGCCCCGAACGGAGCCTTCCCCTGCGCGGACTGCGAATCCATCCGCCCCTCTCCCGTCACCATCATGTCAGCCGCGGCCGCCCTTTTGTCCAGCCCTGTAATGTCAATCATCAAATCGATGCCGGAGACCAACCGCGCGCCGGCGAACGCCATCAGGCCGAACCCCGCGCCGCCCGCCGCTCCCGCTCCCGGCTCGTTTCGGAACTCCCTCTTGAAATGCCTCTCGACAACCCCCGCGTAGCTTTTCAGTCCCGCGTCCAGCCGTTTCACCATCGCCGCGTCCGCGCCCTTCTGCGGACCGTACACCACGCTCGCCCCCTTCGGCCCGACCAGCGGGTTCGTCACGTCGCACGCCACCAGTATCTCGGCGCCCCGCAGCCTTACGTTAGCTCCGGCCGCGTCGATTTTCTTTATGTCTTTCAGCGTCCCGCCGCGAGGCTCAACCTCCCGGCCGTCCGCCCCGATAAACCTGTATCCCAGCGCCGCCGCCATCCCAACCCCGCCGTCGTTAGTCGCGCTTCCCCCTATCCCCACTATCACCCGTCTCGCGCCACGCTCCAGCGCGTCCGCTATCAACGCCCCCATCCCCCGCGTCGACGCCGCTTCAGGATTCCTCTCCGACGCCTCAATCATCGCCAGCCCGCTCACAAGCGCCATCTCCACAACCGCCGTCGCCCCGCCGTCGATGAGCAGATACCGCGTCGCCCGCGACCGCCCCAGAGCGTCCGGAGCCTTCATCCGAACCTCCCTCGCCCTCACGCTCGCCGCCACCGCGTCCAGCGTCCCGTCCCCGCCGTCGGCGATCGGAACCTTGTCCGCGGACATCCGCCCGCCGAACCCGGCCTTCATCCCCGCCGCTATCCTGTCCGCAACCTCTATCCCGCTCATGCTTCCCTTGAACGGGTTGGACGCAATAACAATCCTCATGTCAGACACCCTTCCGCGCGACGCGTCAGCGAGACGCCCGCCTCCCGCGCCCCGCGTTTTCCCTCAATATGTGCTGCGCCGTCCTGTACATAATTTTCACGTCCAGCCCGGGACTGTAATTGTAAATATATATCAAGTCATATTTCAGCTTCATCGCCGCGTCCGTCTCATAGCGGCCATACACCTGCGCCAACCCGGTCATCCCCGGCAGAGCCAGTTTCCTGTTCGCGTACGCCGGAAGCCCGGCCTCGAACTCCGCCACGAACTCCGGCCTCTCCGGCCTCGGCCCCACCACGCTCATTTCTCCCTTCAGCACATTTATCAACTGCGGCAACTCGTCTATTTTTAAATTCCTCAGAACCCGCCCCGCCCGCGTCACCCTCGGATCATCCTCGCCGCACAACGCCGGCCCCGTCTCCTCTTCCGCGCCCACCGCCATCGTCCTGAACTTCAATATCCTGAACATCCGGCCCCCGCGCCCAACCCGCTCCTGACTGTAAAACACAGGGCCTCGCGACGTCGCAATCACTGCCGCCGCCGCCACCGCCATCACCGGAGCCAGCGCCACAAGCGCCACCCCTGCAACCACCGCGTCCATCGCCCTCTTTATCAGCGAAAACCTCCCGGACACCGACGGCCTAGACGGCGACGTCAACGGCACATCCCCTATCACAATATGATGCCTCGCCCCAGCCGCTATGTCCGCCACATCCGGAACCAGATATATGACCGCGCGCGGAAACGACAACGCAAGCTCGAACGCGAAATCCCGCGCGCGCGGCGCGTCGTCAGACACAATCGCGCAGTCCGCCCCCGCCCCCAGCGCCGCCCTCACATCCCCCTCGCTCCTCGCCGCCTCCCCTTCCCACAAAACAAACCTGCCCCACCGAGACCCAACCACACACCCCTCTATATGCTCCCTCTTCGCGTCCCCCCCGAACACCACCGTTTTCCTCGCGGGCAGCGTCCTCAGATGCGCCCGGTGCGTCCGGATATGAACCACGGACACCGCCACCAACTGCACGAACGCCGACATCATGATAACCGTCCGGGGAAACGCGAACGCCCGGCTCAGAAACGTCAGCGCCATCACGCACACCGTCGCCAGCGCCACCCCGGACATCGCCTTGAAAAATATCGATATCGCGTCGTCGCTCTCGTCGTTGTCGTACAGCCCCTGCAGATAAAACACCGCCACGAAAATCGCGGTAATATAGAACCACGTCTGCCGGTACGCCACAATATTGCGCTCCGGCACATCGCCCAGAAACCTCGCGGCGAACACCGCCACTATGCAGACATTTACAAGCGCGGCGTCAAACAACGCCGACACCCACGGCCTCGTCATCGACAATCCATTCCGCCCGCCCGGCTCCCCCCGCCTTCCATTCCCCGCCGGACACAGGCCCGCTCGCACACTTTATTGGATTTTATTATATATTAAAGGAATATTAAACACGAACTCCCCATTTGCCATTTCCACGCCACCCACAACCCAGTTGTGGGTGTGTCATTTTCAAACCCAACTAAGAACTGTCACAACACCACGCCTTGCATATCCACAAGGCGCTTTTTTGCGGTAGGGGCGGGGTTTCCCCGCCCCAAATTGCCTCCTTTATCAGGCGCGGAAACTGCGCCCTACATAACAATATAAATACGGTCGACACCCTCATCACCTTTGTGGGAGCGCTCCAAGCGAATATCGGGGACTAGCCGCGCGTCCCAGCGATGCCTGTACCCGCTTTTTGCCACTTCGCGAATACAACAACATAAACGCGAAGCGTTGCTGGCGTGGGGAGGCTCTTTTTATTTTGTCGTATCTGTTTCTTATTCGGCAGTCTCGGAGGCGTCCGGCGTTTCTGTTTCTTGTTCGAACGGCTCAGGGGAATCCGGTTTGAACCTTGATTTGTTGATTACGAATATGAATGTGTCTCCCTGAATGAAATAGGGATGAAACAAGTCCGGATTTTCCGCCGCCCAATATGCTTCCACCGGCGTTTCCACTCTCCCGCGCGCAAACTCCCGCGTGAGGAAAAGAACGTCCACATCTTCCTTTATCAATACAGCGAGCCATGCGTCGAAATCGGGATATCCCCTGAAGATGTGATTGAGCCAAACCGATTCCAAGGGCGGCTTGTAGCCGGGGAACGAGCGGAGGTCTTTTTCATAGTGGTGAAAAACAGCGCCCTGCCTGCCGTCCACATTCGCGTATATCACTCTGTTTTTCAGCTTATGCCCGTAAAGTCCGTACGGCGAACAGTTGCCTGAATACGCGACCGTCAAAGCCGAGTCGATGGAATTCAGCGCCCGCCATCCTGACGCCAGATAGTGAGCGCCGTACCAATCGTATCTGAATCTTTCCATGTGGCCGGATTTGTAAGGGAGCGCGAAATGCAGAGCCGCGGCGGCCACCAACGCGGGGACAATCGCGCGCGCGGGTTTTCGTCCCGCCGGGGCGAAAAACGCCGCCGACCCCGCGAGCGCCGCCACAGCGAACAGCGCAAGCGCCGGAGCCGCGTTTGAGACCCATTCCGGCATCCCGGCCCCGCCGAAAAACGCGTCCCGCGCGAACGCGCCGAAACGCGTCGCGGCCCCTACGTTGCCCAACGCCAACGCGCCCGCGACCGCCCACCATCCCCTTTCCCACTTCCCCTTCCACATCGCAATCCCTATCCCTATCGCGGCAAGCATCAGGCCCGGAGCCAGAAACCTCGCGTTGTTCTCGATGTTGTAAGGGTTCACATGCCAGAACAGGAGAAAGACCGCCGGGACTAGCGCGATAACCAATCGGACATGCGGCGCGCGGCGGGTTTTCAACGCTGCGGACATCAGCGAGAAAAACAGGGCTCCCGATATCAACGGAAGCGCCGAAGCCGCCGACGCTGGTAAAAAACCGGGGTGTCGCGCCTGCGCCGCAGTCGCCCCCACTGCCGCTGCGAACGCCGCCGCGCGCGCCGCAGTCGCCCTGCCCGGAGCCGCTTTCAGCGCCCCCGCAATCAGAGCCGCTCCAAATAAAACCGCAGCCGCCCCGCCGCCGAGCGCCCGCCCGACCACTATCTTCCCGAACGCCCCCATGTCCGACGCGGGTATGTGCAGGTATGACCGGAACATCGCCGCCCTCTCGAATGCCCCCTCGAATATTTTCCATCCGAATATGTCCAGCCCCATCGGGTAGAACGGGCTGCCTGTCAATGAAAGGTTGCGCGCGTACCAGAATATGCCTGCGGCGGCGGCGGCGGCGAAAAATGCGTCCGCTCTGGACAGAACTTTTTTCCATGACTCGCCGCGCGCTCGCGCAACCACTAACGGAACCAGTAGCGCCAGCATCACCGCCCCGAAATACTTCGAGCCGACAGCCAGCCCCGCCGCTAGTCCTGCCATCAGCATGTCGCCTTTCGCGCGCGCGCCGTCCGACCTCGGGATCAAAAATGCGACTGCGGTCAAAAAAAATGCCGTAAAATAAAGGTCGATTCCAAATTGAAGTGTTTGCGCAAGGACAATCGGGACCGCGGCTCCCGCCGCCGCAGCCGTCGCCGCGCTCTTTGGCGGCATCCCCGCCCGCAGCCCGATTACGCACGCCGCCAGCAACGCCGTCAGCAGGCTCGCCGACTCCATCAGCCCGCACAGCAGGTCGTCGTTCAGCGGCAGCATCAGCCACAGATACATCAGTTCGCCGTTCCCCGGATAATACGTAGTCGCCTGTTCCGGGCTTAGCGTCTGGACAAAAACTATCTTGCCCGCGCGCAGCCACTCCGCCGGAAAAACAAGATGATCCAGAAAAGCGTCCGTCGGCGCCGGAGGCATGGTCAGCGCAAACGAGCACATCATCAAGAAAAGGACAGCGGATATGACTTTTACTGCGGCCATCGCCGCGCCCGCCATCGCGTCCGGCTCCGAATTCGACGCTTCGCCATAAGAAAGAACGTCAGGGGAGTAAACCGCTCGCGAAGATTTCGACTTGACGCGCGCCGCCGCGACAACAACCGCCAGAATCACGACCTGCGCCGCGAACGCATTCGGATACTTTATCGCGCCCGCCATAGACAACAGGAGCAGAGTAAAAGCGACCGTGGAGACAAAAACGACGCAGGCGGCAAGCAACCGCTCAGGCCCGCGTCGATTCCCCGTCAGCAACCCCGACGCCACCCACGCCGCCGCCGCTGCGGGCAGATTCAGCGCGAACAGCTTCGCGATGTCGCTCAGATTGTCCATTGTTGAATTATACCAATTATTTCATCCGAACAAACGGTTTTTTATATGGCATTGAACATAAACTGCGAAATTCCGCCATATATCGCTTGTCGGCAGATATACCCCTCTGAACCTCTTTATTACTCCTGTTTTCTTCGTTTATTACTCAAGCGGCTCTGTTAAATATTTCGCGGTTTCGTGTAAACCCTGAGGAATTTCGGTAATATAGTAATGAGGGATAAAACACCGGATAAAATGCTACAAGAGAGTTTTCCCTCGGAACGGAGGCGGCGGCTATGAAAAAAATTGCGGCGGCGACGATAGCGGCGGCGATGATAGCGGTGTCAACGGTCGCGACCTTTGCGGCGGAAACATACAACTTCGGCGTTTACATGGGGCCGGACGAGCGGGACCAGCAGCTTAAAACCGTTCTCGGCGCGGTGGTCAAATACGTCGCCGACATCGAGAAAGTCGATATGAAGCTCAAATGGTACGACGATGAAAAAGCTTTCACGGACGACGCGGCGAAAGGCGCCCTCGATTTCGCGTTCACAAAAAACACCGATCCGTTTTTTCTTCTGGTAACCAAGCTCGGATACGAGCCGATACTTGGCGTGTCGCTTTTCGACAAGAAGACCGCCCGGATGTGCCTCTACTCAAGCTCGGACACAAAAATCACAGGCATCGACAAAATGAAAGGCCTGCGTCTAGCCACCTACAAGGAACACGACGGCTACTACCCTCTTCGCAAAATGTTCGGCGACAAGATTTTCGACGGGCTTTTCAAGGAAGTGAAATTGAACAGCAACGGAATGACCTCGCTCGACATGCTGGCGAAAAAAGAGGTCGACCTCGCCCTTGTGCACGAGATGAACGTCTTTTCCCTCAAGCTGTTCAACCCCGCCATGATAAGCAAACTGAACGAGCTTGTTTGCTCTGAGGCGACCGTACAGCCGGGCATAATGAAACACAAGAACGCCCCGACCCTGCTCGTCAACAGGCTGTCCAGCGTGATGGAAAGCGCCCACACGTCCGAAACCCTGAAGCCCTACCGAAGCCTGATGAAAACCACGAAAATACGCTTTTTCCCCGTTACCATAAAAGACTTCGACCCGCTCATTAAGCTATACACCGACGCCGCCAAAAGCGGCTGGGACAAAGACTACAATAAATGGCTCTCAGCCGCTAAAAAATAGTTCGCCGATATAAACGCGTTAAATGAAACTGCCGTATTCATGCTTGAACCCGGCTTTATTTATAGACCCCTGAGAACCGGGCCATTTTCATAGCGGCACACTGCTTCTCAAGCACAAACGAGCTTGTGAGCGCCGCCCATGTTTGTTTTTCTGTAGGGGCGCGGTTTCCGCGCCCTATCACGGCGTTGTTTCGGGCGGGGCAACCGCAACCCAGCCTCTACTTTAAAAAATGCGTCTTGCGGTCCGCATTTCTTCCGCTTTGAACATTCGCTCCCGAATCCTAATGATGGATTCAACATGTTTCGCGAATCTGTATCTCTTATTTATGAATCTACATTAATTTAAGCGCTCGGAACAAAATTGCCGTTATTCTGTTTTATTATTGATTGTGAAACAAATCCATAACGGCGAGGCTGGAGATATTGTGAACGATTCCAAAGACCTGTTTGAAAAAGTTAAACATCTATTGCTCAGCCAGTATTTTGCGGTTCTTTCCTCGGTGCAGAGCGACGGCAGTCCGTATTCAAACATAATCGGTTTTGCGGCTACGGACGATCTCAAACATCTTGTTTTTGCGACGCCCCGAAACACAAGAAAATTCGACAATCTGCTCGGAGAGCCGCGCGTTTCGCTTCTGGTTGACAACAGGAGCAACAGCAAAGGCGACATTCATGACGCCGCAGCCGTAACCATTCTCGGAGCGGTCAGGGAAATCGACCGCGTCAATGATAGCGTTTACTTTGAGCTATACGCGGAAAGGCATCCTCATTTAGCGGATTTCTTGGGGGCGGACGATACCGCCGTCGTCGCGGTGAGCGTTAATGAGTACTGCTATGTCAGCAAGTTCCAGAGCGTTATGACATTAAGCATGAAATGAGGAGGCGGGCCGCAATGAAAGCATGGAAAATTGTGAAAAGAATCGGGACGACCGCGGCGACGCTGGCGGCGCTTGACTCCGTATGGCTGGGCGTAGTGATGAACGACTATTACAAAGAGCATCTCGGAGAACTGGCCAGAAGGAACGACGCCGGGCTGACCCCGGATTGGACCGCAGTGATATTGGTTTACGTTGCGCTGACGGCGGGCCTGAACATATTCGCGGTGGATACGGGGTCCGGCGGCGGACGCATAAGGAAGTCGCTCATCAGGGGCGCGTTATTCGGGTTGATAAGCTATGGGATTTACGACCTTACGAACATGGCCACGCTCAAGGGGTGGTCGTGGGAAATGACGGTGGCGGACATGCTTTGGGGGACATTCCTGTGTTCCGTGGCAAGCGCCGCGACGGCCGCCGCCGTAAAGTGAGCGTCAAATGAAACTGAACCAAATCGTTATCATCGGAGTCGTTCTCCTTCTGTCGTTCGCCGGGGGACAGTTCACGTCGTCCGGCATGGACTGGTACCGGACTATACAACTGCCGGAATGGACCCCGCCGGGTTCCGTCATCGGCATAGTGTGGACGACGATATACATACTGACGGCGATATCGGCGATTATAGCTTGGAGAGTTTTCACGGGGGATTCCCGATTCTATCTTGTTGCCGGACTGTTCATGATGAACGCGGCGTTCAACCTCGCGTGGAGCTACATATTTTTCGCCCGGCGCATGATAGGCCCGGCGGTCATAGATTCGATGGCGATTGAAATCACGCTGCTGGCGCTCATTCCGGTTCTGTGGAAGAAGTCGCGCGCGGCGGCGGTTCTCCTTCTGCCATACGCGCTGTGGGTCGGGTTCGCGACATATCTGAATTACTGCATCTACGCGTTGAATAAGACGTGAAACAGGAGACGCCCGCAAGATGAAAACTATGTTTGCGCGGATAACTTGTCTGAGTCTGATTATCGCCGCTTCCTCCGTTGTTTCGATTGCGTTCGCTTCGGATTCAGGATATGTCGCGACGGGCGCTAAGGCGAAGAATTTCAAACTGAACGACCAGCACATGCAGTTGGTGGAACTGGACAAGCTGCGCGGATCGACGGTTGTCATAATTTACACCGGCAGAAACGGGTTCGACGACGCGGCTGAAATCATCAAGAAACTCGACAAGAAACATAGCGGGCGGGAAGACGGAAAAAAAGCCGGCAAGGATATCCGCATAGTCGGCGCGGCGAACTTAAAAGGCGTTCCCGTTTTCGTCAAGAAGATGGTGAAAAACCGCATGAAAGAGCCGCGTTATCCTTCGTTCCTCATGGACTGGAAAGGCGAGATAGCGGCAACCTACGGGTATGACGAGAAAGGGATTGCCGCGTTTGTCGTGGACGGAAAAGGCATAGTGCGGTTTTCAGGCAATATCAAAAACGCCGACGATGACATCTCAAAAGTATCCGCAATTATCGAATCTATATAAAAACCTAATCTGAGTTCACAGCAGAATCAATGAAATGTTTTTTGAAGTTGAATAGATATTGAGCAAAGACAGGTAATTCCCGCGCCGTCATTCCTTTTCTCTTGTGCCGTCATTCCCGCGAAAGCGGGAACCTATTTTCACCCATATTGCCAATCAGCCTCAATAATAAACTGTCAACAATCTCGGCCTGACCCCAAATCTCCGCATATCTCCATCTCGGCCTGACCCCATATCTCCCTTTTCTCTTGTGCCGTCATTCCCGCGAAAGCGGGAACCCATTTTCACCCATATTGCCAATCAGCCTCAATAATAAACTGTCAATAATCTCGGCCTGACCCCAAATCTCAATAAGAATAAAGCCATGGTACACACAATTTCCATTGTCGCCCGGATGTCCTGAAATTCAACCTGACGGTGGCACAGGACTGAATCCAGATGGCACGATCCCGGGGATAACAGATCCTATAGATAAATATCCAAATATCGAACTAACTGTTACCAAGGGATCACCCAGCGATTCGCTAGGAATCACCACCACAGAGATTCAATCCATCGGGTATTATGGCGGGGTTCAGAGAAAAATAGTAAATAGCGTTGACCATATTTCGGGGAATATCAAAGGCATTTTTGATTTCACTCTCTATAGTGGTGGTGATTTGATAAAATAAATTTACCTTGTAGGAGCGAACCTTGCCTACCGGCAGGCAGGCGGCCGTTCGCCCGCTGAACCCAATGCAAACCCAAAAACCAAAACGCAAACCCATCCGCCTAAGAGAATTTGATTATTCATCTCCATCTGATTATTTTATTACCATTTGTTCTCATGGCAGAGAGTGTATTTTTGGTGAGATTATATATGGTGAGATGGTTTTAAATGATTTGGGGAAGATTGTAGAGGAGGAAATATTGAACACCCAGAAAATTAGAAACAACATTTCAATTGATATTTATTCAATCATGCCAAACCATATACATTTGATAATGTCCATTTTATGTGATGATCGTAGGGGCGATCCGGTGGATCGCCCGGATTCAAGGGCGACCCAGCGGGTCGCCCCTACATTGAAATCAGACACAATTGGTTCGATTATCGGACAAATAAAATCTATCTCATCTAAACGCACTGGTATAAATTTATTCCAACGCAACTACCACGAACACATCATCCGCAATGACAAATCCTATGACGAAATATATACCTATATAGAATCCAATCCCCAAACATGGGATCGGGATAGAAATCACCCCACAATATATAAATCCTGAAAATCCTGGTTCAGAAATAAAAAAATGCTCCCCCACTACGGGGAAGCATTGAGATTCTTTCGAGAAACGCGTTTTACTGAAACGCGTATTTTTTGATCTTTTTCGTGATTGCGAGAGGTTCGCTCACAAAAAGTGTTCCGTCGGACTTGATAGCGACACCGATCGGGTCAAGGAGATTCCCCGCAACCGATCCGCCATCATTGACAAACCCAATTGGGTTTCCGTCCAGATCAAAAGCATTGACCTTGTTCTGATAGTAATCAGCCACATAGATAATTTCGTCCAAGTAGGCCAAAGACATTGGCGTACCACCTACCTGCATTAGATAGGTGACAAAGGATCCGCTTGAAGAAAACTTCTGAATTCGACCAGTGCTATCGCCGACATAGAGATTTCCCGAGCTATCTCGAGTGATCCCGTATGGGCGAGTGAAAAGGCCGTCTGTCGTCCCCTTTCCTCGCGTGCAACCCACGAATTGTTGGGTTACTGAGTTCCACTGGCAGAAGCCGTGGTTAGTTTCGTTCCCAACAACAGAGGTATCGTCGACGAGAGAAACTATAACTCCATCCGAGTCAAAGACACACTGTTGAACATTATAAAACTCGCCAACAGCTGAACTTCCATGACTCCCAAATGTCCCAACTTCTGTGTAGTTCCCGCCGGAGAAGGTATAAAGAGCAAAAGTGCTCGATGTTCCTCCGGTGATGACTATCTTGCCTCCGTCTGGGGAAATGCACGCATTCTCAACTTCCATTCCCGTTGGAGAAAGCGTTGTAATGGGATTCCCGCTCTCGTCATAGACGATGACGCGAGCATTGACAGAGTCCGCCACATAGACGCGGCCGGCAGAGTAGGCTACACCTCTAGGGTTGCCTGCGACCGTCCACTCGCTCACATAGAGCTGTGGTTCCCAAGCCGGGTCTGTCGTGCAAGCCGAGGTGTCGAAAGAGCAGGACGAACAACTCAGTGTCCCGCCATCAAAACCGCGGCTGGTGCAGGTCGCTCCTCCTAGAGCCACTCCATCGCACTGCTCTGTTCCGTTGATGATCCCGTCGCCGCAGTATCCTCCCTGAACTGTTGCTGTCTGGCAGGAAAGATTGCAGTAGCTGCAGGAAGAGTCGTAGCCGGGCACGCAGGGTGTATTGGTGTTTGAACCACCCGCGTCGCACTGCTCGGAACCATTTACCGTGCTATCTCCGCAATAAGCGGTAGCGCCGGCGACCAACTGACAGCTTGCATTGCAAACCGCGCAGGAGATCTGTCCGTAGGTGCATACCTCGGTGACGGTATTTCCGTCATCGCAGGTCTCACCTGTCTCAGTGGTGCCATTCCCGCAAACGGGGCTGGGCGTTTCCACCTGACAAGACTCCGAACAACCATCCCCCGATACGGCGTCTCCATCATCGCATCCTTCTTCGGGATCTTCCGTTATTCCATCCCCGCAGTAGCCTCCGGCAACAGTATGCGAGACACACGAAGTGTCGCAGTAGTCGCAGGAAGAATCATAACCGGGCACGCAGGGCGTATTGGTATTCGATGTCCCTGCGTCGCACTGCTCTCCTGTCTCGGGAACTCCGTTCCCACAGACGGGGTCGATGGTTTCGACTTGGCAATTAGCTGAGCAGCCATCGCCGCTCACATTATTGCCGTCATCGCATCCTTCGCCCTCCTCAACATCGCCATTCCCGCAGTATACCCCGGAGGCTATCGCCAAATCTCTGTCGAGATTGGTAGCGACCGCTCCTGTGTATAGAGCCGAGAGCGCCGCTTCGATCGTAGCCGCTCCTGACAGATCCATTGAGGACGAATCCGCGATAACCTGATCCACCAGCGCCGCTATCTCAGCAGCAGAATAGGCGGATATCGGCTGACCGTAATCAATGATCTTGTCGAGGACCAGTTCAGAATAAGGGCTGATATCCGTCCGAGTTTTCACCTGACGGTTTCTTGATACTACTATAGCCCTCATCTGATTTGCCCCGCCGCCGACTGCGACCACCAGAACGCTGTCGTTACTGATGTCTTCCGGAATGAGCAGATTGTATTCTCCCTGCTCGTTCGTCGTCGCTGTAACGAGGATATTACCTTGTTGCATCCCTGTTTCGTCGATGATATACATCGTGACAGAAACTCCCGAGTTTCCTCGGAGCCCAGAGGCTGAGGCTACTCGCGCGACTGAAGAGCCCGGCTCTGACGCTATGCGCGACAAAGCAACTCCTTCTGGCGCCAGAACTGTGCCGACGATGGCCGTTCTAGTTACCCCCGGGGCGGAGCCGCCGCCGCCGCAACCGGACAGCATTGCGGAAGCAAACGCGAAACAAGCGAGCAGACAAAATACAAAATTCTTTTTCATGCCGAATCTCTCCTTTGAAATGTGAAGTGTGCGGGAGACAAACCTGAAAGGGCAGACCCCGGTTGCGCAACAAACGGAATGTGCCAATCACTCAGCGACCGTTGTTCCGAGGCTGCCCCAAAAAGCAGCTCAGGGTCGCTTGTGAATAAGCTAAGACACATAACCATATAAAACTCCGTTCGTTGCGCAATTCAAATTATACCTGAAAACGTGGTTTCAATGCGGATTCTATAAAAATCTTTTTTACCAATCAGCTTCGG
Source organism: bacterium (assembly GCA_029564595.1). Taxonomy (GTDB): domain Bacteria; phylum UBP15; class UBA6099; order UBA6099; family UBA6099; genus UBA6099. Next base: position 14,235 of record JAKQPS010000135.1, on the reverse strand, counting down.
ACTTCGATCAAAACAAACAATCTGTACTTGGAAAGAAAGCAAGAGAGTGATCGCACACAAAAGGTCAGGTCTGTAATTTGTATTTTTAGATGATGGCGGGAATCGGCGTTACTGTTTTACGCTAGAGCCGGGAATGAATTCCCTGAAAGGCAAAGCGGCAATGAATTGCCGCAGTCCATATTAATGCATTAAGAGTCTGTTTTTAGGCATTGTCAGGAACAGTATTTAGCTGCCACTTCAATGATGCTTACTCTTCTTTACCCGTCTGTCTAGGCATGGCTCGTATCATGCTCGGTTTTTCTTGCCTGACTTAGTTTTTTCGATAAAGTATTTTCTTTCAGAATGCTTTTTCAGATAGAAGTCATGTTTGGTTCTAATACCAATCCGAAGCAACAAAGAATCGGCCGTTGTTTGGCCACACACCCATTTGCCATTTTTATAAACGCACAATTTCCATTTATAGGGCTTGCCGTTGCATCGATATTCTAGTATTTTTGCGTCTCCTTCTATAAACAATTTCAATACGTTGGGTATTTCGTCGTGCTTGAAAAATGCTCCGTCATCATCATAATAATCATTTGCGTGCCATCCGCATATCCAAAATATATAGTTTGTTTCTTCTAGTATTAGATATATTGAGCATTTATTGATAGTGAATTCGATATAATACTCAAGCGTAAAGCCATTTTCATCATTCAGTAATTTAACGCTAGAATTCTCATAATCTACCGGCAAATCAGTCGATGCCGCGAGAATAGCTATAACTTGCTCGTAAATGACTTTTTGGTATTGATTCAGTTTGCTTGTATCTTCTTCGTTCAATGTTATTGTCATAAACATTTCTCTTTCATCTAACTAAGAATATGGGTGGTAGTTCAGACAACGCGGATAATGTGTTGAGGCTCGTCGTGGCTTCATGGCGTTTATGAAGCAATTATGAACGAAGGAGAACGGTTTGGCAACGGGGGGATGGGAGGTTGTGTGTTGTGGAGGGCGGATGGGGTGGCTTAAGGAGTGGGATGCCGGGAATGAATTGCCGCACTCCAAATTAAGGCATCAAAAAAGAAAAAAGGGTGTGTGCGGTTATTGCAAAAGCGCCGGTTGTTGATTGGTTATTAAGCAATGCGCACCCCCCAACGAGTTTGGGGGTGGCGCCTGTGGGATATCTTTTTACTTCGTTGTATTTTCATTACGACAATGCCACCAAAAAAGTTGGGGGTGGCGTCCGGAGGATAAGAGCGAAGTAGGTGTGGGCGCTAAAGCTCAAGGATGTCGGGGCGGGACAGGCGGGCGCCGTGGAAATCGACTTCGAGTTCGGGCCATTCGCCTGTGCGGGTGATGAATTCGGCGCGGTCGTCAAACGCGATTATGGTGTCTTCGGATTTTGTGCCTGTAATGGAGGGGTTCCAAGCGAAAGCGCAGTTGGGTTTGACCTCGCCGGGGGTGTCGGGGCCGGCGCAGAAGTATCTTGACTTGTAGCCGCACGGGCCGCCCTGATGGTGAAGGAGCCATTCGTGGTCGAAGCCTTCGCTGGCGTAAACGGAGGTGGCGTCGCGAAAAATCGCGGAGATGGAAGCGCCGGGCCGGGTGAGTGTGTTGAAGACGGCATCGACGCGGCAACAGGAAATGTGCCTGCTGCGAAGTTCGTCAGTGGCGGAGCCGAAGCTGACCATGCGAGTGGCAGAGGCAACGAGACCTGCGCGGCGCGCGCAAAGTACGAGCATGGCGGCGCGCTCAAGGGGTTTGGGAGTGGGCAGCGGATGCCTGTATGCCGGGAGCCTTTCGCCGGAAGCGACGAGGATGACAATCGGTTGGGCGTCCCGCTTCCAGCATTCGGAGGCGAGAGAGGCGGCGGCGGAGTTCTCGGTCATACCCGGACGCAAAGCCCTTGCTGCGGACTCGAGCGCGGCCCCGGCGTCCGCTCCGAGCGCTCTGAACCTGTCCAACTCGCTTTCCGTCAACTCCATCATCAGGTCGGAAAAATCGTCGCCCGCCGGGATGAAGCCGGAGGCCGGCATGTCGGTGGCAATCGGGCCGGCCCCCGCGCACATCCGCGCTATCTTCGCGTTCCTGTCGTCGGCCCATGGAATCTCGACAAGCTCCACGTCCAGCCCGGCGAGTTCCTCGTCTCTGATTCTTGCGGACTCGATTCGGTTGGTCACGACCGCGCATCGGTCTGGAAGCAGAACAAAGGAGGCGACGCCCGATTCGGCTGCCATGTTCACGTGGCAACTGGCTCCGCAAACGGCCCACGCAAAGTTGTCCGACCGGGACAGGGCGAGCGCGCCCCAGCCCCGCTCCTTCATTCTCTCCCGCATCCTGTCTATCTTTATGCCGAATTCTTCCGCTCTGGTCATGGTTCCGGCCCTCAGGTTATTGTTTGTCGCGATGCCGCCGCGATTCGGATATTATATCAGTTCTTAATTTGTTTTACCCATCGCACACCCACAACTGGGTTGTGGTCGCCACCCAGCACAATGGGTAATATCTTTTAATTCTTCTTATATATCAGTTTTTGATAGTTTTGCCGATTGGGAGAGTCTCGCAATGGAAAAGAGGGTACAGGCATCGCTGTGACGCGCGCGGCCAGTCCCCTTTTTCGCTGCTCTGCGGAATATGATCATGGACAGCGGCCTATATAGTAATTGTCGATTGGCGGCGTATCATCCGGGCGACCCGACGGGTCGCCCCTACGGCTTGTTTATGCATTATTTCCGGCAACCCGGTTCTCACAAACACAAACAAGGAAATTGGGGACATTCAGCGCGGCTTTATTGCGATAGCTAATTTTATTTAATCGCTGATATAATGATTCGAGGCGGTTGCGGTGGGGACGCCGCGAAACCTGCGCGGATTCGCGGGTTGCCGAGGGAGCAATAGTTGCTTTCTAATTATTGAAAATGGGTTCCCGCTTTCGCGGGAATGACGGATAAAAATGAAAGCAATGACGCCGTAAAATAAAAACAATGACGGCATGAAGAATGTGTGGCGGCTTAAAAAAGTATTATGGCGCGGGAAATGCGTTTCGCGTTTTGTAACGTATTGAACCGGAGAATGCGGGGCGCGAACGCCGAGGAGCGAGAGTATGTTAATAGGCATTATATCCGACACTCACGACAACCTTGACCGGTTAAGAGCGGCGATATCGACGCTGAAATCCCGCGGCGCCGCGCGGCTTATCCATTGCGGCGACATCGTTTCCCCGTTCGTTGTGAAAGCTATCGCGGAAGCCGGGTTCGAGGAGTGTTTCGGAGTGTTCGGCAACAACGACGGAGAATTGATTTATCTTTCGGAAACATTTAAGACGATAGGGCGAATCGCGAAGCCGCCGACTTTTATAGAGATGGGCGGAGCGCGTTTTGCCGTGCTTCACGAGCCGATGCCGGAAGAGGCGATGGCCGCGCTGCCGGTGGACGCCGTGTTGTTCGGGCACACGCATCATCCTGTTCTCAAGGACGGCAAACCCGTGATAGTGAATCCCGGAGAGTGTTGCGGATGGCTGACTGGCAAATCGACTATCGCCGTTTTTGACACAGAGGGAATGAAGGCGGATCTAATCGAGTTGTAGGATCGGACGACGCGCGGGGGCCGTCTGACTTCGGAGGCGACAATGAGAATAAAGGTGGCAATCATAGCGGCGATAGCGGCGGCATGGGCGTGCGCTCCAGCGGCGGCGGTTCTTCCGGACGCGCGAGGGCCGCACGCGGCGGTCGCCGCTGAGAACTCGCCGGAGATGAAAGAGATATTCAGGATACGGGTGGAGAACGCGGCGGGCGGCGCGGTGGAAGTGAGCGAAGACGGAGGCGCTTCGTGGACGGCTGCCGGAAAAGTATTGCTGGCCGCCGGGACGATAAATCCGCGAGCGTACACCGCCAGCGGCTGGGCGTCTCCGGGGGCCGTCGCTGCGACAGCCGTAAACGCCATCCATATAAAAGTGAAACAGAACGAAGACAGAGGCGCGGTGTTCAGCATCCTGCCCAAAGATTTTTTCTCTCCGCCGGCGGACTACAAATCTTTCTATTCCCGGAACAGTTCAATAATAACGAGCATCCCTGCGGGCGAGGGGATTTTCGGAGGGGCCGAATCGCCGTTCATAGGCTCGCGGGTTCTGGCGGCCCGCGCCGGTTCCGCTCACTCCCCTATTGCCGAGGATTATGCGCCGTCGGAAGGCGATTCCCTGCTGATAATCGTCGAACAGCCGGAGAAGTATCCATCGGAAATCGTCTTCGAAAACAGGTTCGGCGGGTTTATCCTCATAAAGTATCCCGGAGAGGAACCGAAACTCATCGGGCAGGTGTTGAAACCGGTGGCGGGGGTGGGAAGGTTCGAAGGCTCGCTGTACACGGACGTCGGGAGAATCAGGGCGAACCACACGGGAGTCATCTGCGTCTCGACATCGCCGGTGGGAGAGATAGGCGGTTTTCAGATAATCCCTGAAAACCACGCGATGAGCGCGGAGATGGAGAACGCGAGGCTGCTGACGCAGTGGATGGTGGTCGGGCCGCCGGGGGCGGCGGACCCGTCGCTCGAAGGGGTGGCTCCACTGTTCAGGCATTTCATCAGGCCGGCGCATTTCAAAAGCGGGCCGCAGGGAAGAACGCTTGAACAGGCTCTGGGGGCGTTCATAGTTCAGGCGCGGATCGGCGGCGGGGAATGGACGCGGATGCCGTCGGTGTCCGGGCGGGACGACAAAGCCTTGAAAGACGTCACGCACATACGCATGCTGTTCCCGGTCGAATGGGGCCGGTAGCGGGCGCGCCGGAGAGTCCCTTTCGGGCGGGGTATACACCGGGGCGCAAATGCGTATAATTGAGACGAGGCAAGGAAAGCGGGACGATTAAGGATGTCGGAATTAAGACGCGACCCCGTGTTGGGTCGATGGGTGATAATATCCTCCGAGCGCGGCGACAGGCCGAGCGATTTCATCGCAGCGAAACCTCTTCCGAAGACGGGCTTCTGTCCGTTCTGTCCGGGCAACGAAGACAAGACGCCGCCTGAGATAGACGCGGTGAGGGACTCGTGCACAGAGCCGAACAAGCCCGGCTGGCGCGTGCGCGTGGTGTCGAACAAGTATCCCGCCCTGTCAATCGAGGGCGACCTCAACAAGCGGGCGCGCGGCATCTACGACATCATGAACGGCATCGGCGCGCACGAAGTCTTCATCGAAACGCCCGACCACGATAAAACCATATCCACACTTGAACCGCAAAACATGGAACAACTCATGTGGATGTACAGGGAAAGGATGATAGACCTCGAAAACGACGAACGGTTCAAATACATATTGATATTCCGGAACGCGGGTCAGTCAGCCGGGGCGTCGTTGGCTCATCCGCACTCGCAGCTCATCGCCACGCCGACCGTCCCCAAAAGAATAACCGAGGAACTTAACGGCGCTCAGGAATACTTCAACTTCAAAGACCGCTGCGTGTTCTGCGACATGATAGACGAAGAGAGAGATTACCACAGAAGGGTCATCAACGAAAACGACCGGTTCATCTGTTTCGCGCCGTTCGCGTCCCGGTTCCCGTTCGAGATGTGGCTTGTGCCGAAACATCACGACCCCAATTTCGCGGACTTGGAAGACTCCGACATCGCGTCTCTGGCGCAGTGTTTCCAGAAGTCGTTGAAATATCTGGACAAGGCGCTGGACTTCCCGCCTTACAACTACATCATCCACACCATCCCCGTGAACACCAGCCGGCAGTACACGTACCACTGGCACATAGAGATAATACCGCGCCTGACCAACATAGCGGGATTCGAGTGGGGCACAGGGTTCTACATCAATCCTGTTCCGCCCGAACAGGCGGTGGAGATTCTGCGCTCGGCGAACGGAGACTCGCAATGAGCGGCGGCGAACTGAGCCACATAGACGAAAAAGGCCGCGCGTCGATGGTGGACGTGTCGGAGAAGGACCGGACGGCGCGGCGCGCATCCGTCCGGGGCGAAGTGCGGCTCAGGCCCGACGTGATAGACAAAATACTGTCCGGCGGAATCTCCAAGGGAGACGTGTTCCAAGTCGCCCGCGTCGCCGCCGTGTGCGCCGCGAAAAAAACCTCCGACCTTATCCCCCTGTGCCATCCTCTCAGCCTGACGAAAGTTTCCGTCGAGTTCAGCGCCGACAGAGACGCTGGAATAATCGTTATCGACGCGGAAGCCAAAGCGATGGACAGGACGGGGGTGGAGATGGAAGCGCTAACCGCCGCGACTGTGGCCGCCCTCACAATCTACGACATGTGCAAAGCCGTCCAGAAAGACATCTCCATCGGCCCTTTCCGCCTTATGGAAAAAGAAGGCGGCAAGAGCGGCCCTTATAAAAACGAAGCTTGAACCCGAACTTGAATAAAAATATTTGCCGGAAGAAATCAGATTAAAAAACTGTCGATGGTTGACCGCGTCCGGAGGCGTTCAGAATGAAGGCAAAAACAATCGCGTTGGCTATAGTTGCGGCGGCGTTTATGTCGGGCAGTCCCCGCGCGCTGGCGGACGGAGGCTCCCCCTCGCCCGCTCCGCTGAGGGTTCTAACGGCAAACGTCGGCAACGCGGACATACTGAACTGCGGCCCGAAATATTTTTATAAACTGTGCCTCGTCGAATGGGAGAAAAAGGTGGCGGAAGGGATAGCCAAGTTGTCGCCGGACATCGTGTCGCTGCAGGAAGTGCTGGACGTTCAGTGGTGCGAGGCGGCGGCTGTGGAGAAAAACAAGAAGAATGTGTGCTTCCGGTTCGAGGACAGGAAAGAGAGGCATCAGGTTCGGAGGCTGCTGGGGGAAGATTACACGATAGTGTGCGACGGGCGCGCCAACTACGAGTGCATAGGGGTGAAAAAGAGCGCCGGAACGGTTGAAGGCTGCGGGAGCGGGGAACTGTGCCGCGCTCCGGGCTGGCCGCTGACAATCGAAACGCCGGAAGGATGCTCGACAAAGACGGTCGTGTTCGGGGTGGACGCGGAAATTCGAGGAAAAAGGGTGAGAATAGTCAACGGGCATCCGTCTGCGGCGGACGCCGGATGCCGCGCCGAAGAGTTGAGAAGGTTGTTCGAGGGATACGAAGGGTTCCCGGCGCTTGCGGCCACGGACAGGCCTGCGATTATCATGGGCGACATGAACATGGACCCGTTTCAAGGGGACGCCGCAAAAGACGATGTGGCGGTTTGGCGGAAGCATGTGGGGGATGGAAAGGAATATTATTACTTGAGCGGGCCTGCGGAAAACGACCCGCCGTTCAGGACGTGCTCCGGGTTCACGCTGGACCATGTGATAACGAACGCGGCGCGCGGCTCTTGCGTCACGCTGGGACAAGCCCCCGGAACGGAACGGCTGGACGGGCATCCGAAGGGGGCTCCGATTCAGGAAGCGCCGGACCATTTCGCTATTCTTTGCGAAATATCCCTGCCTGACGGGGATTGACGGCGCGGCGGAGCGCGGTTTGCAGCGGCAGGCAACCCGTTTTTAACTTGATTTAAATAAAGTTGCAAAAATATATCTCAATAACAATAATAATGCCTGTTGGCGGAGGGTCGCGGAAAGAATGGCGGCGCGCACGTCAAAATTCATCAGGGGAGTGCCGCGATGGATAAGGAAAAAGAAAAAGAATTAGTAAAGTCGTATCTTTACCTTAACGCCGTCCTTCCTCAGCTTGAGGAGATAATCGCGTATGACGCGGAGGCGCGCGAGCTGACGAAGGGCTGGAACTGCACGATCCAGATGCACGTGCCCGGCGGGGCGGGAGTAAGGTTCGTCTTCAAAGACGGCAAATGCGAGGCGAAGCTGGGCGCTGTGAGCATGCCCACGATATCGCTGAGGATTCCGACGCCGGAAGCCGCCAACAAGATGATTGAGAACACCGGCACGGTCATTCCCATGATATGGGGCTTCTGGAACATCGGGAAACTCGGAAAGTTCATGAAGCTGACGAAGCTCATGGAGAAATATCTGCGGCCGTCGGAAGAAGACCTCAAAAACAAGGACTTCTTCGAGTTCCACACGCGCGTGAAACTGATGATGGCCGTGTACGGGATGAAGGCCGTCGGAGAGCACGACACGTACGTAAAAGGAATAGTGTCGAAAGTGCCGAACGGGCCGATGGAGATAAAGGTGCTGCCGGACGGGCCGGTGGCGCATATCGTGCTGGACAACGGAAAGTTCGCTGTGGCCAAAGGGCCGGCGGCGAACCCGATGGTCGTGATGGAAATTAAAGACATCAAGCTGGCGTACGACATGCTGAACGCCAATGTAGAGTTCATGGAAGAGCTGGGCCTGTGCCGCATAAGGCTGCGCGGGCACGTCGGAATGGCTGAAAGCCTCGCGGTCGTTATGGAGCGCATCGGCCTGTATATCAGTTGACGCCGGATGACTATACCCAACTGGAGGGCTTGAAAATGGAAACTTACAAATTCGATAAATCATACGAGTGGTTCGAGCGGGCTTGCAAAGTCATTCCGGGCGGAGTGATAGGGCACAAACACCCAGCGTTCACCGTCCCCGGCTCATATCCGTATTTCGCTTCTCGCGGCGAGGGAAGCCACTACTGGGACCCGGACGGCAACGAGTTCATCGACTGGATGTGCGGGTTCGGGCCGATGGTGCTGGGATACAACAACCCGGTGGTTGACGCGGCGGCGCAGGAACAGGCGAAACTGGGCGACGGCATGAGCCATCCGGGGCCGATCAGCATCGAGTACGCCGAGATGATGGTCAAACTAACAAAGGGCATGGACTGGTGCGTGTACGGAAAGAACGGCGCGGACATCACCACGTGGTGCATGAGGCTGGCGCGCGAATACACGGGCAGAAAGAAAATCCTGATTGTGCGCGGCGCGTATCACGGCGCTCAGGCGTGGTCCACCCCAAGCTACGGCGGCATCATCGACGAGGACCGCACGCACGTGCACTTCTTCGAGTGGAACAACCTAGACTCCTTCATGGAACTGATCAACACATACAAAGGACAGGTCGCGGGCGTGATGATGACGCCGTACCACCACTGCATATACGCGGACCAGCAGATGCCCGCTCCCGGCTGGTGGGAAGCCATCGGCAAAGTCTGCAAACAGGAAGAATTGATTCTGATATCGGACGACGTGCGCGCCGGGTTCAGGCTCGACATGGCTGGCAGCCACGCCTACTTCGGATACGAGCCGGATCTGGTCTGCTACTCCAAGGCTATCGCCAACACCTATCCGATCTCCGCCGGTCTGGGAACGAGTAAGCTGAAAGAGACCGCCGAACACGTTCTGTTCACTGGGACTTTCTTCAGCAGCATGGTTCCGATGGCGGCGTCCATTGCCACAGTGAAGGAATTGAAACGGCTGGACGGAGTAAACTATATGATGAAAATCGGCAAGGCGCTCTGCGACGGCCTTGTCAGCGTAGGCAAATCCAACGGGTTCGAGATTATCATGTCCGGCCCGTACGACATACCGTTCATGCGGTTCGCCCGCGAGAAGAACTTCATGCTTAAACAGCTCTTCAGCGGCGAGGCCGCCATCCGTGGCGTCATCTTCCACCCGCACCATAACTGGTTCACCTCTTGCGCGCACACGGAGGAAGATGTCAAGAAATCGCTCGAAGTGGCCGACATCGCTTTCAAGAAAGTCAAAGACAAATACGGAAGCGACTGAAGCGCGCCTCCGGCGGCCAAAGAGAAACTTTTGAAAAAGTTTCTCTTTGGAATCTCTTCAAAACGTTTCAATGGGCGTCGGGAGAGAATCGCTGCCGCGCTTCTTCTCCCGACGCCCTATGTAAAATCATTTAAGACGAAGATTCTCATTATACTCTTTTCCAATATCTTTTCGCATGATACGCGCCGAAGGCGGAAGCGAAGCTCCGCTTTCGGCGCTAGCGCGAAAAGTTTTGAAAGGGTTTAAGGGAAAACTTTTTCAAAAGTTTTCCCTTACTCTTCTCCTCAATAATACTCCGCGCATATCGTTTCCGCGCGCGTGAGCGGCGCTCCTGCGCTATAATATTCAACGCGGGCGTCGGGCTACCGCGCCTCGCGGGGAGACGGCAGTATTATGACCAAAGACAAACTATTGCTGATTGACACATTCGGCCTTATATACAGGTTCTATCACACCATGCCCAAGATGAAGACAGCGGCGGGAATTCCCACCGGGGCGGTGTTCGGCATGGCGCGCGCGCTGCTGAAGATTTTTAAAGATAATAAGCCCGACTATCTGGTGGTGGCGATGGAGTCCGAGACGCCCACTTTCAGGCATGCCGAATATGCCGCCTACAAAGCTCACAGGGACCGCATGCCGGACGAGTTGCGGGAACAGATTCCGGCCATCAACGAGCTTATTTCAGCTTTCGGGATAACTCCCGCCAAGCTCGACGGGTACGAGGCTGACGATGTGATCGGCACGCTGGCGCGGGCGGGCGCGGAACACGGCCTTGAGGTCGAAATCCTTACAGGCGACAGAGATATGTTCCAGTTAGTGGACGACAGCGTGTCCGTGCTGATGTCGCTGAAAGGCTCATCCGAGCTAGAGAGGTTCGACCGCGAGGCGGTTAAAGAAAAAATGGGCGTTTACCCGGAGAGGATACCCGACCTCAAAGGGCTTGAGGGCGACAGTTCGGACAACATCCCCGGAGTGCCGGGCGTAGGCCCGAAAACAGCGACGGCTCTGCTGGAACAATTCGGAAATCTGGACGCCGTGTTCGACTCTCTTGAACAAATTGACAAGAAAGGGCTGCGGGAAAAACTGGCGGCGAACAGGGAACTTGCTGAACTGAGCAGAAGGCTCGGCACGATAGAGAAAAACGCGCCGCTCCCATTTGAAATCGGCGCGTACAAACTCCCGGCGGTCGACAACGAAAAGCTTGCGGCGTTCTTTGAGAAATATGAAATGAGAAGTTTCATATCGGAGCTTGGAATGAAAGAGGAGGCGGCCGCCCCGCCCCGCCCCGCCGCCGTTCAGTTCGACTCGGTGTACAAGGCTGTGTTCGACGAGGCCGAAATCCGCGAGGCGCTGGAGCGGGCCGCCGCGCGCGGCAGGCTTTGCGTGGACCTCGAAACCGATGGGCTGGACCCCTTCGCCGACCCCATAGTTGGCATCGCTTTGGCGTCCGAGGCCGGCGACGCCATCTACATCCCCATTCGACACGGCTCCACCGTGAAACGCGGCGGCGGCGACCTTTTCGGCGGCGGCGACGGCTCGGACGATGAAGACGACTCCGACCCGGACGCTGGAAAACAGTTAGACCCGGACCGCGCGATTGCCCTGTTGAAACCATATCTGGAAAACCCCGACATAGAAAAAATCGGCCACAACCTCAAATTCGACGCGCAGATGCTTCGCGCGGCGGGCGTGTCTCTTGCCAACATCGCTTACGACTCATTCATCGCCGCTTACCTGATAGACCCGGACGGCCGCAGATACGGGCTGAAAACGGTCGCGGCGAACCTGCTGGGAGCGGGCCTGAAAACATACGAGGACATGGTCGGCAAGGGAAAATCTCAGAAGAAATTCTCAGAGGTCAAGATAAGGGACGCGGTGGATTACGCCTGCGCGGACGTGGACGCCGCGTTGAGGATAGAGCCGGAGCTTTCGAGGCGGCTGGCCGCAGACGGCCTCGACAGGGTGTTCGGGAAAATCGAAATGCCTCTCATCCCCGTTCTGGCCGAGATGGAGTGGAACGGGGTGGCGCTGGACGCGTCCGCGCTCGCGGGGATGTCCGAAGACTTCGCCGCTAGAGAGCGAGCGCTGAGCGCGGCGGTGGCGGAGCTTTCCGGAGCGGATGTCAACCTGAATTCCCCGAAACAGGTGGCCGAGTTGCTCTTCGTAAAACTCGGACTCAGGAAAGTCAAAAAGGAATCCACCGACATAGCCGTCCTTGAACAGCTTAAATGCGACCACCCGGCGGTCCCGCTGATAATAAAGTTCCGGCAGGCGAGCAAGCTTCGCGGCACGTACATAGACGCGCTGCCCGCGCTGATAAACCCGCGCACGGGCAGAGTCCACACGAGCTTCAACCAGACGCTGGCCGCGTCAGGCAGGTTGTCAAGCAGCAATCCAAATATGCAGAACATCCCGGTGCGCTCCGAGGAGGGGCGCGAAATCAGGCGCGCGTTCATCCCCGGCTCCAAAGGCCTCGCCCTTGTCTCCGCCGACTACTCCCAGATCGAGATACGGCTCCTCGCCGAGATGTCCGGCGACCCTTCCCTGCTCGAAGCGTTCCGTAACCGGGAAGACATTCACGCGTCCGTAGCCGCTCAGGTGTTCGGCGTCCCCGTCGCGGAAGTGACGCAGGACCAGCGCAGATACGCGAAAACAATCAACTTCGGCCTCATATACGGGATGCGCGAGTTCAGGCTTTCGCAAGAGCTTGGCATCTCCCGTCAGCAGGCCGCCGACTTCATCGAAACTTATTTCTCGCGGTTCCCCGGCGTGCGCGACTTCATAGAAAAGACAAACGAAAAACTCCTTGAAGACGGTTTCGCAGAGACGCTGTTCGGACGCCGACGCCGCGTGCCGGAACTGAGGTCTTCCAACCGGCAGGAACGCGAAGCGGGATTGCGCGCGGCTTTCAACACCCGCATTCAAGGCTCTGCGGCGGACATTATGAAACTCGCCATGATAGACGTTCACAAGATGATCCTCGCGGGCGAAATGGACGCTCTAATGCTCCTTCAGGTTCACGACGAAATCGTGCTTGAAACGCCGGTGGAAAAAGTGGCGGACACGGCGGAGAAAACCCGCAGAGCGATGGAAGCAGCGGGACGCGATTGGGGCGCTCTATCCGTCGAACTTCCGGCAGACGTCAAAGCCGGGCCGAACTGGCTCGACATGGAAACGGTTTATACATGTTATTAGATGATTCTACCCACTACCAAGTGTGCCATGCGCAAAACTTTTTCTTTTGCGCATGATGCTTTTCACAAAATAGTTAATGGGAGCTTTCATTTAGTTCTTCGTATAACTTGCTCCCCGCTTACATCAACCGCGCTTCCCGTGGATAATCCCGTCAATCTTATAATCCCTTGCAGCGTTGTGTCTGCCTCATCCCCAATTACCACCGACCTAGTGTCTTCCACTTCGTTGCTTATCTCTGTGTCAAACAATCCCGGATATATAGTCAATGAACCCGAATCCGACATTAGGATTCGGGAGCGATTGTTCAGAGCGGATGAAATGCGAGGCGCAAGACGCATTTTTGCAGTGAATAGAACATAGGGTTCGTGAACAAAAAAATGTGGCGGCAACGAAGCAGTTCGACGCTATGAAAATCGCCCCCGTTCGTCAGCTCTATCGACGAATCCGGGATGAATCAGCGGTCTGTCCGTTCTCATCAACTGCCTCCATCACACTCGAGTCATACATAAACGTTATGCTCATCCCTTTGAGCCTGCTGACCCCAGCCAAGACAATTTCTGCCGTGAATTCGTGTTGAACCGAATCGAATCCGCTAGTTTCCGTCACATGCGCTGGAACTCCGCGCAAATAGATCAGCGGAGACGCTTCCGCCCTTGCCGATAATAGCGCCATAGCCATCATTGCGTGTATTCCAATTAGAGTCATGCTCGACAGTAATCTGCTGTTTTTCATCCTGAGCTCCATCCATTATTGATTGTTCAACATTTTCGCCATCAAATATCCTTAATTAAAATGCCCATCTGTTATGTCTTATAAAACCCCGCATCTGTCTTTTCCGAGTTCCATCAGTTGCTCGTCCTTAAAGTCGATGACGCCGTCTTCGTTGAAGTCCAGCCGGGCCATGCCGCGCATCCCTTCAGAGACGCCGCGCAAGACGTCTTTCTTGGCTCTCGGCCCGCAATCAAGTCCGAAATTCCTTTTCAACGGCCCAAGATCATGTACACTTACCCTGCCGTCCTAATCGCCGTCCTGATCGCCGTCCAATATTTCGACTCTTTTTTTGCCACAAACCCCGTCATGCGTCCGCTTAATGCTTATGTTTTATTTCCTTATTCTTTCCCCATCTCCCCCCGCTCCCTCACGGCCCGGGATGGTAGTCAAGCACAGCGCCGTAAACTCCAAGATTCAGATTCGCGCTGCCGTCCGAATACATAACGTGAATAAACAAATCATTCACATAGAAGATAAAGTTGCCATCATCCGTCATTACCGCGTCTTCTATGTCGTTCTCTCCCGCAGGAACATTCCATATTTGCTTGTTAGTCCCGTCAGCGTTCATCACATACAATTTGTCCTCTCCGCCAAGAGAATCCGCTGTCGTATATAATATTCTCCCGTCGGGAGTCCAATTGACA
>JAKQPS010000114.1 GCA_029564595.1 bacterium | reverse complement strand
GGGGTGTCGGGAAGCAGTCCCAATTCCTTCAACCGTTCATGCCCGGTTTCCAACATCTTGTCGGCTATAAAAAGATGTTGATTCATAACCTGGACATTGTTCTTTTTGATAGCCTCGTTCGCTTTCCCAAGCGCCTCTCTGACTGTTTTTTCGGCAAGAACAATAACGGAGTCGTCCTTTAATCCATCCAACGTTACAAGCCTTCCGAGAGCATCCACGCGGCGCTGCATACCGGGAAGCATCACAGAGGCGTTGTACGCGCTGTTGATATCGCTCTCGGCGGCGTTAACGCTCTCTTCCTTCTCCCCGAACAGTGCCAACTCTTCGCGCGCCTTATTCAGCAGAGATTCGACAAACGCCTTCCCGTCCACATCGACGTTCCCCTTAGCCATGACGGCAACCTCATCCGCTCCCTTACGAACGGATTCAGCTCGCTCCGAAATAAACGTGCGTCCAGCCTGTCCAAGCAACTCTCCGGCCTTCACGTAGTCGCCCTTCTCCGCAGCCTCTTTCGCCTGCGCCGTCAGAGCGTTCACGCGCTCGACCGTCTTCGCGTCGATATAGCCGCCGTCATTGACCACCATCTGCACCGCAGCCGGAAGCAGATTTATCCCCTGATCAACCTTTTCATTGAATTGTTGTGCGGTAAGCCCATCGTTATACCCGCTTTTGATTGCGAACGTCCCCGGAATGGCGAATTGGAGGAAGAAAGATGTTGCCGTCTCCATGGTTGTATCCCACAACTCTTTCATCCTGTCGTCGAACGACATGTATGCAGCCATGCTCTCCGGATCGTTCTTCCGTTCATTATGTAACCATGTGGAAATATCACGCGTACCCTGCGTCCCTACCTGTTCTATATTCTCCGTCCCTATTTCCATGGCATACGCGGCGGCAAGATTGCGCGCACTCGCCAACATCCCGCCGAAACCAGTATTTGCTTTCCCTCCGCCGGGGAGAACCCATCCGCCGACCGCAGACCGAATGCTTTTCGGTATCACCTTATTTGCCACTCCGAGAAAAACCGACTCCCCGACTCCTTCGGCAAGAACCCCCCACATCGAGTTCCAGTTGGCGAACAAGGCTATCTCATCAGGACGAAGAGTATCTTTCAAATACTCGCCGCGCGAATTTTTCATGTTCCTTATCTCGGCTTCCGACATCGCGCCGCCAGCTTTTCTATAATCATTCATCGAATGGAACCACCGCATCATTCCAACCGCTGCCGGAACGATCATGTTGATCTTGGCTGCGTGCTGTAAAGAAGCAATATTAGTTGGCTTCCCAAGCATCGCCTGCCCGACGGCAACAGCCATCGTCACGGGAAGAGCATCACGCGTTGCCTTACTCATAGGGCTCAACATGGAACTGAAAATAGACTCTCCAAGTCCAAACAGCATCTTATCCCAGGTACTCTGAGGACGCTCCGGCCCCATCATCGTCTTTTTTACGTAATTGACAGGATTGAAACCCTTTCCAAGACGCTTATGCTCCTCTTCCATCTTTTTACCAAGATCGGACCCCATAAGGTTGTCGTATTCCATTTGTTCCGCCGGGGTCAGAACCAATCCGCGATTCGTCTTCTTGTCCCAGATTTCCCCGAGGCGATACAACTCCTGACGCGCGCTCATTCCGGAAACGATGGTTTTTACCCATCCATCCGGCATTTTCTCCGCTATATCATGAAAGTTGCCGCCACCAAGAATCGCCCCGACAACCCCTGGCTTCGCAATCTCCTTCGCTTCCTCTTCCCGCAAGGCCCTATCCTTGACAAGCACGTCGGAGAGCTTTTTCCCGTAGGCGTCGCGCACAATCCAGTCGTCGTTCACGACAGGGTATTTCCCTTCGGAAATTTCTCTTTCTTCCGCTAAACGCAATTCCTTGTCCCGTCCAAGAACTTCGGAGAGCTTCTTTCCGTAGACATCGCGAACAATCCAGTCGTCGTTCACAACAGGATGTTTTATCTTCTTCTCATCTTCGGCGTCATTCGCCTTCTTGCTTCTGGCTGCATTCCGCTCCATCTCGTACTGCCACTGCGGATCATCCATTTGCTGGAGCAGAGAAGACCTGCCCCCGGTTTCCGTTGCAACCTCGTACTGCCACTGAGGATCGTTTATTCTCCGGGCAAGCGCCAGCGCACGCCGCACGGCTTCCTCATCGGGAAGCGTCCCGGACGAAGCGATATCCGCCGACTCCGGGATATACAGCCCCATGCCGCTCTTTTCCCTGCGCTGTCTCTCACCGGCATCGAACGCGGCTTGCAGCTTTCGCTCCGCTTCAGCCTTCGCCTTCAGCTCCTCC
>JAKQPS010000109.1 GCA_029564595.1 bacterium | reverse complement strand
TCGTTCTCTCGAACGGCATGATTCTCTATGCGCTGACGCGCAAATCGAAGGTGACGCGATGAAAAAACAGTTCGTACTCAAAAGCTTTATCGCAGACAATCTCGTCGCGGTCATTTTCCTCGCGATTACCATCGCGTCGATTCCCCTTTCGGGCCTCTCGCCGGTGCATATCATCGACGACTTGATGACCCGTATCGGCCGGAACGCATTCCTTGTCTTCTCGCTGATCCTCCCCATCATGGCGGGAATGGGCATCAACTTCGGCATGGTGCTCGGCGCCATGGCAGGCCAGATCGGACTTATCTTCGCCATGGACTGGGGCATCGGCGGCATGCAGGGACTCGGCTTCGCCGCCCTGCTCGGCCTTCCCGTCTCCATCCTTCTGGGCTGGATAGCGGGCTCCATCCTGAACCATGCCCGCGGCCGGGAAATGGTAACGAGCTACATCCTCGGATTTTTCTTCAACGGCATCTACCAGTTCGTGGTGCTCTACCTTTTCGGTTCGGTCATCCCGCTCCACAACCGGGCAATCGCCCTGTCGCGCGGATTCGGCGTGCGCAACACGCTCAACCTCGAGCCGGTCCGGCAGGTGCTGGACAACGCCTGGCTGGTAAAAATCGCCGGCGTCAGGCTTCCGATGCTCTCGTACGCGATTATCGTCGTGCTGTGCGTGTTCATCGTCTGGTTCAAGAAAACCAAACTGGGACAGGACATGCGCGCCGTCGGCCAAAACCAGCATGTGTCGAACGCCGCCGGCATACCGGTCGAAAAGACCAGAATTCTGTCGATCGTCATCTCGACGGTGCTTGCCTGCTTCGGCCAGATCATCTTCCTGCAGAACATGGGCAACATGAATACCTACAACGCCCACGACCAGACCGGCTTCTTCGCGGCAGCCGCTATCCTCGTCGGAGGGGCTTCGCTCACCAAGGCGAGCATCCCCAACGTCTTCGCAGGCGTTCTGCTCCTCCACCTGATGTACATCGTCGTGCCGATGGCGGGACAAAACCTGTTCGGCTCCGCAAACATCGGCGAATACTTCAGGCAGTTCATCGGCTACGGCGTTATCGCGCTGTCGCTGGTCATTCACGCATGGAGATCCAGGCGTGAAGCCGAAAAAGCGCGGGCACTTCTGAGATCCGAAGGAGAAGAAGCATGAAAGGCGAACAGAAGCACGGCGGAACAAAAACACTCGCGCTCCGCGCCGCCATAGGCGTTGCGTACATCGGGCTGCTCGCGCTGTTTCTCGTGACCGGGCGCACGCATACCGTACTGATAGACAACAAGGCCGATCCGGCGGGATCCTGGCAGGCGATACGCGGCATGACCGTCTCGGTCAACGGAGGCGAAGCCGTCGAATACATGAAAGGTGACCGCGACAAGGTTTCGGTCAAAGGACAAAAGATGCGGGTGCGCGTCGAGTTCTTCGACGGCCGTGATACCGAGGAATACTCGCTCAAGATTCCCTTTATCGAGGATACGCTCCTTCTGTCTGTGCCCAAACTGGCGGAAGGGCTCGACAATCCGATGGAGCCATTCAACCTGTACGCCGACAACAAGGCACGGACCGATGCGGAAGAGGGAGAGCGCTTCGGCCAGGAGCCCTGAGCAGTCTACAGCTTGAGATATTTGGCGTACAGCTTGTTTTCTTCGCGCTGTATGCGGTCCTTCAGGAGCGCATGCAGGAACGCGAAATCTTCCGCGAAGCGGCCGGCGCCCTTGCCGGCAATCCAGCCGTCGATCAGGGCGACCGCTTTGGCGGAGATCTCGTTCATTTCGAGACCCATAACTTTCAACATTTCGCGCAACCCTTCGTTCTTCTCAGCAGCAGCGCGCATTTCCGGGTAGAGCTTCCTGTCCTCCCGCTCGAGATGCGCGGACAGCTGGGCGCGCACATCCTTGAGCAGGAGAACGGCTTCCGCGTCCAGTTCAGGGCGGCCGCTCAGCACGCCGAGCGTCGATGCAAGGCGCGCATGGTCCGCGTTCAGTTCTCGTATCACATCCAGTTTCATAGTAATGCCTCCGCACAGCAGGTTTGCTTCTACTTTACGCAATTCCGCCGGCAGAGAATGTGACATATATCACAAAAACCGACAAAGCACGCCGGATCGAGGATCGAAGGCGCTTGGCGATACGCCCGAGCGCATGCGAGCGGAAAGCTCACGCGCATCGTGGCGCTCGATGCCCGAAATAGCGTCTTATTGTCCGAGCGGAAAGGCTTCGTCGCCGTCGGCTTCGAGCAGGCGGTTTCCGAAAAAGCGGATGCCCAGAAGTCCGAGCGGCGCGGTGAAGAGGATCGCGAGTACGGCGATTGCAAGAATGGTCTGGCCTTGGAGAATCCCCCGGGACAGGGCGACGCCGCCGAGAGCTGCCTGGACGGTCGCTTTCGGAAGGTAGGCGATGGCGCAAAACAGGCGTTCGCGCACGGTGAGCGGGGAAAAGGCAGTCGCGACCCACACGCCGAGCGATCGGAAAACGAGGCCGCCTGAAATCGCGAGAAGGCCGCGAAAGCCCGCCTCAAAGGCGGCCGAGGGTTCAAGCGAAAAGCCGATCATGACGAAGAGTATGATTTCGGCAAATACCCAAATCTTGGAAAGCTTTGACGCAAGCTCGCGGGCGACTTCTTCG
>JAKQPS010000105.1 GCA_029564595.1 bacterium | reverse complement strand
AAAAAGTCACAGTTTGGCCTTTAATCTGGAATACCGAAAGAGCGGCGAAAAAAATATCGGCTTTAATAAACGGTTTCTTTTTAGGGGTATTTGTCGCAAGTTGGCAACAATTTTGATATATATTTATCGGGCAGCCTTGTTTTCTTTTGTCAATCCGACGTCGCCGAACGGTTCTCAGCGCTGTTCGCGGGCCGGTAGGGGGAAGAGTAAAAACTGACAGAGCCGCGCGGGGAGTGAAAGAAGCCCGGCGCCGCAAAACGGAGGTCTTGCCGGATGAATAAACAATCGAAAACGAGCCGGAAAACGAGATTCGTAGCATTTGCCGTCATAGCTGCCGCGGCAATGATATTTTGCGTCTCGCGCGGGGCGACGGCGGAAGATATTAGGTTCGAGTTTGATATCCCGACGATGCCGCAACCGCCGATAATTACGAACATCGTCAATTCATCGGCGGTGATGGGCGCAGAAATGAAAGTTTACGCGACCATTGAAGGACAGGAGCAAATGCAATCCTGTTGCGGCGCAAACTGCGATCAGAACGACTGCGCAATGGCGGAATGGTGGGGCAGGCCCGACCCGGCCATCTCTCCTAATCCCCCCTGCATCCCCAATCCGAACGGAACAGGCGCGTGCCACAGCAGCGACAATCCGAGGCTCTACTACCGGTTTAACGATGATTTTGCCGCAACGCAATACGTCACAATGTCCTATAATTCTGATACTGGCAAATTCGAGGGCGAAATCGATTTGGCCGGAATGACACTTTCCGATTCAGTCACGTATTACATCGTTGCGGCGGACAGCAGGGGAAATGTCACTTCACAACTCCCCAGTCCGGATAACGCGCCCTGCGCTTGGCTATCTTCGTGGAATTCCCATTATGAAACGCCCGCCACAAACAACTGCGCGCAGATGTCGAGCCATGAGCGCTGCTCCGTCAACCAGCAGGGCGCTCCTGTTTGCGGAACCTCTTATACCATCAACGACCCTGTAGGAGACACATGCGGAGAGCCGGACGAAAATGGAAATCAATCTGTTGTCTCAGGCTGGGAGATAATCGACGTTCACGGTTTTTCCGTCGGAGCGGGAAAAGGATTCGGAGAACTGCCCGGTGAAGATGTGTTGTGCGCAAGGATAAAGCTTGGGGCGCAACCTCCTCAATCAGGAGCGGGCGCCATTGAAGGCTATCTGATGATAATTTACAACCCGGATATCAGAGATCCGAATCCCGCAGACATGCACTTTCCGAACGCTTTCGCGTTGACCTTCACGCCAAAGGCCGAATCTGTCTCTTTCCCGAGCAAAGTTCTTTGGAACGGCGACTGCGTGACCAACCCGAATACCCCCGACCCGCTTGGATGCAGGATTTTTGAGGGAAGAGACTATGAATCAAGGTTGAAAATCAACTACTACAATAGCGAACCGCGATTTATAGTTAAAAACGCCTTGCCAAACGGAAAGACATTGATCGGCTCGTCGAGCAAAAGCTCAACGATGGTGTTCCTGACAGGAAAAATTCAATTATCCGGAGGAACGCCATTCTACATTGTCGATATGGCTCCCGGACTGCAGATGATAAAGGATTACAAGAGTTTGCCGGGACATCCTATCCCAAGGCCGACTAATCCGTTAGTAAAATCAACCACCTGCAAGTCGGGCGGACAAGGGTCGACATCAACTTGCGTCAAGCAGGGGGCAGCGCCGCCTGCGGCAGGCAATAGCTGTGTTTTTGAAATTCTTCCCTCGCCAGACAAGTCTTTTTCATCTTATTACAACGTCTATTACAACACCGTAAACGACAAGAACACGGCGACGCTTGTGGAGTCTCTGTCCGGTCCTGCGAACTTCCCGGAAAACGGCTCTTCTCTTTACACGAAAACATTCAACATACCAGTAGGCGAATTGAACGGAAGTCCAAGGTATTTCTATTTCTCCGCAGTAAATACATCCGCAGAACCCGGCAATCAAGAAACACCGGTTTATCTATGGAACAGCGCGGTGTGCACACCTGAGGATTGGGACGCGCCATTGGAATCCGTGATTTCGGACTTCTCCTGCGCAACGCCTCAAGGAAGCGACGGGGTTTGCTCCTGCGAGTGGACGGCGGACAGGGTCTCCGATCCTTCTCTCTACGGATTCGACATCAGGCGGAACGGCGTGCAGATAAATACGAACACGATTCTGACGGATTACCACATAGAATCAGGGCTTGTAAATATGACGCCTTATTCATATCAGGTCCGCGCGGTGGATGTCGGCGGGAACAAGTCGGCATGGTCTGAGCCGACCGTCTGCGCGCCGCAAGACCTGAAGCCGCCGTCGAAGGTGGAGCCTTCGGTCGTTTTGTTGCTCGGCAGGTTCGGCGTGAATGTCAACTGGGACCCCGGCTCCGAGGCTGATCTGGCGGGAGGCGGCGGATACAATATCTATTATTGTCAAAAAGCAACGCCTTCTTCATGCGGCGCGGATGTTGAAGGCCGCCCGGACGGATACTCGAAA
>JAKQPS010000122.1 GCA_029564595.1 bacterium | reverse complement strand
GGCGGTTCTTCTGGAAAGATCAATACAAATGGCCGGAGACGATAAGGCTTTGAATTGTCTGAGTCGCCGTTGAACCGAGCCTGCTCCGGCGAGAAGTCCGGCGACGTAGCGTCCGCCGGCGGATATCCAATGAACGGGAATCCCGTTGTATGCGCAGTGATGGAGCGCCTGCGTGGTTATCTGCGGATACCCGTGGAGAATGAGCGAGTCGATTTCGTTCGAAGAGAAATGAAGGTCGTCCGCATCCTTGACTTGGACGGTTAGCTGGTCGTTGGAGCGGCGAATCACGGCGGAATGGGACGTGACGTGAATGGCGCGACCCTCCCTGTCTGGAGGGAACAGACGAATGGGCGACCAGTTCTTGTTTCGGGCAATTCTATCTTCCTCAGGGAGGCACACGGGAGAAAGAGAGCAATGAAGGCAAAGACGGTCGTTGTCCGCGACAGGGGGGCGGTTGGGAGAAGAGCGAAGGAGGCGCGCGCGGGCGGCGGCGGCTAGAACTCTTTGGCGCGCATCAGAATCGACAGCGACCCTGACCGTGACGTTGTCTCTGTGATATCTGATTCTGCCCTCCGAAACCGGGTGTCCGAGTTTTGTTTCGAGGAGCATGGCGTATGCGACAACCTGAAGGGAGTCCGGCGGCCAAGCTTGATGAGCGTTGTCGACCGCGCGGGAAGCGCCTTTTTTATGCTCGAAAGGAATCCATTCGCCGTTGGATTTTTTAATGATGTCGGCGCGGCCGACCAATCCGAGGGTTTCACAAGAAAGATCGACTTCGGATTTTTCGAGAGCGTTCTCCAACGCAAGATCAAGGTGGAGGGAACGGCCCGCGAACACATCGGCGTCCGCGAGCCGGATTTCCTCGACCTCTTCCAGATAGAACAAACGCTCACAATACGCAAGCGCATGGAGAGCCATGACGCGTATTTGAGGGTCGTGTGAGGCGTCCACTAATTCAAGCTCTCCTTGACACGACGGTCCATGCTTGCTCAGATGGGAATCCGTCGAAGTTTTCTTCCCGCAAGAAATAAGACGCCCAACGAGTGGAAGCGGAGCCGACATGGTCGGGCCAAATCGGCATTGATAGGCTGCCTCTGGGGTCCGCCACCAGCGCCCAGCCTGTTTTCGGGTCATCGCTTCTAATCGGTCTTACTTCGTCAACAAGATGAGAGCTTTCTCCAAGCGAAAGACCACCGAACCGATTGACTGTAACGGGGGAGGAAAGCGCTTTTTGAACTCTGTCTGCGAGCGAAGCGGAGGAGCGTTCATTCTCTCCGGAGCGAACCCACACAAAAAGATTTACGCCTGTGAGGAGTTCTTGAAATCCGGGAGTTCTATTGTTGCCGGAGCCGGGTTGTTGTTTGCGGTCTTTGACGCGCCACAAAGTGCGAAGAACAACGGATTTTTCAGGACGCGAAACAAGAGCCAAAGCGATTTCCGCGCCTTCATGAGCAAGCCTGTCAGGTTCGCCAACCATTGACAACAGCATTCCGAAGACGGTCGAAGGAGGCGGGCAGGGAAGCGTCTCAAAGTATTCGCGCGCGAAAGGGGCGCGAAATGACGCGACTGGAATCGAAACAAACAAAGAAGCGATATTCATATATACCTCTCTTTCAGCCACTCAACGCTAAAGACCGAGATCGGCGCTGATACGAGCCTTCAATGCTTCAGTCGCTTGTTTGACTCCTGCGAAACAAGCGGCTTTTTCAATCTCTTTTTTGTCGCCTTCCGAAAGAGAGTCGACGACCGGGCCGCCGATGAACAGTTCGGATGCGTCTATGTCTTTCGACTTGATTTTTGAAATCACGTCCGTGATTGAAACCGTTCCATCCAGCTCTGAAAAACCGTAGAGAAATCTTGGAGCGAAATCATCCGTCCATCTGAAGATTATGGTCTCGGGTGAAAAATCAAACAGAAAACGGCTCTGGTTGCCTGCCACTTCAGAAAGGGAAGCCACGGCGTCTACGACATCAAGCGCGCGAGCTTTTTCACGAAGATTTTCAGGGGTGATAGCGAAACCATACTGATAGCGGGTGGCGTGAACTTCAGTGCCGTAAAGGCTGACGTTTGTCTTTTCGCCGCTTTTTGCGTTGAAAGTTATGTCGCCGGCGAAGGGGACAAGAGAAATGGCGCGTGATATTTCGAGAGGGCCGCGTCGCTTGTCACAAACTCCTTTAGAGAGAGCCTTGATTGTTGCTTTGAGTTCTTTGGCTTTTGCTTCTAGAGCTTTTCCAGCCTCGCCTTTTTTGTCCTCTTTCGACATGCTTTTGAGTTGTTCTTCGGTGGATTTGAGATCTTTCTTCAAGGCGTCGGTTGAATCGCTGCCGTCAGTTTTTGCCCCCTCGGCGAGCATGAATCCAAGAACGTCGTCGTCGATAAAAGTGGGCATATCTTTGCCGGAGGCGTCCGGGTCAGTCCATGGGGCCCAAGTCTTATCCTGCCATTCGTGGTCGGCTTTATCCTCGTTCCACTTGCGGTTCACGGGCAGGCCTTTCTTTTGCCAGAAGTAACGGTAAGCCCAACGGATGGCTTCCGCAGAAACAGTGGTGTGAACCTCTCCTTTCCAGAGAAGTTTTTGAAGAGTGGTGATGTTTCCTTCGTTTTCGCCGCGATTGTTGGCTGCGGGGCCGTAAGGCGTGACAACTATTCCGAAAAGATGTTTGCTCATAGTTCTTCTCCTTTTTGATCTGAATCTCCGGCAAGCGCCGCTTCTTCTTCCTTGTTTGCCGGTTTGTAGCTGGCGAGCGCAAGAAGCGCGAGGTCTTTAGCTAAACGCCACTGCGGGTCGTCCAGCAATGAGAGAATGTCCTGCCAGCGGTTCTGCAACGCCGGAAGAGGACCGGTTCTGGACCAGAAGTCAACAAGTGTTTCGCGGAGAGAGGAGGCGTTTTTACAGCGCGCCAGAGACACGCGCCAGCGTTCAAACTCCCGGTTGGCAAGCGAATTAAAATCTGTGCTTTCAGAGCGAGAACGGTCGCCGAGTTGTCCCAGCCTTCGACGCCACGCCTCATGACATGCTGAAATCAGGATTCGCTGGTTTTCTTCATCAAACACTGCTTTTTCCACCATTTCGTTCAACTCCTTTCTTTCGTAAAGTAATTGTTCTCTTGTTTCTTTGTTTGTCATGTAATTCGAAAAGCCATGAAAAAAAGGAGATCCGCGGGCGATGTTGCCGGCGATAATCTCACGCGCGGCGTAGGTTTTGACAAAATCGCGAGATGGAGCCTCAATTTCGCCTTTTCGGTTTGTCTTTTGTTTTATTCGCTGCCATTTGTTCTTAAAGATGCTCGCCGCTATTTCATAGTTGTCGAGATACTTAAGCGTTTTGACGTCAACGGTCTGAACCATTGTTCTGACTTTTTGTTTTTCATTCCATCCTACAATGCCAAAAGAAACTGTCTGACATTGAATATCTGATTCAGTAAGAGTCGAAATGCGACCCGCAAGACGGGAAGCGCGGACAGCTACAAGAAACCGAAGCGCCGCGTCCGACGCGCCGGAAGCCGTGAGCGAAGAGACATCCTGACCATACATGACTCGGCGAGTTTCAACGTATGCTTCCAAATCGTTGATGATAGGAACAATAAGAGCCGCGCGCGTTTTGCGGCCTTGTGTTTTTGACTGAATTTTGAAATAGAAGCATCCGACAGAAGAAAACAAGAGACACAATGCTCGGTCTGTCGGCTCTTCAAGGTCTGTCGCTCCGGAACCTACATGCCTTACAGTTCCTCCCGGAAAAAGCCAACCTGAAAGTTTTATTGAATCGCAGAATTGATCGTTGTTTAAAAACATTTCTGGAGAACCCTGATGCCTATAAGATAAAATTGGAGAAAAACCTTCATCAAGAATGAATTGGTCGTTGATTTGATATGATAAAGCTGTTTTTGCTCCAGTTTTTCGGTTCGGCCCAAATTGAAGAAAAGTGTGTTTTAGAGCGTCGTAAAGAAGATGCTTATGTTCAATGGAAAGAGGACCTTCGGTTTCCAGCCCCGGAAAATGAAAAAAGCCATTGTCGTCAATCTGAAATGACTTCGATATTAGATTCCTGAACGCCGAGCCGGGTTTTTCGTCGAGCCATTCGAGAGCGACACCCGAAGGAGACAAGCTCCATTCCAGACCGGGTATTCTCAATCCGCTCTTGGAGAAAGCGTCCAGCGTCATGTATAGACCAGCCAGTCCCGCGCGGTGCAATGGAGACATACCTAAACCGAATAATTCAAGTCGCATTATTTGCGCCATTTTGCTCCCCTTTCCGGGTTGTATTCGATGGCTCCGCTCGGGGCTATCCATCGGTTTTTATAAACATTCCATTTGTCCATAAACGATGTGTAATTCATAGGAATGGTATGTTTTTCAAGTTCGATACGAGAATTGCGACAAACAGGGATATCTTCTTCCATGATGACAGGAACAGATATGCCCGTAGACCTGACGTTGCCGGGAAAAGAAAAATATGCTGAATCCAACCACTCAACATTTTCTGTTCGAAATGAATCTACAGGCTCGGATTGAGCGGCGATCTCCGTCAACGCAACAGATAGGTCAGACTGCGAAACAGCGCGATCAAGAGAAATCAAACGTGATATCCAATCTTGAGCGGCTTCTAATTCTTCGTTCTGATAAGGCGCCGCTTTCTCAACAGGCAAAACAACAGCAATGCGAGGCGAACCCGGCGCATCTGGAGTTATTCTGCGATTAAGACGGCCTAGCCTTTGAATGAGCGCCGATGCCGGTGCAATATCGGTAATGAGTAAATCGGCGTCTAAGTCAAGAGACATCTCCGCCACTTGTGTCGCTATTGCCAGAACTCCTGATTCGTCTTCAAAGGTTTCCATCATGCTTCGATGCTGTCTTTTTCTGTCTATGTATTTAAAACGACTGTGATACACGATTGTTCTTAGCGTGTTCATCGCGGACATGTCATACCATCGTTGAGCTTCTGCAACCGTGTTTGCCACACGAAGGACTTTTTTTCCAGCTCTTACATATTCAACCGCTATGTTGAAAGCTGCGTCCGGATCGATTTTGTTTTCTATTGTGTATCGTGGGAGCGACTCAATATCGGCAGGGGCGGATATCATGGCAATGTCAGGAAAGCTAGCTTCAATAAGCTGTTTTTGCGCAGACACGATTGAAGCTGACATTAAAAGAAAGGAAGCATTCGGCAGGGCTTTCATGAATGATGCCAACGCTTCGAACATTCTATAGTCGAGCGAATGGACTTCATCAAAAACGAATGCTGAGGAAAGAAGCGCCGGCGAACTGTAGAGACCGCGATGATTATTTCTCACAAGAGACAAAACCGTATCAATAGTGCATATAACAATGCGAGCGTCCCAAGCTTTTAGAGATTCGATGCGGACCGGCTTCTCAAAATAGTCTTCTTCTCCAGATTGCGCAAAATCTTCGAGATCTACAACGGACCGCGAGTGAATAAGCTCCGCTTCAATCGGCGATTGGGCTATATATCCAAGATATCCTTCTGTGGCGGTTCCGGTTGTCGGATAACAGAAAAAAAGCTTCTTTCCTGCCGCGTGCCTCTTAGCCCATATGTATGCGCCGATGGTTTTTCCTGAACCGCAACCCGCTTCTACGAGAGTGACTTTCGCTTTCGAGTCGCCGACATTGATCTGAAATGGTCTCGGAGTCATTCCGCCAAGACGTTCATCTATCACTTGTTGAAGGTCGTCAGCCAGCAGACAATCTGCAAGAGCGTTCTCAATCCACTTCGATATTGGAATATTCGCGGGCAACATGGAACTGCCTGCTGCGTCTGCGGCCATCAAAAGCGCTTTTGCGGCTGCGGCAAACCTTCTCCAGTCAGGATGCTCAGATAGAAACTGTTTCCATTTCCTGTTTTTTAAAGCAAATACGTTTTGCCAATCAAATATTGAATTTTCACTGCTGTCGACCAAAGATAATTCTGTGGCCGCAGCGAATTTGTCGGTCGCTGAAAATATAGAAAGAAAATCCGGATGAGATGTGTGTATCTTGAGAGACAAACCAAAGCCGCCATGTTTAAGAGCGGGAGCGGCTTTCTCCCATGGATAATCCATTTTTGTGTGATGTCCTGCGACAGCGCTGAATATCACATTCCAAATGTGCTCTTGATCTTCGACAAACAAGTCTGAAAGATTATTGTTCAGCCATTCGACGACTACATCATTGTTCATAATAAGATAACATGAAACAAGCTCATGCCGCACTGGCTGTTGTCCGCTTTGACCTTTCCCTCGAACCATCGCTTGAAATGATTCGTTGGCTTTTCCAATATCGTGAATTCTGCAAGAGAGCTTGATGGCAACTTCAAGCCGCTTCATCCAATCGTTGACGTCTAAAGATAAGTTCTCTAGTATTCTATGCCCGGCTGTTCTAACAATACTGTTACCTGCAATTGTCACTGCCTCAAGATGATTCTGAAGAAGCGACGATTCATTTGTCGCAGTATCTACTGCGCTTTTTGCGAGCATTCTGTCAAAATTCACTATTGTTTCCTCTTATAGGGGACGAACAGTCCGCAGCCCATCCGGCGGCGGCCGCCGATTCCTTTTTCTTGGAGCAGGATGGATTCTTCGGCGGTGAGGCTTTCGACGATCATGGCATATCCGACTATCTCTTTGTCTTTAACGCGCAGGGTGCGCCTTATATATTGACAGGAAGTTTCTGCAGAGGCGCTTCTTTGGGAAGCTCTGAGCGCAAGCGCCGGCTTTCCGTTAATTCCCATCTCAGACAACTGCCGGACGGCAGCTTCCAGAAATGGTTCCGGCTCCATGAATCCTTTTATTGTGACGAGTCTGCTTTTTAAATGAGAAGACGGCTTCAACGCGAATACTTCAGGAATGCCGATACGAAGCTGGCATTCACTTATGAGAATCTTTTTTCCGGCGAGCTTCAGCAACTCGGGAAGCTTTTCGTGGCTGAGCCTAAAAACAAGACGACTTCTTTCGTTTAACAAAATAAACCTGTTTCCAATGTTGACGCCGTTAACAGGAAATATCCCACACGTTGAATCGCTGTGAATGCTAGGAACTAGACGCGATATGGCGGAAAGCGTCTGGTACCCATGGTCCGCAGGCATTTTTTCGCCATCAATCCTGAATGAAACGTCGATAGTGGGCATGCATAACCTCCAAATGATTCGCTTATTGTTGAATATCTAGTTTATTTGCAACTTGTGACCGCCCAATTATATTAAATTCTTAAGCATTTGTGCAATACAGATATAGAAATACGCGCGAGGTCTTAACGGCAACAATTGGTTGTCGTATGCATTCATGAATTGTTGCTGACATCTGCACAAGAAATGTGCATCCTCAATATTCATGAAACCTCCGCAGTGTCAAAAACGTTCAGCCTCGACAATGTCGTTATTCGGCTAGAACGATTTGTTTTCCAGCTTTCCTTGAATAGCTTATACAAGGACTGTGACAAAATAACTAATATCGATTGCAGTAGGGTGAGTATATTCTCAAACAACATCAATAATAAGGATATGCTAGCGTAAAGATGCAATTAGTTGCTGCGCGACATTAACATGATAGCAATAAATAAATAATGGTTGACATGGGACAACTGGGGATGATAAAATCGGCGAGCAATCAAAGAATGTAGGCGAATAAGCAACAACATAAGGTCGGTAAATATGTGGTGTTTCTCGTGACGCGTCGTTGCGAGATGTCTCGAATGTAAATCGGGCATGTGTAGGCGCGTTATGGGTATATTTGCGTCGTTTAATATAATTGGAGAGTTCCATGAATAGACAAAAAGGTCGTGTGGCTCTGAGATTGCTGGTTGTCGTTGTCGGAGCGTTTGTTCTTGCCGGGATGTTTCTGGCAGCGGGCAAGCTTCTGGCATGGCACGTCCCGTGGATATCGATTGAATCGCCGGAAGCGGGCGAAGTCGTGTCTGGCATTATTCCCGTTTCATGTGATTACGGCGTTGACGCGGGCAATATGCACACTTTGATACTGTATGCGGCGGGCGCGGAGGTGGAACGCGTTCGCATTCATGACCGCGAGGGCAGTTACTCATTTTTCTTCAACACAAACGGATATTCAGACGGCCCTGTCGAAATCGTCGTAAGAGCTTATACAGCGGCTCCGCCTTCGGGTCATTTTTCAGCGACTTCTATAAATGTTACTGTTGATAATTCTTCAAGCGACGATGACCCTCCTGAAATCGACGTTATATCCCCTGACGTTGGAGAGTTGTTTTCCGTTGCTTCAGTGGTTTTGTCAGCGTCGCTAATTGACGATGTGGCTGTTGATCTTGATACGGTGGTTGTTAAGCTGGACGGCGCGGAAATAACCGCTCAGTGCGATGTGTCCGCTTTGTCGGTATTCTGTTCGCTTTCTCCGGCTGACGGAGCGCATACGGCGACGATTGATTGCGCGGACACAAGCGGAAACGTCGCGCCGCGCGCGAGCGTTAGTTTCGTTGTTGATACGACGCCGCCTGCGCTGGCTGTCACTAGCCATGAAAATGGTCAGGTTGTGACAACTCCCACGATAACTGTTTCAGGAACTGCGAGCGATGCGACGAGCGGCGTGGCGTCGGTCGAAGTGAACGGAGAGGCGGCTACGATTTCAGGCGGAACGTGGACGATGCCGGGCGTGTCGCTGGACGAGGGAGCGAACGCCATAGCGGTGACGGCTGAAGACGCGGCGGGTCATGTTGCTAACTATATACTAATCATTAATTTCGACGCGCCGGACACAAGCAAGCCGGTGATAACGATTGAGGAGCCGACAGCCGGGGCGCTGCTCGACGCGGCGCCTGTTGTGTTGAGCGCCGAGCTTGAAGACGACGAGGCGGTCGCCACAGCGACAGTAGTCGTGAAACTGAACGGGACGGATGTGACCGCAGGATGTGCAGTCACTCCGTTCTCTGTGATATGTCCGCTGTCGCCCGCCGACGGAACACATTCAGCGACAGTAGATTGCAAGGACACAAGTAATAATGCGGCTGTGCAAAAGAGCGTTTCGTTTACACTGGACACTGCGCCGCCTGTTGTGAGCGTGACAAGTCACGCGGACGGGCAAGTGGTGGTCGCGCCCGTGATAACTATTTCTGGTTCGGCGTCTGACGCAGTAAGCGGTGTTTCCGCCGTTGAGGTTAACGGAGAGGCGGCGACGCTTTTGGGCGGGACATGGACATTTGCGGGCGCGACTCTGGACGAAGGATTGAACGCGTTTGTGGTGTCCGCGCAGGATGTTGCCGGACACTCCGCCATCACTTCATTGACCATAAACTATGTGATTCCTGAATGTTCGAGCGACGCAGATTGCGACGACGCGGATGTCCGCACGGAGGATGTTTGCCTGAACCCCGGAACGGCGGGGGCTGTCTGCGTCCATAACGGAATTGAATGTATCAATGACGCGGATTGCAATGACTGGATTCCGCTGACGATAGACGTGTGTTTGAATCCCGGCACGCCGCAATCGGCGTGCGAGAACACGGCGGTTGAGTGCAACACAAACGCAGACTGCAATGACTGGGACCCTTTAACGATAGATGTATGTCTGAATCCCGAAACGCCGCAGTCGGTGTGCGAGAACACGGCGATTGAGTGCAACACAAACGCAGACTGCAATGACAGGGACCCTTTAACGATAGATGTATGTCTGAATCCGGGCACGCCGCAATCGGTGTGCGAGAACACAGAGGTAGCATGCAACACAGACGCGGACTGCAATGACTGGGATCCGTTAACGATAGATGTGTGTCTGAATCCCGGCACGCCGCAATCGGTGTGTGAGAACACGGCGGTTGAATGCAACACAGACGCAGACTGCAATGATTGGGACCCTTTAACGATAGATGTATGTTTGAATCCGGGCACGGCACAATCGGCGTGTGAGAACACGGAGGTTGAGTGCAACACTGACGCGGATTGCAATGACTGGATTCCGCTGACGATAGATGTGTGTTTGAATCCGGGCACGCCGCAATCGGTGTGTGAGAACACGGCGGTAGCCTGCAACACTGACGCGGATTGCAATGACTGGATTCCTCTGACGATAGATGTGTGTTTGAATCCGGGAACGCCGCAGTCGGTGTGCGAGAACACGG
The DNA here is from genome assembly GCA_029564595.1 of bacterium. GTDB lineage: Bacteria > UBP15 > UBA6099 > UBA6099 > UBA6099 > UBA6099. The sequence goes on along the minus strand of JAKQPS010000122.1, from coordinate 283 downwards.
CGGTAGCCTGCAACACTGACGCTGATTGCAATGATTGGGATCCGTTAACGATAGATGTATGTTTGAATCCGGGCACGCCGCAATCGGCGTGCGAGAATATAGCTGCAGCCTGCAACACAGACGCTGACTGCGATGATGATGATGCATACACAATTGACGAATGTGTAGCCGCCGGAACTGTTGAAGCCGCTTGCTCGCATACAACGATTGCATGTTTGAATAACTCAGATTGCGATGACGACAATGCGTTGACGATAGACACATGTCTCAGCGCTGGCACAGC
>JAKQPS010000094.1 GCA_029564595.1 bacterium | reverse complement strand
CTTCCGTTGCCCGTTGTTTCCAATCCACATTCAGCAGCAGGCCGCTATCCACCAGCGCCATACCCGTCACGTAGTCCTCATCCTCGCTCGAATACACCTGAAAATCCGTCTCCCCGCCGCACGCAAGCGATATGGCGATTTCAGCCTGCCCGTCCACCTCCAACGCGGGCAGCGTGACAGCCCCCGTCACCTCCCACGTATGGAACCGCGTCGCCTGTCCCGCTACCTCTAGCGCCGGTAGCTCAATCGCGCCCGTGACTTCGTAGATATGCTTCTTCGCCGCTTCGCCGGATACTTCCAACGCGGGCAGGGTGATTGCGCCCGTCGCTTCGTAAACGTGTTTTTTCGAGGCTTGCCCACTGACTTCCAGCGCGGGCAACGTCACCGCGCCGGTAGCTTCGTAAACGTGTCTCTTTGACGCCGTGCCGGATACTTCAAGCGCGGGCAGCGTAATCGCACCCGTGACGCTGTAGACGTGTTTTTTTGTGGCTGTGCCGGAGACTTCCAGCGCGGGAAGGGTGATTGCACCCGTCGCCGAATAAACGTGTTTCTTCGCGGCCTGTCCACTGACTTCAAGGGCAGGAAGCGTTACCGCGCCCGTGACGCTGTGGACGTGTTTCTTTGACGCCGTGCCGGATACTTCAAGCGCGGGCAGCGTAATCGCACCCGTAACCGTGTGCGTAGTCCCCGCCTCCTGCAAATCAAGGTTTTTGATGTCCTGCGAATAAGCGCGGCCGCTGTTGTTGTAGAAGGACGACACTGCATAAACGGTGCGGAAGTCTTCCTTCTCATGCAGTGTGACGCTGAGCGTATCGACTAGCGTCGAGCGGGATTCGTCGCTATAGATACGGCACAGTAATGTGCCATAGGTGCCGGTGGATTCGTCGCGCTCAATTTCACAGTAGTACCAGGTATCGTAGGACGCGCTGTAGTAGGAGTCTGTGTACTCTGTCCCTGTGGATATTTCAGAAAGTCGAAACCAGATGCTCGAGGCCGAGTCCTCGTATTGCGCAATATAGAGGCAGTCACCAGACGCCGCTTTAATTTCTTTGAAGGAGTGCGCGGATTCGGCTGTTACATTCGACAATCCCCAAAATGGGCACCATCCGTAATTTGTAGAGCCGTCGTTATTCAGCGCAACAGCAACAACATGCTCAAAGTCACCGCTGAAATGGCCCGCTGCAAATACCTTGTGAACGCTGAAAGCTGTCTGGTTGTTGCCTGCCACAGCAAGCGTGTTCGCCGCGACAGTGACTAGCCCGCTCGCGTCGTACTCGCTGTATGTGGTGTAGTTTTCGACAGCCATTACTTTTCAGCCGTTGCCGCGCTCAACGTTTTGTCCAAGTCAACGGACGCTACGAGAGCGGCGTCCTTCATGACGGCCTCTTTCATCGCGCCCAACTCGCCGATAACGTCTTTCTCGGCTATGTCATACGCGCCGTCCTTGAATGCCTTCCACACCGTCTCGCTCAGCGCGCCGTCTTTCGACGCGGTGCTAAGCGACTTCTGCCACGTCGTGGGCAATGAGTCATAGTCCTTTGTGGCAATCTCGCCTTCGCGATACCACGCGCCCACGACGTTGTGCGCTTGCCTCAGCCGCTCCTGCGCCGCGTAGCAGAAC